>NZ_JAPIVP010000011.1 GCF_026239555.1 Pedobacter sp. PF22-3 | reverse complement strand
TCGGGAGCAGGCCTTTCATCCTAAACCTGACAGTAGCGGGCATGAAGTACAACGGAATAAAGCGGATGGCAGGGCTGCATTTGCCAAGTACCACAGCACGTTTGTTTCCAAAAAAATAGAAATATGATTAACTTAGTGTTGCGAAGGCATCACTAACTGCTGGATGTTTTAAAGCTCTACATTAACACTAATCAGTATCGAAATTTTAAGGATGGAAAAAGGAGAGCGTAAAAACGTTTATAAAGTTTACAATAAGATAGGTCGCTGGTTTGCCGAAAACCGTTACACCGATTCGGTAGAAAAAGCTTACTTAAATGATATCTTCGAACGCCTTCCGCCTGATGCAAAGGTTTTAGACCTGGGCTGCGGTGATGGGAAACCTATATTGGAATATTTTATTAACCATAGCATCAATGTTTTAGGCGTTGATGCCAGTGCGCTCATGATCGAATTAGCTAAGGCCAACTTCCCAGCCACAAGGTTTCTGATTAAGGATATGCGAGAACTGGATCTGGATGAAAAATTTGATGTTATTATTGCCTGGCATAGCTTTTTTCATCTTCCGGCTGATGACCAGCCCAATATGTTTGCCATTTTTAAGCGTCACTTAAAGGCTAACGGTATTTTACTGTTTACATCCGGAACGGAGCAGGGAGAAGTGTGGGGCATGAACGGGGGCGAAAACCTTTTTCATGCCTCATTGGCTACAGCTGAATATCTGGACTTGCTTCAGGTAAACCAATTTGAGGTGATCAGCCACAAAGTAAATGATCCTGATTGCGGTGGTGCAAATGTTTGGAAGGCACAGTATAAACCCTAATAATTTTGCCTTAACTTTGTAAAATGGCCGAACAGCAAAAGAACAATCCCTTACACGGTATCACGTTAGAAAAAATAGTAACCGACCTCCATTCACATTATGGTTGGGAAAAATTGGGATCATTGATCAGGATCGATTGTTTTAATAACAATCAAACGATCAAATCGAGCTTGAAGTTTTTAAGAAGAATGCCCTGGGCCAGAAAAAAGGTAGAAGATTTATATCTCGATACGTTTAGTAAATGATGGAATGAGTGGGTTTAGAATGAATTTTGAATAATAAAATGAGTGAATAGGCTAGTCTAATCCAATATTTTCTTACTTAATCATTTCTTTTCCTTGCAACCTTTTCTTTAAAACGTCGTCATCTTGATCTAAACCTTACCAAATGAAAAATATTTTCTACAGTTTTTTACTGATCATTGCTTTAAGCAGCTGCGCTCTTGGCGTGATGACCACAGTTTATTCCATGTCTAAGGGTAAATTAGATATTCCTCAAAAAGAAACTCATCATGTTGTGTACCAGGCCAGTTTTGGCGAGGGCTTAACGGCAGATGTAACTTATACCGATGAAAATGAACAACAGACAGCACTTAAAGGCGTGAACGGAATCTGGGAAAAAAGGGTTACCTTAAAAAAAGGCACGCCTGTTCAGCTTAAAACTTTGGCTGTGGCCAAAAAAGAAGCTAAAGGCGAATATAAAATATTGGTAGATGGTAAAGTGGTTTCTGAGTATATTTTGAGAGGGAAAAGACTCAATTATACTTTCTCATTCGATTTGCCGTAAGGAGCTAAATATCACTCAATTATTATTGCATTCAAACATTCAGTAATTCACTAATTAATTATTCATTAAATCTTCATTTTGATTTTCGAGATTTAATCAACAAAATAACAAGGTTTATTCATTATTAATCAATTCGAAAATGAAAGCAATTAAAGTTTTGAGCATCGCTTTATTAGCCATGTTTACTTTCGCCACCGTTAACGCGCAAACTGCAGCACCTGCAAAACCAACTACAGAAAAATCAATGACAAAAAAAGGTCATAAAAAACATCATCATAAAAAACACACAAAAAAAGTAGCTAAAGCTTAAAAAAGGAAAGTCTTTCAGGTAAAACTGGAGGACTTTTTTTTTGAATCTTAATAGGTTGTTATTCACCCGTAGTGCAATGTTATTAAGTTAAGTAAAGCGTTCGTCAGTCTGAGCGTAGTTGAAGACTTGAGATTGATAAACTTTGACTACGCTATCCAAACGAACTCCAAAAAATGTCGTTATTGCTGAGAAGGAACGACGAAGCAATCTATCATGCTAATTGATCCTTGCTATAAAGATTGCTTTGTCGGCTGAAAAAGCCTTCTCAGCAATGAGACGATCCCTCAAGGTGACATCTTTTTCAATTTATCCCTTAACTTAATAATATTGGGCCGAACTCAATCTAAGAGTGGCGGAAGTTGCTTTCCAAATAAGAGTTTAATAATCATGAAACATGCAAGGATGCCTTGAGTATTTAATATGAGAAAGATTGCTTCACGCCACCATCATTGCCTCCACTTCAGTGTGCAATGACGACAAGAGAAAGGAAGAACTGCAACTCCTTAATCCTCAACTGAAAACTGATAAGTGCAAACTGAAAACTTTTTACGCTAACCCCTTGATTTTTAAAAAGAATTGTTCTACTTTTGCAGTCCGTTTTATGGGCTATCTGCAAGGATGCCGGGGGAGCGGTAAATTTTTTAAATAAAAAACATAAAAAAGCACAATGCCAACCATTCAACAATTAGTTAGAAAAGGTAGAGTAGCACTGGAGTTCAAGAGTAAGTCTCCAGCGTTGGACAGCTGTCCACAGCGAAGAGGTGTATGTACACGTGTGTACACCACTACCCCTAAAAAACCAAACTCAGCAATGCGTAAAGTAGCCCGTGTTCGTTTAACGAACGGTAAAGAGGTGAATGCTTACATCCCTGGAGAAGGTCACAACTTACAGGAGCACTCTATTGTATTGATCCGTGGTGGTCGTGTTAAAGATTTACCAGGTGTACGTTACCACATCATCCGTGGTGCATTAGATACATCAGGCGTTGCTGGTCGTAACCAACGTCGTTCTAAATATGGTACTAAACGTCCTAAACCAGGTCAAGCAGCTGCTGCACCTGCAAAAGGAAAGAAAAAATAATCGGGAGGAAATAAGAAATGAGAAAGTCAAAACCAAAAAAGAGAATTATTCTTCCTGATCCAAAATTTAATGATGTTCAGGTAACCCGTTTTGTAAACAACATGATGTACGATGGAAAAAAATCTATCGCTTATTCAATTTTTTACGATGCTGTTGAAATTGCTGAGAAAAAAGCAGGTGAAAACGGTTTAGAAGTATTTAAACGCGCGTTAACTAACATTATGCCAGCTGTAGAGGTTAAATCTCGTCGTGTTGGTGGTGCTAACTTCCAGGTTCCAACAGAAGTTAGACCAGAGCGTAAAACAGCTTTAGGTATGAAATGGTTAATTTTATACGCTCGTCGTCGTGGTGAAAAAACCATGAAAGAGAAATTAGCTGGTGAAATCGTAGCTGCTGCTAAAGGTGAAGGAGCTGCTGTTAAGAAGAAAGAAGATACGCACAAAATGGCTGAGGCTAACAAAGCGTTCTCTCACTTCAGATTCTAATTTAGAATTAACAGATTAGTAAGATTACACAGATTTAATTAGAAGATTATACTGATTAGATAAATTGCACCGATTTGTTTTTACATAATCGGTGTAATCATTTAAAATCAGATAAATCAAAAACATAACATGGCAAGAGATTTAAAATTTACAAGAAATATTGGAATCGCGGCTCACATTGATGCGGGTAAAACCACAACAACTGAGCGTATCCTTTATTATGCTGGTGTAAGTCACAAAATTGGTGAGGTGCACGAAGGTGCTGCAACAATGGACTGGATGGCACAAGAGCAGGAACGTGGTATTACCATTACTTCTGCTGCAACTACAGTTAACTGGAAATACAGAAACCAGAACTATCACATGAACATTATCGATACACCAGGACACGTGGATTTTACCGTAGAGGTAAACCGCTCGTTACGTGTATTAGATGGTTTAGTGTTCTTGTTTTCGGCTGTTGATGGTGTTGAGCCTCAATCAGAAACGAACTGGCGTTTAGCTAACAACTACAATGTTGCCCGTATCGGTTTCGTTAACAAAATGGACCGTTCTGGTGCTGACTTCTTAAAAGTTGTTAAGCAAGTTAAAGATATGTTAGGTAGCAATGCAGTTCCTTTGCAATTACCTATCGGTTCTGAAGATAACTTCAAAGGTGTGGTTGATTTGATCAACAACCGTGGTATCGTTTGGAATGAGCATGATAAAGGCATGACCTTTACTGAAGTGCCTATCCCTGATGATATGGTTGATGAGGTTGCTGAGTGGAGAGAAAAATTATTAGAATCAGTTGCTGATTATGATGAGTCTCTAATGGAGAAATTCTTCGACGCTCCTGAAACCATCACTGAACGCGAAGTTTTAGACGCTTTACGTGCAGCTGTTTTAGATGCTAAAATCGTTCCTATGGTATGTGGTTCATCTTTCAAAAACAAAGGTGTGCAGACCATGTTGGATTACGTAATGGAATTATTGCCTTCACCTCTTGATTCAGAAGGTGTAACAGGTACTAACCCAGATACAGGTGCAGAAGTTTTATTAAAACCAAGCATCAATGAGCCATTTGCAGCTTTAGCATTTAAAATTGCAACTGACCCATTTGTAGGCCGTTTATGTTTTATCCGTGTTTACTCAGGTAATTTAGAAGCTGGTTCTTACGTTTACAACACCCGTTCAGAAAGTAAAGAGCGTATCTCACGTATCTTCCAAATGCATGCTAATAAGCAAAACCCTGTGCCTAATGTGGCTGCTGGTGATATTGCTGCTGTAGTAGGATTTAAAGATATCAAAACTGGTGATACACTTTGCGAAGAGAAAAATCCAATCGTTCTTGAATCGATGAACTTCCCTGAGCCGGTTATCGGTTTAGCTATTGAGCCTAAAACTCAGGCTGACGTAGATAAATTAGGTATGGGCTTATCTAAATTAGCTGAAGAAGATCCTACATTCAGAGTTCAGACAGATCAGGAAACTGGTCAAACTGTAATTTCTGGTATGGGTGAGCTTCACTTAGATATCTTAATTGACCGTTTAAAACGCGAATTTAAGGTAGAAGTTAATCAAGGTGCGCCACAGGTAGCATACAAAGAGGCAATTTTCGGTACGACTGAACACCGTGAAGTTTACAAAAAACAATCAGGTGGTCGTGGTAAATTCGCCGATATTAAAGTGGTAATCTCTCCAATTGATGCTGACTTTGAAAAAGGTGGTTTACAATTCGTAAATGAAATTGTAGGTGGTTCAATTCCTCGTGAATTTATCCCTTCAGTTGAAAAAGGATTTGCTTCTGCAATGTCTAACGGTGTATTGGCTGGTTATCCACTTCCTGATATGAAAGTACGTTTGATCGATGGTTCATTCCACGCAGTCGATTCAGATGCTTTATCATTCGAGCTTGCAGCCCGTATGGCATACCGTGAGGCTTTACCTAAATGTAGACCATCTTTGATGGAGCCTATCATGAAAATCGAAATCTTAACCCCTGAAGAAAACATGGGTGATGTTATCGGTGATATGAACCGTCGTCGTGGTCAGTTACAAGGTATGGATACCCGTAATGGATCTCAGGTAATTAAAGCATTAGTTCCACTTTCAGAAATGTTCGGTTATGTAACGCAGTTACGTACCATCACTTCAGGCCGTGCAACTTCTACCATGGAATTTGACCACTACGAGCCAGCGCCTAAAAACGTTCAGGATGAAGTAGTAGCTAAATCTAAAGGAAGAATTAAATCTGAAGACTAGTATTTGTTAAGCGGATAGCGTTTTGCGTTTAGCGATGATTTTCGCCGCACGCAAAACGCTTAACGCAAAACTCAAGATAAATCCGGTTTCTGTTGTTAATAGCTCTAACAGGAAACCATAATTAAAAATAAGATGAGCCAAAGAATCAGAATTAAATTAAAATCTTACGATTACAACTTAGTAGATAAATCTGCTGAAAAAATCGTAAAAACTGTTAAACCTACGGGTGCAGTGGTAAGTGGTCCGATTCCACTTCCTACAGAGAAAAAAATCTTTACTGTTTTACGTTCTCCACACGTAAACAAAAAAGCTAGAGAGCAATTCCAATTATGCGCTTACAAACGTTTATTGGATATTTATAGCTCTAACTCTAAAACAGTTGATGCTTTAATGAAACTTGAATTACCTAGCGGTGTTGAAGTTGAAATCAAAGTTTAATTGATTTTAAAAGAAAAGGAAAGGTCCCGATGCAAATCGGGACCTTTTTTCGTATAGCCCTAATTCTAAAACAAAACTTCAGCTGACTGGTTGTACTGGTATGACAAGTAAAGATAAAGAACAAGAAGGATTGCCTGTTGAAGGACAGGATTTCGCTGATCCTAAGGACGAACAGAAAGATAAACCTTCTTCACACGGAGAGGTAGCCAATCAAAAAGGTGGTGATTTTTCTGAACTAGAAGAAAGCAGGATGGAAAATCCACCAAAGCACCGGGATGAAAATGGTTCATCTAAAGATGATTTGGATAGTGGTACAGAGATAGATCAAAGTAAAGGCGTGAGCTAACACAAATGATTGACACCGATAAAATAAAGTAAAAGGCTTTATAGTACAACAAATACTTTCAAATTAAACCTTTCTAGGATATCTATTGTTATTATAAGAGGATGTCTACAAAAATAAATCGCTATGGAAAGTAATGAAAACAAAAATATTGATCCTAATGAGGACATTAACAGTAATGAGGATCATATAGAATGGGATAATGGAGAGGCTACCTATGGGCATAAAAGAGCTGATTTTAAGCGTAAAGATGAGCCAGAAACACCACATTCAGTGAATACAGAAAATGATCCTATTCGGAGCGTAAATGAAAATTTAACCAATTCAAATTTAAGCCAGGGAGAAGATATTGGAAACAGAAACAAGAATGATGAGAAAGGTTTGCGTGGGAAAGATTTATGATTTAATTATAAAGAGATTATCCTCGTAGAATAATCCCTTTATAATATTTATGCATTTTCCGGTAGATGGAAGTAATTTAGAATTCGACAACTGCAATGCTTTAATTAAGTAGCGAATGCCCTTAAGTAGTTAGTTAATGATAAGTTTAATTTTGTCGCGAATCCTACAGCAATACAAATTTCCAAAACTTAAAATCAATTCACAAGGAATATAGTTTTAATAGATTGATTTATATCAATTTTTCTAATGCTTTATTACTAATATTATAAAGCACTCATTAATCATATTCCAGTATTTGTTTTCAAGCTTCATATTCCTTTCTAGATGTTCAGAAACTTTTTTATTGAAGTTATGTATATTGCTTAAGACGAATGATCTCTTTAAATTCCTGTATCTAAAGCGCGGTTTTCATCAGTTTCTTTAATACCGGTTTTCGTTTTAAAGTCTTCAGATGAACTTCCGGTATGGCTTTCTGCGCTCTTTACTGTTGGCTTTCTGTCAGCGCTGTTATAGGCATCATCACTAAGTGAATCTTTGCCTTGTGTGCCGGAGTTATCTAACCCGTCTTTAGCTAAAGGATTGCCTTTAATCAATTCGCCAGGCTCTTTGCCATAACTGCTTACCACATTAGTATCATTACCATCTTCAAAAGCTTTTTGTACATCAGATTTTTCTGATTGTTCATCTCCTGATCCTACATAACCTTCTGTATGATCGTTTTTATTATATATGCTTGTTTTCATGTTATTATCGCTTTATAAATAAACAGGGCAGGGGCTAAATGGTTTGAACAAGGATAAATCTATAATAGCTGATCATAAAAAAGGCAGATATTGCTATCTGCCTTCGCTTTAATTTCTATAAGGAAAATTCCTTGATATTTTTCGCATCATCCGTTCTACCATATCATCAGTAGAGCTTAATATGTTATCGTCCATTGTTTTAAAGAAACGCCACAATAATTCGCCATCTGATCCATTATTTATAGTTAAGAACATGGTACCTGTTCCGGATTTTCCTCCGAAACCTCCAAATAAAACTGCTGAGGCAATGGCACCGGCTTCTGATTTCGTTTGCTCTGTTTCGAAACGGCCACCGATCACCGCATCAACACCAAGTATTTTGGCCAATTCATCTTTAGTTGTTTCGTCTAATTTACTTAAAACACCAGCTTTTTTTAACAGGATATTTGTTTTGTCAACATCCTGAAAAGTTACGGTGTAGTCTGAAGCTTTTCTTAACAGAAAAGTGTACATACTGGACTGGATAGACCTGGCCATTGATTCTTCCTGACTTTTGTTCGCCTCTGCATTAAAATTTTTTGGTTGTTTCCTGTAAGAGATTTTTACTTCGAAAGGTAAAATGGCTACAATTTTGTGTGTTTTGATCGTTTCCTTCAATTTCGGACTTTCAAAAATTTGCTTCGAGCCTTCAAATTGCGCTTTGGTCAAAACCGTAAAGCAGCATAAAATAGATAGCGTTAATAAGATTTTTTTCATTATTTGTTTGTTTAATTTTTTGCCGAATATAAATAATCTTTCAATAACTGTAATATAACTTTACATGAAGTTTTATGCTTAACCATTTTCGCGTTTTGTTTAACTTGCGCCAAATTTTAAATGCCAACGGAATAAATGGAATGGAAATATTTACTTTCTAATAAGAGATACGGACAAGAGCAATATGGTGCCAGCACAGATCGGGCACGCTCAGATTTTCAACGTGATTACGACCGGTTGATTTTTTCATCTCCATTTAGAAGACTGCAGAATAAAACACAGGTTTTTCCCTTGCCTGGAAGCGTTTTTGTACACAACCGTTTAACACATAGTTTAGAAGTGGCCAGTGTAGCCCGTTCCATGGCAAATATATTTTTAAAAGGTATAGAAGAGCACCAACCGCAACTCATTAAAGATGTTCCATTAATTAATGAAGTAGGCAATATTGTGGCTGCCGCTGCACTAGCGCATGATTTGGGTAACCCGGCATTTGGACATTCCGGAGAAGCGGCCATCTCGCGCTATTTCACCGATGGTGATGGTAAGGTTTATCAGAAAGAAATGAGTGAATCGCAATGGCACGATTTAATCAATTTCGAAGGAAATGCGAATGCCATCCGCATCCTTACCCATCCACTAAAGGGAAAGGGGAATGATGCTTATGCGCTCACCTATTCTACTTTGGCCTCTATAGCCAAATATCCATGTGCCTCAATTGCCGGCAAACAGAAAGGTATGCTACATCGTAAAAAGTACGGTTTCTTCCAGTCAGAAGAAGAGAGTTTTAAAAAGATTGCTACCGAACTTCACCTGGCACAGGAAGATAGTGAGTACCTGATCTATAAACGCCACCCATTGGTTTACCTGGTAGAAGCTGCAGATGATATATG
Organism: Pedobacter sp. PF22-3; assembly: GCF_026239555.1. Lineage (GTDB taxonomy): Bacteria > Bacteroidota > Bacteroidia > Sphingobacteriales > Sphingobacteriaceae > Pedobacter. The sequence goes on along the minus strand of NZ_JAPIVP010000011.1, from coordinate 172,524 downwards.
TTATAGCATCATCGATTTGGAGGATGCACACCGCCTTAAGATACTTTCTTATGAAGAAGTAAAAGGTTTCCTATTACCTTTTGCCAATTCAACAACAATAGAAGAGCGTTTAAAAAACGATTACGAAGACGATGATGCCAAAATTGGTTTGCTTCGTGCTAAAGCTATTAATACCTTAACAAACCAATGTGCAGCCATATTTTTTAGGGAACAGGAAAAGCTATTAAAGGGTGATCTTAACTATAGCTTAACCGATTTACTACCCGAACCTTATATCTCAGCATGGAAAGCTGTAGAAAAAATCTCAGTAGAGCGTATCTACAATTTCTCTTCGGTAATACAGAAAGAAGTGGCAGGTTATAAAATTATGGCCGGTTTATTAGAAGAGTTTGTGCCTGCACTTATTCATAACAATACGCACTATTATAAAAAACTGGTCAAACTTATTCCTAAGCAATATCATACCGATTTGACCGATATTTATTCTATTATACAAAGTGTGTTAGACTTTGTTTCTGGAATGACAGACCTATATGCTGTAGATTTATACCGGAATATTAAGGGGATATCATTCCCTTCAGAAACGTAGTCGTTTTAACTTGATAAATCATCTTTTTTCAAATCGTTATTTTTTAGAAGGCAGTTGCAGTAGTTTTTTGCGAGAGGGAAGTTCTTTTTCAAATTAAAGGGATTGGGATCGGGTTTTAGTGCCCCAAATGGTACTTCTGTGCGTGTAATAAATACGACAGTAGCGTCAGCTCCCGATTTAAGTATTGTTTTTGTTTGTATGGTGTGCTTGCTTGTTTCACAGGTTTCATCGGAACTATAGCAAATTGAAGGTCTGGTAGACCGAATGAACACGAGCCCTGCTTTTCTAAAAAAATAAAGGCTTTGTTATAAATTGTATTTTACATTTATTTGTCACCTTGAACCTGTCTAAACGCCATCAAAACATTTAAAATACATCCTATTAGCGGTGTCAGATGTTACCATCTGACACTAAATTAGATCTTCTTGGTATGGTTCCGGAAGCAAAAAAATCCGAATTGATTTGTGGATAGACTTTATCTTCCCCTGCCTTCATCCCATTTATTACGCTCATCCTGCAATTCGCGCGCAAGTTTCATTTCTTTATCTTTTGCCTTTACCTTATGTGCCTGAAATTCATCGGCCACTTCCTGGTAAAGTTCAGTTCTATATTTGGCCTCATGCCTTAACTTTCCAGATTGAAAAATAACAAAAGCCAAACCGATGCCCAGCACAATAATAATACTCCAAACAATGGTATTATAAGTGCCTTTATTAAATGAAATTCCTAAAAACTTAATTTCGTTGACTGAGGCCGTAGCGTTGGCTAGTGAACTTTCTTTTCCCGTAACTTCACCTTTTAAACTCGAAATATTACCAGCCTGTGCTTTAATTTCCTGCCTGGCTTCCTGCAATTGCTTGCGTTCCTTTTTTAGCGTATCGTTAACACTTTTCCATAAGGAGGATAAGCGGTTTGGATTAATCAACTTTGCGCCATACAAACTTTTAGACTTTTTTAACATGAACTGATACTGACCATTTAGCGATGGGTCGGTATTTTTGGTAGTGTCAGGAGCGGTTTGCGCAAACGCAACGTTTAAAAATAGCATAGCGCCTAAAAACAATAGGGTGTGTTTAATTTTCTGCATAGTTTAAATATAGGTATTAGCTTGTAAAACTACATGTTTATCTATTTTGCGGTTAATAAAATTGTTTAAGATTTTGGCAAATCGATAAAATTATATGGGTTTAACATTCTAAATAACAATTTTATCTAAGTTTTATTATAAAATTATTTGCGATAGGTTACATTTGTTTCATGCAAATAGGAATTATTGGTATGGGCGATATGGGCAAATTGTACGCTTTATCGTTTGTAAATGCTGGTTACAAGGTGTGTGGGGCAGATATGCCTTTTCGTTTTACAGATTTAAAAAATGAGCTTGAACCAAAAGGAATCGAAATTTTAATTGATGGCCATGAGGTGGCACGTAAATCTGATTTTATCATTTACTGTGTTGAAGCCGAAAAAATTGATGAAGTGGTGGCTACTTTTGCCCGCTCAACAAAATATGGTGCCATTGTTGCCGGACAAACTTCTGTTAAACACCCGGAAATTGCTGCTTTTGAAAAACACCTTCCAGAAGATACCCAGATTGTAACCTGCCACTCTTTGCATGGTCCGGCTTTTAGTCCGGAGGGACAAACGCTTGTGGTGGTGCGTCACCGTGCTACCGATGAGGTTTATGCGCAGGCGCTTGAGATCTATAAATCTTTAAAATCGAACATCATCGAAATGGACGATTACAGGGAGCATGATCGTATTGTAGCCGATACGCAAGCGGTTACGCACATGGGTTTTGAGAGCATGGGCTCTGCCTGGAAGAATGCGGGTTTCTTCCCCTGGGATAATCCTGCTTATGCAGGTGGCATTGATAACGTAAAGATTCTGACTACCCTGAGAATTTTTAGCTATAAATCGCACATTTATGCCGGTTTGGCTATTTTAAATCCTTATGCACAAAAACAGGTAAAATATTATGCTCAGGCAGAATCTGAACTCTTTAAGTTGATGATCTGTGAAAATGAAGCTGGATTTAGAGAGAAAATCTATGCAGCCCGCGATTTCGTTTTTCATGAAAGCCGTTCGCTTTTACTGTTGGATGATAAGATCATGAAAGAATTCAGTCTATCGGATGCCAGCCATAAGCAAAAACCCAATTCACATCTTAGTTTATTAAGTATGGTATATGCCTGGTATAAAATGGGCGTAAATCCTTACGATAACCTGATCTGCCAAACGCCTCCTTTTAAATTGAGATTAGGTATTGCCGAATATCTTTTCAAGAATGAAGAAATGCTCGAAGAATCGATTCATACCGCTTTATATGATAAATCTATCCGTGGTGATGATTTAGAATTCCATACCGCCGTGCACGAATGGGCATCGATTATTGGCTATGGTGATTTAAAAGGCTACAAAGAACATTTCGAAGCAGCCAAATCATTTTTTGCCAATCGTTTAAATGATGGCAGGGATTTAAGTGCGGAGATGATTAAAAGGTTGGGGAAGTAACCATTGGGGATGAAAGCCACTTTAAATAAACCTGAACTGCTTTCGCAGCTGGAGCGAGAACTAAAAGAGATAGAAATACTTTGTGGTGAATACGATAACGGAAACGAATCTGTTATCTATCCGATTGCAGAGCGAATCATGGTGATTTTCCATAACTCCAATCAGGCAAAAGCATTGGTAAGTCAGCTTAAATTAAGTAACCTAGATATGTATTGCAGTTCTGAGATTTACAACTCCAAAAGCCTTACCAATTTTATCGGCTTATTAAAATTAGCACATCGTGCCGGGAAAAACTGGAGTTATTTGGCCAAATTAGATCGTTCTGCTTTAACAACCGTATCGCAGGAAAACTGGTGGAACAATAAAAAAGTAATTATTGATTCTGATAGTATTGCTTTTACAAGAGCTAAAATAATTAAATCGCTGGCTAGTTCCAGTCCGTTATTGCTAAACACTTCAGGCTGGACAGTTAAAGATGGCAATGGCAACAAATCAACGATTTCCCCAATAGCCGAAACAGTTAGGCAAATTGCTTTCGAACTACTTGAAAGTTTTCGGGATGTTGATTTGAATAAGGAAAGCAAGCTTTATAAGTAATTATGGAATGAGAGAATTATTGAATTTTGAATGAATCAATTACTGAATGAGTAAACGCCTATTATTCTCTCTTATAAAACTCACCTACTCAATCATTCACTCATTCAAAATTCTATTTATCCATATACCATATAGACTTTATTTTATTCCCTAAATCCTTCGTTTCGCCAAAACAAGTGACTTATATTTGCCCACATGTCGGTATTGCTGTTTACCATTATCGTTTTATTAGGTGCTTTTTTAGCCGGATTATTAGGTTCGCTAACTGGTTTAGGCGGGGGGGTAATCATCATTCCCTTGCTTACTTTGGCCCTGGGTGTCGATATTCATTATGCCATTGGCGCATCCATTGTTTCGGTTATTGCTACCTCTTCAGGTTCAGCTGCTGCTTATGTAAAAGAGGGCATTACCAATATCCGGATCGGGATGTTTTTGGAAATCGCTACAACCATAGGTGCCATTTGCGGCGCAATTGTAGCCGTTTACCTGAATGCAAACTATATTGCTATTCTGTTTGGCTGTATTTTAATCTTTTCGGCTATCATGACTTTAAAGAAAAAGGTAGATCACACTACATTGGAAGATACCGATAAATGGGCCAGGTTTTTTAGACTCAACGGATCTTATCCCGATAAAGGTGTTGATCGTTCCTATGCTGTAAAACATGTTCCGGGAGGTTTTTTAATGATGCTTTTTGCCGGAACCTTATCAGGCTTACTGGGCATTGGAAGTGGGGCACTAAAGGTAATTGCAATGGATAATATTATGCGATTACCCTTTAAGGTATCAACCACAACCAGTAATTTTATGATGGGCGTAACGGCAGCAGCCAGTGCAGTGGTTTATCTGCACCGTGGCCAGATTGATCCCGGCATTGCCATGCCCGTGTGTATTGGTGTTTTAACAGGAGCAACAGTAGGCTCGAAAGTATTGGTAAAGGCCAAAACCGATAAACTTAAAATTGTATTTGCCGTTGTAGTTGCTTTTTTGGCATTACAGATGATTTATAAAGGAATAAGTGGATTATAATGGATACAGCAAAAAAAGAAAATCTGAACGATAAGGATATCCAGGTAATTCTCGGCACGCTTTTACGTGCAGGCGTAATCATTTCGATGTCCATCGTTTTAATCGGCGGTGCCATTTTCCTCATCCATAATAAAGGAGCCATTACCGACTATAAAGTTTTCAAACCGGAACTTAGTAAGTTTTCTTCCATTTTGGGCATATTTAAGGGAGTAGCTAGTTTTCAGGGTGATGCTATTGTACAGTTCGGCATACTCATGCTTATTTTTACACCGATTGCGCGCATCGTTTTTGCCATCTTTAGCTTTTTGATTGAACGTGATTACCTATATGTGCTGATAGGATTTATTATTTTAGCTATTATAACCATTAGCCTTAACGGTGGGATAGCGCATTAATTTTTCAAATAGCAATGTTGTAATTGTTCAGCCTGAGAAATGGACAAGATTAAAAACGACATTGATAAAGCGATTATATATGGTGGTTTGTTTTCGGATAACATGATTGTTTATGGTTTCATAAAACTCTCTATAGGCTATTTTTGTAAAACAATTCATGACCGCAGTTTACGTTAGATTTTATGCTTTTTTTTTATTGAAAACTAAGGATAAAGCGCTTTCAGTCAAATATATAACTATTGCCTTAAACGCTATAATAGCCCATTGGCATCCATTTTTAAGTTAAATCCCATCATATCAGCAATTTATTTGAAAAAATATTTAGCTAACTATTTGAAAATTAATAATTCTTGCCTATCTTTGCCGTCCCTTTCGGGGGATGTACAACCACCTTGAACGAAGCCCTACTGCTTCGATGGGTGTTAAAAAGAAAAGATAAAATGTCAGGAATTATTGGAAAAAAAGTAGGAATGACCAGTATCTTTGATGCCGAAGGAAGAAACATTCCTTGTACGGTAATCGAGGCTGGGCCTTGTGTAGTTACACAAGTAAAGACCGAAGAAAAAGACGGGTATTCATCAATCCAACTGGGTTATGATGAGAAAAAAGAGAAAAACACAACTCAACCGTTAAAAGGCCATTTCGCGAAAGCAAACACAACTCCGAAACGCAAGCTGGTAGAATTCGATTCGTTTACAACTTCACTTAATTTAGGTGACGTGGTAACCGTTGACGCATTCGCAGAAGGCGATTTTGTTGATGTTGTAGGTACCTCAAAAGGTAAAGGTTTTCAAGGTGTTGTAAAACGCCACGGATTTGCCGGTGTTGGTATGCAGACTCACGGTCAGCATAACCGTTTACGTGCCCCAGGTTCATTGGGAGCATCATCATTCCCATCACGTGTATTCAAAGGAATGCGCATGGCTGGAAGAACAGGTGGAGACAGGGTAAAAGTTCAGAACTTACAGGTTTTGAAAGTTTATGCTGAGCAAAACTTATTAGTAGTTAGTGGTTCCATTCCAGGAGCTAAAGGTTCTTACGTAATCTTAGACAAATAATCAGATGGAAGTTAAAGTATTAAACATTTCAGGTAAAGAAACAGGTGCCAAGGTGCAACTTCCTGAATCGGTATTTGGTATCGAGCCTAACGACCACGCGATTTATTTAGATGTAAAACAGTATTTGGCTAACCAACGTCAAGGTACTCACAAATCTAAACAACGTAATGAGATTGCTGGTTCAACCCGCAAACTATACAAACAAAAAGGTACAGGTGGTGCCCGTGCTGGTAGCATTAAATCTCCGTTATTTAACGGTGGTGGTCGTGTTTTCGGTCCTCAGCCACGTGATTACAGTTTTAAATTGAACAAGAAATTAAAATCATTAGCACGTAAATCGGCTTTAGCTTATAAAGCAAAAGACAATAACGTGGTGGTTTTAGAAGATTTCAACTTCGATACAATTAAAACTAAAAACTATACAAGTTTATTGGCTGCTTTAAAAGTAGATAATCAAAAAACTTTGTTGGTTTTACCTGCACAAAATAATAATATCTATTTATCAAGCAGAAACGTTCAGAAAACTAAAGTAATCTCTGCAGCAGATTTAAATACTTATGATGTATTAAACGCTGGTGTACTTGTGTTAACTGCTGATTCTGTTAAAACTTTGGAGGAGGCGTTTGCCAAATAATATGGAAATTTTAAAAAAACCAATATTAACCGAAAAAGCTTCAGCTTTATCTGAGAAATCTAACCGTTTCACGTTCAGTGTTAACCACAAGGCTAACAAAATCCAAATCAAAGCTGCTATTGAGAAATTGTACGGTGTAACCATCGTTGCAGTTAACACAATGGTTGTTGATGGAAAAGCTAAATCTCGTTACACTAAAGCAGGTTTTGTATCTGGCCGTAGCCCGAAATACAAAAAAGCAATCGTAACGTTAAAAGACGGCGAAACAATAGATTATTACGCAACCCTTTAATTTAATAATTCATTATAACTATGGGCTTAAGAAAATTTAAACCAGTTACTCCAGGTACCCGCTTCAGAGTTGGTGCTAGTTTTACGGAGATTACAGCAACCAAGCCCGAAAAATCATTGGTTGTATCATCAAAAAAGTCTGGTGGACGTAACAATACAGGAAAAATGACTATGCGCTACATGGGCGGTGGTCACAAAAAATCATATCGTTTAATCGACTTCAAACGCGATAAATTCGATATTCCTGCAACAGTAGCTACTGTTGAATACGATCCAAACCGTACTGCCCGCATCGCATTATTACATTATGCAGATGGCGAGAAGCGTTATATCATCGCTCCTGAAGGATTGCAAGTTGGTTCGGTATTATTATCGGGCGACAAAGCAGCACCAGAAGTAGGTAACACTTTAAAATTATCGAACATTCCATTAGGTTCTATCATCCACAACGTGGAGATCCACCCTGGAAAAGGAGCACAATTGGCTCGTAGTGCAGGTGCTTATGCACAATTAGCTGCCCGCGATGGTAAATATGCTACTTTAAAAATGCCTTCAGGCGAAACCCGTTTAATCCTGACTACTTGTCTGGCTACTATCGGTGCTGTATCTAACTCAGATCACGCAAACGAAGTATTAGGTAAAGCAGGTCGTAAGCGTTGGTTGGGCCGTCGTCCGAGAACTAGACCGGTAGCGATGAACCCAGTAGATCACCCAATGGGTGGTGGTGAAGGTAGATCATCAGGTGGTCACCCACGTTCAAGAAATGGCGTTTTAGCTAAAGGCTACAAAACCAGAGAACTTAAAAAATATTCTAATCGTTACATCATAGAGAGAAGGAAGAAATAATGGCTCGTTCGATAAAAAAAGGACCTTATATTGACCATAACGTAGAGAAAAAAGTAAACTCTATGAATGATTCAGGCAAAAAGTCTGTAATCAAAACTTGGTCACGCAGATCAATGATATCACCAGATTTCGTTAATCATACATTTGCAGTACACAACGGTAACAAGTTTATCCCTGTGTATGTTACAGAAAACATGGTTGGTCACAAGTTGGGAGAATTTGCTCCAACCAGAACATTCAGAGGACACGCTGAAAAGAAAAAATAATTAGACAATGGAAGCAATAGCAAAATTAAACAATTGTCCAACCTCACCGCGTAAGATGCGTTTGGTTGTAGATCTTATCAGAGGTGAACGTGTAGAAAAAGCATTGAGCATTTTAAAGTTTACCAATAAAGAAGCAGCAATAAGAGTTGAGAAATTATTATTATCTGCTATCAAAAACTGGGAATCTAAAAATGAAGGTGCCCGCCCTGAAGAAAACCAACTTTTTGTAAAAACAGTAATGGTTGATGGTGGCCGTCAGTTAAAACGCTTACGTCCAGCTCCTCAAGGCCGTGGATATAGAATTCGTAAACGTTCTAACCACGTAACGCTGATTGTAGATAGTAAAAATACAGAAACAACTCAAAACTAATTAGGAAATGGGACAAAAAGCAAATCCAATAGGTGCCAGATTAGGAATTATCAAAGGATGGGATTCTAACTGGTTCGGTGGCAACAACTACTCCGATAAATTAGTTGAAGATGAGAAAATAAGAAAATACCTTTCTGCCCGTATCGCAAAAGGCGGTGTTGCAAAAGTGGTTATTGAGCGTACGTTAAAACGTATCACGGTTACCATCCACACAGCTCGTCCGGGTATTGTAATCGGTAAAGCAGGTGCTGAGGTTGATAAAATCAAAGAAGAGTTAAAGAAATTGACTAAAAAGGAAATTCAGATTAACATCTTTGAAATTAAACGCCCTGAACTTGATGCACAATTAGTTGCAGAAGGTGTTGCAAAACAATTAGAAGCAAGGATCTCATTCCGTAGAGCAATGAAATCTTCTATCGCATCAACCATGCGTATGGGTGCTGAAGGTATTAAAATCATGACTTCTGGTCGTTTAGGTGGTGCTGAGATGGCGCGTACTGAGCAGTACAAAGAAGGAAGAGTGCCTTTGCATACATTCCGTGCTGATATCGACTACGCTTTAGCTGAAGCCTTAACTACTTATGGTAAAATAGGTGTTAAAGTTTGGATCTGTAAAGGTGAGGTTTATGGAAAACGTGATTTGTCTCCAAACATTGGTGCAACAAACAACGGTCCAAAAGGCGCATCAGATAAACCAGCTTTCGGTGGAAGAGATAACCGTGGTGGTGGAAGAGATAACCGTGGCGGTGGTAACGACAGACGTGGTGGAAACCAAGGCGGTGGTCGTGGTCCAGGCCAAGGTGGTGCAAACAGAGGTGGTGGCGCAGGCGCTAACAGAGGTCCTCGTAAATAATTGATTTATTAACATCGTTTAACGATTAGAACAAAATAAAATGTTACAGCCAAAAAGAACGAAGTTCAGGAAGATGCAAAAAGGCAGAATGAAGGGTTTAGCTTCTCGTGGAGCTGAGTTAGCATTCGGATCTTTCGGTATCAAATCTCTAGAAGCTACTTGGATCACAAGTCGTCAGATAGAGGCTGCCCGTATTGCCGTAACTCGTTTCATGAAACGTGAAGGCCAAGTATGGATCAGGATCTTCCCGGACAAACCGGTAACTAAAAAACCTGCTGAGGTACGTATGGGTAAAGGTAAAGGTGCTCCTGAGTATTGGGTAGCAGTTGTAAGACCTGGACGCGTAATTTTCGAAGCTGAAGGTGTGCCTTTAGAAGTTGCTAAAGAAGCATTGCGTTTAGCTGCTCAGAAATTACCGATCCAAACCAAATTCGTAGTACGTAGAGATTACGTAGAAGCATAGTAAAGTGTTGAGGTGAATGTTGTAAATACTTGTTTATTATAACCGCTACACTCAACGTAAAAGAAAAAGAAAAATGAAAAATTCAGAAATCACAGGGCTTTCAAAAGAAGAATTAGTAGCTAAGATTGCGGAAGAAAAAGAGAACTTATCAAAATTGAAGTTCGCTCACACTATTTCAGCTATCGAAAATCCTTCACGTATTGCAAAAGTAAGGAAAGACATAGCCCGTTTAAACACTGAGTTGACTAAAGTGAAAAACACTGAGTCAGCTACTGAAACTAAATAATTTGAGAGTCGACATGGAAAGACAATTAAGAAAAACAAGAACCGGGTTAGTGGTAAGCAACAAGATGGATAAATCTGTTGTAGTGAGCGTGGAGCGTAAAGTAAAACACCCGATTTATGGTAAGTTCGTAAAGAAAACTACCAAATTTATGGCTCACGACGAGAAAAATGAATGCGGTATCGGTGATACAGTATTAATTATGGAAACTCGTCCTTTGAGTAAAAACAAGAACTGGAGATTGGTACAAATTTTAGAAAGAGCTAAATAAGATGGTACAACAGGAATCAAGATTAAACGTTGCTGATAACAGCGGCGCAAAAGAAGTATTGGTAATTCGCGTGCTAGGTGGAACCGGCAAACGTTATGCTTCAATTGGTGATAAAGTAGTTGTTACCGTAAAAAGCGCGTTACCTTCTGGTAACATTAAAAAAGGTACAGTTTCTAAAGCAGTTGTTGTAAGAACTAAAAAAGAAATCCGTCGTAAAGATGGTTCTTATATCCGTTTTGACGATAATGCTGCTGTATTATTGAACGCACAGGATGAGCCAAGAGGTACACGTATCTTTGGCCCGGTTGCGAGAGAACTACGTGAAAAACAATTCATGAAAATTGTATCATTAGCACCGGAGGTATTATAAAATGGGAAATAAAGTAAATACACCATCAAAACTTAAAATCCGCACAGGAGATTTAGTTAAAGTCATTGCTGGCGATTCAAAAGGTCAACAAGGAAAAGTACTTTCAGTACTTACAGATAAAAACAGAGCCATTGTGGAAGGCATCAACTTAGTATCTAAGCATACTAAACCAAATGCTGCTAATCCAAACGGTGGTATTATTAAAAAAGAAGCTGCTCTTCACATTTCTAACTTGATGTTGGTTGATCCAAAATCTGGTAAAACTACCCGCGTAGGTCGTAAACTTAACGCAGATGGTAAATTAGTTAGAGTTGCTAAAATTTCAGGAGAGGAGATTAAATAATGGCTACACCAAGATTAAAAAGCAAATACAAAGAAGAAGTTGTAAATGCACTAAAAGAAAAATTTCAGTACAAAACTGTAATGCAGGTTCCTAAATTGGAAAAAATCTGTATCAATCAGGGTGTTGGTCGTTTTTCTGTTACAGATAAGAAAATTATGGATACCACTATCGTTGAGTTGACTACCATTACTGGTCAGCAAGCGGTTCCGGCTAATTCAAAGAAAGATATCTCTAACTTTAAATTACGTAAAGGTATGCCAGTAGGTGTACGTGTTACTTTACGCGATAACAACATGTACGAGTTCTTAGATCGTTTGATCTCTGTAGCTTTGCCTCGTATCCGTGATTTCAAAGGTATTAACGATAAAGGTTTCGATGGAAAAGGTAACTACACGTTAGGTGTTACTGAACAAATCATCTTTCCTGAGATTAATATAGATAAAATCAATAAAATTTTAGGTATGGATATAACTTTCGTAACTTCGGCAAAATCTGACGTTGAGGCTCTTGAGTTATTGAAACAATTCGGATTACCATTTAAAAATCAAAAAACAGCAGAATAATGGCAAAAGAAGGTGTAAAAGCACGCGAAGTTAAGCGCCAAAAATTGGTAGCTAGATACGCTGAAAAACGTGCAGTATTAAAAGCTGCAGGAGATTTCGAGGGTTTAGATAAATTACCTAAAAACTCATCTCCAGTACGTTTACACAACCGTTGTAAATTAACTGGTCGTCCTCGTGGATATATGCGTACCTTTGGTATTTCAAGGGTAACGTTTCGCCAGATGGCACTAGACGGTAAAATACCAGGTGTTAAAAAAGCATCTTGGTAATATAAGCTTAAAGCTGAAAGCTCAAGGTCTAAAGCGATACATATCGCTTTAGTCTTTGTGCTTTAGTCTTTTTGCTTTTAAAAGAATTTTAACCGATAGCAGGTCCCACAGCTGGGTAGCAGAAGGAAACCACTATCAAAAACAATAAATAATGAATACAGATCCAATAGCAGATTATTTAACAAGAGTAAGGAATGCCATTAAGGCCAACCACCGTGTTGTAGAAATTCCTGCATCAAACCTTAAAAAAGAAATTACTAAAGTTCTTTTCGATAAAGGTTACATCTCGAACTACAAGTTTGAAGATACTACAGTTCAAGGCACCATTAAAATTGCTTTGAAATACAATCCGATTACTAAAGTTCCTGCTATTCGTACATTAGTGCGAGTAAGTAAACCAGGTTTGAGAAACTATGCTGGTGTTGAAAATATGCCAAGAGTATTAAACGGTTTAGGTATCGCAATCTTATCTACTTCAAAAGGTGTAATGACCGATAAAGAAGCAGCCAAATTAAACATTGGTGGTGAGGTATTGTGTCACGTTTATTAATATTAGGAGAACAGCACAATGTCAAGAATAGGAAAAGCCCCAATTACAATCCCTGCAGGTGTTACAATTACCGTATCAAAAGATAACGTAGTAACTGTAAAAGGACCAAAAGGTGAATTAACACAAGCAGTAGATTCAGATATCACTGTAAGTCAAGAAGATGGAATTTTAACAGTTCAACGTCCATCAGATCAAAAGAAACACAAAGCATTACACGGTTTATATCGCTCATTGCTTAACAACATGGTTGTTGGTGTTACAGAAGGTTATAAATTAACTCAGGAATTAGTAGGTGTTGGTTACCGTGCTACAAACACAGGTAATACATTAGATCTAGTTTTAGGTTATTCTCACCACTATGTATTCCAATTGCCAGCGGAAATTACTGTAACTACGCAATCAGAAAAAGGTCAGACTCCTAAAATCATTTTAGAGAGCACAGACAAGCAATTGATTGGCCAGGTAGCAGCGAAAATTCGTTCGTTACGTGCACCAGAACCATATAAAGGTAAAGGTATCAAGTTTGTAGGTGAAGTGTTAAGAAGAAAAGCAGGTAAATCAGCATCTAAAAAATAGTAATCATGGCAGGTAAAAAATTATCAAGAAGAGATCGTATTAAAAAAGGGATCAGAAAAAGACTTACCGGTTCGGAAGAACGTCCAAGGTTATCTGTATATAGAAGCAATAAAGGGATTTATGCTCAGGTAATTAACGATGTAACCGGTAAAACAATAGCATCAGCATCATCATTATCGAAAGATTTTACTGGTACTGGAAACAAGAGCGATCAGTCTGTTGCAGTAGGTAAATTAGTAGCCGAAAAAGCAATTGCTGCAGGTGTTAAAGAAGTTGTTTTCGATAGAAATGGCTATTTATACCACGGTCGTGTAAAATCGTTGGCAGAGGGTGCCCGCGAAGCTGGTTTAGTATTTTAATCTGAAGAAAAAGTAAGATGTCAACTATTAATATAAAAAGAGTAAAAACCACCGATATCGAATTAAAGGATCGTTTGGTTAGTATACAACGTGTTGCCAAAGTAACCAAAGGTGGCCGTACTTTCAGCTTCTCAGCAATTGTTGTTGTAGGTGATGAAAACGGTGTTGTTGGTTTCGGTTTAGGTAAAGCGAAAGAGGTAACTGAAGCAATTGCTAAAGGTGTGGATGATGCTAAAAAGAACTTGGTAAAAGTTCCAATTTTAAACGGTACTGTTCCTCACGAGCAAATCGGTAAATTCTCAGGTGGTTTTGTTTTAATCAAACCAGCTGCAGTAGGTACAGGAGTAATTGCTGGTGGTGCGATGCGTGCTGTATTAGAGAGTGCTGGCGTGCATAACGTATTGGCAAAATCTAAAGGATCATCTAACCCACACAACGTGGTAAAAGCAACTGTTGATGCATTAACTAAAATGCGTGATGCTTATACGGTAGCTCAAACCCGTGGTATAGATTTAAACAAAGTATTTAACGGATAATATTATGGCTAAGATCAAAATAACACAAGTAAAAAGCGTTATCGACAGAAGCGAGCGCCAAAAAAGAACCGTTCAGGCTTTGGGTTTATCTAAAATGAACCAGAGCGTAGAAGTAGAAGCTACTCCACAGATTATCGGTATGGTTCGTAAAGTGAACCATTTGGTAGCAATCGAAGCAATCTAGTAAAAGTTTTAAAGGTAGTATGGGTATAAAAGCCGGTACTACCTTTATATATGTTTAATCGTTGTACCTGTTTAGTGAAAGCGAAGGGCAACACAAATTCAAAAAGATGAATTTAAGTAATTTAAAACCTGCAGTAGGTTCTACAAAAAACAGTAAAAGAATTGGTCGTGGTACAGGTTCTGGTCGTGGCGGTACTTCAACTCGTGGTCACAAAGGCGCGGGTTCTCGTTCAGGTCACAAAACCAAAATCGGTTTCGAAGGTGGTCAAATGCCTTTACAACGTCGTGTGCCTAAAGTTGGTTTCAAACCAATCAACCGTACAGAATACGTTGGTGTAAACTTAGACGTTTTACAAGCATTAGCTGAAAAACATAGCTTAACAACTATCGATTTTGCTGCTTTACAAGCACATGGTTTAGCTTCTAAAAATGACTTGGTTAAAATTTTAGGTCGTGGTGAAGTTAAAGCAAAGCTAGAAATTACAGCACATGCGTTCTCTGCAACCGCACAAAAAGCTATTGAAGCTGCAGGTGGTTCTATTGTAAAATTGTAATTATTAAATGAAGAAGCTATTTACTACTTTAAGTAATATCTGGAAAATTCAGGAATTAAAAGAGCGTATATTGTTTACGCTCTTAATTCTTTTGGTATACCGTTTCGTATCTCACGTGGTTTTACCAGGTGTGGATCCAACTGCTTTAGGCAATAACGAAAAATCAGGAATTTTAGGCTTACTAGATATGTTTGCCGGAGGTTCTTTCTCTCGTGTGTCTATTTTAGCATTGGGGGTAATGCCTTATATCTCTGCATCTATCGTGGTGCAACTATTGGGTATTGCTGTTCCTTCTTTCCAAAAAATGCAGAAAGAGGGCGAAAGTGGTAGAAAGAAAATGAACCAGATTACCCGCTATCTAACGGTAGCGATCACAATCGTTCAGTCTGTTGGTTATGTTAAAACGCAAGTTCCTGCAGAAGCTATTTTATTGCCAAATACTTTATTCTTAGTGTTGTCTACGTTTGTATTAACGGCAGGTACATTATTTGTAATGTGGTTAGGTGAAAAAATTACAGATAAAGGTATTGGTAACGGTACATCACTAATCATCATGGTTGGTATTATTGCCCGTTTACCAGTTGCAATTTCTCAAGAGTTTAGTGCACGTGTGGGTTCAGCTAGTGAAGGTGGAGGCCCGGTTGCATTAGTTTTAGAGATCGTTGCTTTATTTGCGGTCGTAATGTTTACCATTTTAATTGTTCAAGGTGTACGTAAAGTGCCTGTACAATACGCCAAGAAAATTGTCGGTAACCGCCAGTTTGGTGGTGTTCGTCAGTACATTCCTTTAAAGGTTAATGCTGCTGGTGTTATGCCGATTATTTTTGCTCAGGCGTTAATGTTTATTCCGGGTGCTTTAATGCAGTTTGTTCCTTCATTACAAGGTTCTTGGTTAATCCAGTTCAGCAACACCACTTCGTTGGCTTATAGCTTAACGTTCGCATTTTTAATTATCGCATTTACTTTCTTCTATACTGCTATTACAGTTAATCCAACTCAAATGAGTGATGATATGAAGAAAAACGGTGGTTTTATTCCGGGTATTAAACCTGGTTTTGCAACATCAACTTTTATTGATGATGTAATTTCTAAAATCACTTTTCCAGGTGCTGTATTTTTAGCGATCATTGCTATTCTGCCTTCTATTGCGGTTAAGTTTGGCATTAAACAAGAGTTTGCACACTTCTTTGGTGGTACTTCTTTATTGATTTTAGTTGGTGTTGTATTGGATACATTACAGCAGATCGAAAGTTATTTACTGATGCGCCATTATGATGGTTTGATGAAAACAGGTAGAGTTACTGGCAGAACAGGAGTTCCTGCTGCAAGTAGTAACGCAGCGCTGTAGTGTAAGGATGTCTAAAATTTATTACAAATCTCTTGAGGAGATCGAGTTAATAAGAGAAAGTTCCATGCTTGTTTCTAAAACTTTGGCCGAAGTGGCTAAGGTGATAAAAGCAGGCATGACTACCATTCAGTTAGATAAATTAGCCTATGAATTTATTAGTGATCACGGAGCGATTCCTGCATTTTTAAACTATAATGGTTTCCCTTACTCATTGTGTATTTCGCCGAATGAACAAGTTGTTCATGGTTTTCCAAGCGAATATGTAATACAGGAGGGCGACCTCATTTCTGTCGATTGTGGGGTAATTAAAAACAATTATTTTGGCGATTCGGCATATACTTTCCATATAGGAGAGATAGATGCAGAAAAACAAAAGTTGCTTGATGTTACTCAACGTTGCCTGGAATTGGGTATTGAAAAAGCTGTTGTTGGGATGCGTACCGGTGATGTCGGCTATGCAGTTCAGCAGTATGCAGAAGCTAATGGATTCGGTGTAGTAAAAGAGCTTGTAGGACATGGCGTTGGTGTAAAACTTCACGAGAAACCAGAAGTTCCGAATTATGGGAAACGTGGTGCAGGACCAAAACTGGAAGAAGGAATGGTCATTGCAATAGAGCCCATGATCAATGCAGGCGTAGCCGGTGTTAAATTCCATAACGATGGATGGACGGTAACCAGTAAAGACAATAAACCATCGGCACATTTTGAACACACAGTAGCCATTAAAAAGGGCAAAGCAGACGTTTTATCAACGTTTTCTATAATAGAAGAAATTTTAAAACAAAAAAAATAAATAATTAAAATTTTTTGTTTAATTTTGCAACCCTGTTTAGAAGCAGCTAATTAAGTAACAATCAATAAAATATGGCTAAACAAGCCTCAATTGAACAAGACGGAGTAATAAGGGAAGCATTATCGAATGCGATGTTCCGGGTAGAACTCGAGAACGGTCATGAGATAATTGCCCATATTTCAGGAAAGATGCGGATGCACTACATCAAAATCCTTCCTGGAGATAAGGTTAAATTGGAAATGTCTCCTTATGATTTAACAAAAGGACGCATTACTTATAGATACAAATAAAATGAAAGTTAGATCATCAATTAAAAAACGTAGCGCTGATTGCAAGATTATTCGCCGTAAAGGAAAACTTTACGTTATTAACAAGAAAAATCCTAAATACAAGCAACGTCAAGGGTAATTAGAAAATATTGTAATTTACCGTACAACGGTGGCCCGCCGTTCGGAATTACTGCAAAACAATAACAAATATGGCAAGGATTTCAGGTATTGATTTACCAAGAAACAAAAGAGGAGAGATCGGTTTAACCTATATCTATGGTATTGGTAGAACAACTGCTCAACGTATTTTAACTACGGCAGGTATCGATTTAAACAAAAAAGTACAAGACTGGTCTGATGATGAGTTATCAGCAATCCGTACAATGATCAACGATGAGATTAAAGTAGAAGGTGCTTTACGTTCGGAGGTTCAGTTAAACATCAAACGTTTAATGGATATTGGTTGTTACCGTGGTTTACGTCACAGAAAAGGTTTACCTTCTCGTGGTCAGCGTACTAAAAACAACTCACGTACTCGTAAGGGTAAGAGAAAAACAGTTGCTAACAAGAAAAAAGCTACTAAGTAATAGATAGGTATGAGAAGTGAGATTTTAGATATGAGATCATATCTTTAACGCTGCTCAAATCTGGATTAAAGATAATAATTAGATATAAAGTACCGAGGTAGAGCAATCTCATATCTCAATTCACATATCTAGCATCTAATAAAAAAAAATGGCTAAGAGTAAAAAAGTAACAAAAAAACGTATCGTTGTAATTGAGCCTGTTGGTCAGGCACATATCAATGCTACTTTCAACAACATCATCGTTACCTTAACAAACAACAACGGACAGACTATTTCGTGGTCTTCTGCCGGTAAAATGGGCTTCAAAGGTTCTAAAAAGAACACGCCTTATGCAGCTGGTCAAGCAGCTTCAGATTGCGGTAAAGTTGCGTTTGATTTAGGTTTACGTAAAGTTGAAGTATTTGTAAAAGGTCCAGGTTCAGGTCGTGAATCTGCAATCAGAACTTTACAGGTAGCAGGTATCGAAGTAACATCTATTAAGGATATTACTCCACTTCCTCACAACGGTTGTCGTCCTCCTAAAAAGAGAAGAGTTTAATTAATTTTAAAGCTAAGAATCTCCAGCTACAGGTTGGATGATACTTTAAAAACAGAAAAAAATGGCAAGATATACAGGCCCAAAATCAAAAATTGCACGTAAATTCAGAGAACCAATCTTCGGTCCTGATAAAGTGTTAGACAGAAAAAATTATCCTCCTGGGCAACATGGCTCATCAAAAAGAAGAGGAAAACAATCTGAATATGCTATCCAGTTAATGGAGAAACAAAAAGTAAAATACACTTATGGTGTATTGGAAAAACAGTTCAGTAACTTGTTTAAAAAAGCATCTTCACGTGCTGGTATCACAGGTGATAACTTACTTCAATTATTAGAAGCACGTTTAGATAATACAGTTTACCGTTTAGGTATTTCAACAACCCGTTCTGGTGCACGCCAGTTAGTTAGCCATAAACACGTAACCGTGAATGGTGAAGTTGTAAATATCCCTTCATATCAGTTAAAAGCTGGTGATGTGGTTGCTGTTCGTGAAAAATCTAAATCTTTAGAATCAATTAGTAACTCAGTTGCAGGCAGAACAATTAACAAGTTCGCATGGTTAGAGTGGAATGCCAGTGAATTAACCGGTAAATTCTTAACCTACCCTCAACGTGATGAGATTCCTGAAAACATCAAGGAAAACTTAATCATCGAGTTGTACTCAAAGTAATAAATGAGCTAGTTAATTACCTCAAAAGGGTAATTAACTTTTTTCATGTTACTATATATTCAATAACGAATTTAAAAAATTATAAATGGCAATTTTAGCATTTCAGAAACCAGACAAAGTGATCATGCAGAAATCAACTGATTTCGATGGCACATTTGAATTTCGTCCTTTAGAGCCCGGTTTCGGTGTAACAATTGGTAATGCCTTAAGAAGAATTTTACTTTCTTCGTTAGAAGGTTATGCTATTACTACTATTCGTTTTTCAGGCGTTTCTCACGAATTTTCTACCATGAAAGGTGTTGTAGAAGATTTAACTGATATCATCTTAAACTTAAAACAAGTTCGTTTTAAGAAAACAGGCGATTCAGGTGATTCTGAAAAAGTTTTCATCATCGTTAATGGTCAAGACCAGTTTAAAGCTGGTGATATCACTAAATTCTCTAACAACTTTACAGTTTTAAACCCTGAGCATGTAATTTGCAACATGGATAAATCTGTTACTTTGGAAGTGGAATTAACCATCAATAAAGGACGTGGTTATGTACCTGCTGAAGAAAATAAAGTTGCTGACGCTGTTGTAGGTGTAATCGCAATCGATTCGATTTATACTCCAATGAAAAATGTAAAATACACGATCGAAAACTTTCGTGTTGAGCAGAAAACGGATTATGAAAAATTGGTTTTAGATATCTCTACTGATGGTTCAATTCATCCGGAAGAAGCATTAAAAGAAGCGGCTAAGATCCTTATCCAACACTTTATGTTATTCTCTGATGAGAATTTAGTACTAGAATCTCAAGCAAAAGAAGAAACTAAAGAGGTTGACGAGGAAATTTTACATATGCGTAAAATCCTTAAAACTGAATTGGTAGATATGGATCTTTCAGTTAGAGCATTAAACTGCTTAAAAGCTGCTGATATCCGTACTTTGGCTGATTTAGTTTCTTATGATGTTGCTGATATGTTAAAATTCAGAAACTTCGGTAAAAAATCTTTAACAGAGATCCAGGAGTTAGTAAAATCAAAAGGTTTATCATTTGGTATGAACCTGTCTAAATTTAAATTAGACGAAGAGTAATACGCATAGCGCCATGCGCTTAGCGCAAAGCGTTGAATTAACTATTAGTTCACAGTGTATAATTCCCTCTGAGATAGAGACGGTATACACTTAATCAAAAAACAATGAGACACGGTAAAAAAGTAAACCACTTAGGTAGAACCGACAGCCACAGAAAAGCGATGTTAGCTAACATGGCTACATCACTTATTAAAGCAAAAAGAATTACTACAACTTTAGCTAAAGCTAAAGCTTTACGTACTTATGTTGAGCCATTAATCACTAAAGCGAAAAATGACACCACTCACTCACGTCGTACAGTTTTCTCTTACCTACAGGATAAAGAAGTAATCACCATTTTGTTCCGCGAAGTGGCAGAGAAAGTTGCTAACCGTCCAGGTGGTTATACTCGTATCATTAAATTAAACAATCGTCAAGGTGATAACGCTGAGATGGCTTTAATTGAATTGGTAGACTACAATACAGTTTACGGTAAAGATGTAGAAGTTAAAGAAGAAAAGAAAACAACTCGTCGTGGTAGAAGTAAAGCTGCTGCTGCACCTAAAGCTACTGAAGCTAAAGCTGAAGTTGCTGAAGAAGTTGCTCCTGCTGAAGAAGCTCCTGCTACTGAAGAACCAAAAGGAGAATAATTTTATTCAACTTAAGGATACTAAAGTCCTGTTCGAAAGAGCAGGACTTTTTTTGTTACCTTGAAGAAAAATTTTACTAACACTTATGAAGCTATTTGCCAGCCTATTACTTATTTTCTTTACTTGTTTATCTTCCAGTTATGCCCAGGATCTGGACAGTTATAATTCACTTACAGTAGCTGGTCAAACCTTATCAATCAGCGGACATAAAATTGAGATCAATGCAGATGGTTTTGTAAAACAAATAAGCGTAGGCAATTTCTCTGATCGTTCCGTTAAACTCAATGAAATGCTTTATGAGCCTATTCATTTTCACTATTATATAAACGCTAAAAAACAGTTCAAATTTATGCCAACCGAATTCAGGTTTTTAACTGTTGGAAAAGACTCTGTTACGTGGCGGGCGCGAAGTACAGCTGATGGCCTGAAACAAGATGTTTTTGGCAAGGCATATGCAAATGGAGTTATTCGGTTTAAAGTGTATGTTTCAGGTACTGAAGTCGAATTTCAAAATATCAATTTTCATATTCCATTTAATATTAGCAGTTCAAACTATTTTGGTGGCTTAGGTCAAAAGGGCAATGTACGTCCAGATACGGTAAAATGGAATTCAAGTAGTCGTTTAAAAATAAAACCGGCTTTTTGGGTAGGCAATGAGTGGCAGGGGCTTTATTTAAGATTGGATGATCAACCTGTAGTTAATGATCATCATTTCATAAACGGTTGGTTGAATGAGAAAAACGAAGGTTTTCAAGTTAATGTTAAAGGGAGTTCTATGCTTTCGAATTTTACTACTGGAAGTATTGCGTTAGCTTCAGAACAAGAATTAATCTTCCATTATAGCATTATAATTTCTGGGCACGGTAGTTTAAAGATGCCCGTTAATTCAAAAAAGAAATTTAAACATTTATTGCATTTAGATCTGCATACAAAATAAAAAGGAGCGAATGCTCGCTCCCTTAAGTTAAATCTTTACATTTTCCATTCCATACTGCTTCAATACATCAGCAGGAACGCCAGCCCATTGATTTGGTGCGTTACCCACATAACCAATGTCTTTTACGCCCATTTCTGTAGTGTAAAAACCCGATGCTGTTAAATTTCTCATCCTGTTGAAAAAGGTTACACCAGCCTGCATTTCTGGCCTGGCTTTTTTAGGATAGGCAATTTCATCTACAATCGAAATTTGTTGTTCTGCCGAAGCCTCAACAAAAGGTTTTTGGAATTTATTAAAACTGTATACATCCAGCCACTTCAGGCCGCCACGCATAGGTATTTTATGCTCAGGAATATCTTTTACAATAAATTCGATAAACTCGGGCACTTTTGCATCAGATGCACTGCCCGAAACTTCATCTTTAGGGATAATGATATCGGCCAAAACTGTAATTGTAGCCATCTCATGTTTGGTGAAAAAAGTTTCTGATTTCAGATTTTTATCACGGTCTAATTCCCATTGCTCCCTTCCTGCTTCTTTTGCGCTTTCTTCTGGTGTCGCAACTTCGGTTTTTGCTTCAGGCTGCTTACATGCATCAAGCAATACGCTTGTGCTGATGGCTGTTAAACCTAATGCTTTTAGTGAATCACGTCTGTTCATATGGTAATTCTTAAATGTTCTGTTTTTTCTTTTGAGCTAAAATATATTCTGCAGTACGCATGGATAGGGCCAGGATAGTCCACGTGGCATTTTTATCGCCCTGTTGTACGAACGGACCAGCATCTACCACAAATAGATTTTTACAGTCGTGTGCCTGGCAGTATTTATTTAGCGCCGATTTTTTAGGATCATCACCCATGCGGATGGTACCCACTTCGTGGATGATTTTTCCAGGGTTGAGTAAGCCATAATTGGTATCTGCTCCCTGAATTTCGGAAGTGACTACTGCCCCCATTTCCTTCATAATGGAAAGAAAGGTTTCCTGCATGTGTTTCGCCTGTAGAATTTCATCTTTGTCCCATTTGTAGTTAAATCTTAAAACAGGGATCCCATATTTATCTACCGTGTTCGGGTCGATTTCGCAATAGTTACTTTCTCTGGCAATGGCGGTACCGCGACCGGCCATACCAACACCTGTTCCATAAAAACGGCGGTAATCATCTTTTAATGATTTTCCATAACCTCCAGCTTCTTTCATTTTACCATCTCTGCCAGGTACCATACCGTTCATTTGAGCCACTCCACCACCAAAACCGTAAGCAGGCATGCCCATTCCACCCCAATATTCGATATGGTAACCACGTGGGAAATTTAATTTCCTGTTATCTAACCACCATGGTGAATAAATGTGTACACTTCCTACACCATCTTCATTATAACGTTTCCTATCCATCAATTGTGGCAGGAATCCCGAAACACTTGCACCTGTAGAATCGTGTAGGTATTTGCCAATCACACCACTACTATTGGCAAGGCCATTTGGATGTGAGGTTGATTTTGAATTTAATAATATACGTGCAGATTCGCAGGCACTCGCACCTAAAATAACCAACTTGCCGTTTACCTGATATTCCTGCAGATCTTTACGGTTTACATAAGAAACACCTTTTGCATTACCGTCCTTATCCGTAATCACTTCGCGTACCATTGCATCTGTAATAACAGTCAGGTTTCCTGTTTTTACTGCAGGGTTTACCAGGCACGATGAAGATGAAAAATCGCCATAAACTTTACAGCTTCTGCCACATTGGCCACAGTAAAAACAAGGTGCGCGATCGTTGTTGTTCGGTAAAGCTTCTGTTAATACAGACCCACGACCAGTAATTACTTTTACTCCCGCTTTTTCAGCTCCTTTTTTAATGAAAAGTTCATTTAACCTTGGTTTGGGCGGTTTCATGAAAATTCCATCAGGTTCATTTTCTAAACCTTCAGCTGTTCCATAAATACCGATCATGCGGTCAACTTTATCGTAAAATGGTTTTACATCGGCGTAGGTTATCGGCCAGGCGTCGGTTAAACCATCTTTAGGTTTAAAATCATCAGGGCCCATCCGCAAAGAAATCCTACCCCAATGGTTGGTACGGCCACCGAGCATGCGCGAACGGAACCATTCGAATTCACTTTTGTTTTTCTGGGTATAAGGCTCGCCTTCAAGTTCCCAGCCGCCATAAGAAGCATCAAAATCACCAAACGGACGGACAGTGCCTGCCCCACGGCGTGGTGATTCCCATGGCCATTTTAATTGATGTGAATCTAATCGCGGATCGAAATTTTGACCGGCCTCAAGCATTAAAACCTTTTGACCGGCATGCGCCAGTACATAGGCTGCCATTCCGCCACCTGCACCTGAACCAACAACGATGGCATCATATACGGTAGGCGATTTTTTTATCTGAAAGTCACTCATGTATTGTGATTAGCTTTTTAAATATCCTAATCTAGAATTTAATTTTCTGAAAAAAAAGCGTTGCGCTACTTTGGAATCAATATAGATAATTGATGTCATTTTGCATTTCTAAATCGTATTACGTCATTCATTTATTTAAATCAATACCAACGATTTTTCTGGTTGAAAATGGCCAGTCCATATGACATTTTCCCTCTTTCATCTTTTTATATGGTCGCTCTATTGTTACATTATGAGTTGAATGTTCAGCTCCAGATAAACTTGATTATCTTTGTATTTTAAATTTATAAATGCCAGTGTCGGAATATATAGAACAATTTATCACGGCTTTAAAAGAAAGCCTGAATGCAGCAACATTTGTGAAAATTTCTTTAGGGAACTATAAAGGAGCGGAGGAAGGCTTAAAACAACTGCTGATCCGTAAGGTGATGATTAAACGTGAAGATAAACTGGCTGTTACCTATCGTTACAAAACACGCGACCTGGTTAAAAACTATGCTATTGATGAGGTAATCGATTTAATTGAGGATTATTTGGAGCAAGGATTTAAAATAGCTACGCTGTTTACCATAGAAAACGACCTGATTTTAGAAGAATTGAACAATGGAAAAGTTGTGTTGCGGAAAGGTAAAGCATCAAACGTGGCAGCGCTATCTGTTGATCATGACAAAGCAAAAACCAGGTTGATCAAGCCTGATTCGAAGTCATATTTAACTGAATTAAAGATTACTGACACAGACGGTAAGGTTTTTAAAAATGCGCAGGATAAATTCAGGCAGATTAACCATTACATTGAAATTTTAAGTTCTTTAATAAAAGAACTGCCAAAAGGAACAATTAAAAAGGTGGCTGATATGGGCTCGGGTAAAGGTTATCTAACTTTTGCGCTCTACGATTACCTGCATTCGGTTTTGAAATTGGAAAGCGAGGTAATAGGAGTAGAGTACCGTCAGGATATGGTTGATTTGTGTAATCAGGTAGCGGCTAAATCTGCTTTCGATAAATTGAATTTTGTACAGGGAACCATCGAGGATTTTAAGGCAGAGGGTGTAAACCTGTTAATTGCATTGCATGCCTGTGATACTGCAACTGATGATGCCATTTATAAGGGAATTAAAGCCAATGCTGAGCTGATTGTGGTTGCGCCATGTTGCCATAAACAGATCCGCAGGGAGATTGAACAAAATAAAGTGAAGAACGATGTTTCTTTTTTAACCAAATATGGGATCTTTTTAGAACGTCAGGCTGAAATGGTTACCGATGGTATACGTGCTTTGATTTTAGAATATTTTGGCTATAAAACTAAAGTTTTTGAATTTATTTCTGATGCGCATACGCCTAAAAATGTACTTGTAGTGGGGGTAAAGGGCAAAGCGCATAGCGCGGAGCGAAAAGCGGAAATTTTACAGAAAATTAAAGCCAGTAAGGAATACTTTGGGATTGGATACCATCATTTGGAAAAATTGTTGGAGTTGTAGATTTTTAATGTGGCCGTCATGCTGAATTTATTTCAGCATCCTTCACGATAAGACCCTGAAACAAGTTCAGGGTGACGATCGACTTGTTAAGTTGATCACTAAGAGCGGATAGCTTATGCATATAATATTAATGGCGCCAGGAATTTACTAGGTTATCGTCGTTCTGAACTTGTTTCAGAATCTTTATGCTAACTATTATAGACGAACTTACAAGTGCAATAAAATCAGTGCTACCAATGCCGGGATTGATTGCACATATAAAATTTTCTTGCTCGCAGTTGCGGCACCATAAATACCGGCAATAATTACGCATATCAAAAAGAATATGGCTACATAAATTTTCCATTGATGATCGCTGATGCATAATGACCATATTAGACCTGCAGCCAAAAAGCCATTATATAATCCCTGGTTGGCAGCCAATGTTTTTGTTGGTACGAATAAATCTTTTGGGATGGTTTTAAAAACTTTTGGTGCTTTGGTGGTCCAGGCGAACATTTCTAACCAAAGGATGTAGATGTGGATGAAGGCGACTAAGCCTATTACGATTTGTGCTGCTATTTGCATTTTATAAGGGATTATACAGATTTTTAAAGAGATTACACAGATTTAAATGATTGCATAGACTGATTGTATCTCTAAAGATATAAAAATTAAGGATGGTTTTTTACTGTCCGTTGTAACTAAACCCGATAATAGCGAACACGAGTGAAACGAAGTAAAGCGGTTAGCGGGGCTGCTGCTGCCGAAGAATTGCTGACTTTCATTTTCAAATCATTTTAAGGAATCTGCAATTTGCTTTAGTCTTATGCTTTCACCTTTGGTCTTTAGTATTTACCCTCCCATACTTCCATTCCACATTATCCATCATTTTCTGTCATGCTGTCAGTAATCTATAGCCTCTTTTTTTACATTTTAACAGTCTTTCATCCATATTTTCTGCCAAAAACCAATTGGCACAAGCATTGTTTAATAGCAGTAGAAATTATAATACTTTAAAAAGAGAAAATAAAAATACAATGGGAAAAATTATTGGAATAGACTTAGGAACAACAAACTCTTGCGTGAGCGTAATGGAGGGCAACGAGCCTGTAGTTATAGCAAACAGTGAGGGTAAACGTACTACACCGTCTATTGTTGCTTTTGCAGAAAACGGTGAGCGTAAAGTTGGCGAGCCTGCTAAACGTCAGGCTATAACTAACCCAACAAAAACGATATATTCAATTAAACGCTTTATGGGTAGCAGCTACGACGAAAGTGCGAAAGAGGCTGGACGCGTACCTTATAAAGTAGTAAAAGGTGATAACAATACACCACGTGTTGAAATCGACGACAGAAAATATACTCCACAAGAGATTTCTGCAATGATTTTGCAGAAAATGAAAAAAACTGCAGAAGATTTCTTAGGGCAGGAAGTAACTGAAGCAGTAATTACTGTACCAGCTTATTTTAACGATGCACAACGTCAGGCGACTAAAGAAGCTGGCGAGATTGCAGGTTTATCTGTAAAACGTATCATTAACGAGCCAACTGCAGCTGCTTTAGCTTATGGTTTAGATAAAGCACACAAAGACATGAAAATTGTTGTGTTTGACTGTGGTGGTGGTACTCATGACGTTTCTGTATTAGAATTAGGTGATGGCGTTTTCGAAGTAAAATCTACTGATGGTGATACACACTTAGGTGGTGATGACTTTGACCACATTATTATTGATTGGTTAACTAGCGAATTCAAAGCTGAAAACAGCATGGATTTAGCTAAAGACCCAATGGCATTACAACGTTTAAAAGAAGCTGCTGAGAAAGCTAAAATTGAGTTATCTAGCACAACTTCTACTGAAATTAACTTACCATACATCACTGCTGACGCTAGCGGCCCTAAACACTTAGTACGTACATTATCTCGTGCTAAATTTGAGCAATTGGCTGATAGCTTAATCAAACGTACTATCGATCCTTGTAAATCTGCTTTGAAAAATGCTGGTTTAAGCACAAGCGATATCGACGAAATTATTTTGGTAGGTGGTTCAACCCGTATTCCTGCTATTCAAGACGCTGTTAAAGCTTTCTTCGGTAAAGAGCCAAGTAAAGGTGTTAACCCTGATGAGGTTGTTGCAATTGGTGCTGCTATTCAGGGTGGTGTATTAACCGGTGATGTTAAAGATGTATTGTTATTAGACGTTACTCCTTTATCATTAGGTATTGAAACTATGGGTGGTGTAATGACTAAATTAATCGAGTCTAACACAACAATCCCAACTAAAAAATCTGAAACTTTCTCAACTGCAGCTGATAACCAACCTTCAGTAGAAATCCATATTTTACAAGGTGAGCGTCCAATGGCTGCTCAGAACCGTACAATTGGCCGTTTTATTTTAGATGGTATTCCACCAGCACCTCGTGGTGTGCCTCAGGTAGAAGTATCATTTGATATTGATGCCAACGGTATTTTACACGTAAGTGCAAAAGATAAAGCTACTGGTAAAGAGCAAAAAATCCGTATCGAAGCATCTTCAGGTTTAACTGATGCTGAGATCAAAAAAATGAAAGAAGAAGCTGAAGCTAATGCAGCAGATGATGCTAAGCAAAAAGAAGAAGCTGATAAAATCAACGGAGCTGATGCTTTAATTTTCTCAACTGAGAAACAATTAAAAGAGTTTGGTGATAAATTATCAGCTGATAAAAAAGCACCAATCGAAGCTGGTTTAGAGAAATTAAAAGCAGCGCATTTATCACGTAACTTCGCAGATATCGATGCAGCTTCGGCTGAATTACAAGCGGCATGGAACGTAGCATCAGAAGAAATGTACAAAGCTGGTGAGCAGCCTCAGGGTGGTGAGCAACCACAAGCTGATGGTCAACCTCAAGGTGGTGGCGATAACGTTACTGATGTTGATTTTGAAGAAGTAAAAGAAGACGACAAGAAATAGTCTGGAGTCTTTAGTCCTGAGTCGTAAGTCTCGGGAGCATAAAACAGAAAGCGTTCCTGATTAAGTTCAGGAGCGCTTTTTTGGTTTTAATGGCGGTTGTTTAGCTTCTATGTTCTCATGTGCCTTGTAGGGTTCAAGAGCGTTTGAAAATGAATGTTCAGGTGCTTTCGGGAACTGCAGTTACGCCATTCGCTGTAGCCCTTATGATCCCGATGAAAAATGGGGACGGGGCTGCCGTTGCTGTCGGGTTTATGAAGAACGGTTGGTACCTTTGGGGCAATTTGAAATAGCGATAGGTTTAACGTTGGTCAAGATTTGCAATCCTGACTGAATGAGTTGTGGATTTTTAATCCACTTTGAATTATCGCACAATAATAACAACTAATCGAATTAAGGTTAAAAAAATGCTGCTATTTGCTTCCCTGAGGAGGAGCTTGTTGCTATGCTAGTTTATTAAAATGCCTCAGGCTTTTAAAACCTGAGGCATTTACTTTAATTATATACTTATGCTTCTAGAACTTCTGAATCTAAATTAATTCCAAAGTTTTTCTGGATATGTTCCATTTTTAACCAATTGGTCAATACTATCCTGAACATAAGGTTTATCTTCTTTATAAGTTACGCCAAACCATTTATTTGAAGTAGGTATTACTTTAAAAGTTGCGGTATTGTTTTTTACCAGGTTTTCACCAATTAATGGGATAAAAAACTCGGCTTTAGGCTTGTCTTTATTTGCTTCTGCAAATTCTCTGAATAATTCCTCGGTAATTTTGAAAACAGCAGGTGTGAAGCCCCAGAAATTCATAGAAACCGGAGTTTCAAAGCTTAAAGGGAATTCTTCACCATTTTCTTCATAAAAAATCTTATCATCTTTCGGGTAAACCTTGGTACGCTCTATAATTTCTTCGAGATTACCAGCTGCATCTACCTTACAAACACCGCGAGAAACTGCACCAAATTCTGATAAAGTTTTACCAATCTGATAGCCAATAATCGAGTAGTTGCTATCCGTTACTTCTGTGGTTAAGAAATCGACCATTTTTTTAAAGGCATCGAAGCCATAATAGTCGTCAGCGTTAATTACACAGAAAGGCTCTTTAATTACACTTCTTCCTGATAGAATTGCGTGCGCAGTACCCCAAGGCTTTTCTCTGTAAATTTCTTCTTCTATGCCAAATTGTTTTAAATCGAAATTTTGGAAAACATAATCTGTTTCTATTCTTCCGGCAAGTTTAGGTTCAAAAATAGCTTTAAAGTTATCTACAAACTCTTCTTTAATGATGAATACAACTTTGCCAAAACCGGCATTTATTGCATCATATATTGAATAATCTATAATGGTTTCGCCATTAGGACCAAATCCATCAATCTGTTTCATGCTTCCATAGCGGCTGGCCATACCAGCTGCCAGTATTAATAGGGTGGGTTTCATTTAGTGTTATTATTTTATTATGGTTGAAACATTGATAGATAATTGATACACCATCTCAGTTTCAACTTGCGAAATTAGTTATTTGCGCGCTTTATTATGTTAATTAATAAGTTTTTAAAATCCAAAAAGTCCGCCACCGGTTTTTGAACGTGTTTTTTTACCGGTAAGCATGCCAAATATACCGCGTACAATTTCTTTACCAATTTGTCGGGTTATGGTTGCACCCATCACCTGTTCTACCAGACTCTTTTCTCCTGGTTTGGGTTTGCTGTCTTTTTCGGCTTGTTTCTGAGCATCAGCTTCATGTTTCTCTTGTTCTGCTGCTGCAGTCTGTTCGTTAATGCGTTTGGTTAAAATGTCGTAGGCACTTTCAGGATCGATAGGATCTTTATATTTAGCGTACATCGGGCTATCTTGAACAAGCTGATCGAAATCGGCAGCTGTAAGTGGTCCCATTACTGCCCTTGGCGGGGTAAGCATGGTTGCGGATACTTCAGTAGGAATACCTTTTTCATTTAATACGGTAACCAATGCCTGTCCGGTACCCAATGAGGTTAATATTTTATCGATCTCATAAAATTCCGATTTCGGATAAGTGTTAACTGTTTTTTTTAGGGCATCTACATCATTAGGAGTAAAAGCCCGAAGCGCATGTTGCACGCGGTTACCTAATTGGCCTAACACACTTTCCGGTACATCTGTAGGTGCCTGGGTACAAAAGAAAACACCAATGCCTTTAGAGCGGATTAACCTGATAATGGTTTCTATCTGTTCTAAAAATGCTTTAGATGAGTTTTTGAATAATAAATGGGCTTCATCAAAAAAGAATACCAGCTTTGGTTTGTCTAAATCGCCAACCTCGGGCATGGTATTAAATAACTCGGCCAATAAGCTTAATAAAAAAGTAGAGTATAATACAGGCTGATTCTGCACATCAGAAATATTCAATAAACTGATTATTCCTTTGCCATCAACTCTTTCGAAAAGATCTTCAGTATCAAATGATTTTTCACCAAACATACCACCTAAGCCCTGTTGTTCTATTGCCACTATTTTCCTCAGCATGGTGCCTGATGTTGCAGTAGAAATACTGCCATAACTGCTCTTAATTTCTGCTGCACCAGCACCTTCTGAAAGATATGATACCAGTTTTTTTAAATCATTTAAATCAATTATCGGTAATTTGTTATCATCTGCGTATTTGAAGATAACTGCTAAAACCCCTGCCTGTGTATCGTTTAAATCTAAGATTTTTGATAAAAGTGTGGGCCCAAACTCCAGTACGGTTGCACGCATCTGTGCGCCCATTTTGCCTGAAAGAGAGTAAATTTCAACAGGGAAACCTGTAGGCGAAAAAGATTTGTTGAGCTGTTGTGCTCTTTCTTCTATTTTTGGATTAACGGAACCTGGTTGGTTTAAGCCTGATAAATCTCCCTTAACATCCAACATAAAAACAGGAACGCCAGCATCAGACAGTTGCTCTGCCAATAGCTGTAGGGTACGCGTTTTACCTGTTCCGGTTGCTCCGGCAATCAGGCCATGTCTATTCATCATTTTTAACGATAAATTAACTTCTGCCTCGCTATAAGTCTGTCCATCTAAAATTCCGGCGCCTAAATAAATGTACGAGCCCGAAGGAGCATAAGATGATTTTATTTTTTCGATGAATTTTGAAGAAAGATCGCTCATTTTTTAAAATTAGATTGCCAATTTAAGAAACATATCTTATAATGGTTATGTTTTTTTGTTAGCATTTAATCCAAAATATTTGGTAAGGGTTGTTTGGTATTACTGGTTAAGTTGCTTATAATAATTTAGCTCGTTCTGCAATATTGTTATTTCCTGTTGCATATTTTGCAATTGATTAAGCAAGTGTGAAACAGCATGAATGCCTTCTAAGTTAATCTGCAGGTCGTTTGCCAAACGCAGATACTGTTCTAATTTAGATAATTCATCAATAGGCAAAAATACAGATTGCTTTTTTACAGTCGTCTGGATCAGCCCAAAATCTTCGAGAGAATGGATAAAGTTGATCTCTACATGATGATAAGCACAGATATCTTCTACAGGTATTAGATAAGTTTCCATAATGGTTAGAATTTGGAAAGTTTTTCGAATAATTCTTTTTGTTCAGCATTTAAATTGGTAGGTATTTTAACCTGCCATTTAATATACAGATCGCCGAACTGGTTATCTTTTTTGTAAACCGGAAATCCTTTGCCTTTCAATCTTAAGGTGGTATCAGGCTGCGTACCTTCTGGTACTTTAAGCTTGACTTTGCCATTTAAGGTTTCAACGATTTTTTCACCACCTAAAATGGCAGTATACAAATCTACTTCCTCCTGAATGTAAATATCGTTTCCTTTACGTTTGAATTTGGGATCGTCGCTAATATTAAATTTGATATACAGATCACCTGGAGGACCATTATTAACACCTGGTGCACCATAACCCGGAAGTTTGATCTTCTGTCCGTTTTCTACTCCTGCCGGAATGGTAATGCGTACTTGTTTGCCATTAACGGTTAAGGTTTGTTTGTGCGTTGTGTAAGCATCAAGCAGGTTCAATTGTAAATCGGCACTGTAATCCTGGCCTTTAAATGGCGAATTTCTGCTGCTTCTACCACCGCCGCCACCAAACATAGAAGAAAAGAAATCAGAAAAATCTTCGCCGCCAAAACCACCAGAATAGCTATTGCCTCCATAACCCTGGCTTTGCGATTGGTATTGCCTTTGTTGCTGTTGCTGGGCATCCAGCTGATCGGCATGCTGCCAATCTTTGCCATATTTGTCGTATTTTTTTCTTTTTTCGGGATCGCTTAAAACTTCGTTAGCCTCATTAATTTGCTGAAACTTTTTGTTGGCCTCTTCATTATTTGGATTGAGGTCCGGATGGTGTTTTCGGGCTAATTTTCTATAAGCTTTTTTAATATCCTCTGTTGTTGCATCTTTCTTTAAATCGAGGATTTTATAATAGTCTATGTAGTCCATAATGGCTTAACAAATTAATAAAGGGAATGTTCAATTTTATTGTATAAATGTAAGGTTTTAGTGTGGGAATGTGCAAAAGCAAGAAGAAAGGGCATGGAGCGTAGCGTAAGAAAATTAGCGCTTAAATCATGGAATGTGCTGTCAGCTGTTACCAGCTGACAGATGGCTACTGAAATATTGGATTTCAGAATATGATCAGTGTCAGAGAAATATCCGACACCACATCAAACAAGTTAGAAGCATGATAAACAAAAAATGCACATATAGGGGCATTTTGATTGAAATAGGTAGAGAGATATTATTTTTTGTTTTTGACATATTTTTCTAACCACTGGTCTTGCTCCCAAAGCATGTGCAGTAAGTTTTCTTTGCCACGGTAACTATGGGCTTCGTAGGGTAAAAATACAAAACGGGTTGTACCTCCTGCACCTTTAATGGCATTGAACAAACGTTCGCTGTTAATGGGGAAAGTACCTGGATTATCGTCAGAATCGCCATGGATTAATAACAATGGTGTTTTAATTTTATCAGCATAGCTAAATGGGCTCATTTCATAATATAACTGAGGGGCCTGCCAATAGGTACGTTCTTCATTCTGGAAACCAAAGGGCGTAAGTGTACGGTTGTATGCTCCACTACGGGCAATACCTGCGGCAAAAAGATTGGTATGTGCCAGTAAGTTTGCAGTCATAAATGCACCATAACTGTGGCCGCCAACAGCCATACGTTTTTTATCACCAACGCCTAAATCAGCAAGCTTATTAATAGCTGCTTCAGCATTTAACTGTAATTGATCTACAAAGGTATCATTTGGCTTTTTACCATCTTTGGCCACAATTGGCATTTCGGCATTATCTAAAACTGCATATCCGCGGGTTACCCAAAAAATAGGAGAGGCCCAGCTAATGGTCGTGAATTTATCTTTAGATCCACGAATTTGTGCAGCATCTGCTGAAGAATTAAACTCGCGTGGGTAAGCCCAAATTAAAGTTGGCAGCGGACCGTCTTTATCTTTGTTATATCCCTTTGGCAAGTACAAATCGCCGGTTAAATCAACTCCATCAGCACGTTTATAAGAAATTTTTTGTTTGGTAATGCCTTCTAAAGATGGGTAAGGGTTAGTGAAATTTGTAATACGCTGGTCGGCAATACGAAGCACCAGGTTTTTAATAAAATAATTAGGTACTAATTTTTGACTTTCTTTACGGGTAAGTAAAATCAGTTTATCAGGATTAATTACATCACTTACATATTCAAATGTTCCTTCGGCGCTGCGCCAGATAATCTCATTCTTTTTAGTACTTAAATCAAATTTAGCCAGGAACGGCAAATCTCCTTTTTCTGACGAGCCTACCATATTGTTCATTAACAGTTTGGTGCCATTATCAACCGTTTTAATAACCTGTCTGCCATATTTATTTTTGACCGTAACGGGCGTACCGGGGTTACCATAGGCATCGGTTTGGTTTCGGCTGTAGAGTTCTTCTACTGCGCCTGTTGTAGGGTTATAACGACTTACTTTACTGGTTTGCTTGCTGCGAAGGCCTTCCGTAATAAGGGCGAGGTTAGCGTCGCCCCATTGTACACTACGGTAACGGGTCTGTGTTTTAAATAGTTCTTTCTCTTTTCCGGTAAAAGGTGCGCTTAACGCATAAATGGCATCGTGATAGGGAATATTTTTTTTAATTAAACCACTATCCAATGGCTTACTCCAAACCAGTGTAGCCGGTTCATCATCCCTCCAGTCGAAACCGCGCGGAACATCTTGTACATTATCATAACCAGATGGCGTGCCCTCTGCTGATGGTAACTCGGCGATAACTTTGATGGTTTTTCCAGACAAATCGTTAACACTTAATGTGTACGGAAAGCCATAGACCGAAACGAGGTATGAAAAAGGTTTACGGATGGTTTCAACCATCATGTAATTTTTATCGGGCGATAAATTGGTTAAGCCATAAATAGCCGGTTTACCAATGGGCGTTTCTACTCCACCCGTGTTTTTAACCAATTGCGAAGTGGCAAAAAATTCGAATAACTGTTCGTCAAACGGTGATTTAATCAAATCCTGAAAAGTGGCGCTAGGAGCAGCTTTCCCCAAATTTTGTTGAATGGTTGGCCCTTTAGGCATTAATGGTTTTTTGGGGGCAGCACTGGCAGGTTTAGTTACCGTACGGTAGATAATGGTATGATCATTTAACCAGGTAAGACCACTGCCTAAAACAACGTTTAAAAAAGCCTTATTGGTTTTAGTAGCTTTTTTGGTAGCCAGATCAATGATGTAAAGATCTACTCCTTTTTGCGTGGTATGGGTAAAGGCAATCTTGTTTTCCGATGGATTCCAGCTAATGTTCCCGGCATATAATGGGCTTGGCAAGCCGGTTATCTGAAAATTTTGGTTGGACTTGATGTTTTTTAAACTGAAATTGTTTATATAGGTTTGCCTGCTTGGCGAGTAATTATTCGGGTTTAATCTTAAACCCGCAATTCTGTACTCGGGCATAGCCAATTCCTCTACCGAAGGGTAAGAGTTACGCTCGCTAAATAAGATCCATTCGGCTTTGCCATCTATGCTTACACCAGGAGTTGGCTTAGCCAGTAATAAATCGGCAATTTCTTTTGGGGGAGTTTGATAGCTTACTGCATCTTGCGCTGCCGAATGAAGCGAAATGCAAGAGCTTGCTATCCATAAATAAAGGCTTAGTTTTTTAATCATTTCCAGTTTTTTATTCGAAATAAGGAATGATCAAATATTGAAAAATTTAACTTATCGTAGCGTAACTTCTTATTTACATCAGTAGATGGCTTTTCTTTTTTTACCACAAAGGGTAAGAAGAGAAAGGCAGGGAGGGCACAGCGTTGAATATTTATTTTTTTGCTGCAATAACTTGGGATTATTATCCCTTACATTCTTTTAATTCTGTGTTCATCTGTGCATCCGTGGCAATTAATAATCGTAAAAAATAAATGCGGGTTTTGGCGCGACGCTTAGGCTAATAAGTATTTGATTTTAGCTTTATCAGTCATCCATTTTACATCTTCCATCATTTTAAGGATACAAACTGTTAATTTTCGCAACAGAATTGGTAATCATTTCTTTTAATACCTCCACATCAATATCGCTTAATTTTTTTATGTACACACAAGCTTTACCGGTTTTGTGTTTGCCGAATTTAGCTAGCAGTTCTTCACGATTGTTAAAATCTGATGATAAATATAAGACGATGGCATCTTTCCGTGGTGAAAAGCCAACCAAAGGTGCGTTGCCTGTCCTGCCGCTTTCATATTTGTAATGGTAACTACCAAAACCAACAATGGCTGTTCCCCACATTTTCGCTGTAAAGCCTGTGATTTCACCTATAATACCCAACAGATTAAAACAATCAGATCTTTTATTTTCGTCAGGAACGGTATTTAAAAAGTCGTGAACGCTTAAACCGTTTTCTGTAGTTTTGTTCTGTGCCATGTTTTTATGATGAATAATGAAGTATAGAGCTATTAATAAATTATCTATTAAGGCAATTTAATTACGTTGAAGAAACAAGTTCAATAAATATAAGAAGTTTTTAATCTGCTGGAGGTATTAACAAAATAGCCACCCTTTACGGTGGCTATCGGTAAGAAGAATTGTGTACTCTTTATGGTGTGCCTGCCCTCCGCGGATCTCCCGCTCACAGGACTTTTTTATCTTTCTTTTATGCTTAACAATTTAGGCAATAGTTGGTTTTATTCCGAAAAATAATTTTACACAATGTGTGAAGAATGTTAATATCTCTAAAGATAATTAACCGTTATCTATGATGGTCATGTGTTAAAATAGTAGTAGGTCATATTTTGTATGAAACATTTTTACTCCTCTACTGTTTGAGATGTGACTGCTGATTCATTATTGTCATTTATTAGCAAATTATCAAACATTTAATCATGGTCGAATTGAATAAAGAGCTTTTTTGTAATATAGGCGACCGTTCTGTTGATGGTTATTTTATTTTCAACTATACAGCGCAAAATTTTTCATATTTAAACAAATCGTTAAGTAACATCTGGGAGCTAGACGCTGATGAGGTTTTGAATCATCCAAAGTTACTTTTAGCGCGGGTACATCCTGAAGATGTAACACATGTGATGTCATGCTATAAAGAATGCCTGGAGGGAAATACCGAAAACAAATATGAATTCCGCTTACTGTTTCCAGGTAAAGAAAAGTATGTTCGGGTAATTGTATTTTCTGTTATTGATGGAGCTGTTAAGTATTTACTTGGTACAGTAGAAGATACGACAGTTGCGCGGCATAATAAAATCCACATCGAACAGATAAATGCCAGAAAAAATATAACCTTAGAAGTATTGGCGCACGATTTAAAAGAACCACTTGGCATGATGAAATTAATTGCTTCATCTATGAAAGAGGGGATAGCGCAAACAGGCGATGAGCGGATGATCAATTCGCTGGCCTTTATTCAGGACATGTGTGAGCGTAACCTGCTTTTGGTACGTAGCATGGTTAATAAGGAATTTTTAAAATCATCGGTGGTAGAAATCCGTAAGGAGCGGACTGATCTGGTTTGGGAACTTAAGGATGTTGTTCGTTTTTATAAACGATCCAAGCTGGGCAAAATGAAGCACATTAAATTTACAAGCTCCGCCGAACAGATTTATCTGCGCCTTGATAGCATGAAGTTTCTGCAAGTGATCAATAACCTAATGTCCAACTCCATAAAATTTACTGCCGATTATGGGCATATTACTTTACATGCAGAAGAATATGAAAACACTGTTTTAATTACCGTAGCTGATGATGGGATCGGTATTCCGGAAGAGTTGCAAGCAGGGCTTTTTAGCCATTTGCCCGAAACTTTAAGGCCAGGTCTTAAGGGCGAAGAATCAGGAGGATTTGGCATGGGCATCATCAAGGCTATTGTTGATTTACATCAGGGTAAAATATGGTTTGAGAGCAAAATCGGTGTTGGAACCACCTTCTATATCGAACTGCCTAAGTAGCCGTTTTTAATTTTAAAAGGGCTTAAGTTATATTTGAATTATGATTAACATTATTCTTGCGGATGATCACCATATTATCCGGGCCTCACTTAAAGCACTCATAGAAAAACACGAAGGCATCAATGTTGTTGCAGAAGTACCAGACGGTTTAGCGGTCTTGGAGCTTCTGGAAAAAGGAATAAAAGCTGATATTATTTTATCAGATCTTGTAATGCCGAGGCTTGATGGGATAGCTTTGGCCAATACGATTAAAGAACGTGGACACCATACAAAGGTTGTTGTTTTGTCTATTTTAGAAGATGAAAAGTACGCGTCAAATGCTTTTATATCAGGAGCTTTTGCTTACCTCTCAAAAGATATTGAAGAAGATGAACTGCTGTTTTGCATCAAGCATGTAATGAAGGGAAAACGGTATCTTTCTTCTAATTTATGCATCTCTATTTTGGAGCGTTTTAATACGCAGCTGAATATACTTTCGCGAAAAATGAATACCGAAATTAACTTTACAGAGCGCGAAATTAATGTTTTAAGACTCATTGCCGATGGCTTGACAAATCAGGAAATAGCTGATAAATTGTATTTAAGCAGGCGAACGGTAGAGAGCCAAAGAGAGGCTTTGATCAGTAAAACCGGCACTAAAAACTCGGCTTCTTTAGTGCGTTTTGCCATGCGGAATGGTTATGTAGACTAGTGTTTTTGATCGTTTTCAGACCCTTTTTTAAGTGTTTTAAATAAACCGTAAAAAATCGGGTATTTCTACAAATAACATAAGGAGTTGCTGTTTGTTAAATATTTACATCAGCCAAAAACGAATTATGGAAACATTAAATTTTAATTGCGACATCTACCAATACAGGCAACCGCTTTTCGACAGGGCATTAGCATACACACATGATGAAGACGATGCTGCTGATTTAGTTCAGGATACCTTTATGAAAGCTTTTAGGTTTTCGGGCAAATTTGAAATGGGCAGCAATGTGCGGGCATGGCTTTTCACCATCCTGAAAAATACCTTTCTTAATCATTATTATAAGGTAAAACGTAAAAACGAAGTGATCCAGCAGGAAGAAGATTTAACTTCCGTTCAACTGGTTCCAAGCGCATCTTTAAATGGTGGTGCCGCCAAGTTTATAATGGAGGATATACAAAAATCGCTGAATGCCTTACCGGAGGATTGTAGGTTCTGTTTTTGCCGTTACTTTGAAGGTTATAAATATCACGAAATTGCTGCAGAGCTTGATATTCCTTTGGGTACAGTAAAAACCAAAATACACGTGGCGAGAGGCTTGCTGAAAAAGATGCTTAAAAACTATAAATCGGGTTTAGCTGCCCAGTAATATCATTTATTCGGTAAATTCAGGTATAAATACATTGTATCAAATAATTCACTTCAACTAGATTTGTTGCATATGAGCAACGCGCTAGTTAAGAAAATTCTTGTAGTTGATGATGACGAAAACATTCATGATATTATAAAGTTAATTTTTGAGGAAGAACATTATCATATAAAAGGTGTTTTAGATGGGGATGATTTGAGATTAGAGGAGACAATCGATTATTTTCAACCAGATCTAATTTTGTTGGATATATTTATTGGTAAACACGACGGCCGGGATATTTGCAATAAATTAAAGCATAATCCTAAAACAGCATCTTTGCCTGTAATATTGCTTTCAGCTTTGAATATGGATAATTTGAGCTGTTCTCCTGATGATACCATTGAAAAGCCTTTTGATATTACGGACCTCCAACAGAAGGTTAAGGCATTGTTGGATAAATAAACGTTTAAATCTAAAAAAAGGGATAGACTAGCAGCCTATCCCCATATCTAAACTCAAACATGCGCTCAAACATGAATGAATCTTAACAGCTAAACATTTCTGTTTAGTGTTGGTTTTAAAAAGATAGGTTTATCTTTCCTATTTCGCATATTTTACCTGATCTTTTGTTTTAATTCTATTTTTAATTCTTGAAGTTGTTCCTTCACCTGTCTGTTCTCCAGGTAAAAATAAATGGCAAAGGCTAAAAATATCTTACCTAATACAAAAACAGCAATAAATGCCCATTTCCAGGCTTTATTCACACGCATTTGATTAGATTCTGATTCTACCTCTATATATTTTCCACGTTTGTTTTCTTGATGGGTTTTATTATAACTGTATTCGGCTTCAACAGTGGTTTGAATAGCTTGGTTCTGGCGTTGTATTTCATTAATCTCAAGCTCAATTTTGGCCAATGCATCAACGGGTGGTTCAATACCCATACTTTGGGCCAGTACCTCCATGTCATATTCGAGCTGTTCCAAAGCATCTTTAAATGCCGGATATTCCTTTTTTAGCGATAAGACTTTCTGTACCTCCTCTTCGGTGGCAATTCCCATCACATAGGTTTCCATTAGACCGCTCTCCATAATTTTATTAATTTCCACTTGCCCTCCTCATTTTATCGATTGATAATCTTAACTGATTGCGGATTTCGCTTTCATTACATCCAATTGTTGCCGCCAGGTACTGAATTGTCTTTCCATGATAATATACTGCACAGAAAATTCTTTTTTGCAGATCATCTAACAAATCTAGCCTACCATTATCTACGGATTGATTAAGATTTAACTGATGATCTTTTGCCGTATACAAAGTTAATTTACTTTGTGCATATTGGCGCAATTCGAGCCAGATATTTAACCTGCTTTTTTCTGGCAAAATAGCTACATCCTTAATATAGGAAGTAAGAATAACGACCAGATGATCTTCTGATTTTTGTTGATCTTGCACAATACCATTGATATAGCCAAGCAGCATGGGTGCATACTGGTCATAGAACCAACGGATGTCTTTCGGTTCGGCAGAAAGATTGTTTGAGACTGCTTTGAACATGATTATTTGAAACGGTTACGCTAAATGACATGCAAGATAATGCCAAATTTTCAAATTATCTTTAAGTATTTCATAAAATGTTGCCAATAATGGCTTTAAGATCAAAATAGAAGAATCTTCTGTTTTTGAGTTTTTATGCTGAAATTTATAGGATGAAAATAGCTACTTATAATGTAAACGGTGTAAATGGCCGCTTGCCTGTACTGTTACGTTGGCTGGAAGAAACCCAGCCAGATGTGGTGTGCCTGCAGGAACTAAAGGCCCCTCAGGAAAAATTTCCAGAACAGGCGATTAAAGATGCTGGTTACAATGCCATCTGGCACGGGCAGAAAAGCTGGAACGGAGTGGCCATACTTACCAGAAATTTAGAGATAACAGAGTTGAAACGTGGTTTAGATGGAGATCCTGAAGATTTACAAAGCAGGTACATAGAGGCCATTGTAAATGGTGTAGTTATTGGATGTTTATACCTGCCAAATGGTAATCCGGCACCAGGCCCCAAGTTTGATTATAAATTGCAATGGTTCGAGCGTTTTGCTAAACATACTGCAACTTTGCTGGCGAGGAATATACCCGTGGTTTTAGCAGGCGATTATAATGTAATTCCGACAGAAATGGATGCTTATAAACCTGAAAGATGGGTTGAAGATGCGTTGTTCCGCCCTGAAACCCGATTGGCATTTCAAAACTTACTGGCACAGGGCTGGACAGATGCGATCAGGAAATTATATCCAACAGAAACAATTTATACCTTTTGGGATTACTTTCGTAATGCTTATGGCAGAAACGCCGGATTAAGAATTGATCATTTTTTATTGAGTCCGCAGGTGAGCGATCGCTTAAAATCAGCAGGAGTGGATAGCAATGTTAGGGGATGGGAAAAAACAAGCGATCACGGACCCGTTTGGATTGAACTGAATGATCTGTAATCATGATGAAGGTTGTTTGAAATCGGTAACATCTAAAGTTGTTCCTATCAATTTTAACGATTCGCCTTCCGGTTGGGACAGTATCCCATCGGCTTTGATCCATCTGATTTTCCCATCCGGACGGCGGATTCGGTACAACACATCATAACTGCTTTTTTCTTTGGTTACGGTAAGCTCTATTTCATCCTGAACATGATCAAGGTCCTCAGGA
The DNA here is from genome assembly GCF_026239555.1 of Pedobacter sp. PF22-3. GTDB lineage: Bacteria > Bacteroidota > Bacteroidia > Sphingobacteriales > Sphingobacteriaceae > Pedobacter. Next base: position 130,659 of record NZ_JAPIVP010000011.1, on the reverse strand, counting down.
AGAATTAAGCCTAAAACCGTCTCATAGCTTAAAACGCCGTCTGGCGGATAACCAAAATTCTCTTTAAACGATCGGGTTGAACGAAGTATGCCTGTTGCTATACTCAACTCCCAAAAACCGAGGCCAAGTTGGTCGAATACTACATCCCAATGATCATCGCAAATAACAGATAGATCAACATTTTTTTTGTCTGTGTTCATGAATATAAGGATAACTATGTAGGTAAATTACACAAACAATGTGAAGATATGCTGAGTATTAATAAAAATTAATCTACAGATTAGGAAGTTGATCAAAGATTATAACTGCGAAGAAGCTACAAACAATTGAAAACATGATATCGGTATAGTAAATTCGATAGCTATCATATGGGTATAATGATAGCATTAGGAGCAAAAAGGGTAACTGGAGACTAGATGGATTCTATGGATAGGTAGCGTGAGAATAATGACTGTACTAACAGGTATTGTCTAAAGTAGCCTGCCAGATGACTGCAATAACAATGGCAATTCATCTGGCAGGTTCAGTAAACGTTAGGCTTAAAATAGCCAACCTCAGCGATTTTTTATGATAAAATTTCTTTGGTGTTATTTGCTAAGCTTCGAGCTGATCAGTGTTTTTTGACCTTTCGATCAGTTCTTTTTGATTGGTTAAATCTTTATAATAAAAATAACCACCAAATCCTAAAATGAGGATGATGTTGCTTACTTTAAAACTATGATTGAGCCAATAATCCAATGGCGGCACATTGCCGCTAAAACTCTGTTTGATGCTTGGCCAGGCGTTAAGAATAAAGATCACAACAACCATGAGCAAAACTTTTAACAAGGTGCTGATGATGATTTTTTGGTGATTAACTTTTTCCATTATTTAAACGTCCTGAAATCCTGACCATTACTAATGTTCAATAAACTTTCGTAAATCAGGCTGATTACATTGTCAACATCTTCTTTGTGCACCATTTCTACCGTAGTATGCATGTAGCGCAGCGGCAACGAAATTAATGCCGATGGTACGCCACCGTTAGAATAGGCAAAAGCATCAGTATCGGTTCCGGTAGAACGTGAGGATGCCTGACGTTGGAATGGAATCTGGTTTTTCTCAGCCGTTTGGATTAATAGTTTATTTAAGTTGGTTTGTACAGCCGGGGCATATGAAACAACCGGGCCTTTACCTGCTGATAAATCGCCTTGGATGTTTTTATTGATCATTGGCGTAGTGGTATCGTGTGTTACATCGGTAATAATGGCCACATTTGGTTTAATGCGCTGGGCAATCATCTCAGCTCCACGCAAACCGATTTCTTCCTGTACAGAGTTTACAATGTATAAACCGAAAGGAAGTTTTTTCTTGTTCTCTTTTAATAAACGGGCTACTTCGGCAATCATAAAACCACCCACACGGTTATCTAAAGCACGGCCAACATAGTAGCGGTCGTTTAAAACCATAAACTCATCTTCGTAGGTAATTACACAGCCTACGTGGATACCTAATTTTTCTACTTCTTCTTTTGAGGTGCAGCCACAATCCAAAAAGATGTTTTTTAACTCCGGAGCTTGTTCTTTCTCGCCATGGCGGGTATGGATAGCCGGCCAACCGAATACTGCTTTAACCAGACCCTTCTCGGTATGGATGTTTACGCGTTTAGAAGGTGCAATCTGATGATCAGAACCACCATTGCGGATCACATAAATTAAACCATCATTGGTGATGTAGTTTACATACCATGAAATTTCATCTGCATGGGCTTCTATCACTACTTTAAAATCAGCTTTAGGGTTAATCACACCTACAGCGGTACCGTAATTATCGATAAAATGTTCGTCGATGTAGGGTTTTAAATAATTTAACCACAACTTTTGTCCTTCCCATTCATAGCCGGTAGGAGCAGGATTATTGATGTATTCTTCAAGAAACTGCAGCGATTTTTTGGTAACCACAGCAACATGTTTTTTCTTTTCGTCGTCTTTTTTCTTAGCCATAATGTTCGTTCTATATATTCGTCATCCTGAACTTGATTCAGGATCTATTAATAAGATGCTGAAATAAATCCGATAGCAATCGGATCAGCATGACGGTTGGTAATTTAAAGTTCTTTTTCCATTACCACAAAATCGTAACCATCTTTAAAAAAGGTTTTATCTGTTTCGTGGAAGCCAAATTTAAAATAAAATTCCTTAGCATTTACACGTGCATTGCACCATAGTTTTGTCGCTTTTTGAATTTTACAAAAATCGAGGATATAGTCCATTAATTGTGAACCCAAACCTGCTTTCTGAGCAATAGGTAGAATGGCCAGTTTACGGAACTGATACATATCTCCATCATAAAATAGAGAAACCACTCCTGTTAACTTATGATCAAGGTATAACCCAAAATGGATGCCGTCAAAGTCATCTGGAAGCTTAACCCTGTCAAAAGGTAATTCTGGGTACATCGCCTCTTGTCTGATCCGCCAGGTTAACGAAGGGAATATTTGTTCAATCTGAACCATTATTTTTTTGTTCCGTAAAACTGATAAATTAAAATATTAAGGACAATTATACCTGTCATTCCATAACAGAATAAAGCCCACCCACCTTGGTCCCAAAGCCATAAACCTAGTGCCGAGCCACAGCTGGCACCAATAAAACTAACCGACATAAAAATGGTGTTCAGTCGGTTTCTGGCTTCTGGTATGAGGGTGTAAATGCGGGTTTGGTTGGTTACATGTATAGCCTGCTGACCGATGTCAATCAGTACAATGCCGATTACAAAAAGGTATAAATGGTTGTTTGTAAAATAAAACAAAGCGATACTGATGAGTTGTAAAATAAAACCGATCATTAAGTTTTTTCGCGGATTGTTGCCGTCGCTTAATTTTCCAACTAGTGGCGCAGCTAATGCGCCTGCAGCTCCGGCAATTCCAAATAGTCCAATCTGTAAAGTCTGGAAATTAAACGGTGGGTTAGCAAGGAATAGCACCATGGTTGTCCAGAATGCGCTGATGATAGCAAAAGCAAGGAAATTAATAATCGAAGTTTCCCTTAAGGCAGGTTGGGTTTTGATGTAACCGAACATAGAACGCATGAGTTCTTTGTACGAGCCTTTAAAATTAGGGTAACTTTGTGGAAAGCGACTCGCCATTAAAAAAATAAGCAAGCCACAAATTCCTGCAGCCATATAATACACCGCTCGCCAGCCCAGCCAAAAGCCTATGCTGCCACTTACTGCACGTGAGGCTAAAATCCCAACCAGCAAACCGCTCATAATTATCCCAATGTTGGCCCCACGATTCTCATCGGTACTTAAATTGGCTGCTAAGGGCAATATTAATTGAGGTACAATAGAGCAGGCACCAATTAAGATTGAGGCCACTTCCAATATAAAAAAGCTTTGCGAAACCGCAGCAACCAGTAAGGCCAAAATGGCAAGTCCGGTAATAACAAGGATCTGTTTTTTACGTTCAAACATATCGCCCAGTGGCACTAAGAGGAAAAGGCCTAAAGCGTAACCGATCTGCGTAAGGTAGGTAATCTTCCCTGCAACAGGTTCGGTAAGCTTAAAATCTTTTGCAATCAAGATGACCAAAGGCTGGCAATAATATATATTCGCAACAATCAGGCCTGTGCAAAAAGCCATGAGTAAGATGTCTGTTCGGGATAGTTTTTGAGTAATCTGCATTTGAGTCTTGAGTCGGAAGTCCACAGTCATGAGTCTTAAGAGGCGAGTTGATGACTACCTGACTATGGACTAATGACTAAGGACTATTTTCTACAAAGGTATATTTCCGTGTTTCTTTCTCGGATTATTCACCACTTTATTTTCCAACATTTTAAAAGCTTTGATCAACTTCATACGGGTTTGGGCCGGCTCAATTACTTCATCAACAAAGCCACGTTCAGCAGCGCGATAAGGATTGGCAAAGATATCTGAATATAATTTTTCTTTCTCCAACCATTTTTCTTCTGGGTGTTCTGCTGCGGTAATTTCTCGTTTAAAAATAATTTCTGCGGCACCTTTGGCGCCCATTACGGCAATTTCTGCACTTGGCCAGGCGTAGTTCATATCTGCACCAATATGTTTGCTGTTCATTACATCGTAAGCACCGCCATAAGCTTTTCTGGTAATTACGGTAATACGTGGTACAGTAGCCTCACTAAAAGCATACAACAACTTGGCCCCATTGGTGATAATACCATTCCATTCCTGGTCTGTACCTGGTAGAAAACCTGGAACATCTTCAAATACCAGCAGTGGAATGTTAAAGCAATCGCAAAAGCGGACAAAACGTGCAGCCTTAGCCGAAGAATTGCTATCTAAAACGCCTGCCAGGTAAGCGGGCTGATTGGCTACGATGCCAATGCTTCTGCCTGCAAGACGGGCAAAACCCACCACAATATTTTCTGCGTAGGCGGCATGGACTTCTAAAAAACTTTCAGTATCAGCCACGCTTGCAATCACTTCACGTATATCATAAGGTTGTGAAGCATTTTCTGGCATAAGTGTGTTGAGTTCTGGTCGGGTTTCATCAGCTGCTTCGTAAGGTAATTGACCGGCTATGTCCTCACAATTTTGCGGCATATAGCTCAACAGTTTTTTAACATGGTTAATGGCCTCAATTTCATTAGCACAGGCAAAATGTGTAACGCCCGATTTTGTGGCATGTGTGCTGGCACCTCCCAGTTCTTCAGAAGTTACTTCTTCGTGTGTTACTGTTTTCACCACATTTGGGCCGGTTACAAACATGTAAGAAGTGTTTTCCACCATCAGAATAAAATCGGTGATGGCTGGCGAATAAACGGCTCCGCCTGCACAGGGACCCATTATGGCCGATAACTGCGGGATTACGCCCGACGCCTGTACATTTTTATAAAAGATATCGGCATAACCGCCCAAAGAAACAACACCTTCCTGGATACGTGCACCACCGCTATCGTTTAAACCGATCAATGGAGCCCCATTTTTCATGGCCATATCCATAAGCTTGCAAATTTTTTCTGCATGGGTTTCAGAAAGTGAACCGCCAAACACGGTAAAATCCTGCGAGAATACATAGGTTAACCTACCGTTAATTGTTCCATATCCTGTTACCACGCCATCACCCAGATATTTTTCGCGTTCCATGCCAAAGTCGGTGCTTCGATGGGTAACCATCATGCCAATTTCTTCAAAGCTTCCTTCATCCATCAGAAAATGAATGCGCTCGCGGGCAGTGAGTTTACCTTTTTTATGCTGATTATCGATTCGATCCTGTCCGCCGCTAAGGTTTGCCTGGGTTATTTTATCTTTAAGTAATGCTATTTTTTTTTCCATTGCTGAGGCTATGAGATTTTAAAATTAAAAATTAGAAGCGGTAATGCAAGGGGGGCGGGGTGTTATTTTATTCCAGCACAACATGCGATTTTTTGTAGGGCAGATAGCCGGGCTAACCTACCTATTAAATACTCCCTTTAATTTCCTAAAAATAAAAACATTAATAATTGGGAAATGGTTGGTTCAGCGCTTTTGGCATTTTCAATCCCGCTTTTGGTCCGAGTTCCGATGAAGGATCGGAAGCTCTTCCCGACAATCGGGTTTATTTTACCCAGGCTGGTGCTTGGAAAACAAACCTCTGTTAGTTAAACCTGGCAGGAGCGGTATCCTTTTTGGCTTCGATTGATTTTGAATTTACAGCTAATTTTGCCAAAAAGATTTAGCGGATGGCGGGGCTACAGTACCTTTGAAATGCTGCCTTTCATTTCCAAAAAAGAAAAACATTAATAATTGGGAAATCGTTGGTTCAGCGCTTTTGGCATTTTCAGTCCCGCTTTCCCTCCAGCCAATTTGAAGGAAATTGGCGTCCGTTCAATCAGGTTTATTTAACTCGGGTTGGTGCCAGGAAAAAAACCTCTGTTAGTTAAACCTGACAGGAGGGGTATTCTTTTTGGCTTCTATTGATTTTGAATTTACAGCTAATTTTGTCAAAAAGATTTAGCAGATGGCAGGGCTACAGTACCTATGAAATGCTGCCCTTTCATTTCCAAAAAAAGAAAAACATTAGTAATTGGGAAATCGTTGGTTCAGCGCTTTTGGTATTTTCAGTCCCGCTTTCCCTCCAGCCAATTTGAAGGAAATTGGCGTCCGTTCAACCAGGTTTATTTAACTCGGGTCGGTGCTTGGATAACAAACCTCTGTTAGTTAAACCTGACAGGAGCGGTATCCTTTTTGGCTTCGATTGATTTTTAATTTACAGCTAATTTTGCCAAAAAGATTTAGCGGATGGCGGGGCTGAACCGACCGATAATAATAGAACCCACTGTTTTCCACAATTGATAAAGAACCTTGTTTTTGCCTTAAGGATACCTGCATTTTACTTAAATTACATTTTTTTTACAGCTTAAAGTATTGAAAAACCAATAATCCGTTTATTTTTGTGGTGATTAGAATTAAAACAGCATTAGAATTTTAAATGTTTTTAAGGAAATACAAGTATTTAATCGTTGCCACTTTTATGGTCATCTTCATGGCGAAGATGGGTATTTCCGGGGCACCTGTGTTTTTTACAAGTATTGACAAGGAAATTATGAATGCAGTAATCATGCAAATCGAGTTAGAGCATGAAGGCGGAAAAGATTCCGCCAAAGACACTGCAAAATTTACTGATTTCAAACTCATCGAGCTTAATCATCCTATCCTTTCTTATGAGTTCTCTTCCAGCCATTTCTTTTTGAAGAGCAGTTTTATAGAACATTTTAAAAGATATGTAGATCCATATCATCCTACGGTTCCAACACCTCCGCCTAACTTTATCTAGTATTTATTATTTGGGGTAAAAATTACCTGCTTAATGTTATTGAGCGTTATTGCTATGTTTAAATTAATGCAAAACGCTGATACCTTGTGTGTGTTTTGTTAAAACCCCTACGATTTTATTCGTTAAAATTTACTAGATAATTATATCGTTATGCAAAAGTTTAACCCGGCCTTTTCAGGTTCGGATGTGAAAAAATATTTTCTTAAAAAGAATCTAAGGAAAGATTTACCTTCAAGTATTGTAGTGTTCTTAGTGGCCTTACCACTGTGTTTGGGTATTGCCCTGGCTTCTGGAGCGCCATTATTTTCAGGTTTAATCACCGGGATTATAGGGGGAATTGTGGTAGCCTCTTTTAGTGGCTCGCAATTAAGTGTTAGTGGCCCGGCAGCAGGTTTAACCGTTATTGTTTTAGGTGCAATAACCTCATTGGGGAGTTATCCTACATTTTTACTTGCTGTTGTATTGGCAGGGGTATTCCAGATGATCTTAGGACTGGTTAAAGCCGGAACGATTGGTAATTACTTTCCTTCGAGTGTAATTGAAGGGATGCTTGCCGCTATCGGACTGATTTTAATCTTAAAACAATTGCCGCATGCGTTGGGCGTTGATACTGATTTTACCGGCGATGAGGGTTTCTTCCAACAGGATCATGAAAATACTTTTTCTGCAATTACTGCAGCGATAAGCCATTTTAGCCTGGCTGCGGTGGTTATCAGTTTGTTATCAATAGCTATTCTGGTTTTATGGCCTAAGTTTCCAAAGTTGGCGGTTGTACCTGCTCCATTGTTGGTGGTTACATTAGGCGTTCTTGGAACCCTGGTTTTTGCCGGAACAAATTATCCCCTACGTGCCGATCAAATGGTGAAAATACCGGTAGTAAATGGCTTTGGCGAATTTTTGGGACTATTTACGATGCCCGATTTTTCCCAGCTGGCCAATAAAAATGTGTACATCGTAGCCATAACCATTGGTGTGGTAGCAAGTTTAGAAACTTTGCTCAGTATCGAAGCTGTGGATAAAATCGATCCGATTAAGCGCATAACACCAACAAACAGGGAGCTGATTGCGCAAGGAATAGGCAATATTACCAGCGGTATGGTTGGTGGTTTACCTATGACATCGGTAATTGTGCGGAGTTCGGCAAATGTAAACGCCGGTGGCAGAACTAAAATGTCGGCTATTTTTCATGGCATTTGGTTGTTATTGTCGCTATTGTTTATTCCAGGACTTATCAACATGATTCCGTTATCTTGTTTGGCTGCAATTCTTTTGGTAACCGGATATAAACTAACCCGGATCAGTCTTTTTAAACATATGTACCACAAAGGCTGGGATCAGTTTGTACCATTTGTGGTAACCGTATTGGCGGTATTGTTTACCGATCTGTTAAAAGGTGTGGCCGTTGGTATGTTGGTTTCGGTTTTTTATCTATTGCGAACCAATATGCGTAACCCTTTCTTTTACCGGATTACGAACGAAGGCGACAAAAAGAATATCAGGATTAAACTAGCAGAAGAAGTTTCTTTTTTAAATAAAGCAGCGATACAGGTAGTTTTAACGAATATCCCAAAAGAAACAAATGTAATTATTGATGGCTCGAATGCCCGCTACATCGACCCTGATGTATTGGAAACCATTTACAATTATAAACATAATGCTTATACTAAAGGCATTATCGTAACCCTGGAGAACATCCAAAAACATTATACAGTACCAAAATTAAATATTAAAGTAGAAGAAGAAATTAATAAATTATAATTATGTGCGCAAAAACAATAGAAACGAAAGATATTACATACGATACCTTGTTACAAGGCAATAAAGACTGGGTTAAAGATACGATTAATAGCGATCCCGAATTTTTCGATAAATTGTCGGCAGGTCAAAGTCCGCCAGTATTATGGATCGGCTGCTCTGATAGCCGCGTGCCTGCAAACCAGATTACAAATACCAAACCGGGTGATATTTTTGTACATAGAAATATTGCCAATGTGGTTGTGCATACGGATATGAATTTACTTTCAGTACTGGATTATTCTATTAATGTATTAAAAGTTAAACACGTTATCGTTTGTGGCCATTACGGCTGCGGTGGTGTAAAAGCTGCACTTGGCAATAAACAGGTTGGAATTATTGATAACTGGTTGAGAAATATCCGCGATGTATATCGTACGCACGAACGTGAAATGGCCACAATCGAAGATCCTGATCAGCGATTTGACCGTTTAGTGGAATTAAATGCCATTGAGGGGGCTGCCAATGTAACCAATACATCAATTGTACAGAGTGCCTGGGCAAATGGTCAGGAACTGGCCGTACATGCGTGGGTTTATAGTTTAAAAACAGGAATTATTAAAGACCTGAATGTAACCTGTACCTGTGGTGATGATGTTGCTCCTGCTTTCCAGGTGGGATAAATACACCATTATTAAGCCATTTTTTTAGTTGTTAGGAAAAGCCTGGGATTTATTCCGGGCTTTTATTTTTGTGGTATATTTTCTGGCTCAGCCCTATTGCTTTTGGTAGATATTTTTGCTTCTCAAAAACCCTTTTTAAAAAACAAAACCCCCGGAGCATTTTCCGGAGGTTTCGATATATAGTTTATTACTGTATTAATCTTCTGCCAGGAACGGATAACGGTAATCCGTTGGCGATTCGAAAACTTCTTTAATGGTACGTGGAGAAACCCAACGTAATAAATTGATCATTGAACCTGCTTTATCATTTGTACCCGAGCCTCTGGCGCCACCAAATGGTTGTTGACCTACAACAGCACCAGTACATTTATCGTTGATATAGAAGTTACCCGCTGAATTACGTAGCGCATGGCTTGCTTTCTCAATGGCGTATCTGTCTTGTGCAATTAAAGCACCTGTTAACGCATAAGGAGATGTGGTATCAATTACTTCTAAAATCTGGTCGAAATCCTGATCTGCGTAAACATAAACAGATAAAACAGGGCCGAACAATTCTTCGCACATGGTTGTATATTTCGGATCATCAACCACCAATATCGTTGGTTCGATGAAATAACCCTTACTCTTATCGTAGTTACCACCAGCGATAATTTCTACACCCTGATCTTGTTTCGCCTGATCGATATATTTTGCTAATTTATCAAAAGAACGCTCATCGATAACGGCATTAATAAAATTGCTAAAATCTTCTGTTCCGCCCATTTTAAAACTGGCAAGATCAGTTAACATCTGTTCTTTAATTTCTGGCCAAAGGCTCTCTGCTATGTAAACGCGACTAGCCGCCGAACATTTTTGTCCCTGGTATTCGAAAGCACCACGAACAATTGCTGTACTGGCTGCTTTTGTTTGTGCAGATGGGTGAACCAGGATAAAATCTTTACCACCGGTTTCGCCAACAATACGCGGGTACGATTTGTATTTATGAATGTTTGTTCCAATGGTTTTCCAGATTTCCTGAAAAACTTTTGTGGAGCCTGTAAAGTGGATACCTGCAAAATCAGGGTGATTAAAAACCACTTCTCCTGTTTCAGGACCATCAGCATAAACCAAATTAATTACGCCATCAGGTACACCTGCTTCACGGAAAATTTCCATTAAAAGGTTTGCGGCGTAAACTTGTGTATCAGCAGGTTTCCAAACCACAACATTACCCATCATTGCAGCAGATGCTGGTAAATTTGCAGCAATTGCCGTAAAGTTGAATGGCGTAAGCGCAAAAACAAAACCTTCTAATGGGCGTTGTTCAACACGGTTCCAGCTTCCACGTGGAGAAACAGGAGGTTGTTGTTTGTAAATATCTACCATGTAGCTTACGTTAAAACGTAAGAAATCAATCAGCTCACATGCGGCATCAATTTCAGCCTGATAGGCATTTTTGCTTTGCCCCAGCATGGTTGCAGCATTTAATTTATAACGGTATTTACCTGCAATCAGGTCGGCAGCTTTTAAGAAAATAGCCGCACGGTGTTCCCAGGCCAGGTTTTCCCAATCTTCTTTTGCTGCTAAAGCAGCATCAATAGCCTGTGTAATATGGGTTTTATCGCCAATGCTAAATTGTGCCAAAATATGTTGGTGATCGTGTGGTGGAACAACTTTCCCTTTTTTGTTGGTATGAACTTGCTTGCCACCAATGTACATCGGAATGTCTTGTTGGTGTGAGCGGGCTTCTGCAAGTGCTTCTTTCAAAAGCGCACGTTCTTTACTGCCAGGGCCATAATTTAATATAGGTTCGTTTACCGGAGTGGGTACGTTAAAAAATCCTTTAAGCATGTTTTATTTTTTATGATTTGCACAAAGATAATGCTTTTTGGGGTAGGCCATTCCATTATTCTGTAAAGAAAACAGCGTAAACTTGCTACTGCGTAAGGGAATGATAATACAAGTTAATTGTAGGCTTGTTATGGTTAAAATTTGGCTATTTAGATGATGCATTAATGTGTGTTCTGTTGCTGATTTAAAGCAGCAGTTTCTGTTTCATCATATCAAGGAAATCTTTTCGGTAAGTTTCTCCTATCAGTATTTCTGCTGAAACACCCTTTAGGATAATGCGGTTTCCATCTATAGAAGTGATTTTATCAAGTGCCACTATAAAAGACTTTTGTACCCTGATGAATTTGGCTTTGGGCAGCCTTTCTTCCACATCTTTCATGGTAAGCAGCGCAAGTGTTCTAATCCCATTATGATGAAAGGCAATGTAATTTTTCATGCCTTCAACAAAATCTATTTCAGCAATATTAATCTTAAGCATCTTACCTTTGGCCTCTGTTTTAACCATAAAATAATCATCATGCTGCTGGTTAGCCGGAATATTGGCTTTTTTAGCGTTGATTATCTTTTGAGCCTTGTTTATGGCTTGTAAAAAACGGGGCAGTGGGATAGGTTTAACTAAATAATCAACTACATCTAGATCGAAGCCCTCGGTCGCAAATTCCTTATATGCAGTAGTAAGGATCACCTGCACATCCCTGTTTTTCATGGTTTGAATAAATTCGATACCTGATATTTCGGGCATGTGGATATCTAAAAAAATGAGATCGGCCGGGTTGCTGTTTAAAAAGCTTAATGCATCAATCGGATTGATAAATGTTGCTGCAATCTGTATAGCCGTAACTGATTTTAGATAATGTTGTATTACTTCAATGGCATGCTCTTCGTCATCAACAATAATGCAGTTAATCATGAGGTATAAGGTTGGGGATTAATTTTTGGTAGTTGGAAATGTTGTAAAAAGTCTAAATTATCCGTCGATTTTGGTTTTTCCTGATGATCCATAACCTTATTGTAAGGGATCGTTAATTCAAGACTATAATCGGTTTCGGTTTCGTTAATGGTTAGTATTATTCCTTTTTTATAATGGTTGGAAAGTCTTTTTTTGATGTTTTCCATACCTATACCACTCGAAAGTTCCTTAGGTCCGTTTTTCTTTTTATTCCAGGTGCTGAGCTGGATGTTATGGTTTATCTGATCAATACTTAAGGTTATTTTAACAGGGTGTGTGTGTTCTGTACAGTTGCCATGTTTTAAGATATTCTCTACAATGGTAATCAAGATTAAGGGGATCAGCCGTACACTATCGGTGTTTCCATTCACATTAAAATCAATCTGTAACTTGTTGTTGAAACGAAGTTGATTAATTTTAATTACATTTTTAATGTGCTCAATTTCTTCATCTATTAAGGTCATCCGATCATCTTTATCTATTTCTAGGGAATAGCGCATGATTTGACTAAGTGTCATGATGCCATTGGCCAGTTCTTCTGATAAAGGTAAAGACTTTGCAAAAAAGAAATTGAGTGTATTATTTAAAAAGTGAGGATTAATCTGTGCGCGGAGAAAAGCATATTCTGCTTCATGTTTTTCTTTTTCGATGAGGCGGAGTTTTTTTTGATATTTTATACCTTCTCTAGCATAATAATAACCAAAAGCTAATGTCGAATATCTAATAAAAACCCAAAATGTGCCCATTAAATGCCGCCAAAAAACAAATTGGGGTGTTGGACCTCCATTGGCCCTAATCAGCGGTCTGATATGAAAACCCGTTACATACCAGTTTAAGGAAGAAAAAGCATATACTAAAATAAGCCCGGCTATAAGTGGTAGGATTTTAACTGGGGTAGCATACTTCGAGTATACCAAAAGACTCAAATAAAAAGTGCATATGTTAGGGAATTGCGTAAAAATAAAATCTGGGAGGCTGAAAAAGTAATTTTTGGGATCTCCAGCGAATTCCATTAAACTGCTTAACGACATATAAACCAGCCAAAAAATAACATGGTATATAAATATATTTTTTTTCTTTGACATTATTTTTCTTTATAATTTCTGACAAATTTTAACCAATCAGTTTCATTAGCGGATATTGCTACGTCAGGTTTAATCCCAATATTATCTAAAGGATAATGGGGTAAACGATTAGATCTGACCGCAGAATAGCCTATTGTATAAAAACTACAAGGCATTTTTGTATGTACAACTTCAAGATAATCTATAGCGCCTGAAGAATTGGTTCCAAAAATCTTTACTTTAGAACTTTGTTTTGCTTCTAAAAGAAAAAGTTCAGCAGCGCTGGCTGTGTTGCGGTTAATTAAAATGGAAACAGTCTTTGGATAATGTAATTTCTTAGATAAAACAATCGTGTCAACAGGGTATAGGTTATAAATTTCACCAACGTGAGCTTTTAATAGATTTAGATTTTTATTGAATATTGTTTTCATGCTGTCCGAAACATTCGTCGGGATATCAGAATAATAATCACGTATGTTGTCTGGTGTTGCAAGTACACTGCCACCTTCTGTAAAAATTGGATTAGTATATATATAAGGTATCAATTTCCGGTAAACCAATATAGAACCTCCAAAATTATTACGAAGATCAATTATCAGATGATCACTTTTTTGTAGAATACTGGCGTTTTCTTTGATTAAACTGTCAAGCTTCATAACATAATCTAATGAAGCATAGGTAGGCATTTCGAATAAACAAGTTTTATTATCTAAAACTTTAAAGCTTGGTGGAAGGTCTTTATCTGTACCCTTATTTGATAATTGTGATATATTAACTGAGCTTTTATACCACTTGGCATTTATTCCTTCGCCCATGGTTAAAGTATCTCCAGTTTTATTAAAAGGTAGGGGGGTAATTGAGTGGTCACTTGCCCTGAAGTAATCTAAAAAGTATTGATTATCGGTTTTCGTAATCCTTAATTTGATTTGTTGTTCAACCCATCTGGCTCCATCGGCTTTAATGATAAAACCAATAAAGCTTTTGGTATTGTTTTTATCTCTAACTATTCCAATCTGATAAATACCGGTATAACTATTCCATATACCCTCGATTTGATCAATAGAATTTGAAGTTAGATAAGAATTAAAAGAGCTTTTTAACCAATCTGTTTTTTCTTCATTTGAATAATATTTTCTGATTTCATCTTTGCTGAAATTAGAATCACTATAGGTAATACTAAGATGTTTATCTTTAAAATAGGAAATCCATTCTCTAAAAATGGGTAAGCATTGATAATTCCCCGCATTGTTTGCTACCTTTTGAAGACTATCTGTGAGCCGTGTGAATTTTTCTTGATTTGAAGAATTAATTTTGTCGTTATAACCAATATAATTTTTCTGGATTTTTTCCACCATAAACTTAAAATTCTCTCCACAATTGCAATTTTGTGCATTCGACGAAAAACTTATAATCAGAAGAATTATTAAAGGAAAGTTTTTTAGATAATGGGGCATTTTATTTTATTCTTGTTAATATCGATAAAGATTAATAGTTTGAGAGGTTAATTTAAACTTTTAATCACCTATTGTTACTAAGGTTTTTTGTTCTGCGCAACCTTGATTTGTAGATATATCTCCTCCGTCCACTGTTGTACCACCTCCATAAATTCTCCTCATTTGCTCTTTCGTTAAATGAGTCATGTTGTTTCGTTTAAAGATAAAAACAGTCTTTTTTTCTAATTTTTTGTTTTTCATGATTGTAATATTAGATGGTTAAATAAATGTGTTTAAAAGTGTTATTTTTGAATGCACTTATCAAAAAATATACACCAAATGGTCTTTTGTCTGTATCAAACCAATAGATTGTCTAGTTTAAATAGTGATCGTTATTTAGTTTTATACTTCTTTACAAAATCAATCCAATCTGTAACACTATCTTCGATTTTTACCTGAGGTGTTATCCCTATGTTATCAAGAGGACGTTTTATAGCGTGAAAAGATTTTGCTACAGGATAAACTAGCGTGAAAACTTTACAAGGTGGGTGTATAATTACCATCTCGCCATAATCTACACAACCTGAAGAATTTTGCCCAAATAGAGTTACTTTTTTGCTCTGCTCAGCTCTTAAAAGAAACAGTTCTCCACTACTTGCCGTGTTTCCATTCATTAAAATAGAAATGCGAGAGGGATTTTTTAAAACTTTTGAGCGCTTTATTGTACTTTCTTTATAAAGTTCATATAATTCACCTACATGTGCCCTTAACTTTTTATTGTTCCGTTTCATGGTTCTTTTCGAAGCTGCCGTTGCATAGGGGTAATCCTTTTCATAACAATCACGAATATTGTCATCTGTGGCTAATACTATACCACCATCAACATGGATAGGATTGGTATATAGATAAGGGATTATTTTTTCAAAACAACCTGTTGTTCCTCCAGAATTATCACGGACATCAATAATAAGATGTTTAGTATTAGCTAAGTTATCTTTATTTCTCTCGATTAAACTATCTATTCTTGTTTTATACTTTGAATTGAAAGAAGGAAGTGAAATGAGAGTTGTTTGATCATCTAATTTTTTTAAACTGGACATTAAATCAGGCTCAGTATATACTGCAGGAGGGATAGTTTTCGCTTTTCTTTCGCCTTTTACCCATTTTCCTAAAAAACCAAAATCTAGTACGTCATTCTGTTTAATTAAAGCTGGGTAATTAACCGAATGATCGCCCGCGCTGTAGTAAATAGTTTTATACTGATTATTATTCTTCCCGATTTTAAATTTTACTTGTTGTGGCATCCACCGTACACTATCTGCTTTTATCACAAAACCAATAAATTCAATATTTTTTTTGGTGTTATCTTTAACAATTCCAATTTCATACATCCCATAATTCCAGATTCCTTCTATACTATCTAATGTTGTCTTATCTTGCTTTAAATAAGATCTAAAGGTGTTTTCAGTCCAGCTTGTTTTCTCTTCATTCGCAAAAAATATCCTTACTGAATCTGCATTAAGTTTACCAAAATCCATACCGAAATCGATGTGTTTGTCTTTGAAAAAATCTAACCACTCGCGGCATAAGCTTAAACATTTATATGGATTGGCCTGATTGGCTACCTGTTGTAAACTATCTGTGAATTTTTTAAACTGCTGGCTATTTGTAGGTGTTACTTTATCGGTATAGCCAACATAATTTTTTGTTATTCTGTTGGTAAGATAACTAAAGTTATCACCACAGTTGCAGTTTTGGGCTTGTAAATTGTAAAATGGAAATAAGAGCAGTAAATAGAAGATAGTTTTTTTCATGCTTACAATTATAGTCGATATTTATACTTAAAGGGCAAACTATTTTAAAATACATGTTAGTCTTATCTCATGTATAGCTTAATGTAATATCTAATTGGTGTCGATTTAATTCAATATTGAAATATTTCTAATGTTATTTCTCTTTTTTGTCCTTATAAAAGGGCTTTTAGCGTATCTTTTTTCTGAGTCGAATTTTAAAATTAGATACTTGTTTCATGTTAGGCCAACATAGGCGGAACCTGAAAAGCCTTTAAAGAGTAAGAAACAAAAATTTAAATTAAACGAAATGAAAAAATTAGAATTATCAAATTTTGGTGTTCAGGAATTGGATGCTAAAGAAATACAAGAAAAAAACGGAGGAGTTGTTGAAATCATTTTTGCCGTATTTGGTGGTCTTGGCGCTGTATATGGTACAGGATATGCAATAGGAAGAGTAGCAAAAATGATTAACCAACTTTAAAATAAAAATTATGAAAACTGAAAATAATAATTTAACTGAACTTTCTTTAGAAGAACAAATATTAATCGAAGGTGGTTTTTGGAAAGAATTAGCAATGGGAGTTGCTGCAACAACACCAATGGGCTTAGTTGTCCTATCAAATTTAGTATTTGTTGCTGGAGTTCGTGATGGCTATAACGCCGCTTAATTTGATTAAATAATTAGAAGTGACTAAGTAAAAAACAATTTAATTTCGCACTTTTATAGTAGAGAATGTCTTTGTTTTTCACTATTGTCACTTTTTAAAACAAAAAATATGAAAAAAAATCTCCCAATATATATATTCCTTGCATTTGCATTAATAGGAGGAGTTTATTTTGCTGGTTACTTCCTTGGAAAGGTTTCCTTCTTGATTTTTAACTGATCAATAATCACTTAAATTGATTGTATCAAACTATCTTTTAGACACGACGAATTCATAAAGATGAAAGTTTGTAAATCTAAAATGAATTCACAGCTTGTTTTTTTAATAGAAAGGATAAAATTTATGGAAAATGAATTAATCAAGAGAAATGAAAATTTAATCAATACCATTTTTATACTTTTGCTTTTATTTATATTCCTTTATGATAATAGAGTCGAGTTTTTAAATGGTATGCTTGCGGGAATAAACGATTTTGTCAAGTAATCAGTTACTTAATAACAGATAGAGTAGTATTATCTCTGTTCAAAAGGATCTGAATTAAACGAAGGTATTTAACCTATGAAATATTTGGTACTAACGTACGTAGATATTTTGTAGGTTTTTTTATTGGAAATTCCTCCACTTCCAATTATTTAACTAAACTATTTGATCCTTAACCTTCTTAGCATAACTTTTTGCTCTTCGATTAAGAACTTTCTTCTCTTGTACCATTAATTGTGTCAATGTCTCGCTTTTTTCGTCCTTACGAAATACCTTTTGATGTATTTTTTTCTTAATGAATTCTAAAATCAGATACTTGTTTCATGTCAGGCCAACATATGCGGAACCTGAAAAGCCTTTAATGGGTAAGAATGATTGAAAAATTTATTTTAAATGAAAAGAATCGAATTAGAATCTCTTGATGTTATTGAACTAAGTAAACAAATAGTTTCATCCCTACAATATCCCCTTTCGTGTATCTTTTTTCCAGTATAATTTAATAATTACAAACTTGGCCCTTAACCAAGCCAATTGATGATTATGCCTTTAACAGAAGATGCCAATTTCGAAGATAACACCATTATTTTTTTACACCATACCAAGGTACGTACACAAATTATTTACTCGGCAACCATCCTATTTATTCTTGTGGCTTTTGCATCCTTACCCTTTATTTATACCACGGTAAGTGTTAAGGGCAATGGTTCGCTGCAGAGTAATATCGAAAAAACAGAGTTGCTGGCGCCAGTTGGGGGGAAAATTACGCTGATTAACTTAACCGATAATAAAAAAATAAAAAAAGGACAACTCCTTTTAAATATCGACCCAACTATACCCGAAACACAAAACGTGATTTTGAATAATCGCGCTGGTGAATTAAAAGATTTGTTAAATGATGCGCTCCTCCTCTTAAAACAGGCTGATTTAAGCAGTGCAGGGCAACCTGCATTGCAAACAGGCCTGTATTCAGCAAGCTGGCAGCAATACACAGAGCAAACTCAAAATGCATTAAATGCCCGAGAACAAGCCTATAAAATTTATAAGAGGTACGAAATACTGTACAGTAAGAAAGTAGTTACCCAAGCAGAGTATGAACAATATAAATTTAATTACGACCAGGCGCTTTCTGATTTTAATTTGGTAGCTAAAAAGTATAAAACGCAGTGGCAAACAGAATCTAATCAATACAGAAAAGAATTAAAAGATCTCGATAGTCAGAAAATCCAGCTTACCGAGCAGGAGAAATTATATCATTTAAATGCAGGAGTATCAGGAACGGTGCAAAATTTATCTGGCTTGCAATTGGGTTCTTTCATTTCGGCTAATCAAAAAATTGGAGAAATATCGCCTGATAGTGCTTTGCTGGCCATTTGTTATGTTAAACCTGCTGATATCGGTTTAATTAAAGCTGGTCAAACCGTAAGGTTTCAGATTGATGCTTTTAACTATAACCAATGGGGATTGCTTGCTGGTATAGTAGCGGATATTTCAGACGATATCATATTGATTAATCAAAATCCTTATTTTAAAGTGAAGTGCAAATTGGACAAGGATTATCTGAAGTTAAAAAATGGTTATAAAGGGCAGGTGAAAAAGGGGATGACCTTTAATGCGCATTTTACCATTGCAAAACGGAACCTGTATCAATTGCTTTATGATAAAGTTGATGATTGGTTAAACCCGTCAAATGGTGTAGGGTAAAAAGTTTAGGGCTGTAGCCTAAAGGCCAAAGCAGAAAATTTTTAAACTCATATCTCCAGTTTCATATCTCACATCTCCCTCCTAATGTCTAAACTAATTAAACAACGCGATATTACCGATTGTGGCGCTGCCTGTTTGGCTTCTATAGCTGCATTTTATAAGTTAAAGATGCCTGTTGCGCGCATCCGTCAATTGGCCAGCACCGACCAAAAAGGAACCAATGTTTTAGGTTTGATAGAAGCCGCAAATAAATTGGGTTTTGAAGCAAAAGGAGTAAAGGGCAATTTAGATAGTCTTTCTAAAATTCCATTGCCAGCCATTGCGCATGTGGTGGTAAAGAAGCAATTGCAACATTATGTAGTTATTTATAAAGTAACCGATAAATATATTGAGGTAATGGATCCGGGTGATGGAAAAATGCACCGTAAAACCATTGCCGAATTTATAGCAGAATGGACAGGTGTACTGGTTTTATTATTGCCCGATGAAGATTTTAGCCAGGGTAATGAAAAGGTTGATGTAAAAAGCCGTTTCTGGCACCTGATTAAGCCGCATAAAAGTATTGTAATACAGGCACTTTTTGGTGCCTTAATTTATACCATACTGGGACTATCTACCTCGGTCTTTGTTCAAAAAATAACTGACCATGTTTTGGTAGAAGGCAATCGGAACCTGCTTAATTTAATGAGTTTGATGATGGTTGTCATTTTAGCATTGCAGCTGTTTATCGGTACTGTTAAAACTATTTTTACCATCCGTACAGGCCAGCAGATAGATGCCCGGTTAATATTAGGTTACTACAAACACCTCTTAAAATTACCTCAACAGTTTTTTGATACCATGCGGGTAGGCGAAATTATTTCGAGGGTAAATGATGCGGTAAAAATAAGGGCTTTTATAAATGATGTTTCCATTAACCTGGTGGTAAACGGTTTTATCGTGGTATTTTCGTTTGTTTTGATGTTCAGTTATTACTGGAAACTCGCTTTAATGATGCTCGCCGTTATTCCGCTTTATCTTTTAGTTTATTACATCAGCAATAAATTGAATAAAAAGATGCAGCGTAAACTGATGGAAGAGTCTGCAGAACTCGAATCGCAATTGGTAGAGAGTTTAAATAATGTAGCCACAATTAAAAGATTTGGACTGGAAAGATTTACCAATGAAAAAACTGAAACTCATTTTATTGGTCTACTCAGAACAATCTATAAATCAGGGTTAAACGCTGTTTTCTCCGGAACATCAACCGAGGTTATAGCCCGTATGCTTACCATTATTTTGCTTTGGGTAGGTGCAGGGTATGTTTTAGACGGAGAAATTACCCCAGGCGAATTGTTCTCTTTCTATACACTAATCGGCTATTTTACCGGTCCCGCTACTTCATTAATCGGGGCTAATAAATCTATCCAGGATGCCATGATCGCCTCCGATCGTTTGTTCGAAATTATGGATCTGGAAATTGAACAAAATTCGTCGAGCGTTTACCTTACAAAAGAACTAATGGGCGATATCAGATTTGAACACGTAGCTTTTAGGTACGGCAGTCGCGTAAATGTGTTTGAAGATTTAAACCTAAATATTAAGTCAGGGAGTTTTACTGCCATTGTAGGGGAAAGCGGATCTGGCAAGTCTACTTTAATGTCTTTGCTTCAAAATATTTATCCTATACAATCAGGGAATATTTTTATCGGTAATCATGCGCTGAAGTATTTGAACAATGCCTCTTTAAGAAATTTGTTGAGCGTTGTGCCGCAAAAAATAGATCTGTTTGCAGGAAATGTAATCGAAAATATTGCTATTGGTGATTATGAACCAAATATGCAACAGATTATAAGCATTTGCACACAATTGGGCATTATAGATTTTATTGAAGCTTTGCCAGAAGGATTTCAGACTTATTTAGGCGAAAACGGAGCCTCTTTATCGGGCGGACAAAAACAGCGGATTGCCATTGCCCGCGCTTTATATCGTAATCCTGAAATCTTGATCCTTGATGAAGCTACTTCTTCTTTGGATTCAGCTTCTGAACAGTATGTACAACGCACGATAGATTTGTTGCGTGCACAAAAGAAAACAATTATCATCATTGCCCATCGCTTGCCTACAATTAGAAAAGCAGATCAGATTATCGTATTAGATAAAGGTAAAGTTGTTGAAGAAGGAAGCCATACTGAAATGATGATTGTAAATGGGCACTACGCGAATTTATGGAAACAGCAGTTTGGAGAAGACGATCTGCTGGATTTCATAAACCCTTCAATATCATCAATTAATAGCAATATAGTGCCTCAATAATTTATCTTATACATAAAATAATATTTTAAATCATCGCAATCTCACTATGAAATTATTAGAATACATTGACCGGATCAGGATCATACACAAACTGATAAGGGAGAGCCGTACCGGAACGCCCGAAAATTTAGCACGGAGATTATCAATATCCACTTCGAGATTATATGTGGTACTGGATGAGTTAAAGCTGATGGGGGCACCTATAGAATATTCGCGGCAATTGCAGACCTATTATTATACTCAGGCATTTGATGTAAATATCAGGGCCGATTTTACGGTTTTAAAACCGCAGGAACTGATGGCCATAAATGCCGGATTTTATTTTCAGCATCATTGTCCGCTACTTTTTTTGTAGAGCGGGCGAGCGTAATTTAGAGCTGTTGCAACAAAAGGCGTAAACCGAAAAGCCTTAAAGAGTAGGTAATTTTTAAAACGAATTAAAATTATGAAAAATTTAAATTTAGAAAGTATTGGTGTTCAGGAAATGGATGCAAAAGAAATGACTGATGTAAAAGGAGGTTTTTGGCCCCTGATTATTGCAGGTATAATTGCTTTAGCTGCGCTTGTGGCTTCAAAAGATGTTTGGGTTGATTAACCCATCAACTAAACAAAAAAAGATTAAAAACTTAAATATTATCTTAATAAACTATATTATGAAACTAATTGATTATTCAGTAACCGAACTTAATAAAAATGAAATGGTAACCATCGAAGGTGGTAGTTGGTTATCAAGAAGATGGGATGAAATTAAAGCCTTTTTATCTGATCTTGGAGAAGAAATTCTGGAAGGAATTGCAGGTGGAACGGTGTCTGGTCCAGGTGGTTCGGGACCGATTTTTCCGCAAAATTAATTAATAAAATGATAAAGGATAAGTCATCTAACTTATCCTTTATTTAATTGTGTAAAATGTACGATCGAAAGTATAACATTATCATATTTTTTCTTTTCTTGTTTATTAACGTTAAAGCTCAGGAACAGCGCATTGCAGCAATTGTAAGCGATTCGAAAGGAAAAGGGATTCCTTATGCATCAATTTATGGTAATCATAACCTCCTTGCCATTTCAGAACCCGATGGTAAATTTATCATCAGCATAGCTAAAAATGAACTTATCGATACACTTTATATCAGCTCTATAGGTTATGTCTCAACTTCTGTTCCATTAACCAAAAATTTACAACAAATTACCTTAAAAGAAAGCGATCAGATATTGGAAGAAGTTTCGGTAAAAGCATTAAATTTTACCGATCAGTTACTGCAGGATTGTTTGAATAATGGTATCGATACTACGGCAGTATCAGGCACACTTTTATGCAGGCAATATTTAAAGTTAGATGGTCTTTATAAGCGTTTTTCAGAAGGAGTATTCAATTACCATATTGATGGTAAACCGACTAAAAAAGTAATTCTTGATCTTTTAAATGCCCGAACACTGGATAACCTTGAGGTTAAAAATCAAGGTTTAGGGAAAATGAAATACGGTATAAATATCAGGGTCGCCATACAACAACCTTTTTTATTATTTAGGCGAAACATAATGGATAAGGTATATCATTTTAACCTGATTGGCAAGAGTAAAATTGATGGAGTAAACTGTTATAAAATTATTTTCAGTTTTGATAAAAAGGTCGACGTGCCTAAAAATACCAGGTTTTTTATAGGAGGGGGGACCATGTATATTACATGCGATTCACACCTGTTAAAATCGTTGGACAGAAATTTAATTTCGCCAGATTTAAAAAAACGCTGGTTTACAAAAGAACTTTATGAGGTTGGAAAAGTAAAATCGCATTTAAACTATATCGAACTTACTAGTGAGATCATTACCGGTTCGAATGCGAAAAGGAAGCCAATGGGAGGATTAAGTATTCAATTTAAATCAGTTCCAGATGTTAAACCTATTGATGTCTTTAGCGATGATAAGGAGAGTCAGGATTTGTCCAATCATGTAAAAGCTTATAATATTCATTTTTGGAAGGAATATTATACTTTGTTCGGGGCTCATTTTCCAGCTGATGTTCTTCAGGCCTTTTCAAAAATCGGAGAACTTGACCCTCAGTTTGGACAAGCTGCTGATTTTAAGAAATAGAACTATTCCGCAGAAGGCTAATTCGCAAAACATCCTGATTACTAAAATAAATTATTTAATAAATAGTGTTCACTCTTTTTTTTGTAGAGTGAACAAAAGTAATTTAGAGGTGTTGCAACAAAAAGGCGTGATACCGAAAAGCCTTTAACGAGTAGGTAAATTTTAAATAAAAAATCTAAGTTATGCAGAAATTAAAATTGGAAAATTTCAATGTGCAGGAGATGGATAGCACCGAAATGTCGCTGGTTGATGGTGGAAGCTGGATCGGTAGGGCCTGGAATTCGATAAAAGAGTTTGTTTTAGATGTTGTACACGATGTTGTTACTGATCTGGTAGGAGCCGACCCCACTTCAAACTTATAAACCATTTAAAAAATATTAAACCTTACGGTCTAAAAACAGGCCTAAACCAATTAAAGTTATATTATGAAAAATTTAAAAAAATACGAAGTTGAGGAATTATCTTTAACAGAAATGAAATCTATTGAAGGTGGAAGCTGGTTCAGCAGGGCATTTGAGGCTATTGGCGATGCTTTAGATGATGCTTATCATTGGGTACAAGATAATCTCGGCATTACCTTGGGTTCGGATGGAGCACACGGGAAATAATTAAACCGGAAGAGCAGGTTATTTATCCTGCTCTTCCTATTTTGCTTTGACAAAAACCTTATGTTTAAAAATATTTGTAACGCTAAGAATATCTTTTTAGCGATTTTGCTTTTTCTGTCCGGGACACGGATAAATGCTCAGTCCTTTTTCCTTAAAGGCCATGTTTTTGATGGTAAAGATCCTTTAATCGGTGCTTCCATTTTAATTTCTAATAAACACGTAGGTAATAGTGATGCATCAGGTTATTTTGAGGCCAGTGCTAAATTGGGCGATACACTGAAAATTAGCTTTCCTTTTTATCAAGTTGCAACGGTTATTTTAACTGATACGCTAGAGCAAAAGATAAATTTAGCTGCAAAGACGTTTCAGTTGGATGATGTTCAGGTCAATTTTAACAAAAGAAAAACCATTGATTCTCTTTTAAATGGGGCCTTCTCTCGATTAAGTTCAAATGCAATTGAAGCAAAAGTATTTTTAAGGCAATCTGTGTTACAAAACAATGAAAAAATTCGGTTGTTAAATGAGGGTCTGTTAAGTTTTGCTTGTCCTGATTTAAAAGAGCTTGTTGCGACAGGCAGCAGTAAAAAAGTAAAATTAAATGTTGAATATAGTTGTAATCTGATTCATGACAACATTGGTCCGAGGATAACGTACGGTAGTAACCCTCAGATTAAATTACGTTTAGGGCTATTGCCGGAACATTTCTATGAGCTTGTAAAACTTAATATTACTGAAGAAAGTATTAGGTCGGATAGTGTGAATACAATTATTCAGGTTAAGGGAAATCTGGCTCTTAACGAAATAGTTGAAGTGTCATACGTATGGATTTTGGATAAAGAAACGAACGATTTAAAACAAAGTCAGTATTATGAGCAATATGTAAAGAAAAAGTTTTTTTTCTATTATGATTATCGTTACCAGGATCATGAACTTTATTCTGCATTAACAAGTGCCAAACAGGTTATTGGCAGGAATTCCTACTCAACTAATGATGAAATTTTTATTTTTAAGCAATTAGGTAACCATACAGATAAGTGGAATTTTGATGCGAATAAATGCGGATTGGAAAAATATGTAGTGCAGAAGGGGAACTGTGATGAGTTGAAAGATTTTAAAAGCAAACATCAGATATCGGCACGTAGTTTCTTTTAGTTTGACAAATTAATCATCGTTTCGAATTGGTTACAGCTATTAAGTAGTTTTAGTTAATCGATTCGTCATGCTGTCCCGAAACTTCAGGATCAGTATTTTTAGCATGAAAGACCCTAAAAATTCAGGATGACAACTAGCTTAATCCAGAGCTGTCATAACGCCCATAAGAAGATTAATGATCTAACTTGGGTTAAACTGTTTAATACACCAAAGCCAGATACTGCCCATGATGACTCACACAACCTGGTTTAGTGCTTTTGTAATCATCGGGGTGATCTGGTAATTCGTAAATAGCTACTTTAATTTCTTCCAATTTGCCGTATACAGGCGCAGCTATGGTATGTATAAAAGCTGTTTGCAAATTGCTTTTCGTAAAATATATAACATCCTGAATATTCACCTCACCATAGGTTTGCTTGTTATTTGAATGGATCGAACATTTTAAACTTTTTGGTGCAAAATCCCGGAGGCCCGTTTTACGATTATGGATTTTATAGGCCGATTCTTTCATGCTCCATAACAGCCATACCATTTCATCAGGTTTTTTTGCTGAGGTAATAAGCAATTGTTCTTCAACGGTAAAAATCTTATCAAGGTAATTTTTGCGTCTCCAGTTACTTTGGATTTTGGCCAGATTTAGGTCAACGATGTCGTTACCCAGCATGCGCTTCCAGTTTTTGAGCTATAATTTCGGTTGTAGCTTTTACCGTGAGCATTTTAGCCATTGAATCGTTGTCTATTTCGATATTGAATTTTTCTTCAACATCCAGGACAATATCAACCAGGTTGGCCGAATTTATTTTTAAATCATTTATAAAATCGGTGTTTTCATCTATATGCGCCAAGGCAGTTACCTCTTCACTATAAGGTTCAATAATTGTTTTCAGGACTTCGATAATCTCTTCTTTATTCATGGGGATACTTTTTAAAAATAATACAGGCATTAATATCGCCAAAACCAAAACTGGCTTTTGCTAAAATATTGACTGGTTGATGAATTACTGTTTGCGGAATGCATTTCGAATCAATTAAAGCGGTAATCTCAGGATTTAAGTCTTCGCAATTAATATTGGGAAATATAAAACCCTCCGAAAGCTCCAATACCGAAGCCACGCATTCTATACTCCCTGAAGCTGCGATACAATGACCAATCATGCCTTTTACAGAGTTGATATAGGGGAAATTATCATTAGATAATTCTAAGGCTGTTTTCCAATTTTCTATTTCGAGTGCATCTTTGGTCGTTGCGGTAAGGTGGCCGTTAATCACATCGATTTCATGTGGTTGAATACCCGCGTTTTTTAGTGCAGCCTGGATACAGCGTTGTACGGCAGTAGGGTTTGGTGCAGTCATCGTACCTAAACCCCGTTGACCACCAGAATTGACATGACCGCCACATACTTCAGCATAAATTTTAGCTTTTCTAGCCAATGCGCTTTCAAGCGATTCTAATACCAAAGCACCTGCGCCACTTCCGGGTACGAAACCACTAGCGGTGGCACTCATTGGCCGGCTACCTTTTTCAGGGGCATGGTTGTGCTTAAAAGTGCAAACCTTCATGGCATCAAAGCCTCCCCAGATATAAGGACCACTATCGCTGGTACTCCCGGCCAACATTCTGGTAGCCTGCCCAGTTTTAATTCTTTCGTATGCCAGTAATATACTTTCAGCTCCTGTTGCGCAGGCAGAAGAATTGGTGCTTACCTGGTTGCCTAAGCCAAGTTTACCACTAATGAAGGCGCTTACGCCACTGGCCATGGTTTGTATCACAACTGAACTGCCCAGTTTTTTAATTTCGAGCGCATCTATTTTGTTAATTGCCCATCTAAATTTATCAATACCAGAAGTGCCCGTTCCGAAAATGGTGCCACTATCCCAGTCGGGTTCGTCATTATTATCTACGTTTAAACCTGCATCCTGCCAGGCATCTAAACCCGCAATAACACCATATAAAATTCCTGTACTGTTTAGATTCCGTAATTCAAGTGGTGTAAAATATTGGCTGATCCGCTCTTCGCTGAGCAGTGGCTTGCCTGCTATCTGGCAGGAGAAATTTAAGGCTTCCAGATCGGGCTGATGGCGGATGCCCGAAATTCCTTTTTTTATGGCATCCGAAAACTCATTAATGGTAGTGCCATTGGGTGCACAAATACCCAAGCCTGTAATGACCACTCTATTCTCCATTTTCTTTTGAAATTAACATGCCAGAAATATTTCCTTTGCAAACCACTTCTCCAGCTGCATTTTCCATTTTCACTTTGCAACTGAGTTTATTAAACCTAAAATACACTTTCTCGCTGGTAACTGTTACTTGCTCCCCTGGACCAACTGGTTTTAAAAAATCAACTGTGTTTGAAGTCATGGCCAGGGATATATTTTGATCAGTTTTAATATTTCTTAGCAGGTAGATGCCCAAACAAACCAATCCGATCTGCGCCATGGTTTCAGTAAGGATTACTGCTGGGGTAAGTGGATAGTTTTTAAAATGTCCTTCGTAAAAAGGTAAATCTTTAAGATAGGTATAAGTACCCTTTGCTCCATTTTCATCAACGTGGAGTAACTCATCAACAAAAAGAAAAGATTTGCCATAAGGCAATTGATCTAATATTTCTTGTGTGGTCATGAGTGGATTATCTAATGAATAAGTGTTACCATTGTAAAAGTATGCGTTGTGCTGAAAACCCTGGTCCGAAGCTTAACATTAGTCCTTTTTCTCCAGGCATGGGTTTCTTATCCATCATCCGCTCCAAAACATAAAGAACCGTTGCACTGCTCATATTCCCATAAAGTCTTAATACTTCTTTGGTATCGTTTATGTTTTTGCCGAGCTGCCCAAACAATTCCTCAACAGTTTGGATGATTTTTTTTCCTCCCGGATGGAAGATCAAATGATCTATATCGTTAATTTCGAGTCCGTTTTTCTTCAGAAATGGATGGATGATATCAGGAAAATGATTGGCAATGGTTTCCGGAACGGCCACATCCAATACCATTTGCAGTCCCGTGTTGGTAAGTTTAAACCCCATCATCTCTTCTGCATCATAAAAATGGTACATTTCTTCGGCCAAAATCTCAGGTCCGGTATCTGCGCTATCCGAGCTTAATAATACACAAGCAGCACCATCGCCAAATATGGCCGCGCTCACGATATTGGCCATAGAAAAGTCGTTTAATTGAAAGGTTGCTGTGGGCGATTCTACCGCAATAACTGCTGCGCGTTTGCCTGGGTTAGCTTTCAGAAAATTCTTGGCGTAAATCATACCCGATACACCAGCCGCGCAACCCATTTCGGTTACGGGTAAACGAATAATATCCTGACGGAGTTTGAGCAGATTGATCAGATAGGCATCCAAAGAAGGGATCATAATTCCCGTGCAGCTTACGGTAATAATGTAATCTAAATCCTGCGCCTGCCAGTTGGCTTTTTCGAGTGCTGTTTCCAAACATTTGGCACCCAGTCTTATGCCTTCGCGCACATAAATATTGTTTCGTTCCTCAAAGTTTAAATCACTAAAGACATCTTCTGGCGACATGATCGAGTATCTTTTATCTACCGCGGCACCCTCAAAAATCTTTTTTACCTTTCTGATAAAACGATCATCCTGGTCTTTTAGCCAAATATCTAAAAATGGCAAAATGTCTTCAGTTGACCGCCAAAACTCTGGTAAGGCTTTACTTACTGCTTTTATGGTTACGCTCATGTTGTTTTAATTATCCATTGGTAGCGGAAAGCCCATTTCCATTTTATTGAACTTGATTTTACGCCTAATTGTTTGGTGTATTTAAGTAAGTCTGCCCTTTTAAATCCACGTAAAATGGAGATTAATCCATCTTCTCTCGACATATCATTTAACCTAAAAGCATAACACAGCGCTTTAAACAGGTAATACGCTATTGCACTTCGTTGCAGGTCGTTTATTACAATGCCCATTGTTGCCGATCTTTTAAAATTGTTTAACAGATCAATAATTTCTTCATCTTTAAAATGATGGAGCGTTAACGTGCACAGCATAATGTCGCAAGGTTCTTTTTTACTTAAATCATCAAAAATGTCAGTACAGGCATAAGTGATATTAGGGTAATTGGTTGATAAACTTTGCGCATGGTTTATGGTAAATTTATTTGCATCTATTCCTTTTAAAATAAAATGCAAACCTTGTTTTTCTGCATAATTGGCCAGGGTGCGTAACATATCTCCGTTTCCACAACCAATATCGGTAATACGTATAATCTGATCAGATGGTTTGCTGCCTATTAAATTTTTAACTCCTGCGAGTGTAACCTTGTTGCCGCCAAGGAGTTGGTTAATACTGGCTATTTTATCAAGTGCATCGCGCAATATTTCACCTTCCATGGCGAAATCATCCATAATTTCTGGGGCTGTGCTTCTAAATGTGGTATCTACTGGCATTTATGATGAAATTTTGATGGGATTGCCATGTGTTTGTTTAATTATTGTGTTTAAGAGAAACGGCATTTTTATCAATGTATTTATCGCTAAACTTTCAAATTTGGTGTTCCTCAGCAAAGCGGCTAACATTCTTCCCATTTTTAATCGGCTTCTAAATTCTCTGTTCCAGTTTGCCGTATAACTTTCTTCCAGTGCCTCACGAGCACTGATTTTGCCATTAATTCTTTGATGCAAAAGTTCTGAAGCAATTTTGGCAGCATGAATGGCCATGGCCATACCATTACCGCAAAGCGGATGAATTAGGCCGGCAGTATCGCCAACCATTAAAACATGATTATAAACAGGTTCTTTACGTTCAAAAGAAACCTGACTGATGGTTAACGGAGCATCAAATAAACTGGTGGCATTTTCGAAAATATCCTTTAGATACCTGTTTTTATACAGCACGTTTTCCTGGAAGGCGACTAAGTTTTTATGTTTTTTGAACCGCTCATAATTCGCTAGATAACAGATGTTCACCCGATCGTCTTCAACTTTTGAAATGCCACAATAACCGCCTTCAAAGTTGTGCAGGCTAACGAGATTATTCGGAAAGGTAGTCTGGTAATGTGCTTTAACGGCTAGATAAGGCGATTGCGTGCCCATAAAACCCCGGTTTAATTTCATATCAATTGACGATCTTTTCCCATATGCGCCAATCACGTAAGCAGCATTAAAATTATGGTTTGTAGTGGCTACTGTAAATTGGTTGTCGGCAAAATTTATGTCTACAACGCGATCATGAACAATGTTTACCTTTCTCCTGATTAGTTCATTGTACAAATAATGATCTAGCGTATATCTGCTTAAACCAAAACCACCCAGTGGCAATTTAGTCTGCATCCTTTCGCCAAGATTTGAAGTAAAAAGCAGTTCATTGATAGACGTTGGCGCCAGGCTTTCAATATCCAGATCCAGCCATTCTAAATAGGGATTTACCTCGTTCGAAATATATTCACCACACACTTTATGGTGGGGATAAGTATCTTTCTCGATCAATGTAACCACTAAACCCAACTTATTTAGATGAAGTGCAGCTGTTAAACCTGCCAATCCACCCCCAATAATTAAAATTTCTGTTTCGGCCTGCATAAAATAAGATGGAATGCTAATATAACGTTTTAATAAGGGCTTTGTTCCACCTTACATTTTTTAACCACAAAAAATCTGCCTGTGTTCGTTTCCAAACGAGTACAGAAAGTTTAATGATTGCGCCATAGTTTTAACCACAGAGGTTACTGAGAGATACACCGAGCTCACGGAGTTGGGCGTATAGATAGCGTGCTGTCAGATGTCACCTTCCGATAGGAATGTTACCAGTTTGGGTTCAAAAACCTTCAATAATAGCACATCCAGTTTGGATTAAACGGGATCCGATAACAATCGGATGCAGCGGTTTACTTTTGTTTTCCTTCAAAAACAAAAGATTTAGCGGAAAGCCCGGCTAACGTTAATCTTGCCTGCAGGCACTGCTTTCCTAATAATCTTCTAAAATATTATCCCCAGCTTATCTATCGCTTCTTTCTTCCATATTTAAATCGGTATCAAACGGGCTTTTGGTAAAGGGATAAATGGATTGTTTAACAAAACCTTTCGGATAAGAAGCTTCATGCACACCGGTTCCGGCAGGCCATTTGTTGCCTGGCAAATAATAGGTGCCGAACATCATATCAATAAAAGGAAATATGGAAGCGAAATTATGGCCATAATATTTAGGGTCTTCGCAATGGTGCCAATGGTGGTATTGTGGCGTGGTGAATATATATTTTAACGGGCCAAAGTTAATCCTGGTATTGGCATGGATGAGCACCGCATGGATGGCTATAAAAATAATGTATACATTGAAAACGGTAGATGAAAAACCCAAAATATACAGTGGGATAAATGTCATGGCCCTGGTAAAAAAGATATCAATGAAATGGGTACGGCTTCCGGCCAGCCAATCCATATTTTGTGTGGAGTGGTGGATGGAATGAAAACGCCATAAGGCTACTCTGGTATGGAAAAAACGGTGTGCCCAATATTGAAATAGATCGGTACTGAAAAAAGCTAAAAATAGTGCTACCGCAAAAGGCAGACTTTGTACCCAGGTATGCAGTTTATCCAAACCCATCCAGCCAAAAAAGAGTACTGCGGGTTTTTGGGTTATAATGCCAAAAAACTGAATAAACAAATGGCTTACCACAAAATAGGTTAAATCAGTACGCCACTCTTCGTGAAACTTGGTTTGGTTGTTGTTTTTAGGGAAAAATAATTCTAGCGGAACAAAAATGGCCACCATCAGGAGTAAATCCAAAATCATCCAGTCTAAGCCAAAATGCCAGCTCGATTTAGCAACATCCCTGCCTTCGACAGTTACAGCACCCAATAAAACGGCTAAAGCAGTAAGTAAAAATCCTGGCCAGGCCCATTTTAATTTTTTGCTTAAAACAATACTCAGTGCCGAAAAGAAAAGGGCCGCAATAACACCGCCCAACATTAAAACTTCTACACTTTCTTTGGTATAAATCTCACGAAATTCTGGCGTAGTCAGTTTCTCCGGATAGTGAAAACAAAGAATGCCTAACAAAGCCAGTGTGGCTAAAAAGATAGATATATATCCACTAATCTGACCCTGGCCAATTACTAATCGCTTATTTGGAGACATTTATTTATGTTTTTGATAGAAATAGCAAGTATAAAAATAAAATTTAGCCTTATCAATTTAAATCACAACTGTATTTAAGATCCATAAGATTAGGCAAACATTTTTAAATGGCAAAGGTTCATTTAAGGGGCATGGCCAAAAGCAATGCCTTTCTTTTTTAAATAATCAGTAATTTTGAAACCACGACACTATGCTAGTTAATTATTTACGTCTTTTGCTGCTCCCTTTTTCATTGGTTTATGCTATGGCCGTTACACTTCGGAAAAAGCTTTACGATTGGGGAATTATGCGCAGCGTATCTTTCGATTTGCCGGTAATCTGTGTAGGCAACTTAGCCGTTGGCGGATCTGGCAAAACACCAACAACAGAATATTTAGTGAGGTTGCTGGCCGATTATAAAATAGCCATACTAAGCAGGGGTTATGGGCGTAAAACCAAAGGATTTATTACGGCAGATGACAATGCTACAGCCGAAACCATTGGTGATGAACCTTTACAATATTACCAGAAGTTTAAGCAGGTTACCGTAGCCGTATGCGAAGACCGTGTGGCAGGGGTAAAGCAGTTGCAAAACAACCATGATATCATTATCCTGGATGATGCTTTTCAGCACCGCGCCATTAAAGCCGGATTTAATATTTTGCTTTTCGAGTTCAGGAAACTGGGCACCTTACAGTTTTTACTGCCTGCAGGCAATTTAAGGGATGTCTTTTCCTCGCGCAAAAGAGCCGATGTGTTTTTGGTTACCAAATCTCCCGTACCTTTATTGCATGTGGCCCAACAAGCCTCGGTAAATGAATTGCAGCCAAATGCAGGTCAGCCTGTATTACATTCTTACTTAAAATATGGCGATCTCATCCATTTATACCATAACGAGCGTCAAATACTCGAGTCGGTTAAAGATTTCGAAATTTTTCTGCTTACCGGAATTGCAAATCCAGATCCATTAATCGAAGAGCTTCAAAAATACACCGCAAGCATTAAACATGAACAGTTTCCTGATCATTATGCATTTAAAAATGATGATCTCAGGAAGTTTAAATCGGCTTTTATGGCCAGTGGTAAAAAAGATAAAATCATTATCACAACAGAAAAGGATAGCAAACGTTTAAGAGCTACCGGATTTAAAGATTTACTGGTAGATTTACCTATATATTATTTACCCATTGAGGTTGAATTATTTGAAGAAGATAAGATTACCTTTGACGAACTCATTTTAAATTATGTTAAGAGCAATAGAAGAAACCGTTGAGTATATAAAACGTAAAACAGAAAACTTTAAGCCAGAAATCGGTATTATTTTAGGTACCGGCTTAGGTGGCCTGGTAAAAGAAATCGAAATTGAACATCAACTGATGTATTCTAATATTCCCAATTTTCCGATTTCCACATTAGAGTTCCACAGCGGGAAACTGATTTTTGGGACATTAAACGGGAAGAAAATTATAGCCATGCAAGGCCGCTTACATTATTACGAAGGTTATAGTATGCAGCAAATTACCTTTCCGGTTAGGGTAATGAAAGGTTTAGGTATCGAAAACTTAATTGTATCTAATGCTGCGGGCTCCTTAAATCCCGAATTTAAAAAAGGTGATTTGATGATTATCGACGATCATATCAACTTGCAGCCGGATAATCCATTGCGTGGTTTAATCGAAAGTGAATTAGGCCCACGTTTCCCGGATATGAGCCAGCCCTATAAACGCGATATTATAACGAAAGCGTTAGAAATAGCTAAAAGCGTTGATATTAAGTGCCATAAAGGGGTATATGTTGCAGTTTCCGGACCAAATCTGGAAACCAAAGCCGAATATAAATACCTACGCTTAATTGGCGCTGATGCAGTGGGTATGAGTACTGTGCCGGAAGTTATTGTGGCTAACCATGCAGGTTTGCCTGTTTTTGCTATTTCGGTATTAACAGACGAAGGTTTTCCTGAAGATCTGCAGCCTTTTGATTTAGACGAAATTTTAGCTGCGGCAGCTAAAGCCGAACCAAAGATGACTGAGATTTTAACCCGCTTAATTTCTGAACTTTAAGATGCATAAAGCCATTAAAATCTGTTTTTTTCTCCTGCTGCTGTTTAGCATTAACAAAGCCTTTGCACAAGATTTAAAAACAAGTGTTGGTACCAATAAAGAACTCGATTCGGTTAGGAAAAAGCTAGATGGCGCTAAAGATTCCGTAGTTTTTACAGCCAAATATATTCGTTTTACCAAGCTGTCTTTAACGAAAGATAGTATCGTACTGTTGCCACTGGATACATCAACCGTTAATATTCAGAATTATAGCCCGCTTTTACAGCCTACCCATCCAACCATTAGTAATGGTAACATGGGGCTTTCGGCCAGACCCTTACTGTACGAACCCAGTAAGCGCATTGGTTTCGATGTGGGCTTCCATTCACTCGATTATTATGCTTTAACTCCTGATGATATTATTTTCTATCAGGCCAGAACACCTTTTACCAGTCTCTATTTCGTGAGTGCGGGCCAAAAGGAACAGCTTTTTAGGGCTACACACACACAGAATATTAAAAAAAACTGGAACGTTGGGGTTAATTTTAATCGTGGCGATTCTAAAGGTTTTTATGCGAGGCAACGTGGTGATAATTTGAACGTTGCTGTATTTTCATGGTACCAATCGCCCAGCAAACGTTATAATATGTGGGCATCGGCCATTTTTAATACCATGCGTGCCTACGAGAATGGTTCTACAGTGGCCACAGGATTATTTAATCCAAATTATACTAAAATTTCAAGAGATGCAGAGCCTATTAATTTATCAGACTCCAGAAATTTATACCGAAAGAATACTATTTTCTTAAAGCAGACCTATTATGTAGGTAGAATAGACACCTCTGCTAATGTTAACAATGCGGTTTTACCCACCAATAAGGTTTCGTATACGTTTGAGTACAATAATGACAGTTATGATTTTTACAAAAATGGAACTGATGTGAACAATGTGCTGCCTCCGGGAATTGCGAGTACAACATATACCAACGACTCTACCCACGTAAAACACATCAAAAATGAATTTATTTACAGTTTTTTCTTAAGGCCAAAAAACAGCTCGGTTATTAAAAATGAATTAAAGGTTGATGCGGGGGTAAGGCACGATTACTACAAACATGAATATCTGGGTTTAAAACAGGATGGAACCAGTTACGAAAACAGTAAATTTACTTATCAGAACATTACCATTTTAGGCGCGGCTGGCTATCGGTTTTCGAACAACATCGATTTCAATTTAGATGTTCAGCAAATTTTGCAGGGCGAAAATGCAGGTGATTATTTGTACGAGGCAAAAAGTAAAATTCTTTTAGGTAAAACCATAGGTAGGATTGAGCTGGGCGCCTATGCACAGAACCAAACACCCGCAACCATTTTTAATTATTACCATGGCAATCATTATCGATGGGAAAACAACGATTTTAAGAATACTAAAATTGCAAATTTATCCTTTGATTACATTAATGATAAGTATGGTTTTACTGCTGGAGCCAAATATTATTTAACCAGTAATTATGTTTATTTTACTGCAGATTTAACCAATAATACAACTGCTATTTTACCGAAACAGGCTACTGCAGATATTAGCTTAATCAGGTTGGATGTATCTAAGAAAACCAGGTTTGGGAAATTTGTAATGGAAAACTATATCGCTTATCAAAAAACAGATAAAAATGCGGTATTAAGAACACCTGATCTTTACACTTATAACAGTATTTATTTTGATAATACCTTTTTCAAGGTATTAAAAGCCAATGTTGGATTAGATGTGAGGTACAATTCTGAATATGCGAATTACTTATATTCACCAGCTACGGCCCAATTTTATATTGATGAGCGTAATCCAATAAAACTACAATCAAGACCAATAGCTGATGTCTTTTTTAAAGCAAATTTAAAAAGGGCCAATATTTTTGTTAAATATGATTTTATAAATCAGGGTCTATTCCAACAAGGTTATTATACGGTAAACCGCTACCCTATGCAAG
This sequence comes from Pedobacter sp. PF22-3, assembly GCF_026239555.1. Taxonomy (GTDB): domain Bacteria; phylum Bacteroidota; class Bacteroidia; order Sphingobacteriales; family Sphingobacteriaceae; genus Pedobacter. The sequence continues at coordinate 94,308 of NZ_JAPIVP010000011.1, read as the reverse complement.
ATGCCTTATTAAAATTTGGCGTAAGCTGGAACTTCTATGATTAGGGGGCATAAAAAAACCTTCCCGGTATCTAACTGGGAAGGTTTTTGTTTTTTATGTGTCTTTCTAGACTAGAATGAATAACCTACTGAGAATCCTAACACACGGTTAGTTAATTTTGCATCAGAATTACCGCGGCTATCTTTAGGAATTAAATTCGAAAGTCCTAAACCGTAGTTCGCACCTACTAAAAATCCAGAGTTTGTACGGTATGCTAAACCAAAGTTTGCACCAAAGTCTGTACTTCCATAATTCTTGTCATTAGCACTACCGAATGAAAGGTCTCTATCATTAGAAGTAGTTACCGTTGAACTGGCATTATTGCTGTTGTTTACTGTTGTAGTAGTGGTTTGTCCTTTATCTTTACCTGAGACGTTAAAGCCGATATAAGGACCCGCACTAATCTGAACTGCACCAGCAGTACCTGTAGGAATTCTGAATACTGCATTAACCGGAACTTCAATAGCCATTAAATTTGTTTTTACAGATGATGTAGTGGTAACAGTGCTACCCAAAGCTGTAACTGAGCTTGTAGATTCGAACTTATTACCTTTATTCTGTAACGACACACCTGGTTGAATGAAGAAATTGTTTCCTACACCGAAATCAGCGAATGCAGTAACATTAAAACCAACATTGTCTTTTGCGTTGTCATTGAATGATGTACTACCATCAGTACCGCTTGCGTGAAATCTTGCCAAATTTACCCCGGCTTTTATTCCAAATCTCGCGTCACTACCGGTCATGTTGTTCTGTGCGAAAGCACCTGTTGCTAATAAAACGACTGAAGCACTTAATAATAACTTTTTCATGATATTTTTCTTTATAAAAATTCTTGTTTAAATTTTAGGTGTTACCCTGTTTGTTAATTGCCAGTGCTTATCCAAAAGCTGTGCCAAAGTATCAATGGTGTTACAATTCGGAAGCTAAATTGTTGGTTATCAGTATAATTTTTATAAAGATCGGGTCTGGTGGTGATCCAATTCGTAAAGGGCATAAGCAGCCATTTACTGTATACATAATAGGAATACAGTAGAGAATGAATTAATTTTTACGCTCAAGGGCAATATGCCAAGCGTTAAATTTTGGAAAGTTTACGTTTTTTGAGGTTTCTTTTTGGCCGCAGGAAAAAGTACATTGTTTAAAATAAGGCGGTACCCGGGTGAATTTGGATGCAAACTTAAATCTGTTGGAGGGTCGCCCACAGCGTGTTGATAATCTTCCGGATCGTGCCCGCCATAAAAAGTAAACTGACCTTTGCCAATTTCGCCGTGTAAATATCTTACCTCTGCTGCGCCTTTATTTTCGCCCAGAACAGTTACACTCGTTTTTACCAGGCTTTTTTTAAAGGCAGTGGTTTGTCCCATAAAACCTTTAATAACCTTATCGTGATCTTGGGTAAGCATCGTTGGAACCAAGTCCCACTTGGCCGAAAAATCGAATAAAGTAAAGTAATCATTAGCCTGGTTCAATGTGCGGGTTTGCGTAACGTCAATATCCGAAAATTCATAATTCATAGGATTGTTATCAAGCTTGAAACCCTGAAAAGCGAGGGTTTTGTTAAAATCAAGTTTCGATTGCGCATTCGGGTCTGCAGGATCGCCGTCAAACATCTGCGCGCAAATATCTACACCATCGGCAGCAAGGGCAATGTCAAAACTATCGGTGCCAGAACACATGGCAAACAGGAAACCTCCACCAGCACAATATTCCTTAATGTGTTTGGCTACGGCTAATTTCATTTCCGAAACCTTTTTATAACCCATTCTTTTAGCGAGTGCTTCCTGGTTTTTAACGTCTTCCTGGTACCAGGTTGCGTACCTGAAATTAGCCCAAAAACGGCCGTACTGACCAGTAAAATCCTCATGGTGCAGGTGCAGCCAATCGTATTTATTCAATTTATCCTGAAGGATATCGTCATCATAAATTACATCATATGGAATCTCTGCATAGGTTAAAACAAGTGTAACGGCATCATCCCATGGCAGTTTGCTTTTTGGGGAGTAAACGGCAATTTTAGGCGTTTTCTCCAGTTTAACCATTTCCATATTCACAGCAGGATCGCTGATTTCGTTTAAAAGGCTGCTTACCTTTCCATCGGCCATCACTTCATAAGATACACCGCGGATTTTAAGTTCATCTTCAACCGTTTTATTATATTTAATTAAGAAACTTCCACCACGATAATTTAAGAGCCAGTCAACCTCCAATTGTTTACTTATGGTCCAATAGGCAATACCATATGCTTTAAGATGGTTTTTTTGTTCTTCATCCATATAAATTAATAAGGAAGAAGCCCTAAGCCCAAGAGAGCAAAGCAGGCAGATGAGTAGGATATAATATTTTTTTATCAAATCGTTATGCTTAAAACACTAAAATACCGCATTTAAACTGGATAGAAAAATTTAATGATGTTATAAGTTATACAATTTTGTTATTTTTGCCCTCTACTAAAAAAATATGAAAAATTTTTAGTCGAACAAAATTTAAAATTAGTACCGATATTGATATGAGTAAAGCAATAATAAAAACAGAAAAAGGTGATATGACCGTAGAATTCTACGAGAATGATGCGCCGAAAGCCGTTGCAAACTTTAAAAAATTAGCTAAAGAAGGCTTTTATGATGGTGTAACTTTTCACCGTGTAATTCCTAACTTTATGGTTCAGGGCGGATGTCCAAATTCAAAAGATCCGGCTAAGGCACATCTAGCAGGTACTGGAGGTCCGGGTTATAAAATTGATTGCGAACTGGACGGAGAAAATCAATATCACGATCGTGGTGTTTTATCTATGGCTCATGCTGGCCGTAACACTGGTGGTTCACAGTTTTTTATCTGCCATAGCAGAGCAAATACTGCTCATTTAGATCGTAACCATACTTGCTTTGGTAAAGTTGTCGAAAATGTAGATCTTGTTGATGATATCCGTCAGGGCGATAAGATTGTAAATATTGAAGTTTTAGAAGATTAGTGCGCAATGCATTTGGCGATAAACGTTTAAGGCGCTAGTAGCTCACATTTAGATTTTAAAACAATAGAAATACGTTATGCGTTTGGCGGTAGGCGATTTAATGCGCCATACCCCAACCGCTAACCGCTAAACACACATGATATGAATTTAAGAGGAATTGTTGCCGTATCTGGCAGACCAGGTTTATTTAAATTGGTTGGACAAAATAAAGTAGGTTACATTTTAGAGAGCTTAGATGAGCAAAAAACTAAAATTGTAGCCAACATCACCAACACGAAATTAGCTTCGTTAGAAGATATTACCGTGTATGGTGAAGATGAGGAAATTAAATTAGCTGATATTTTTGCTCAAATTGCAGCTAAAGGAAACACTCCGGATCTTAAAGGCGATTTACGCCCTTTCTTTCTGGAGGTTGCTCCGGGCCACGATCAGGAAAAAGTTTATGCTTCGGATATGAAAAAAATCATTACCTGGTATAACTTACTAAAAGATTTGCCTTTGTTTACAGAAGAAACTCCTGAAACACCAGGAACAGCTGCAGAAGTTAAATTAGCTGAAGAAAAAGCAGCTGATAAAAAAGTAAAAGCTTCAGGCGCTAAGGCATCTGCCAGTGCAAAAGCAACTACTAAAACCTCGGCTCCGGCTAAAAAAGCAAATATGACCAGTAAAAAAGGCGTTTAAGCTTTAGTCGTGAAAGTATAAAAAACACCAGGCAATTTGTCTGGTGTTTTTTTGTTTAGCCAAAATACCAGATCAGGCCACCAATAATCAGTGAAATGATAATACTAACCCATAAGTATTTGTTGCTGCCCCGCTGGTTGCTCTTGTATCTGTATTCCCTTTTATATTTATCTAGTATCATGGTTTGTTTTATTTAATGATGATTTTAATTCCGTTTTTCCATATCTTATCCATATAATCCATCTTACCTCAAACATTTTTCATCTCTAAGCGTGGTGATAAGGCTCCCCCTTTAAAATACTAAACCCGCGGTAAAGCTGCTCCACAAAAAATAACCTGATCATCTGGTGCGAAAAAGTCATATCCGAAAGGGAAATTAAGCCATTTGCCCTTTTGTAAATACTTTCGTCAAATCCGTAGGGGCCGCCAATAATAAAGATTAAATGTTGAACACTGCCAATCATCTGTTTGTTTAAATAATTGGAAAACTCAACCGATGAATATTTTTTGCCTTTTTCATCCAGTAAAATCACCATATCACCATTGCTGATCTGTTTGTGTAAGAGTTCTGCCTCCTTTGCTTTTTGTTGCGCCTCACTCAGGTTTTTAACGTTTTTTACATCAGGTATGGCCAAAAAAATAAAATTAATATAATGTTTCAGGCGGTTGATGTATTTATCAATTCCATCAATTAAATATTTATCTTCGGTTTTGCCAATGGCGATCAGGGTAATCTTCATTTAATATTTGCCTATCTTTAGGATTTCGAGATTCAAACTTAGAGAAATTGTAACAAAAAAGACAATCTATAGGTCTGATACCTTCGGAAATATATACAGAATAAAATCATGCAGCAACAACAACAAGAAATAATAGCCGGTTACCAGGATAAAATAAATGAGGTTACTGCAGATATAGATCAAACAAAAAAACTGATCGATCAGCTTTCTTTCTTACGCATAGGTTTGTTTCTGGGCGAAATTTTATTTTTCGTTTTGCTGCTGCGCTCGGCAGATGACAGCCTGAGGATATTAATCCAGATTTGCTTATCGCTGCCCGTAATTGCTTTCGCTGTTGTTGTGCGCAGACAAAGCCGGCTTGATCGTGAAATCGACTATAAAAAACAGCTTTTATGGGTTTATCAAAACGAATGGAATATTTTAAATGGTACGATTAACGGATACGACCATGGTAAGGCTTTCGAATCTGAACAGCATCCCTACACTTCAGATCTTGATATTTTCGGTTCCGCATCACTGTTTGCCCTCACTAACCGTTGTAGTACCCAAAACGGAAACAGGCTGCTGGCTAAAACTTTCGCAGAAAAATCAACCAGGCAGAGGATATTACACCGCCAGGAAGCTATAAAAGAACTTACGGATAAAATAGCAGAAACCTATAGTTTTAGGGCTAACCTTCATGGTTACGATCCTGATAAAATAGAACAGATCAAAGTACAGTTAAAAAGTCAATTGGGCGAACAGTTGGGTTTTGTTAAAGGATCTTTTATGCGTTTTTATGTTAAAATGGTACCTTATATTTCTATCTCCGTAGTGTTGGCCGCACTTTTGGTTAGTAGTGTTTTCTGGAAAGTGTTAACCCTTTTAGTAATAATCCATATCGGGTGGAATGTACTGCTGGGCTCAAAAATCAATAAGGTGTTTTACAGCTTTGGCGGAAGCTCGAACCTGTTAAATGGGTATGCAAGTGCTATTTTGTGGACCGAAAACCAAAATTGGAAAAGCAGTTATACATTAAGTTTATTCGATTCCAAAATTCCCGTGAGTAAGGAAATTAAAGGTTTAACGAAGATTATCGAAAATTTTGATGCCAGACTGAATATTATCGTAGGTGGCATACTAAATGCCCTTTTACTTTGGGATTTAAAATGCTGCATCAATCTGGACAATTGGTATAAATCATCTTCAAAACATGTAATAGTTGCGCTCGATCACCTGGGTGATTTTGAAGAACTGATTTCGCTGGCTACAACAGCTTATAACCAACCAGATTGGGTATTTCCGACAATTACCAATCAATTTGAACTGGCTACAACTCACATCGGTCATCCACTTATTCTTGAGCAGGTAAGGATTAATAACGATTTTCAGGTGGAGGCAAAACCAACTGTAGATATTGTAACAGGCTCTAATATGGCCGGTAAAAGTACTTTTCTGCGTACTTTGGGTATTAATATGGTATTGGGTTATGCAGGTGCGCCGGTTTGTGCACGTGATATGCAATTATCGGTTTTTTCGATCAATACCTATATGCGGATTAAAGATTCACTTAACGAAAGTACTTCGACCTTTAAGGCAGAGCTCAACCGGTTGAAGATGATTCTGGATAATGTAGTGAAGGATAAAGATACTTTTGTATTGATTGATGAAATGCTTCGGGGTACCAACAGCCGTGATAAATATTTAGGATCAAAGGTTTTTATCCAAAAGCTGATTGCCGAAAAAACACCTGCTCTTTTTGCTACCCATGATCTGCTATTGGCAGATCTGATTGCTGATTATCCTGAAGCGCTCCGTAATTTTCATTTTGATATCCAGATTACCGATGGAGAAATGAGATTTGATTATTTGCTAAAACATGGTCCATGTAAAACTTTTAATGCAGCTATATTATTGAAAGAGATCGGACTGACTTTAGATTAATAGGTCATAATAATGTGGTGCCAGATATTGCCATCTGGAACTAAAGAAATACTTAAACCAGTCGGGTGGTAATACCAGACTGCACTGAAACGCCGACTAAAAATCAAAAGAATTTGTATCTTAGTTAAAATAATTGTGGTGCCAGATGTTTCCATCTGGCACTAAAGAAATACTTAAACCAGTCGGGTAGTAACATCAGAATGCACTAAAAGCCCATCCTAAAAGCCCAACTCATTTAAATTATAGAATAGCATATTAAGCTATATTAATAAGTTACCTCATTAACGTTATTGGACCTGAATATTTAATATTTTTATTTGATAAGTCAATGCCAGAAATGATGTAATAGTACACCCCAACAGGCAGTTCATTACCCTTAAAAGTGCCTTTCCAGTTTTCAAATATATTATTGGTAAAGAAAACCTGAGTGCCTAAACGGTTGTAAATCTGTATGCTGTATTTTTTGAGGTTAGTTACGCCAATAACCAGTTCATCATTAATCCCATCGCCATTTGGCGAAAATGCATTTGGAACAAATGTAGATGTATTCTTTTTGATCATAAGGTCGCCTTGGGTGATTGCATTTGAGCAGCCGTTTTTAGAAAATGCCACTAAAGTAATTCGGAACACTCCATCTGTTTGATAAATATGGGTAGGGTTTTGCGCTGAAGAGGTAAAACCGTCTCCGAAACTCCATTCATAAAAGTCCCCATTAAGTGATGTATTGGTAAATGTTATGGGTACGGGAGCGGAAAACTTTACGTTAAAAGAAGGTTCTGTATAAAAGTTGGCCACTGGAATTCTGGCAATGTCAGGGATGACGATAGTTGCTGGGGCGGAGCTACAAGATCCTGCTGTTAATACAACCTGATATTCTCCTGCCAGATTAAAATCCGTTACCGGAATTTCAATGGCATTTGTAGTGGCAGCGTAATTGTTTGGCCCACTCCAGGTATAAATAATTCCTTCCTGCGCGGGTACAGATAGTTTTATAATATCTTTTAAACAAAAAGAGGGTTGATTGATACTTATTTCTGGTTTTTCTGGCTTCAATTCAACTAAAATGTCTTTTCTAAAAGTTGATAGGCAGCCATTATTGGTTTCAACTGTTAGTGTAATTGTTTTAAGTCCTGGCTCAGTAAAGGTCAATATTTTACTGTCGTTACTAGTGGCAATCTGACTTTTTATTCCAGGACCAAAATCCCAGGTGAGTTTTGTGTAATTTTTAGAAGCATTGATAAATGAAAATGATTGATCGGTTTCGCACTTATTATTCACCTCAATCGAAAACATTGCTTCAGGTTTTAAATCAACCGATAAAATTTCTACGGAATTTATTTCACTTACACAATCTCCAACCTGAACATAAAGCTTGTATGTACCAACTATTTCAGGTCCGCTTGCCAGGATTTCGGGGTTTTGGCTCGTCGAATTAAAATCATTTGGACCCGACCAATGGTAGCTGGCTAAATTTAAAAATGGCGTACTTAATTTTAATACATCTCCTTGGCATAAATTAACCTTCGAAGCGCTTATTGCAGGTTTCTCTGGTGTGTTAGCTACAATAAAAGTTTGCGTAGTAACTACATTACAGCCGTTTGTGCCTTTGGCTTCTAAAACCACAATTTTCTCTCCGGGAGTACTGTATGTTACTGTAAATGGTCCAGCAGTGGTGGCCGAAGCCAGGCTTGCCCCTTCACCAAAAGACCATTTTAAGGTGGCAAAGTTCGATGCTTTGCTTTCAAAAATATACGCCTGGTTATTCGTACATGGATTTAGTTTCTGAAAATCTATTTCTGCAGTTGGACCAGCAAAATCTGCAGTGCCACCGAATTCTAAAGTAAAGCCATTATTCCCTCCTGAGAAATTATCGATGAGTAGCGCATAAACATGATCCTGTTCGAGATCTACATATTTAACAAAGCCATTTTGACCCGCAGGGCAGCCCGAGGCTTCGGTTAAATCTGTTTCGGTCATACTCAAGCCGGTTTTATAATAAGAAGGAGTACATTCTACACCACTGCCAGCTGCACAACGTATGGCAGTTGCACTACTTACCTTACTACAATCTCCATTCACGCCCAAATCATAAAAAATCCAGTCAATATCGTTTGAGGTTACCGTGGGTGTGATAACAAAAGTAAAATCGCCAGGCTTGGAAGCCTTAAACATATACCAGGCGGAGTTAGATTCTGTACCCAGGCAGGTTCCGGCTGATTCATGATTGTTTGCCCCTGCTCCGGTTACATTCAATTGGGTAAAAGTCTCTTTTGTGCAGAGTACCGAAAAGGTTCCACAATCCTGTCCTGGCTGTATTGGTGGGAAATAATTATCGATACAAAGTTTAAAGGTGCCAGTAACATTATTTGTTGCACTTACCCTAATATAGTAAACTTGCCCTACTGTTAAAGCGCCCTTGTATAAAGAAACAACATTATTTGATGTGGCCTGCATGCCCGGTTGCTCTGTAATAAAACCAGTTGTCGCATCAAAAGAATATAAGGCCACCAATGGGCCAATCAGGGTATTTGTACTATTGGCATCAATTTTTCCACTAACAGAAATGTTAACATCAAACTTAGATGCAGTAAACTTGTACCACACATCTTTTCCGACAGCCGGCCAGTTTAAAGATTTGTTATAATTACTCGGTGTAGCTTCTAAATTGTTAAATTCGGCATCTGCACTACAATATGCGCTGGTATTGGTAATATTTATGGCATTTATCAGTTCATCATTAACAGGCGGTGCAAATTTTCCTAAGGCAGTAAGATTTAGTAATACCAATAGGAAACCAATTAATGAGTAGCGCATAGGTAAAAATATCAAAAATTGTTTTTATTTCGAATCATTTTGATTGTTAATGATTTGTTAATATTAAACTCGCAACTTATGGCAAATAATCGATAACAATGATTAAGGCAAGCGATTTCGGTCCGGATTTTTTGTGGGGTATAGCTACTGCTGCAGCGCAGATAGAAGGAACGGCAACTCAGTACGGGAAGGGCCCTTCCATTTGGGACACTTTTACGGCAAAAAGCGGCAAAATAAAGAAGAATCATAAATTAGATCCTGCCTGCGATTTTTATCATCGGTATGCTGAAGATGTTGCACTTGTCAAATACTTGGGGTTTAAGGTATTCAGGTTTTCTATCGCCTGGTCGAGGATTTTGCCCAGCGGAAGGGGAGAAGTAAATCAGGAAGGTATCCGTTTTTACCATAATCTTATTGATGAATGTTTAACGCATGGAATTACACCTTATGTTACGTTATATCACTGGGATTTACCACAGGCATTGGAGGATGAGGGCGGCTGGACAAGCTTTAGTATTAATGCTGCCTTTAATGCTTTTGTTAGCATCTGTGCATTAGAATATGGCGATAAAGTAAAAAACTGGATCGTACTGAATGAGCCTTTTGGTTATACTTCTTTAGGTTATATGCTTGGAATACATGCCCCGGGGAAAACAGGTTTGAGCAATTTTTTTCCGGCAATTTTACATACGGCTTTGGCACAGGCAGAGGGTGGTAAAATTTTACGTGCCCAGGTAGCCAATGCGAATATCGGGACTACTTATTCCTGCTCTGAAATAATTCCTTATACCGACAGCGATAATGATGTGTTGGCAGCAAAGCGGATAGATTGTTTAATGAACCGTCTGTTTGTAGAGCCAACACTAGGTATGGGCTTTCCTACGGCAGATTGGGACGTGTTGGAAAAATTTCAGATAGAATATGGTACCTGGCGATTGCAGGAAAGGATGAAATTCGACTTTGATTTTATCGGTCTTCAAAACTATTTTCCGTTAACGGTGAAATACAATGCCTTTATCCCGGTAATCCAGGCTTGGGAAGTGAAGGCCAAAAGCAGGAAAAAACCACATACAACTATGGGTTGGGAAATTAATGCCGATAGCTTTTACAATATTGTAAAAAAGTTTGCCGCCTATCCTGCCATTAAAAATATCATCATCACCGAAAACGGTGCAGCTTATCACGATAAATTGAGTGATAAAAGGGTGGAAGACCCCGAACGGATCGAATATTTTAAACTTTACCTGAGCGCACTGCTCAAACTTAAAAATGAAGGTATAAATGTTACCGGTTATATGGCCTGGACATTAATGGATAATTTTGAATGGGCAGAGGGTTTTACAGCAAGGTTTGGGCTGATTTATAACGATTTTAAAACCCAGGAACGTACCATTAAAGATTCCGGTTATTGGTGGAAGGAATTTCTGAAATATAGTTGATGATCAGCCGTTTTCCATTTCATAATAAATAAATTATTATGTTTGAAATATGAATGATAGAACCATAGTTTACAGCACCTATTATAACCCGATGGAGGCCAATATCATTAAAGCTAAATTGGAAGATAGCGGGTTTGCCTGTTACCTGGCGGATGAAAATTTTGCAACATTAAATCCACTTTACAATCAAGCTATTGGCGGTGTTAAACTTATTGTTTTTGAAAGAGATATAGAGGCCATCAATGCTTTACTGGCTGAAGACAATAGTTTGACTTTTGAATCATCCGATGAAATTACTGATGAACAAGAATCAGAAGAAGGTAAAACAGTTTGTGAGAAATGTGGATCTACTAATGTGGGCTATGGGATGGCTACGAATAAAAAATATAGCATCTGGGCTACTATACTTGCTTTCTTAACGCTTACCACTCCGATTAAAGCCAATAAGTGCCATCATTGTTACGATTGTGGTTATGAATTTGAGTAGATTGATTTTCGTTTTTTTGAAGCGCAAGGCCAAAGGCAACTATTAAGGCTTGTTCTCCCGTTCTTCGCTGTATCCTTACGCTACGCTTTAGGGATGCCGCTACGCCCGGGGCTAGAAGGTTAATGTTCTGCCATATAGACCCTGAAATAAATTCAGGGTGACGCCTCTCATGTAATTTGTGCAATGGGTAATTGTAACGAAAAATCCCGTTCTGATTTAACAAAACGGGATTTTTTTATTTTCATCCAGACCTCGGACTTCCGACTCTAGACTTCGGACTATTAAAGCGCTGCCTTAGCCGCTGCTTCAGCCCTGATGATGTTTAAGGCACCACCAGCTTTAAACCAATCGATTTGTTGCGCATTGTAGCTGTGATTAACCGCAAACTCCTCTGTAGTGCCATCAGCATGGTGTAATGCCAGTATCAATGGTTGATCAGGGGCAAACTCGGTTAAGCCTAAAATGTCGATCGTATCATCTTCCAAAATTTTATCGTAATCATCTTTATCCGTAAAAGTTAAAGCCAGCATACCTTGTTTTTTAAGGTTGGTTTCATGGATACGGGCAAAAGATTTTACCAATACCGCACGAACACCCAGGTGACGTGGCTCCATGGCCGCATGCTCACGGGATGAGCCTTCGCCATAGTTTTCGTCGCCCACTACAATTGAACCTAAACCAGCCGCTTTATAATCACGTTGGGTAGCCGGAACAGGGCCATATTCGCCAGTTAATTCGTTTTTAACGTTATCAGTTTTATCGTTGAAGTAGTTAACCGCACCAATTAACATGTTGTTAGAGATGTTATCCAGGTGACCACGGAATTTTAACCACGGACCAGCCATCGAGATATGATCTGTTGTACATTTACCTTTGGCTTTGATTAAAAGTTTTAGACCTTTTAAATCGGTGCCTTCCCATGGGGTAAACGGATCTAACAATTGTAAACGGTGTGAAGTTGGAGAAACCAGAACCTGAACTGATGAACCATCAGCTGCCGGAGCCTGGAAACCTGCATCTTCTACAGCGAAACCTTTTGTTGGCAATTCGTAACCGGTAGGAGGGTCTAATTTAACCTGTTCGCCTTTATCGTTTGTTAAAGTATCCGTTAATGGGTTAAATCCTAAATTACCTGAAATGGCAATTGCAGCAACCATTTCTGGTGAAGCTACAAAAGCGAAAGTATTAGGGTTGCCATCAGCACGTTTAGCAAAGTTTCTGTTAAACGAGTGTACAATGGTGTTTTTTTCTGCTTTCTCTGCACCTGTACGATCCCACATACCAATACATGGTCCGCAGGCATTGGTAAAGATTGTTGCATCTAAATCTTCGAAAGTTTTTAAGAAACCATCACGATCTGCCGTGTAACGTACCTGCTCAGATCCCGGGTTGATACCGAAAGCGGATTTGGTTACCAAACCTTTTGCAATAGCCTGGTTGGCGATTGAAGCTGCTCTTGATAAATCTTCGTATGAAGAGTTGGTACAAGAACCAATTAAGCCCCATTCTACTTTTAACGGCCAGCCATTTTTCTCTGCCTCAACTTTCATCTGCGAAACCGGAGTGGCTAAATCTGGTGTAAAAGGACCATTTAAGTAAGGTTCTAAAGTATCTAAATCGATCTCAATTACCTGATCGAAGTAGTTTTCAGGATCAGCATATACTTCAGCATCACCGGTTAGATAAGCTGCAATTTTGTTTGCTTCATCAGCAACTTCATTTCTGCCGGTAGCACGTAAATAACGCTCCATGCTTTCATCGTAACCGAAAGTAGAAGTGGTTGCACCTATTTCTGCACCCATGTTACAGATGGTACCTTTACCTGTACAGCTCATTGAAGTAGCACCATCACCAAAATATTCTACAATGGCACCGGTACCACCTTTTACAGTTAAAATACCAGCTACTTTTAAAATCACATCTTTGGCAGCCGTCCAGCCGTTCAATTTACCAGTTAGTTTTACGCCAATCAATTTAGGAAATTTTAGTTCCCATGGTAAACCCGCCATTACATCGCAGGCATCAGCGCCACCAACACCAATAGCTACCATACCTAAACCACCAGCATTTACAGTATGGGAGTCGGTACCAATCATCATTCCACCTGGGAAAGCATAGTTTTCCAGAACAACCTGGTGGATAATACCAGCGCCTGGTTTCCAGAAACCGATACCGTATTTATTGGATACAGAAGATAAGAAATCAAAAACTTCGGCACTTTCTGTTTTGGCATGGGGTAAATCTATAGCAGCGCCTTCTTTAGCCGTAATCAGGTGATCGCAGTGAACTGTTGAAGGAACTGCGACTTGTGGACGGCCCGCCTGCATAAACTGCAATAAAGCCATTTGCGCCGTAGCATCCTGCATCGCTACGCGGTCTGGCGCAAAGTCTACATAATCAGAACCACGCTTAAACGCCTTTTTTGGATCTCCATCCCAAAGGTGTGCGTATAATATTTTTTCAGATAACGTTAAAGGTCTGCCCACAACTTTACGCGCAGCCTCTACCCGGCTACCGAAGTTTGCATACACCTTTTTAATCATTTCTATATCAAAAGCCATACTTAAATTTTTATAATTATTATCAATAAGGTACTATCTAAAGTAAACAATTTTAAACAGATTTATTTTTGAGATTTGTCATAATATCTTATTTAAAACCATTCTATGCAATTATTTATGCAAAGAAAAAGGCTACCAGATTTCTCGGATAGCCTTTTCTAATAGTAACAAATAATATGATTTTTTGTTTATTATTGTTTTGTAGAAATAGGGGTAAACTTGGTTAAGTTAATGCCGTCTACCGCTGATTTATATTCTTCAAAGCTTGGAATGCGACCCAAGATAGCTGAAAGAACAACAACAGGGGTTGAAGCCAGTAAAGATTCACCTTTTTTGCCATCTTTGTCTTCTACCACGCGGCCCTGGAATAAACGGGTAGAAGTAGCCATTACAGTATCGCCTTTGGCCGCTTTCTCCTGGTTACCCATGCATAAGTTACAACCTGGGCGCTCTAAATACATGATGTTTTCGTACTCGGTACGGGCTACACTTTTAGGCAGCGCATCGCTAAATTCAAATCCCGAGTATTTCTGTAAATATTCCCAGTCGCCTTCAGCTTTCAATTCATCAATAATATTATAAGTAGGTGCAGCCACTACCAACGGAGCTTTAAACTCTACTTTGCCGGTTTGGTTCTCTATATTTTTCAATAATTGTGATACGATTTTTAAATCGTCTTTATGTACCATGCAAGAACCTACGAAACCAAGGTCTACTTTTTTATCACCACCGTAAAAAGTTAAATCTCTGATGGTATCGTGCGTGTAACGTTTAGAAACATCGGCATTGTTCACATCCGGATCGGCAATCATTGGCTCGTTAATAATGTCTAAGTCAATAACTACTTCCGCATAATATTTGGCATTTGTATCTGGCATTAAAGCAGGCTTAATACCGGTTTTAATTTCCTCAATGCGTTTGTTTGCTTTGTTAATCAATCCCTGAAGCACCTGGTTATGGTTGTCCATACCTTTGTCGATCATGATCTGAATGCGGTTTTTGGCGATTTCAAGCGATTGGATTAAAGTATCGTCCTGCGAAATACAGATAGAAGCTTTTGCTTTCATCTCAGCAGTCCAGTCGGTAAAGGTAAAGGCCTGGTCAGCCAGCAAAGTACCGATGTGTACCTCGATAATACGGCCCTGGAATACGTTTTCGCCATCAAACTGTTGCAACATCTGCAATTGCGTAGCATGAACCACATCACGGAAATCCATGTGTTCTTTCATTGCGCCTTTGAAAGTTACCTTTACTGATTCAGGAATAGGCATAGAAGCCTCGCCGGTTGCCAAAGCTAAGGCTACTGTACCAGAATCGGCACCAAAAGCCACACCTTTAGACATGCGGGTATGTGAGTCGCCCCCGATGATGATTGCCCACTCATCAATCGTGATATCATTCAATACTTTGTGGATTACATCGGTCATTGAATGATAAGTACCTTTAGGGTCACGGGCAGTAATTACCCCAAAATCATTCATGAATTTCATCAGTTTAGGGATATTGGCTTGCGCTTTTTTGTCCCAAACAGATGCCGTATGGCAGCCTGATTGGTAAGCCCCATCAACAATCGGCGAAATTACTGTAGCAGCCATAGCTTCTAATTCCTGAGCGGTCATTAAACCGGTAGTATCTTGCGAACCTACAATGTTTACTTCTACACGCACATCAGAGCCTGCATGTAAAACTTTTCCTGGCGCTAAACCTACGGCATTTCTGTTGAATATTTTTTCTACCGCTGTTAAGCCCTGGCCTTCAATAGAAACTTCTTTGGCCGGAGCAAATACAACAGGAGCTTCGGTACCTAAAGTTTTAGCTGCAAAGGTTTGGATCTTTTTACCGAAAACGATAGCGTAAGAGCCACCCGCTTTGATAAATTCCATTTTTTGAGGCGTTAAAGCTTTTGAAATATCAATCAGCTCCTGGTCTCCGTTATATAATTTTTTAGTTCTGGTATTAATGGTAAGCACCGTTCCGGTTGCTATTGAATATACTTCTTCTAAAACCGGTTCATCGTTTTCGTTACGGACAACATTACCGTTCTCGTCGGTTTTCTTTACCCAGTTTTTAAGGTCGATACCAATACCGCCTGTTACATCAACCGTGGTTAAGAAAATTGGCGAAATGCCATTGGTGCCACCAACAATTGGCGCAATGTTTACAAACGGAACATATGGACTTGATCTTTTACCGGTCCAAAGGGCCACATTGTTTACGCCCGACATACGCGAAGAACCTACGCCCATGGTGCCTTTTTCGGCCACAAGCATCACACTTTTATCAGGATGTTGCGCCTGAAGATCTTTAATGGCCTGTTGTGCCTCTGGTGTAATCATGCATTTACCATGCAATTCACGGTCAGAACGCGAGTGCGCCTGGTTACCCGGAGATAGTAAATCTGTAGAAATATCGCCAATACCGGCAATAAAGGTTACCACTTTAATTTCTTCAGCAACAGGAGGCAATTCGGTAAAAAATTCAGCTTTGGCGTAACTTTCTAATATTTCTCTGGCAATGGCATTGCCATTGTTGTAAGCCTCTTTTAAACGATCGGTATCAGCATCATACAAGAAAACCTGTGTTTTAAGTACATCTGCTGCTTTTTTTGCCTTATCGCCATTATCAGCCAAAGCAATATCCAATAAAACTTTAATAGAAGGACCGCCCTTCATGTGCGATAGGAGTTCGAAAGCAAAATCAGGTGTAATTTCTGGAACAACAACTTCACCTGCAATAATTTCTTTTAAGAACTGGGCTTTAATACCAGCGGCAGCTGTGGTACCCGGTAGGGTATTGTATATGAAAAAATTAACAGCATCTGCTCTGTTAAAATTGTTTACATTTTTAATCTGTTCGATGATTTCGCTCAATAATTCGGCGCCATCAATAGGTTTAGGGTGAAGACCTTGGGTTTTTCGCTCTTCAATCTCCTGGATATAATCGTTATAAATACTCATCTTAGCTATTTTATTCTTTTTTCGTGAGGTTTTGTGCAGTAAATACACTTTCTCCAAAGAATGCTGTTAATTGTGATTAATTTGTGGTTATCGACAAAAAAAATGGATTTTTTTGATAAAACAAAAATAACAAAAAGCAAGCTTTTAATGGAATTTAAGCAATTGATTGCGTAATTTAGAATTGTTCTAAACAGTTGAATTTAGTTTAGTCAGGCAGGTAATATTCATCATAAAAATGATCAAATGATTATTCTAATTTACCGTTCAGTTTCGTACAGTTTTGTCCGTTTTTGAACAGCTGGGAATTAATGATCTGGCTAAAAACCTGTTTTAGCTTCATGGCGTAAGCATGGGCAGCTCTGGCATAACAATAGCTAAAGGGTAGCGAAAGTGAAACCCTTTTCGGTAAAATAGGCTAAAACCCTGGGTAATGCATATGCTAAACGATCAAATGCTTTTAAACTATCGTGAAAAACGATGATCGAACCGTTTTCGGTATGTTTGATCACATTTTGATAGCATTTTTCGGGCGAAAGATCAATGTCAAAATCGCCGCTAAGTACATCCCACATGACGATTTGCAGTTGGGAGTTTTCAGTTTGCAGTTGGGAGTCTGACTTCGGACTCCGGACTTCGGACTTCAGACTTAGAATCTGACTTTTCTTGATTCTGCCGTAAGGTGGGCGGAAGAGGTTAGACTGCGTAAGTTCCTGGCATTTTAGCGTGTTTTCGAGATAGGTTTCATCATCAGTTTTCCATCCTTTTAAATGGTTGAAGGTGTGGTTGCCAATGGCATGCCCGTCGGCTTTTACACGTTTAAAAACATCGGGATGTTTAACAATATTATCGCCAATGCAAAAAAATGTAGCTTTAGCATTAAAGACTTTCAAAGTTTTTAATACAAAATCTGTAACATTGGGTATAGGTCCATCGTCAAAGGTCAGATAAATAACTTTTTCGGTGCGGGATTTATTCCATAACAGTGATGGATAATACCATTTTAGCAGAAGCGGTGATTTGATCAGGTACATTTAACTTCAAAGTTAGTAAATGCCTGAACAGATTGAAATTATTAAAGTTGTTTATATAGATTTGAAACAAATTATGAAGATGTTTACCAATAAAAAGTTAATTACCGGATCTGCATTACTAGTGGCATTAAGTTTTAGTCAGCAAATTAGGGCTCAGGAAGTGATCAGCATTGAAAAAGCGGTCGAAAACACGTTAAAAAATAATTTAAACATCAAACAAGCCGCATTTAACGCTGCAATCAGCGATGAAAATGTGCGCCAGTCAAAAAATGCTTTATTGCCTACTGTAAATGGTTCCGCTAACCAATCTATGCAGTGGGGAAGAAGCCAGGTAACATCGGGTTTGTTTCTAAATACCCAAAATTATAGCTTAAGTCCAAGTGTTTCTGCTAATATGCAATTGTTTGGAGGTGGTGCGCTAATTAATCAGATCAGACAGAATAAGTTATTGTTGGCTGTAGATCAAACCAATGTAGAAAAGGTAAAAAACGATCTTATTCTGCAGGTGGTAACAGCTTACCTGCAGGTTTTAAATAACCAGGATCAGGTTAAAGCTACGCAGCAACAGTTAGAAGTAGCAAATGCTACTTTAAAAAGAGAACAGGCCCTTTTAGATGTTGGTAATAAAACTTTAGCTGATATTTCGCAGGCCAAATCGCAGGCGGCAACTGCAGAGCTTAATCTAACCAATGCGCAGAACCAGTTAACCATATCCTATTTAACTTTGGGTCAGTTAATGGAGATTCAGCCACCAATGACATTTAAAGTACAGCCGCCATTGGTTAGCGAAATGAATAACATCCAGAACACTTACGTACCAAATGATATTTATAACCAGGCTTTAAATAGCTTCCCGGATATTAAATTGGCAAATTTAAATACGAAAGCAGCAGAAAAAGCCATTGATGTGGCCAAAGGTAGTTATTACCCGAAGGTTAGCTTTGGAGGAGGCTTAGGGTCGTTCTATCAATACCAGTTTGCTTTCCCTGGAAACAGTCCGTTTTTTAATCAATTATCAGATAACTTTGGTAAATCTATCAATATGGGTATTTCGATTCCAATTTTTAATGGTTTTGCCACCCGATCAACCGTTAGAAAAGCTAAAATTGTATTCCAGCAACGCAAAACAGATGAGCAGATTGCCAAAAACAACCTGATCAAGGTAATTAATCAGGCTGTTGCCGATTTAAACGCTGCACAAAGTAGGTACTCTTCTACCCAAAATGCTTTTCAGGCACAGAAAGATGCTTTTTATGTTATCGAGCAACGTTATGCCGTAGGTTTAGTCAACTCATTAGATTATAGTACGGCACAAACCAATAGAAATAAAGCAGAAATAGATTTTATCCTGGCGAAATACGATTTACTGTTCCGTGCTAAAGTAATTGATTATTATTTGGGCAAACAGATTGTTTTTTAAGACCAGAAACTAAACTGAAAGTGAGGCAAATTTAATATTAAACTTTTCAACCTTACAACTCATAACCTTTCAACATTAATTTAATAAACGAAATACAATACAAATTATGAAACTGAAGCATATTATTATTACCGTAGTTGCTATCGTAGCCCTTCTGGTTGTGCTAAAACTGACAGGAGTGATCGGTGGAAACAAAACCGAAAAAGTAACTACAGAAAAAGCGTCAGATAAAACTGTTGTGGAAACAGTAACGGCAAGTGGAAAAATCCAGCCAGAAACTGAGGTTAAATTGAGTTCGGAAGTATCTGGAGAGGTAGTAGAGTTAAAAGTAAAAGAAGGCGATATTGTTAAAGCAGGCCAATTGCTTTGTAAAGTACGTCCGGATGTATTACAATCGGGTTATGAAAGAACCGTAGCAAGTTTTAATGCACAAAAAGCCAGTGTAGCTGCAGCGCAACAACAACTTGCTCAAAACCAGGCTAATTTTATAAACGCAGAAGCTACTTATAAACGTAATGTTGAACTTTTTAATAAAAAAGTAATTTCAGCTTCAGAATTTGATGCAGCTAAAGCGGCATTTTTAACGGCTAAAGCAAATTTAGCCAGTGCTAAAGAAAATGTAACCGGTGCCAAATTTACCTTGGAGCAAACGGGTGCGAATGTTAAAGAAGCGGGTGCAAACTTGGCTAAAACCACTATTTACGCACCAGTAGATGGTGTAGTTTCTAAACTATCAATAGAGCTTGGCGACCGTATTTTGGGAACTTCGCAAATGGCAGGTACTGAAATAATGCGTATTTCTAACCTCTCATCAATGGAGGTGAATGTTGATGTAAACGAGAACGACATTACCCGTGTTAAAGTTGGTGATAAAGCTTCTATCGAAGTAGATGCATTTTCAGATAAAAAATTCAGAGGCGTGGTTACTGAAATAGCAAGTTCATCAACTGCAGTTGGAACCGCAGTCTCTACTTCTGTTGATCAGGTGACGAACTTTTCGGTAAAAATCCGCATCACTGAAGAAATGGAAGGTAAGCAACAATCTATTTTCCGTCCTGGGATGTCGGCAACAGTTGATATTGAAGCAGAGTCGTTAACGGGACTGGCCATTCCAATCCAGGCGGTTTTTACCGATAACGTAAAATCAGGCGACAATAAAAATAACCAGGGTAACCAGGAAGATACCGATAAACAGAAATCGAAACTGACCGATAAAAAGGTGAAGCAATATATTTACACTTACGATGCTAAAAGCAAAAAAGTTAAAAAAACTGAGGTAACTACCGGTATTCAGAATGATCAGTTTATTATTGTAAAATCGGGTGTTAAAGCCGGCGATGAAGTGGTAACCGGTCCGTATTCTGCTATTCAGAACAAGTTAAAAGATGGTATGGTGGTAGAAAAAACAGCTAAAGACCAATTGTTTAATAAAGACGGTAAGAAGTAGCCTTTTGGGCTGTAAGGTTAAAAGTGTGAGGTGTAGGGTTTTGCCTGTTCGCCTCACACTTTTATCGTAAATATCTATAAGAAATAGTAAATTGCCATCTTTAAGGTGTATTCCTATGATTAGGGTGTAAGGTTTAGGATTTAAAGCATTGAGTTTAAACCTTAAATTTTACACCTTTTGCCTTACACCTTTTACCTTAAACTTTAGTACATGGTACATAATAACCTTTTGCCTTTCACCTTAAGCCTTATACCCTTTTAAAATATGGTACCTAAAATAGCAATGATAGGGGGCGGGAGCTGGGCTACTGCCATCGTTAAAATGCTTGCAGATAATTTGTCTGAGAAAGAAATTTTTTGGTGGATGCGTAATGAAACAGCCATTGAGCACATTAAAAAATTTAAACATAATCCGCATTACCTTAGTTCTGTAGAGCTAAAGCTTGCCGGCGACAACATCTCGTCCGATATCCATTCGATTATAGAATCAGCTGATTTTGTTATTTTAAATGTACCGGCTGCATTTTTAAAAGAAACCCTCTCCACCATTACCCCCGATGATTTAAAAGGCAAGAAAATAGTATCGGCCATTAAGGGAATCGTGCCTGAAGATAACCTGATTATCGGAGAGTTTATGCACGAAAAATACAACATCCCATATCATGATATTCTGGTGGTAAGTGGTCCTTGCCATGCCGAAGAAGTTGCATTTGAAAAACTATCTTACCTCACCATAGCTTGTACCGATGTAGATAAAGCAGCGGTATTTGCCTCTTTTTTAAGTACACGCTATATTAAAACCAATGTTTCTGACGATATTTTTGGCACCGAATACGCTGCGGTTTTAAAAAATATTTACGCGGTAGCCAGTGGCATTTGCCATGGCTTAGGTTATGGCGATAATTTTCAGGCGGTGCTCATTAGCAATGCGATAAGTGAAATGAAACGCTTTGTAGATGTAGTTCATCCAATAGATCGCGACATTAAAGAATCAGCTTATCTGGGCGATTTGCTGGTTACTGCTTACTCGCAGTTTAGCCGCAACCGTACCTTTGGCAACATGGTGGGCAAAGGTTATACGGTAAAATCGGCGCAATTAGAAATGAATATGGTAGCCGAAGGTTATTACGCTGCAAAATGTATGCACATCAAAAATCAGGAGTACAATGTAGACATGCCAATTTGTAAGGCCGTTCACAGCATCATTTACGAGAAGAGGTCGCCACAGATCGAAATGAAGCTATTAGCCGAAAAGTTGAGTTAAGTAGGTATCTGCTGTACGATTTAGATTCAAGTTGCAAGTAGGTTTAAATCATTATTTTGGCCTAGTGCTCCAAAAAAGAATAAAAATGATTTATAAAGCAGGTTTCTTTGCTTTTCGGTTAGTGCAGGCCTTCTTTCCGCTATTATCTTTTTGTGAGGGTTTAGTAGAAGCATTTTAAGTTTGAGGGTCAAAAAGGATAGCCGCTTCAATAAGGTTTATTGAACAGGGGGGAGTGTAAGAAACGGGCCAGCGTTTTGCCCAGTATGGTACGTTAAGACTTTTTTTTTGCTGTACTGTGTTTTTAGCCCCGGGCGTAACGGCATCCCCGAAGCGCAGCGGAGGGATATAGCAGAGCACGGGAACTGACTTTAATCGTTGTCACCGCACATGCGCTCCAAACAAGAATAAAAATGATTTGTAAAGCAGGTTTCTTTGTTTTTGGGTTAGTGCAGTCCTTCTTTCCGCTATTATCTTTTTGTGAGGGTCTAGTAGAAGCATTTTAAGTTTGAGGGTCAAAAAGGATAGCCGCTTCAATAAGGTTTATTGAACAGGGGGGAGTGTAAGAAACAGGCCAGCGTTTTGCCCAGTATGGTAGGTTAATACTTTGTTTTTTGCAGTTAACTGTGTTTTTAGCCGCGGGCGGAGCGGCATCCCTGAAGCGCAGCGGAGGGATATAGCAGAGCACGGGAACTGACTTTAATCGTTTGCTACAGCCCTTGCGCTCCAAAAAAAGGACTAAAAGTAATTTGTAAATCAAGGTTTGTTACTTTTCGGCTAGTACAGTCCTTCTTTCCGCTATTATCTTTTTGTGAGGGTTTAGTAGAAACATTTTAAGTCTGAGGGTCAAAAAGGATAGCCGCTTCAATAAGGTTTATTAAACAGGGGGGAGTGTAAGAAACAGGCCAGTGTTTTGCCCAGTATGGTACGTTAATACTTTGTTTTTTGCAGTAACTGTGTTTTTAGCCGCGGGCGGAGTGGTATCCCTGAAGCGCAGCGGAGGGATAAAGCAGAGCACGGGAACTGACTTTAATCGTTGTCACCGCACATGCGCTCCAAACAAGAATAAAAATGATTTGTAAAGCAGGTTTCTTTGCTTTTGGGTTAGTGCAGTCCTTCTTTATCATATTGTACTTCGGTTTACTTGCTTAAAAAATAATATTTTAAAACTTTATCTTTATTCGTGTAACAGAAATAAAACAAATGTTATCATCAACTGTTATCCTGTAAATAAAAATATAGCTGTCATGAAAAAGAAACTAGTAATGGGTTTATTAACAATGGCCTTAATTGGCGGTGTAACCCTTAGCGTAAGCGCGCAAGAGAAAAAAACTGAAGTAGGTAAAGCATTAGACAAAACCGGAAAAGCAATTGGAAAAGGTGCTAAATCGGTAGGTAATAAAACGGCTGAAGTAGCGGTAAAAGGTAGTTCGAAAGTTGCTGATAAAACCTGGAAAGGTAAAATGGCACCAGATGGTTCTGATGTTTATATCAATTCAAAAAATGAGAAATACTATGTAAACTCAAAAGGAGCTAAAATCTGGTTAAAACCTAGTCAGATTAAAACCAAGCCAGCTTCTAAAAACTAATCGTATTAAACAAGCGGTTTCATAAAATATATGAATTGCTATCTTACGATAGCCTTAAAAACAAAAAATCCCAAAAGTATGCTTTTGGGATTTTTTGTTAATTATTTTTTATTAAACAATTGTTCCGTATAAATCGAAATCTTCTGCTCTGTCAACCTTCACATGAACAAAACTTCCATTAGCGGCATAACCTGTTGCAGCATCGATTAAAACTTCATTGTCAACTTCAGGCGAATCAAATTCAGTTCTGCCTACAAAAAAATCACCTTCTTTTTTATCAATCAGTACTTTAAAGGTTTTGCCCACTTTCTCCTGGTTAATATCAAATGAAATACCTTGCTGTATTTCCATGATTTCATCCACCCGCTCTTGTTTTACATCTTCGGGCACATCATCTACCAATGTATGGGCATGTGTTTTTTCTTCGTGCGAGTAGGTAAAGCAGCCTAAACGATCAAATTTGGTGTCGGCAACCCATTCCTTCATTTCTTCAAAGTCCCGTTCTGTTTCGCCCGGATAACCACAGATCAAAGTGGTACGCATGGCAATATTCGGAACTTTATCTCTAATTTGGTTAACCAGATCAATGGTTTTCTGCTTGGTGGTACCACGGCGCATCGATTTCAGCATATTATCAGTAATGTGCTGTAATGGCATATCCAGGTATTTACAGATGTTCTCACGCTCGTTCATGGCATCTAAAATTTCCATCGGGAAACCAGAAGGGTAGGCGTATTGCAGTCGGATCCATTCAATACCTGGTACATCCGATAAGCGACGCATCAGCTCGTCTAATTTGCGCACACCATAAAGATCTAAACCATAGTAGGTAAGGTCTTGAGCGATTAAAATCAACTCTTTTGTGCCATTTTTGGCCAGTATTTTAGCTTCGTTAACCAATTCTTCCATGGGCTTGCTCATGTGCTTACCACGCATTAAAGGAATGGCACAGAACGAGCAAGGACGGTTGCAGCCCTCAGCGATTTTGAAGTAAGCAAAGTGAGACGGGGTAGTGAGCAAACGTTCGCCAATCAGCTCGTGCTTGTAGTTAGCACCCAGCTCGTGCAGAATATTCTGTAAATCGTTGGTGCCAAAAAAGGCATCTACGTTGGTAATTTCCGATTCCAGTTCTGGTTTATAACGCTCAGAAAGGCAGCCCGTAACCACTACTTTACCAATTTTACCAGCTTCTTTTAACTCGCTGAACTGAAGAATGGTATCAATTGATTCCTGTTTAGCATTGTCGATAAAACCGCAGGTATTAATCACCACGATATCATCTTTACCCATTTTGTCCGATTCGTGGGTAACATTGAGGTTGTTGCCGCGCAACTGGCCCATCAATACTTCCGAATCGTATATGTTTTTAGAGCAACCTAAAGTAATCACATTGATTTTAGGCTGTTTAATTGCGCTTTTACTTCTTACTATTTTGGTATTCATATTATATTGATTTACGCCTTCCTTGCGGTTTGATTCCACAGATTTGGCGATTCCACAGATTAAATGTGGAAATTTTAATAGATCAAACGGATATTCTCCTGACCTCGCAACTTGTGTTGCCAAAGTTAATCAATAATCCTGTTTTAATTTTGCTGGCTTTCAAATAAGAGATAAGCTGATTTTGGAATAATTTGGGCTGATAACCAGTTATAGACTTTAACTCAACAATTACTTTTTGTTCTACTACAAGGTCACATCTAAATTTGCCAATAGTCTGGCCTTCAAATATTACAATAAACTCTTTTTCAGTCTCAAAATTTAGCTTTGCCTGCAGAAGTTTAATTTTGAGTGCATTGACATATATCTTCTCCAAAAAGCCTGGCCCTAACTGATTATGTACATCATAGCAGCAACCAATTATAATCCCTGTAAGCTCATGATTTTCATATTCTTCCATTATTGAAATTAATAAAAATCTGTGTGATCCACTAATCAGTGTAATCACCCACGAAGTGAACCTGCAGCTAAATCTTTAGTGGAATCAACCACGAAGTGTTACTTAAACAAACTATTCACAAAATCTTTTTTATCAAAGAGTTGCAAGTCGTTTATTTTCTCACCCACGCCAATATATTTAACCGGAATTTTAAACTGATCGGAGATGCCAATGACCACACCGCCTTTCGCTGTTCCATCTAATTTGGTAATGGCCAATGCATTTACATCCGTAGCTTCTGTAAACTGTTTGCACTGCTCAAAGGCATTTTGCCCGGTAGAGGCATCTAATACCAATAAAATTTCGTGCGGTGCACCTGGTACTACCTTTTGCATGACCTGTTTAATTTTACCCAGCTCGTTCATCAAACCAATTTTGTTGTGCAAACGTCCTGCGGTATCAATAATCACCACGTCCTCATTATTGGCCACGGCCGATTGTAAGGTATCAAAAGCAACTGAAGCAGGATCAGAACCCATGGCCTGTGCCACCACCCTAACGCCTACACGTTCGCCCCAAAGTTTAATCTGGTCAACCGCTGCAGCCCTAAAGGTATCGGCGGCACCTAAAACAACCTTTAAACCCGATTCTTTAAGTTTATGTGCCAGCTTACCAATGGTGGTGGTTTTACCCACGCCATTTACACCAACCACCATAATTACATAGGGTTTATGATCGCCATATTCGAACTGACGGAAATCATTGCTGTTGTTCTCTGACAGCAACAATTGGATCTCATCACGCAGGATAAAATTAAGCTCATTGGTGTTCAGATATTTATCTTTGGCCACGCGCTCTTCAATGCGTTTGATGATTTTTAAGGTGGTACTTACGCCCACATCAGAAGTAACCAAAACCTCTTCAAGGTTATCGAGTACCTCATCATCAACGGAAGATTTTCCTGCTACGGCTTTGGTAATTTTATTAAAGAAACCGTCTTTGGTTTTCTCTAAACCTTTATCCAGTGCTTCCTGAGCTTCAGGCGCAGTTTCTTTCTTTTTGAAAAAATCGAATAAACCCATTAGTTATTAATTGTGTTTTTTAAAAAATCGGTAGGTGTTTGTATAGCTATTTTGCTTCCAATAAAGCCTTTTATATTTCTTGTCACGATAAGATCAATCTGGTTCAGTTCTGCTGCAGCATTTTGTACTGCATCTTCGAAATCTGAAAGTTTAGAATGGATTGCGAACCTCGTTTAAAATAATAACTTCAACCGCTTTGTTTTTTACATCAAATCCCTCGGGGGCAGAAATAGTTCTCCATTTTCAGAAACCTTTGTTTTAAACTTATATGCTTCCATAGTGATGTTTTTTCAAAGATAATCAATTATTTCCTGACGTAATTTTCAATAACAAAAAAAGCCCTTCCGGTTAAAACGGAACGGCCTGTAATATTTTATGTTAAAAAATATTAACCTTATTTAGATGCAATAGCATCTTTTACGTGGTCGTTGTGTACGATAAGTTCTTTGAATGAGTAAGCACCGGTTTTTGGTGATTTTACCATTGTAATTACTTTCGAATATTCTTTACCTGTACCTGTTTTAAGGGTTGCAACTACTTTCTTTGCCATGTTCTTATAAAATTTAATGATTGAATGATAGATGGATAGAATGGAGGGAATATATACCCTAACCTGCTACCCTTACACCATCAATCTTATTTAATCTCTTTGTGTACGGTTACTTTTCTCAATACTGGATTGAATTTTTTCAATTCTAATCTTTCAGTAGTATTTTTACGGTTTTTGGTAGAAATATATCTAGACATACCTGGCATGCCACTTTCTTTATGTTCAGTACATTCTAAAATAACTTGAACTCTGTTACCTTTTTTTGCCATTTTATTATAAATTGAAAACTGTTAATCTCAACAGTTAATGTTTTTTACAAAAATCCTTTTTTTACGAAACGGTTAATTGCTTCGCTAATGCCCACTTTATTGATGGTTTTAATCGCTGAAGTAGAAACTTTCAACGTAATCCAACGGTTTTCTTCAGGAATATAAAATTTCTGAAGTTGTAGGTTTGGGTAAAATTTGCGTTTGGTTTTAACGTTCGAGTGAGAAACGTTGTTACCTACCATTGCTTTTTTTCCTGTTAAATCACAAACTCTTGACATGACTTGTAAATATAGTTGTTAATATCGTCCGCTTAATTTTTTTAAGAGTGTGCAAATATCTGAATAATAATTGTAAACGGCAATAGCCTAGTTAATTATTTTTTACAATTAATATTTAATATGCGGTAAGCGCCTTTGCAATTTTGTTATTCGCAATGTTTAAATCTCCAGAACTTAAAAATAAATGTTTCTCCTTAACAGTTTGTCTTCATTTTGATACGATAACACTATTTTTCCTTGGTATTATTTATTTAAATTAGCAGCCACGAATCCAAAATATAAAAACAAGCGATGCAAATTACATCTTTTAAGCAATACGAAGAAGATTATAAGAAAAGTGTAGAAAACCCTGAGCAGTTTTGGGGCGAAGTGGCGCAAAACTTTCAATGGCGCAAACCTTGGTTTAAGGTACTATCCTGGAACTTTAACGAGCCTAATATCAAGTGGTTTGAGGGAGCAAAACTTAACATCACCGAAAATTGTTTAGATCGCCACCTCGCTACCAATGGCGATAAACCCGCTATTGTTTGGGAACCGAATAACCCCGAGGAAGAAAGTGTGACTTATACCTACAAAATGTTGCACGAGCGTGTTTGCCGCTTTGCCAATGTTTTAAAACGCAATGGCGCCAAAAAAGGCGACCGGATCTGCATCTATATGCCCATGGTGCCAGAACTTGCGATAGCGGTTTTAGCCTGCGCGCGCATCGGTGCCGTACATTCGGTTATTTTTGGTGGCTTTTCTGCCAAATCAATCGCCGATCGGATTAACGATTCGCAGTGTAAAGTGGTGATTACGGCTGATGGTGCTTATCGTGGCAACAAACAGATTCCTTTAAAAGATGTAATTGACGATGCACTGATCGGTTGCCCAACTGTAGAGAAATGTATCGTGTTAACCCATGTGCGTACGCCTGTATCGATGTTAAAGGGGCGTGATGTATGGTGGGAAGATGAAGTTAAACACGTAAACGATGTATGCGAAGCAGAAGAAATGGATGCAGAGGATATGCTCTTCATTTTATATACTTCTGGCTCTACGGGCAAACCTAAAGGTGTGGTACATACCTGTGGCGGTTATATGGTTTATGCCGGTTATACCTTTTCAAATGTGTTTAATTACCAACCTGGCGAGGTTTATTTCTGCACGGCTGATATTGGCTGGATTACCGGGCACTCCTATATTGTATACGGACCGCTTTCGCAAGGTGCAACATCCGTATTGTTTGAAGGCATTCCAACTTATCCGAGCCCATCTCGTTTTTGGGATATTGTAGAAAAACACAAAGTAAATACCTTATATACCGCACCTACAGCCATCCGTTCTTTAATGAGTTATGGGGATGATCCGCTTAATGGCAAAGATTTAAGCTCCATCCGTGTTTTAGGCTCAGTAGGAGAGCCAATCAACGAAGAAGCCTGGCATTGGTTTGATGAGAAGATAGGTCATGGCAAAGCGCCTATTGTTGATACCTGGTGGCAAACCGAAACAGGAGGAATCATGATTTCGCCTATTGCAACGGTAACCCCAACCAAACCCAGCTTTGCTACCTTGCCCTTACCAGGGATCCAGCCGATCTTGGTAGATGAAAATGGTAATGAAATTGAAGGAAACGGGGTGATGGGAAATCTTTGCATTAAATTCCCCTGGCCAGGGATGCTGCGTACCACTTATGGCGACCACGAGCGTTGCAAACAAACTTATTTCTCTACTTACGAGAATTTATATTTTACCGGCGATGGCTGTTTACGCGATGAGGATGGTTATTACCGGATTACGGGCCGGGTTGATGATGTATTAAACGTTTCTGGACATAGAATAGGAACAGCAGAGGTAGAAAATGCCATTAACATGCACGCCGGTGTTGTAGAAAGCGCGGTGGTGGGTTATCCGCATGATGTAAAAGGGCAGGGTATTTATGCTTTTGTGATTTATCCTGATATGCATGGTGAGGCAGAATTATCTAAAAAAGATATTTTGCAAACAGTTACCCGCGTAATCGGCGCCATAGCCAAGCCTGATAAAATATTGTTTGTGTCTGGTTTGCCCAAAACACGTTCAGGCAAAATTATGCGCCGTATTTTACGCAAAATTGCCGAAGGCGATACCTCCAATTTAGGCGATACCTCTACCTTGCTTGATCCGGGTGTGGTAGAAGAGATTATTGAAGCTGCTAAGAAACTGTAAGATAAATATATTTAACAACAAAGCCTCCGGATGTAAATCGGAGGCTTTGTTGTTTATTGTAATCTAGTATTAGTATCCAGGGTTTTGAACCAGGTTTTTATTTGCATCAATCTCCCTTTGTGGAATTGGGAAAACTAAGCTGGTAGAATTCCATGGTATGTTTCCAATATTTGTTTGCGTTCTTTTAGCATCGTGTAGTGAAAATCCCTCAAAAGCAAATTCAAGTTTCCTTTCATTAAGGATATCTGCTAAAGTAGCAGTAGTTGTGGTTAAGCCAACTCTATCTCTAACTGTAGTGAGATCTTGTAGTGGTGTTATACTGCCAATTGGCGCTGCAGGAGCTAAGCGTGCATTAGATTCTGCCCTGATTAAATACATTTCTGCCAGCCTAATAACCGGAACATTCCCGAATTGATTGCCGAATTTTGCCGTAAACATGTCGTCATCGTCATAAAAAGCATTAATCCTGTCATCATCAGGAGCATAAGTCTCATCAATCCAATCTTGTGAAATTACCGCATCTCCGCGGCCACCAAAAGTTGATGAACCATAAAACTCATTAAAACCATTAAATCCGGTAAGCGTTGTTACTTGCACAGCAAAAACATCTTCAGTAGAATTGTCTCCAGGTCTTGCGGGCCTTCCACTTTCTGGCATTTTAGGGAAAGCAGCAAGGTATGTACCTGTTAGTTGATAATTTCCGGAAGCAATCACCCGGTTTGCAGCTGCCCCGGCCGCGCTATAATTACCCATTTGTAAATAAAGTCTCGCTAGCATTGCAGCTGCTGCAGACTTAGTTGCGAAAAAACCATTAGTAGCCGGAAGTTTAGCTTCTGCATCTGTTAAATCAGTTATAGCCTGATTGTAAACGGCAGCTACAGTAGCCCTACTTACATAATTCGCTTCGCTTATGAGGTTAGTTGGAGTTAACACGATGGGTACTCCCAAATTCGTGCCTGGAGAACCATCATTGTAGGCTTTTGCAAATACCCTAACGAGTTCGAAATATGCCGACCCCCGGATAAATTTAGCTTCTCCTTCTACTCTGCTCTTTTTTGCAGGCTCTACTTTATCAAGGGCAGCAATTACATTATTGGCATCATTAATTGCGGTATATCCTGCAGCCCATACGTTATCAACATAACTATTTGTTTTTAAAAGCTTTTTATTGATGGCCTGGGTCAGTTCCTCGTAGGTCCCAAACCATTCAATAGCGTCAGTATTTGCTAAGAAATCAGTCATCAAGAGTGGACGTCCACCAAAAAAATTACGGCTGCCAAGATCAGCATATGCACCAACCAGTGCACCCTCAACATCTTTTGAAGTGATCAAAGCATTTTTTTGATCAACGGTATCAATAGGATTTATATCAAGCGGTTTTTTGCACGAAGATAAAGCCATCAAAAACATGCAAGCAAATATGATATTATTTATATATGTCTTTTTCATTTTGATTCTTTTTTAATTATAGGCCAATGTTAATACCAAATGAAATTACACGTGGCTGTGGTGCTGAGTAAAAATCTACACCTTGATTAATGTTTGTCGATTGATAATCTGCATTAACCTCCGGGTCCCAGCCTTTATATCCTGTTATGGTAAGCAGATTTTGAGCCGTAGCATATAACCTTAATTTGCTTAATTTAATTTTAGTTAATATTGAAGTAGGGAAATTATAACCAATTGTTAACGTTTTTAGCCTGACATAAGAGCCATCAGATAAATACCTGGTCGAGTTTCCAATGCCATTACCAGCAAACAAACGTGGCTCTGGAACAGATGTAATATCACCTGGTTTGTCCCAATAGCTCATTTGATCTGTGGTTTGATTATCATAGCCGTTTGAGCCATTAGCGCTCATGTACTGGCCACCTGCATTAAAGATTTTATTGCCTTTTACACCTTGAAAAAATATACCTAAATCGAAATTTTTGTATGAAAAAGTGTTGTTTAAACCGAACGTATATTTTGGATTTGGGTTGCCTGCAAAAATCCGTTGTGCATCGTTAATGTTATTTGTCGTACTTCTGTCTATATTGCCATCAACTACTGTGTTTTTGTAATACAAAGCATCACCATTGGCCGGATTTACCCCGGCATATTCAGGCAGGTAAAATACACCGATTGGTTGACCGGAAATAGCTGCATTTATTTCGTTACTGTTTAAAACCTGCCCACCCAGGTTGGTAATCTTATTGTTGTTAATTGCCCCCGTTATTGCAGTTGACCATTTGAAGGCACCCACAAAATTTTCTGTATTAATACCCAATTCAAACCCGGTGTTTTTTAACGATCCTAAGTTTTGCGTTTTGGTAGAAAACCCTGTAGTTTGAGGAATCGGCACATCCAATAGCAGGTCTGTTGTGTTTTTTTGATAGAAATCGAAAATTCCGGTAATTCTATTCTTTAAAATACCAAAATCAAAGCCGATATCGAGTTGTTTGGTTTTTTCCCATGTTAAATCAGGATTGGCTATTCGCGAAGGAGTTTGCCCAGGCAAACCGCCATATGCCCCTGTTCCAGCGAATAAACCACGGGCAGAATAATTGCCAATTTCGGCATTACCGGTTAAACCATAACTTACCCTAAATTTTAATAAACTGATGGTTTCACTTTGTTTTAAGAAATCTTCTTCTGATGCAATCCAGGCCAATGAACCTGCCGGGAAATACCCATATCTATTGTTGGCTCCAAAACGTGATGAACCATCGGCCCTTACACTAAAGCCCACCAAATAACGATCGTTGTATTTATAATTTGCCCTAAAGAAATAAGACAGAAAGCTAAAAGCACCTTCATTACTGGTTGCAATTACTTTTGTTGCAGCAGAACCTAGTTTAATGTAAGAATCACTTGGGAAATCCTGTCCTTCAATGGTGCTGTATTTGGTGGTCGATTTTTGATAACTTGTACCCAAAATAACATCAAAAGCACTTTTTCCAATAGTTGTATTATAACTGAAGAAATTATTAGTATTGGCATTAATTATAAAAGTTGAAATATTTTGACCGTATCCATTTGATGTGCCTGTATTTCTAAAAGTTAATGAACCATAATAACTTTCTTCGTTTTGATTTAAGTTGTCAATAGAAAAATCAGTACTGAATTTTAATCCCTTAGCAAGGTTTATATTCGCAAAAGCTTTGCCAATTGTTCGGTAGACTGTTGCTTTGTAAAAAGCATTGTCTACACTGATAAAGGGGTTATAGTATACAGGGTAGTTTGAGGCTGCCCCAGGCAAAGTACCGCTGATTAAACCCGACCTTGGATCGATAAACGGTGTAATGGGCGAAAGTGCTACTGATTGTAGTGGACTTGAAAAGGCATTATCATTTGATATCCTGTTATTAATACTATTCGAGAAATTAAGGTTAATACCTACTTCTAAAAAGTCGGTTACTTTATTGGTCAGGTTTAATCGGCCGCTGTAGCGTTTATAACTGTTTCCAATCACAATTCCTTGTTGATCTAACGCCTGACCACCAATATAAAATTTCGTTTTTTCATTCCCTCCGGTCAAATTCAGATCATACTGTTGGGTAACCGGTTTGTCTTGAAAAGAAGCAGCTTCCCAGTTTGTGTTTACCTTATAAGTTTGATAATCATTGTTGCCAGCCGAATATCGGTTCAAACGGGCTTCTACACTTTCCCTGTAATCATCTAATGCTTCTTGCAAAGTTGCATAATCTCCGTTAAGGAAATCCTGGTTGGCAGCGCCTTGCCCGGCTCTACGCTCTAGCTGAACATATTGCTCTGCGTTTAAAAAATCCCTATGGTTAGAAGGGGAGCTTACTCCGCCTAATGCGTTAAACTGGACAAGTGTTTTGCCTGCCTTACCTTGTTTTGTAGTAATCAATACTACGCCATTTGAAGCCCTTGCACCATAAATTGCTGATGCCGATGCATCTTTTAAAACTTCAATTGATTCGATGTCGTTGGTATTTATATCTGCCAAAGCACTCGTTGGTGCAGTAGTACTGGAAAAATCACCAGAAGTAATCGGGATTCCATCAACAATGTAAAGCGGTTCACTACCTGCAGTTACTGATGCAGCGCCCCTCACCCTAACGGTAATCCCCTGACCTAATTTTCCATTTTGTGCTGCAATTTGCACGCCTGCTGCCTTTCCTTGTAAGGCTTGCTCAAAACTCGTAACTGGTAGGTTCTCCAGATCTTTAGCTTTAACCGAAGCTACCGATCCCGTTACATCCCGTTTGTTCTGCGTACCGTAACCCACCACAACCACATCGGCTAAGGCATTGTTTTCCTCCTCGAGCTTTACATTTAGGGTTGGCCCCGTAATGGGTACTTCTTTGGCTTTATAACCGATAAAACTAAAAACAAGCGTTTTAGCATCATCTGCAACCGTTAATTTAAAAGCCCCAGTGGCATCGCTCTGTGTGCCGTTGGCCGGCGAGCCTTTTACAAATACGCTAACACCCGGAATTGGTCCCGAGGCCGACGTCACCTTCCCGGTAATCACTTTGCCCTGCGCGAAAGCAAACGAAATTACACTGAGAGATAAAATCATACTGAAGAGTAGTTTTTTCATCAAATTGTAAGTTTAGTTAGTAATGTTTAGTAAATGGATAAGAATAATAGCCTTAATATACCCAAAACCTATATAAAACCTGAAGGAATAACATAAAATTAGCTGCTTATTGAGGTAATAGACCAAAAAGGCGAAACAAAACGGGGCTTAAGGTTGTTTATTCTGTGTAAAACATATTATTCACCACCAAAAAATAACCCCTATGGATAAGTTAGAATTAAAAGGAAAGTGGAACGAAATAAAAGGAAAAGTTAAACAGGCTTATGCTGATTTAACCGACGACGATTTAAAACACGAAGAAGGACAGGATGATGAGTTGTTGGGCAGACTGCAACAAAAAACAGGTAAAGGAAGAGATGAACTGGTAAAGTGGATCAACTCTTTATAATATCCATTCAATAATAAAACAGGCGACCAAAAAAAATGGTCGCCTGTTTGTTTTAAAAACATTTTTATGGCCGATATTGCCCAACGGTTTCCGCAAAACCACATACTCGCACCCAAAAATCTGTCACCCAGTAGAGATGGGCTGGAAATTGCCTGCCTGCTTAATCCCGGTGTTTTTAACTTTGAGGGGAAAATATGGTTATTGATCCGGGTAGCCGAAAGGCCTAAACAAACAGCGGGTATTATCTCTTTCCCCATTTTAACCCAGGATGGCATCGAGATCCTGGCCGTTGAAGAAAACGACCCGCATGTAAATGCTACCGACCCGAGGATAATTCACTATAAAGGGGCCGATTATTTAACCACACTATCGCATTTACGATTGGTTTGCAGTGATGATGGTATTCATTTTTATGAACCGGAAGGTTACCCTTTATTACAGGGCGAAGGCAAAGATGAAACCTTTGGCATTGAAGATTGCCGCGTAGCCTTAATTGGCCATACCTATTATCTAAGCTATACGGCCGTTTCGGCCCATGGTGTGGGGGTAGGGCTGCGGACCACCACAGATTGGAAAAACTTTGAGCACCATGGCATGATCATCCCTCCGCACAATAAAGATTGCGCCCTGTTCGAAGAACGTATTAACGGCAAGTTTTATGCCCTGCACCGCCCCAGCAGTGTAGCTTTGGGTGGTAATTACATCTGGCTGGCCGAATCTCCTGATGGCATCCACTGGGGCAAACACCAGTGCCTCATCAAAACCAGGGCCAACCTTTGGGATAGTGCCCGTGTAGGCGCCGGTGCAGCACCCATTAAAACGGCAGCCGGCTGGCTCGAAATTTACCACGGTGCTAATGAGAAACACCAGTATGCTTTAGGTGCTTTTTTAATGGATTTAAATGATCCCGCTAAAGTACTGGCCAGAACAGAAGCGCCGATAATGGTACCTCAGGAAGATTATGAATTACACGGTTTTTTTGGCGAGGTGGTATTTACCAACGGTCACATCGTTAAAGGTGATGAATTAACCATTTACTACGGAGCGGCCGATGAGTTTGTGTGCGGGGCAAAGTTTTCGGTAGAGGGAATTTTAAGTGCATTGAATTATTTTTAGTACTTAATTTTTCGTTCCCGCTTAATTGGAAAGCATAACTAATCGCGCGTATGTGGTTCAAGGTAACGTTTCTGCATAAAGTTATAATTAGATTCAGGTTAATCTATTTTGATACGTAGCATTCATACCTAGCCGCAGATTTGCTGATTTTTTCTCAGTAGCGTATCCCTAAAGCTGATTATTGGTTTTTATACGCTTTCAGGTACCTGGCGGTTTTACTGTCCGCGTTTTGGCATAGCGCTTCAGGGAGGCCCGAAAACACAACCTTTCCGCCAAGGTCCCCGGCGCCTGGTCCAATATCAATTACCCAGTCGCTTTGTGCAATCACCTGCATATCATGCTCCACAACAATTACGGTGTTTCCGCTGTCTACCAGTCTGTTTAGCTGCAAGAGCAGCCGCTCAACGTCAGCAGGATGGAGTCCGGTCGTAGGTTCATCAAGAATATACAGTGAAGCGCCTTTATTGCTTTTTTGCAGCTCCGTTGCCAATTTAATGCGCTGCGCCTCTCCTCCAGATAGTTCTGTTGCAGACTGTCCGAGCCTGAGGTAACCAAGGCCCACCTCCCGTACAACATTTAGCCCCTGGTAAATCTGGAGGTCTTCATCGAAAAAATTGCATGCTTCCTCAACCGTCATTTCCAAAACCTGCGCGATATTTTTATTTCTATAAGTTACCTGTAAAGTTTCCGGATTGTACCGGGTACCGCTGCAGGCCGGACAAGGGGTATACACACTCGGTAGAAACAGTAGTTCCACCATCACAAATCCTTCACCCTGGCAATTGGCACATCGGCCCTTGGCCAGGTTAAAGGAAAATCGTCCGGCATCATACCGTTTTTTTTTGGCTGCAGGTGTGTCGGCAAATCGTTTGCGTATGTGGTCAAAAAGTCCGGTATAGGTAGCAAGGTTTGATCGTGGTGTTCTGCCGATGGGACGCTGATCTACTACAACCAATCTGGCTATTTCCGCTGCTCCACCAGTGATTTTCCCACCGGCCGGCGCTGAACTGTCAGCTAAAGGATCATCCGCTGTGGATTCGCTGACAATTTCATTTTTGATTCCCAATTGCTTTGAAAGTAACTCCACAAGTACCTGGCTAACCAAACTGCTTTTTCCCGAACCCGAAATTCCCGTTACGCTGGTCAT
This sequence comes from Pedobacter sp. PF22-3, assembly GCF_026239555.1. GTDB lineage: Bacteria > Bacteroidota > Bacteroidia > Sphingobacteriales > Sphingobacteriaceae > Pedobacter. The sequence continues at coordinate 57,501 of NZ_JAPIVP010000011.1, read as the reverse complement.
TACACCAAGCGGGAAATCGATGTCCACATCCTTCAAATTGTGTCTTTTAGCCCCTCGCACGCAGAGATACCCCTTGGATATTCGGGGTTGGTGTTCAGTCAGATTGGCGGTGCCTGAGAGAAATCTCCCGGTTACGGAGTCCGTATTCTTTTTCAGCCCGGCAACCGTGCCACTGTAGATAATCTGCCCGCCCTGCTCTCCTGCACCCGGTCCTACGTCAATAACCCAGTCTGCGCGTTTAATCACCTCTATTTCATGTTCCACCACAAAAATGCTGTTGCCGGCATTTTTTAACTTCTCCAGTATACGCAGTAAGGCTTCAGTATCTGCAGGATGTAATCCCGCCGAGGGCTCATCAAGAACATAAACCACACCGAAAAGATTGGAGTGTACCTGGGTGGACAAACGTAGTCGCTGTAACTCCCCTGGTGAAAGGGTTGGGGTACTTCTATTTAGGGTAAGGTAGCCTAAACCGAGCTCCAGCATCACACTGATTCTGGCGCGTATGTCGGTAGAAATTCGTTGTATTACCAGCTGCTTTTCTTCGGGTTTTACTTCCTTTTCAGTCCTGGCAGGTTCACCGAAAAGTTTCGAAAGTTCAGCTAATGTCATTCCGGAAGTTTCTGCAATATCCTTGCCTTTGAATTTCACAGACAGTGCTTCTTTTTTCAGCCGCTTCCCCGCACAAACCGGACATTTCTGGCTGATCATATATTTCGAGACCCTTTTTTTCATCAGTTCAGACTGGCTTGCGGCAAAGGTTTTCAATACGTAAGCCCGGGCACCAATAAAGGTACCCATATAATCCGGCGGTAGCTTTTTTGCAACGGCTAAAGCGGTTTCCTCCGGTGAAAGTCCTGGATAAACTGGCGCTGTAGGCGTCTCTTCAGTGAACAGTATCCAATCCCTTTGCTTTTTTGGTAATTTTTTCCATGCAGTATCAACATCGAAGCCCAGCGATACCAAGATGTCCCGCTGGTTTTGACCCTGCCATGCCCGGGGCCAGGATGCAATTGCACCCGCTCTGATGCTGAGCGTATCGTCAGGTACCATTGTTTCCTCGGTAACTTCGAAGACACTGCCCATACCGTGACACGCCTCGCAGGCACCTTCGGGTGTATTGGGAGAGAAACCTTCGGCATAGATGATGGATTGACCGGGTGGATAGTCTCCGGCCCGGGAGAAAAGCATTCTAAGCAAGTTAGATAGCGTGGTTACGCTGCCAACTGACGATCTGGTGGAAGCACCTGAACGCTGCTGTTGCAGGGCAACTGCCGGGGGCAATCCCTCGATGGAGTCTACTTCAGGAACATCCATCTGGTTAAAAAGCCTGCGGGCATAAGGCGAAACGGATTCCAGATAGCGCCGTTGTGCTTCAGCATAGAGTGTACCGAATGCAAGAGATGATTTTCCTGATCCTGAAACACCGGTAAATACGACTATTTTATCCCTGGGAATCTCAAGGGAAATATCTTTCAGATTATGTTCCCTCGCACCCTTCACGCTGATCACATTGGCCTTGTTCTTTTTCTCCATCACTTAACAATTGTATACAACTAGCAACAGATATTAGCGGACTAGGTTTGGTGAAATCTGAAATCACTTACCCAAGGCCAAATTTGAGTATGCATTTGGAATGCGACCGAAGGTTTGATAATAATACGATCAGTATGGCAAGTTAAAATTTCGTAGGAATGACGCCCATGCAATTGGCGCTATACGAGGTTTTTATTCGCTTACGCAAATTTGCTGAAAGTCGCAGGACTGGATGAAGTCATATAAAACTAATTCTACTATCAACACCACATACCACAAACCATTCAGGGGCACTACTCCGAACGTAGTATAATTGGGTTGTCTCCCGCCTTTGGGATATCATCTTCATGATTATGCGCTTCCAATGCTATTGCTGCTTCCAACTGCGCTGAAATTTTGGTAAATCTAGCGTCACTTTTGAGAAACGTTATCAGCGCAATTAAATCATGTTTACTGGCATCTATCTGTACTTTCATGCATTTATTTTTACAAAATATGGGCCAAAGCGATAAGCTTTCTTAAAATTTTACCACTTCGCTTACGCCAATTCATGGCCGATGAATACCCGCTAAAGAATAAGATGCAGTACTGTTACCCGGGCTAATGCAAGAAATATTTCTCTACAAAGTTTAATAGCGTGTTTTTGAACACAAGAAAAGCGGATTTGAACACGTGGGCGGAATTCAATTGACTGAGCTTTGCATCAGAAATAAATATTAAATTAATATGAAAATAGTTGTGACAGGTTCATTAGGAAATGTCAGTAAGCCGCTGGTGTTGCTATTGATTGAACAAGGACATCAGGTTACCGTAATCAGCAGCTCGGGCGCAAGGAAAGCAGCAATCGAGCAGTTGGGTGCAAAGGCTGCGATCGGACAAGTAGAGGACATCGTTTTTTTAACTAAAACTTTTGAGGGTCATGATGCTGCTTATTGTATGCTTCCGCCCTTTAACTTTTTCGGAGATCAGACACTTGATTATCAGAAACAGGCATTAAACATCAGCAAAAATTATGTTCAGGCGATTCAAAACTCGGGAATAAAAAAAGTAATACAGCTGAGCAGTGTTGGTGCCGAAAAGCCCACCGGGGCAGGGGTACTGGTTTTTCACCATATTGCAGAAAACGTTTTTAAACAACTTCCTCAGGATGTAGTTGTTACCCATCTTCGCCCGGGCTCTTTCGATTATAATTTGTACGCCTTTATGGACATGGTTAAGGGCAAAGGCTTTTTGGAAGGTTTTATCGGTAAATTACTCTACTTCAGGCATTATGGTCTGAAAGGTCTTTTCAAAGGATATTCAGGCATTATATTGTCGAACTATGGTGGAACTGACAAAATCGCCTGGGTATCGCCCATAGATATCGCATCCGCTATCGCCGAGGAAGTTAACGCTCAGCAAGGAGGAAAGAAAGTGAGATATGTTGCCAGTGAAGAACTTACCTGCCAGGAAATAGCCACTGTTTTGGGAAAGGCCATCGGAAAGCCCTACTTAAAATGGGTACTGATCAGTGACAAGCAAATGACTGACGCGTTTACGCAAATAGGGGCATCGTCCGAAATCGCCACAGCATTTACGGAAATGAATGCGGCGATGCATCATGGTAGTCTGTTTGAGGATTATTTCAAAAACAGGCCAGCCATTTTGGGTAAAACAAAAATGAATGATTTTGCGAAAGCATTCGCCTTAAAATATAACGAGCAATGAGACAGCTATTTCTAACCATCCTCTTTCTAAATTTTTCTACCATGTTATTTTCACAGTCAAAAGCCGATGATATTGTTGGTGTATGGTACAGTCCGGTAAAAGAGGGCAATGTACAGATATTTAAAAACGGTAACAATTATTATGGTAAGCTAACCTATTTAAAACATGCTGTTGATCATGATGGAAACCCCGTTTTAGATGTCAATAATCCTGATAAGGAAAAACGGAAACGGCCTTTGGTAGGAATTTTATTGTTAAAAGAAATTACTTTCGATAATAAGAAGAACAAGTGGAAGGGAAAGCTCTATGATTACGATGGGGAAAAAGGAAATACCTATGATTCATATCTGACCATGACCAAAAACGGCAGCCTCAATATCAAAGGTTTTTGGGGACTTTCTTTCTTCGGGTTAAATCGCGGGCTGACTTTGGAAAGAGTTGATGTGGAATAATCTTATATTTAGAACTTTTACGCTAACCGGAATGATTTTGCAGCAGCCCTACAGAATAAAAACAATCAAGGAATATCATAAAATACTAGGTATAGGCCATCCTGAACATCCTATGATTAGTGTTATAGATCTAGCCGAAATAACACCTTACAGGAGTGAAGAAACCATCAGGGTGGTATTCGACTTTTATTTGATCTCACTCAAAAAAGTGGAGGCTGGAGATGTACAGTATGGCTACGGGCAGCAAAAATATGATTTTGATGAGGGGATATTGTTCTTTATATCCCCTAATCAGGTATTTTCATTCAAAGCAGATGATGATTTCAGGAGTGCAGGAAGTATGCTGCTCATCCATCCTGACTTCCTTTGGGGAAATCCATTGGCCAAAGCCATCAAAAAATATGAGTTTTTCAACTATGCAATAAATGAAGCGCTGTTTGTTTCTGAGAAAGAAGAAATGGTATTGCGAAGTTTTATCAAAAATATCGAACAGGAATACCATTCACACATCGATAAATTTAGTGAGTCGATCATCATCTCCCAGATTGAATCATTCCTCAATTATTCAAACCGCTTTTATATGCGTCAGTTTCTTACCCGTAAAATATCCGGAAGTCAAATCCTGGATAAACTGGAAAAAATTCTCGATGACTATTTTAATGATGAAAACATGATCAATAAAGGATTGCCTACCGTACCCTATATTGCGGCACTTCTGCATTGTTCTCCCAACTATCTGAGTGGGATTTTGAAGGCCCTTACCGGTCAGAATACCCAGCAGCACATTCACGAAAAGATCATTGAAAAAGCAAAAGAAAAACTTTCCACCACCACACTTACCGTCGGGGAAATTGCTTTCGCGCTGGGATTCGATTACCCCCAGTCGTTTAGCAAACTATTTAAAAGCAAAACCGATCTTACTCCCGTTGAGTTCCGTGCGTCCTTCAATTAATTTTAAACGATTGCTCACTTGATGGCCGATTTTTTAGCATAATTGAAATCAAGAATGGAGTGCTTTCATCGATACATCACAACCAGTAGAATGAAGTTGGCTAACCGTTTTTTAATTAAATGATTTCCGAAACTCCAGTGGCGAGAAGTTTGTCTTCATTTTAAAAAATTTACTGAAAGATTGGGGATGTTCAAAACCGAGCGCATAGGCGATCTCACTCACCGAAAGACTGGTGACAGATAATTTGGCCTTTGCCTTCTCAATAAGTTTATGATGGATGTGTTCCTGAACATTTTTACCGGTGAGCTGTTTTAACAGACTGCTTAAATAGTCGGATGAAACATTCATGGCATCTGCAACAGTTTTTACCGATAGTAAACCAGCTTCCTGATGTTTTTCAGCAGAGAAATGGTTGTTAAGAAAATTCTCCACTTTAACCAGCATTTGGTGGCTGCTGATTTTTCTGGTGATGAACTGCCGGTTGTAAAATCGTTCACAGTATTTGAGCAACAGTTCAATTTGAGATACAATGAGACCTTGCGAGAAGCCATCGATATTATCATGATATTCCTGCTTTATACTTTCGAAAATATGAAGTATGCTGGTTTCCTCCTTACTGGAAAGAAAAAGTGCTTCATGAATGGAATAATCAAAAAAAGAATAATTTTTGATCTGCTGGGCTAAAGCAGATCCCCATAAAAAATCAGGGTGAATCTGCAACAGAAAACCGGATCCGCCTGTTGGCGAACCCTGATCTCGCTCTATCCGCAAAACCTGGCCTGGCGCAACGAAAGACATCAGCCCTTCATCAAAATCATAAATTTGTTGTCCGTAATGCAGCTTTGCCCCAATATCACGCTTTAAAGCAATCGAATAAAAATCCATTACCATATTTACCGCTTTTGCATCATCCGGAAATTGCAACAGGGCATAATCAACGAGACTTATTAATGGGTGCTCAGGTTTAGGAAGTCCTCTGAAACGGTGGTATGCTGTAATCGACTTGATGGTAACAATTTCCATAGATGCAAATTTAAAGCTTTATTTACCTGTTGTATAACATACAGGATGAAAATCTAACATGATTCTTAACAACTTTTAACCTGAACCCGATAATAATTCAATTAAAATACTGCCTGATAGAGGGGCTATCCTAACCGATTCTTCAGGCTGAACTTGTTTCAGCATCTTTTTACCAGGAAATACGCTGAATTGAATCCGCTAGCTATCGGATCAGGCTGACGGCCTATTTGATCAAAAAACAGTATAAGCTACTATAGGCCATATGAATCATCGAACTCAGGTTATTAAGTAATGTCCTTAGGTTTGCCGCTGGTTAAAAGTCCGAACCAATCTTCCAGATGCCAGGTATGGGTAAGCTTGCCATCCTTTAAATGATGAAACTCGTGCAACGAAACAGATACTTGTTGATGAGTGGGCGGAATCCCCATGATTTCATTCACATGGGTAAATTTCATTGAAGCCCTTACGGCTGCCCGTTCATGAGTTCCCAAAATTTCGTGGATCTCCACCTCGATATCAGGGCAGGCTTCAAAAAGATAGCTCATGATATCCTGAAGACCTTTCGGTCCATCGGCCTGTCCGGGAGCCAAGGGAATATCTTTCCAGTCAGGCATACAGATTTCATCGAGTATGGCCGTATTTTTCCTGTTAAAAGCACCGTAAAATTTCCTGATGGTATCCAGCTCCGTTTTCGTTAATGCTTTTACCAAATCTCTTTCCTTATTTTCCATTTTCATATCGGTCTTAAAGATTGGATCCTCCTGAAATTTCTATTCTCTGGGCGTTGATCCAGCCTGCGGCATCACTGCATAAAAAAGCAACTACGCCGCCAATATCTTCAGGAAGACCGACCCTTCCCAGAGCAGTTTGTGATGCCAGGTATCTGTTCATTTGTTCATTGTCCCGAACAGCACCGCCCATAATGTCGGTTTCAATCGCGCCCGGGGCGATTACATTTACCCTGATATTTCTCTTACCCAATTCCTGGGCCTGATACTTTGTTAATGTTTCCATAGCACCTTTTAATGCGGCATAAGCTGCAAAACCAGGTGTAGCAAAACGTGTAAGGCCCGAAGAAACATTTACGATGCCACCAAAGGGTTTCATTTTTGGCAATAGCTTTTGCGTCAGGAAAAATGGCCCTCTAAAATGTACATTTTCCATTTCGGTAAACTGCTCTTCGCTTAAATTTTCAAATGCTGCATAGTGTATAAAACCAGCATTGTTGATTAGAAAATCAAACCCGTCGGTGTTCAGTTGAGACTGTAATGCTGATATCAAAGTTTTTGTAAAATCATCGAAACCTGAAGAATCGGAAACATCAAGCTTCAATGCAATTCCCTTTTGTCCCAGCTTTTCAATTTGTTTTACCACTGCTGCTGCAGCTTCTTCCTGATTGTTGTAGGTGAAAACGATATCCAATCCATTTTTAGCCAGATTGAGGACTATATCTTTCCCGATACCGCGGCTGCCACCAGTAACAACCGCAATTTTGTTTTGAGCTAACATACTTCTGTTTTTTTAATTAATATGAAGCAAAGGTATGTGGTCAATCAAACGGGAATGTAGCCATAACCGATCTGTTTGTAGCCAAAACCTGCCTGAGTGACTATTTTGGTTTTTTCGGAAATCTTTTTCGCAAACTGGCATGAGATCAGCTATAAACAGATATGAAAGGTTCTTACCCAATCATGGTTGCAGCATTGTTTAATTTTTGTTTAAGCGTTAAATGAATTTGTAAATGTGATACGATGGTTTGGGGAGGTGTTCAGCAAATGTTGTAAGCCGTTGCCGCTTTTGGTGGGGCCACAGGAGTTTCTTCCTCAACAGCAATTTTTTTTGAACAGGCAGACAGGGACAGGACTCCGATAAATCCTGAATAGATAAGGATGTTTTTAAATTTCATTGTTTTTTAAATGTCTAACGAGTGTCGCTAATCAGATCATTTTAAAATGCGGGGCGAAGGTATCCATAAAAAATAGCTGTAATGTTAAATTAATATGAACAAGTTTTTTGATAGGCAAAATGAGGTGTTTTTTATAATATATCGATTATACAATACCTCATCCGGACCACCAGTTAACAAAAGATTAATATACACTAATCCCCGATATGTATTATTTTAGTGCTCAAACCGGATCACATCATGAAATTAAAACGCTCCAATGTAATTCTACTGGTCTGCCTTATCATAATGGGCCTATCGTGCAAGAAAAAAAACGAAAATCCTATCGATAATTTACCGCCACTAACAACTACCGGAGCCAATACTTTTGGCTGTCTTGTGAATGGCGCATCGTTTATTCCAAAAGTTAATTTTGGACCACGTGGAGCGCTTGAGAGTAATTTTGATTTTGGCAATGGCAAACTATTTTTCAGTATTAGCGCTAGAGATAACCGCCAAAAAAAATCTTCAAGCAGTATGGCATTGATTGTTACGGCTGATGATCTTAAAGAAGGACAAGAGTATAATCTAACGTCATCTAAGCAAGGAAATTCATCAGCTAGCTATTATTTTATAGAAACCACTCCAAAGGAATATCACACTAATGATAAAGTAATTGGAAAAGTATATATAAAATGCTTTGATAAGAAAATTGCTTCTGGAACCTTTTGGTTCGATGCCGTAAGTGATGCCGGAGAAAAAGTCGAAATCAGAGAAGGGAGATTTGATGTAAGATTCTAAAAATTAAAAGTTTAAATTTTAAAAACCAAACAGAGAGAAAAGACCAACTTTAATTAATCCTAATAAACTAATCATATAATGAAAATCCAATTCTACGCAACTATTTTAATCATAAGCCTTGTAGCTACCGGACTGGCTTGCAAGAAAAAAAGTAATAATCCTATTGATGATTTACCGTCCGCTACCACCACTGGGGCTAACACTTTTGGATGTCTTGTTAACGGGGAACTATTTATTCCTAAGGTTAAATCAGGGCCGTTGGGAGCACTTAAGGCCAATTATGATGTATATAATTCAAGGCCATTTTTAAGTATCAGCGCTCGAAATAATCAGAATCCTGGCTCAAGTGATATTTTACTTTTTATTAACGCATCAAGTATCAAGCAAGGTGAAAACTACTCATTGACAAAGCGTAATCAAGATAACGAAAAATCGTATGGAGTATACAATTATAGAGGTCCTAAAGAGTCTTATGGCACCGACTATAATACAAATGACCAATTAACGGGAAATATAAAAATCACCTATTTTGATAAATATATTGTTGCTGGAACTTTTTGGTTTAATGCTGTGAGTGATGCCGGAGAAAAAGTAGAAATAAGGGAGGGTAGATTCGATATTAAACTGTAAAAATTTTTAACCTATGATAAAAAACGCTCTTAAGGGAATACTCATTTCCCTATTTTCGCTTGCATCATTATTTGCAAATGCGCAGGCACCAGAAACCAACACATCCTTTTCAGACGCAATGGCACAGGTATTCGGCCAGTTGGAAATTAACCGTACGCCGCATGGCTTACTGTACGATATGGCCTTTGAACAGGTAAATCTCAGCAATTACAATGGTAGTTTTATTGCAGACAGTACCTTTGTTGATATTAAAGAGTTTTACGCCATTAACCAAACATTACGTTCAATGCGCTTTGGCAACTCACCGCCAACATTTTTAAAAGAAAGGGATATAGATAGCCTCGCCTTCCCAGCAAGAGCGCCTGGTAAAATCCTTCTGACGGGCATGTTTTATCGTTATGCCAAATTGAGAGAAGATGCATTAAATAATAACCTGATCACGGTGAGCAATAATGTATTGTATGATCGCTACGTGAACGGTACCTGGCAAAATCCCTATCAAATTTCATCGGCATTTGCAATAAGCCCTTTTGTTCAAAATTATGAAGGTCTGAATCAGCAGATTGTACTTCCGGCTAATCTTTTTTTCGGAAATCAACCAGGTGAAATTAGCAGCCTGCAGATTGATGCCGGAGATGGTTTGGGTTTTAGAACGATTACTATAGGTACCCCTTTGTATGCAAATTACCCGGATACGGGCTTTAAGGAGATTCAGTATCGCCTGAATCTTGCTGGTGGCGGGCAATTGTACAGCCATTCTAAAATATACATATTGCCATCAATAGTTGACGGATCGATGGCTACACGGGGAGGCCCCAGACCAAACCAAGAAGTAATACCAGTAACCGCCACTAATGCTTTTACCGGTGAATATGCAGAAGGTTATATGACAATCCGTTATTCGAATCCGGCTTTAGGCCTTCGTAATCCATTAATCATTGCTGAAGGATTTGACAATGGTCATATTACCAGCCCAGAAGAAGAATTTGGAGAAAATACTATTAATTCATTCTTAAGAAATGTCAATGCTGCCAATTCGGATTTTAAAAATTTATTAATTGATTTTCCTCAATATGATATTGTGTATGTGGATTATAAAATTGGCACTGATAATATCAAGAAGAACGCTCAGTTACTTAAACAAGTCATCCGCCAGGTAAATTCAATGAAAGCTGACAATGGCAGTACAGCTAAAAATATGATTGTAGGGTTAAGCATGGGCGGATTGGTTACACGCTGGGCGCTAAAAGAAATGGAAAACAGTAATGAAAACCACGATACAAAACTTTTCGTTAGCTATGATAGTCCTCATCAGGGTGCCAACGTACCACTGGGCTATCAGCACCTGGCCAAGCATATGCTCAATTTATATGTTAAAACAGGCATAACTGCTGCAGCTTATGAATTAATACAAGTTTGGAGCAATGGCGTAAGCCCGTATAAAGCATTGAATTTGGCCAATACCCCTGCGGCAAGACAGATGCTAATTAATTTTGTGGATAATAATAATGCAATAGATAATTCTGTACATAACCAGTGGCAAACAGATTTACGCAACCTGGGTTATCCGCAGGGTTTTGCTGGCAACCCATTACGCATTGTGGCGGTAAGCAATGGTTCGGAGTGCGCAGCTCCGCAAGAGGCAGGTGAAGGCGCCCTGATTTTGAGTTACGACGGCAAATTTAACTCACGCTTCGCCGGAGACCTGGTGACTTCCTTGGTTTTTCCAGCAGCGTTTCCTTTAGCTGCAGTTCTAACTCAACAACTTCCGCTTTTACTTGGTGTACTTCCTGGTCGGTCGGATTTAAATATTGATTTAAAAGTTAATCAGACAGCAAGCTCCGGAGGGAACAGGGTTTACTATAATAAAATTTCATTTACAAAGAAGTTTTTGTGGTTGATCCCCATAACGGTTAATATCACCAACAAAAGTTTTTATGCTCCCGGTGGTATGTTTCCTTATGATTCCTACCCTGGCGGAGCTTTCAAGCTTCCTATAAACCTAAAAGATAGTTATCATCAAAACTGGTTTTTTAAATATAATATCACTGCTTCGAATGTGGGATCTTTTAATTTCATTCCTGTAACAAGTTCCCTTGATATCGGTAGTGGGGCAGTTAGCTTATCAAATACAGATTTTATTGCCAAATATCGCGGTGCTACTCCACCAACGGGTTCTAAAAGCACGCCTTTTGCCAACTTTATTACGGCATACAATGGTAATCTGCAACCTCCTACAGGCAATGAACTTCATACTTCTGTTAGTGTACGCAATGGAAATTGGTTAGCAGCCGAGCTTACTGCGGCAAGGAATGCTACAGGCAATTACCCTGTGGCAACTGATTGTACAATAATGTGTAGTGGTTTACAGATCACCGGCCCAGCTTATTTATGCAATAATGGTGTTTATGAAGTAAGCAACTTAACTGCGGGCATGACGGTTAATTGGAGCATAGTTGGCAATGGCGCTGCAATTTTGAGCAGCACAGCAAATTCTGCTACCGTCAATATTGATGGAAATGGCGGAAAATTCAGAATAGTTGCAACTATTCAGACGCCATGTGGTTCTTTAAATTTACAAACTGCCGAAATGGATAACACTGTTCCACAAGGAACCGTTTACGCCGAAGCATATTGTGAGGAAGGATGCGTTATGGGTAAACTTTGTACCAATCCCGGGCGTTACAGTGAAATGAAAAATACTCTGGTTTATCAGCTATCAAACGTAACATCTTACCCTGTAAGATTAAATTATAAGATATATGGTCTTGGCTATGTTAGTCAGACTTATCATGTTAATGCAATTTCAAGCAGTGGATATTTTTATTTTACAACTGATCTGCCAGTGGGAGATTGTTCTATAAGTGTATGGATTAGTAATCAAAATTGTGAAGATTATCCAGCTGCAATTGAAGAGGTTTACGAGATCTCAACAGAAGCTGTAGATTGCCAGGGAAGCAATAGATTTGTTACCTATCCAAATCCGGCCAGTAATACTATGACTGTAACGCAAAGCAACCAGGAAGCCAGCAGGACTGGCGTGGAGGCAAAGAGTAAAGTGCCCTTCTCCATACAATTGCTTAATGTGCGGGGCCAGGTTTTACGGTCAGCAGAAAGTAGAGATGGAAATGATATTGTGATCCCTACTGATAAAATAATGGATGGTAATTATTTCCTTCATATTATACAGGGGAAAGATAAGCTTAAGCAACAGGTTGTAATAAAGCATTAATGTAGCTTTATTTTATTAAAGGAGCTGCAATTTTTGCAGCTCCTTTTTTTATTTCAATTGTTTTTACTGATTTAAATACCTGACAAAATATATTACAAACTTTTACTTTAAAGGTGGCGGTTCAGATACGGTAATGTTATTTCATCCCATAATTATTCGTCTGCTATATTAATAAAATAGTAATGTTTACTTCCTTTTTTTCTGGTAGCTCAATGGTCCATTCACTGAGTCCTGTACTTCAAATGAAGGTAATATCGGTTTCTCCTGTATAAAAGCTACGTGGTATTTCAGCCATAGGGTCTGCAACACAACATCATTCTCAATTCGATTATGATAGATAATATGTATATAAATTGGATACTCAAAATTAATAGTTCATCGTACGTATGTAGCGTTTTAAAATGATCTTCCGTTTAGGAAGTGAAGTTGTTTAGCTAGTAATTATTTTTTATTGGGGATAGCTATGAATTGAATTATCCGGTTATCCCAATACTGAGCAGCTGTTTTAAGCCAGATCTAAACCTAAAAAGAATGAAAAATTTAAAATTACTATCGGTTATTACCTTTTGCACTGTCATTTTAGCCTGTAAAAAGGATAGACCGGTAACAGCTAACACGCTTGTAGGTGAATGGGAATTAACAGCGGGAATAAATGGATTAACGGGGATCAGGACCAACTATGAAAGGGGTAAAGGAAATATCACCAAATATACCCAAACTACCTACGAAAGGATGCATGATGGACAGATCGTAAGCAAAGGGGCCTACACGATTAAAAGCTTTCAATCACTTATCACAAAGAAAGAAGAAAAGGAAATCACTTATGAAGGGATAGCAAGTGTAGTTAGAAATTATTTTACTATTGACCGCGATACCCTCATCATCTCCGTAGATGCTTATGACGCTCCGGCAAGCATTTTTGTAAGAATAAATTAATTTAGCATCTATATTAAATAGCGTTTGTCAGCTTTTCATTATCGGTAAGGTAAGCGCAGACAGCCTCTTAGCCGGGCTTAACCGTCCAGCTCATATCCGCATTTAGCGTTACGGTCATGTTAAACTGATCCCTTAAAAATATCAGCTCCACAAAATCCGTGATTGAATCAATGTCTAAAACCTGCCCTTGCTCATAACTACCATGGGCAATACGGTATTGTTGTTGTGGCGGGGTAAGAAAGTTGTTAACTGTATGCGGCCTGGCCGGACGGACAAATAACGGCGCGCCAGAATTAGCAATGCCAATACTGGGCGAGCCCGCGCCTTCCTCAAAAAGAACGTCCTCCGTTTTTATCGTCAGCAGGTTGTTAAACTGGCCGCCTACCGCTTGGGTAAAGTCATAACCGGAGTTAATCCGGCTAAAGGTAACCGTATTTTGATACGGCGGATTTGCGCTTAAAATCTGCTTTGCATCAAATACATTACCCGGGCTAATACCTGTTTCAGACCAAACGAAGTCATAATCATTTTGCCATTGAAAGGTTACACGGGAGCCGGCGTAAATTCGCCTGGCAAACCAGGCCAGTGGCATGGTCATGCCATCCTGGTTGTCGGGAACCTGCTGGAAAATGCAGAATTCATCATTTGCAGCGGAGTTGTTGATGATTGTTATTGTATAGGGATGGTTCATAAAATAGGGTTGGATCGTTTTAAGGTATATTATATTATAAATTTCCTATCGGGTGATGAATTGGGAATAGCGAATATAAAAAAATATTGTCTTGCCTTTAAGATGTTTACCAGAAAAGTCTCTTTTAAATCTTAGCTATAGTTATTGGGTAGCGTGAAAGTGATCGGTTAAGTGCAGTATGATTATGCTTGTTGGCTTGTGGACAAGGTTTTTAGGTTTTCCACAAGTGGCTATCACTAAGGTTTACTTTATTATATTTGATAATTTTACAGCAATAATAAGATTTCAAGCCATGACAGACAATACAAAAAGATTTGCAGATCATGTAAATGATTATATTAAGTACCGGCCAAGCTATCCGCAGGAAATGCTTAAGGTGTTAGAACAGCGCATTTCTTTTAATAAAGGGAAAATTGTAGCAGATATCGGATCGGGGACAGGTTTATCCTCTATACCGTTCTTAGAAAATGGCAATAAAGTTTTTGCGGTTGAGCCTAATGAGGAAATGAGAGCCGCTCAAGAGCGCATGCTTGCACAGTTTAATCAATTCACAAGCATTGATGGCACTGCCGAAAGTACCACTTTAGCTGATCATAGTGTGGATATTATATTTAGTGGGCAAGCTTTCCACTGGTTTGATAAGATCGCCAGCAAAGAAGAGTTCAGGCGTATATTGAAACCTAATGGCACAATAGTTTTAGTTTGGAATTCAAGAAGTACCCGATCGGCTTTTCAGGTAGCGTACGAAAAAATATTGTATGATACTATTGAGGAATACAAAACTGTTAACCATCGGAATGTTGACGAAAAAATAATATCCGATTTTTTTTTACCGCAGGAAATGGAATCAGCAACTATAGAGAACAGCCAGGTGTTCGACCTGGATGGACTAAAGGGCAGATTAAAATCTTCCTCATATTGTCCAAAAGCGGGAGTTGCATTGGAAGAGCTGATGTCCAGGATTGATGGTTTATTTTCAAAATTCGAAGACAGGGGGAAAGTTCAGTTTGTATATGATACCATTATGTTTTGGTCTAAATAAGCGGAGACCACGGTAAATAAACTAAGAGCTGATCACAAAGTCACTTGTGAATAGCATACGCTTGCAGCTGATACATCAGCCAATGTTATCATCAACATCATTCATTCGCATCATTTTTGTTCTTTACTTAGTATCATATACCTGATGTCACAGTGGAAAAAATGTAGCATTTACATTTTGAGCTGAGTTACCTCAGTTTTTGAAATTTCTTTGGCTTCAAAAAAGATATACCTAAAAGAATGTATACAAAAATAAATCTAAAGCGGTTTATTTTTGTATTTGTAATAGATTAAATAAAATTAAAAGATCAATATCACACAGGATGAGAAATTTAGCATATGTTATTTTACTGATAGTACCGCTATTCGGTTCTGCCTATCAGGAAAGTACGGGTAAAGTACGGACTGGATCTCATGCATTTACCATTCAATGGATTGCTTTTGATAAGAATAATAAGCCCGGAAAAGTAATAGTTAAATCGATTGGCGAGAATGAGTACAGTATTGAAGGCGAGCAAAGGGATAAAACCAAAAATGAATATGTCACCATCAAAGGCACTTTTATTGTAGTGGGGCGGCTGCTTAAATTCAATGGTAAAATCGTATCAAGGATAGCGGATATCAATAGTGGAAAACCTTGTGAAAGCAATGGTTTAGCTGTATTTAAAGCTTCCGGAAAGCGAAGATACTGGCGCTTACAACAAATGCTGAATTGTGATGGCATGACAACGGACTACATAGACATCTTTTTCTAAATATCAGCCAGGTAAACGATTTGCCGGAATTTGCTGGATTACCACTACTCAATTCTGTTTTTAAAAAATAACATCATCAACTGATTTTTTTTTTGGACGGTTTTAAAGGATGGTAGCACTGGATATAGCGGTAGCGCTGAATGATAAAGTAGCGTTTATAACTAATTAATAATATACAATCTATTTATCGATTTTGAAATCATAGTATTTCATTGCTTTTTCTTTTAGTGGATTTGTACTCCATTCACTCCATTCCCCGGTATAAGGATCATATCCACATTTCAAAGGTTTAGAGGTATCTAAACCATCTTTGTTTTGATGCGTTTTTTCGGTAAAGGCCCGGCAGTCTGTGCATATATAACGAAATTCGCAGTCTTTGCATATCGCTATATGATCTTTGGTGAGATTCCAATATTTTTTAAATCCAGCCATTTCCAATACTTTTTCTAGGCTGGTGTTACCGATGTTCCCAAAATGATCTGGCATTAGCGGGCAATTCTTTATGTTTCCCTCTATATCAATACCAATTTTTTTAAATAAGCAGGAATTATAATTTTTACTCTCAAATATTTTGGTGTTGTTTGTATTAAAGTATTTTAAATCAACAATTCCACAGTTTTTTATGGTTATATGATCTTTCGTATATTCTAAACTAAATTTGAGGTTTTCATTTGTAGAAAATGTGATATTATCACAGTTATAAAGCACCAATTTATAAATCCGCTGGCTCTGATCACTCAGGCCAGAAATAAAAGAGTCATTCATCTGATCATGGTAAGGGCAATATATTTCAATGCCTTCTAAAGAGGTGTTTTCGAAAATAAAATCAATCTCTTCCAACTCTTCTTTTGATAACTGCCGAATGCTGTATATAACTAAATACCGAATATCTATAGTATCCATTGCGCATCTGATTTTATGCAATACGGAAAAATTATCCAGTTCTAAAAACAGATTATTGATTACATCAGCACTGTCATAGTCAAAAGAAAGCGGATTAAAGCTATTGTCCCAATCGTTGTGGGATATAAATCCGTATTCATTCTCTAATAAAAAGTCAATATATTCGTTAATAATTTCTTTAGAATCACGATCGTATTCTTTAATAACATCTTCAATGGAGTTTAATTTAAGGTCCTCAGTTAAGTTGTAGAGATCAAGCGACTGTAATTCTGATACATTTCTTTCTAAATCAGAAATTAATACTCTGCTGGCTCCCTTTGTTATTAATACGCTGCTGAATAAATTAAAATATTTCATAACATTCTGGTAAAAGCCTTGAAAGGGGTTACCCTGGTCATAAAATCAGTTTGGAATTTCTCGCATTTTACATAGCATATTTTTTTATTCAACTCTTTTGATTTTTTTGAGCCTAATTTATTGAGATATTTAAAATTAAGGGGAAGCTTATTCCTTTCTTCAGAGCGTATTTTATTTTCCATATATTATTACAGATAATCAGCTATTTCTTTTTCCAGTGTATAATTACATATATCGGATATTCCTAAGAATTGTCCTACAGGATTGACTTCTAAGAAATAAAATTTTCCATCAACTGACTTTATAAAGTCAATTGAACCACAATTATAATCCAGCTCAGTCATTAAAATACAAATTTTATGGTGTATTTCGGGGGGTAGCGTATACCTAACATTTCTATTGGGCTTTCCATAATTATAGATTCTGTTATCTATTTTGGTCTGTTCATCATTTTGAGAAAATATTGCACACGACCAAACTTTCCCATTCAAATAGAAACACCTGATTTCAAATTCTTTCTCAATTTTTTCCTGAAAAAATGTTGGAAAAAATACTTCATCTTCTTGCTTATCTACTATGGAAGTATATAAGATCCCATCAAAATCATCAAATGCAGACTTAACAATTATATTTTCAGAAATAGATTTGGTGATTGTTTTCCCCAGGTTTATATGATCGGTATTGTCAGCCAGAAAATAAGATGGTACATCTAATCCTACCGCTACAGCCTTTTCTAAAATTAATAGTTTATTCGTGCGGTTATTACTTTGTTTATTGATATGTCTTTTTGATTCTAATTTTTTTATAACATAATCTTCCAGGCAAAACTGCGTTTCATTCATAATCTTATTAACAGATTCATTCTGAAACTGTAACCGGTTAAATTTTATCCCTCCTCTTCTAAACCATACGCTATTGATATCATCAATGTAAAATGAGTTCCTTTGGCTTTTAAGTAAAATTTTTTTATCAATTACTTTAATTTCAAATAATTCAAATTCATGAACCCTGATATACTTTTTATCAAAAATATGAAGCCATTTAATCACTTCATTTGTTGTAAAATCGTTATTTGCAGATAATATCAATATCATATAGGCAATACGAGAAATAAAAAAACCGTTTCAAAAAGATGAAAACGGCTTAAATTTTTAAAAAATAATCGATTTAATTTACATCGAAGCTACCTTCAGGAACGCCTACCGATAATATTCTTCTTCCTAAATATTGTCCGGTTCCATTAGGCCCTGAATATACATCCCACTCTGCACATCCATCGCCACAATCAACATTAGATCTGACTGAAGATCTACCACCCTGAATAGATTGAAGATCTTTTAATTTTTTGTTTTCAAGAGAAGAAATCGTCTTCCTAAAAGAATTTAAATTTTTCATAATTGATTTAAGTTAGGTATTAAAAAATATAAAATTTGAATTAAATAATTCCAATAAAACGGTGCTTTTTCATTATCTAAAATCGCTTGCACAAATTTGTTTATCTACAATTATAAAACTATTTGTAATTTTTAATTTACGTTATATCAAGCGGATATATACAAGTATATACAATTATATTCTATATTTTTATAACTCATTTTTCTAATTTTCAGAAAAAAAATTCTAAATTATTCTTCTTTCAAATATGGTAATAGGTGCAAAGCTTAAACAAGCAAGAGAAAATAAGCGGGTGAGCCAGGAAGAGCTGGCGCTCATTTTAAAAACTACGCAGAAAACAGTTTCCAACTGGGAAAGTGACAAGGGTCTTCCCTCATTGGATTATTTAGCCAAAATAGAACATGTTTTGGAAGTAGATATTCTATCGTGGTTAGCAGAAAACGGTATTTTTTTTAATCACCAGAACGAGAAAAGAGAGCATGCCGCAATTAACAATAAAAATTTTTCTGAAGAACTGAAGGAGCAATACGAAAAAAGGCTGGAGGATAAAGACAAGAACATAGCAGAACTTAAAAAAGAAATTCATTTTTTACGCAATATGCTCAAGATAAAATAAATGGCTATAAAAAACGGATACTTCTTAATTTAACAGGACTTTTTATACCATTCAGGCCTGGCCCAAAAGGTAGCATAGTAAGGAAGGCAGGCTATCGCACTGCCTGTGCGAGCGTTGATTGTTTCCGGTAAGTGGTATCAACCGGCAGATTAAGCGGCAGAAGAAACGCACAGATTACATTACATTAAGAACATCCGCGCCGGATAAACCTGGCAAATCAAAAAATTGAACCATCTATTTTCTGCTACATTGCTACTGCTGCAATACTTTCCTGCACTGGTGAAATAAAACTACACCCTCAAATACCAATAGTCTTGTATTTTAACCAGGATAATGCGATATAAACCTCCTCATATATTCAAAACCATTATTGTTCGCAATGGTAAGCAACGGCTGAGTGTTTTTCTAAAAATCTTCCTCTTAAATCTTTTTCAGGCAAATGCTTCGCATCGGCATTCGGGAACAGGCTCAGGTAATCTTCCCTCATGGGTTCGTTGGGGTGGTTTACCGTCATCACTTCGATAGCTGTTTTTTGCAGCAGGTAATATCCCTCAAAGTAATCTTCCATCCTGGGTAGTTTATCATTCTTGCGGCTGTTAAAAGATGGATCGGCCGGGATCAGGTTCCAGATCAGATCATGCGATACGAACTTGTAGGGGATAAAAACCTAATTACCTTATGGCTATTATATTAATAATATCATGCAGATGGTTATAAGAGTTTATATTTATAATTAATTTTTGGCCTAAGCTTCCTCTATCATGGCGCTATTTTCTGTTTTCGAGCTAAAGACCTATAGGGTCTGCACTTTTTATCTAAACCAGCACTTTCAGGATTGAGTTGCTTTCTGGTAGACTGACTTCATTCATGGAACACATTCTATCACTGAAAAACCTGCTGAACGCCGGTCTGTGCGTAATGCTCGGCAAAAGCAATTATGGGTTCTCAGGCGATGAGCATCCTATATACATTTTTCATTTTTCTGAATTAACTATCCCGAACATTTAAAGCCTGTCTATAATACATTCATCTTCAGTTATATCAGGTCTGTGAATGGCATCGGGGAAAGCTTGTAGTTACTTAGTGCCTGAATTTTTCCATACGGTGATACCTGAACCGGGCCATTGGCTGCAGGAGGCAATGATGTCAAGGTCACCATCGTTATCAATGTCCTGGAGTTGAAGGCTGCTTAAGCTTGAAACCCGTGATAGTGGTTTGGGCGTAAAGTTTCCTGACTTATCGTTTATAAGGCAGATGATGGAATATTTGGAGCTGATGGCAATTTCCTCGTTAAACCCTTCTGCCAGACCATATTGCTCTGCCAGGCAGACAATATCGCTGTAGCCATCATTGTTGATATCCCCGACACTGAACATCTCGATACCAAAGTTTTCGGGAATAACTTTGCTTTCCCATTTTCCGTTATTTTCTTCAAACCATTTAAGCTGGCTGCCTGCAAGGACCAGATAGTCTGCTGAGCTATCATTGTCCACTTTGGCTTTATAAATGCTGCTGATAAATTGCTGCTGAAAATGACTTGGTTGCTCTTCCCATTTTTCATTCCCTTTGTAGTTGAACCAGGTTTGGGAACCGTAATCGATCAGGTCATCGGCCTTGTCTCCGTTAATATCCCATACGGCAATAGACGGGAATAATTTACTGGTTTCGCTAACTGCTGTACGGCTTTTGCTGAAAATGCCCTTACCCGTGTTTTTATAAACGTATAGACCGCGAATGTTGTCTGTCCAGTAGTTCACGGCCACATCTTTATTGCCGTCGCGATCATAATCGATAAGCTCGAAGCTGATCAGTCTTCCTTTTTCCTGGAGCAATATCGAAATCGGGCCGAATTTGAAGCCCCCCAGGTTTTTATACCAACCCAGGATGCCGTTATCCCGCTCGCCGGAGCATACCACCAGATCTTCTTTCCCGTCATGATCAAGATCGGCTGATTTAAGTTCTTCGATTTTAAACGGGCTTTTTAGCAGTTGCGCAGACCTGGCATATTTTCCTTTGCCGTCTGATAGCATATAAAACAACTCATGGTTATAATATCCTACAATATCTTTGGTGCCGTTGTTATCCAGGTCGGTAAAAGCAAAGCCGGAACATTCAGATTTTACAAGCCAGGTATTCTTTTGTTTTACCTGCCCGTTCTTTTGCTGTAAGAGCATGGTATACTGCGGCCTTATCTGTTCTTTTTCATCATCATAAAAGAGCACGTCTTTAACCTTGTCGCCATCGAAATCCGCTAAAACAAATAATTGAGATTCTTTGATATTGGGGAGTAAACTTTTCTGGGTTTTAACAAAAACATTATTCCCCTTATTCTCGGCCCAATTGATAAAAGTATATTGATTGCGTTGGGTAAAATAAGCCAGATCGAGATCGCCGTCTGAATCAAAGTCTTCAAGCCTGAAGTTTTCCAGTTCAAGATGGTTTATAAGTGTATGGGTTTTACCCAATGCGCCTTTGCTGTTACGTTCTATCCAGTATATACCGCCATTCTGGTCTGTATAAGAGTATACCAGGTCCTGGTCGCCGTCCTTATCCATATCCATTAACCTGAAGCTGCTTATCCCGGTAGCAAGGGGGATGGTTTGGGCAACAACGTATTTATTGCCTTTGAAAGCATAAGCCTGGAGCACAGGGTTTTCACCCCTTTTTTGCGGGTAAACAGGAACCAGTAGTTCCTGGATGCCGTTTTTATCGATGTCAATCCCAATTACATCACTCAGCCTTTGAAAATTATCATTAAAGGCTTTAAAATAGCTGTATTGGTGGTTTACAGCGCCTGTGTATGCTATTGGAACTCCTCTGAGCCCGGATATAATGATATCGCGTATTCCGTCAGAATTGGCATCATATAAATACAATTTGGCATACTCGGCCGGAAGGTAGCGCAACTTGCTTTTTTGTGCTATCCTGTTAAAACCCTTCGGGCCGTTGATGAAAACCGCTATTTCCCCGTTTTTATATAATACAACAATATCGGTGTCTTTATCCCCGTCAAGGTCTTCGAGGCTGTAATCTTCATATTCTTTGGCATCTCCTATGAGGATCGTTTTTTGTTTTCTGCCATGGCCGTCATTCAGATATAAGTTGGGGAAGTACAATACATCCAGGTCACCATCACCGTCGGCATCAAAAGTCTTAACGCCGCCGTATCCGAAACCAGGTCCGTTAATGGTTTCGCCACGTTCAAAAGTTTGTGCCTGGCAAAGGCCGCCGTAAATAAGGAGAAAAAGAAAAAATAAATAGCGGAAGGTGTGCTGTAATTTCATGAGATTGTTAAGGTTTAAACTTGCGTTAATTTAGGGTTGCTGGTGCTGGGATCGATAAGATACGATCGATACCGCTATTTGTGCATAATTTACTTTTCGTTCAGCCATTTTACAGCAGCTTTTAATACCTCATCCCCATCACCTGAAGGCTTGATTAGGATATCGGGCTGTATTTTTCCGCGGTATTCTTTCTTATTGCGGTCTGCAGTATAGCTCGAGGCCAGATAAAGATAAGAGCCGTCCGCTAATTTGAACCCCTTATTTGCAGTCGTGTAGCCACCTGTCGGTTCTCCGAACAATTTTGTGTGCGCTTTGCCGATAAAGGATATGGTGGTCATCTCGCCACTGCTTGAAGTACGCGGACCAATCAATACGGCAACTTTACTGTCTTTGTTTTTAATCTGGTAAGGTTTGCTGATGGAGATACCCATGGTTGAGGTTGGTTTAGCTGAAGAGGTGTAGGTCCATGGGTAATATTTTGTTTTTTTTGCGTCGGGGTAGACGAAGTAACCCAGTTCTCCGGTGCTGATCAGCGGACCGAGCCCTGCAATCATCGGGTACATGTTGCCACCTGTATTTTTCCTCAGGTCAACTACCCATCCCTTAATTTGGTTTGCTGTGTCAAGCCGGCAAATCTGCTGCTGGATATCGTTCGCAAACTCATCCATTGTTTTCTTATCCAGTGAACCAAAACCAGGTACCTGGATATAGCCTATATTCTCTTCGAGCAGTGCTGCAGTAGTTTTTTCGGGGTTGGTATTCTCCGAAGCATATTTCCGGGCATTTACCCGTGACTGGAAGAAGGAGTGGTTATCACCTGCCTTTTTTAAGGCGCTAAGGATGTAGCTGTTAATTTTGGCTGCATCGGTCACGGTTTTCAGGCCCGAAGAAAAGAATTTAATGCCCTCGTCGATATCTGCCCAGTTAAGGGAATCCCTGTAAATGGAATTTTCTTTTATTATTTTGCGCACTTCATTGATGTAGCGGGTAATTTCTTCGCTGGGTGGGGAGTAGGGGGTGTCGAGTTTTTCTATAGTAAAATCGTCTATCCAGGCTGTTCCTTTTCCCATCAGGTAGATCCCGAAATAAAGTTTTTTGGTTTCTTTAGGCAGGCTGAGTTTAAGGGAATATTGCTTCCAGTCACTGTTTCCCTTTAGTATCGGCTGCTGTGACTGGATGTTTTCAAACCCGATCATTTTATTGTCCTTATCCCAAATCTGGCACCAGAATGCCAGGCTCTGTTCAACCTCTTTCAGTTTTACGTATCCCGAAAGCTGGATCTGCTCAAAGCCCTTGGTTTCATAAGCAATGAGCTGTGAAACGTTCTGGAAAGTATTCGCTTTAATCTGGTCGCTACCTGTTAATTTGAATGAAGACTTTCCCGAATGTGAGATGGAATCATCTATCTGGCCGGTATAGCCAGCAACGGCAGTAAAATTCCAATCCGAAGGGGCCGGGGACTGATCTTTTTTGGTTTCGAAGCTTTCATTTTTAAACTGGGTAAAACCGGGAAGGCTTAAAGCGGTTGCCAGTATAACCAGAAGTGTTTTTTTCATGAGGCGTAGTTTGGGGTTTTAGATATGGTTTCAAATATAATAATCTTCTTTACTTACCGGTAATCTGTTTTCGTAAAAATAGCTGGCATAAAACAGCAGCAGCAATTGGCCAGACAATGGAGCAAGGATGGTTGATGCCGGGTAGATAAATCATATCGTTACCTTTATTTATTCCGCCTTATAATTAACGATAATAGTAAATACCGTTAACCATAGCAACGCCGCAGGTAGTTTCAAAAGCATTACGCGTGCTTTCTGGCGTGCGGGTTCCCCATATATTCCACATCAGGCCCTGGTTATTGCGAATAGACCATGCCTGTGCTGCATTGGCATCAAGCCAGGGCCCGTAATTACTTGCTGTACCCGTATTTTTTACAAAAAGGCAGGCCCAGCGTGCAAAAATACTTTTCATGCCCTGTGTATCAGCAATGCCATTCTCATCTTTTAAAATTCCTCCAGGCGAATTACAAAGGCTATTGCGTGCATAATCCATCGCTTTGGTACCCATTAACAGGTAGTTTATTGCCGGAAAATCAGCACGTAATAAATCACATGCGCCAATAAAAGTTCCCTGCGTATAAGAAAGCGCCCCCTCGGTAATGGTACCGGCCTTGTTAATTGCCCCTTTAACTTCACCGCTTGATGAATCGTAAAGTCTGTTTACCATCCAATCCATAATGAGCTTAGCCTTGTTTTTATAACTTACATCGCCTGTTGCCTGGTATAACAGCATCGCACATATAACTGCCGGCGCATTTACACAGGTATTTTTAGTTTGATTATCGGTAGTCCACCATAAGCCACCACCTAACGATTGCGTATCCCAGGCGCGGTTCCACATCATGTTAAAATTATTTTTTGCCATATCCAACATGCCGCCGTCATTGGTTATTTTAAAAGCCCTTACACACATTAGTGCTCCCCAAACAATATCATCATTAAATTTATTGTCGGTCCACAGTAAACCATAACCATCCCTTACGCCATTGTATAAATAAGAAATCTTATTTTTTAAATCAGTGCCGGGATTTATATTATAGGCATCTATCAGCATTTCAATCGCTTCCTGCTGGGTCCAGAAATCCATTCTGCCGGTATGGTTATCATCTTTCCAGTAATATGCCTTATATGAAGAACCATATGTGCCGTACTGATTATAAAAATGATTGTTATAAACCTGCATGGCCAATAAGGCCTTACTTTTAGTAGGTATTGAAAGGGCTGCCACCGTATTGGATTTTGCATTGGAAGCACTTTTTTCAGGTGATAACAATGCGATGTCTGATTGATCTTTTTTACAGGCAGTAAGCAAACAGCTGAAAGCGAAAATGCTTGCTAAGAGTCTTTTTTTGTTGCTCAATTTTAGTCCATAGGAATGTAATTCCACTGGCTCAATGGTAATTCTCTTTTTCATAGTTAAAACTAATGTTTATAGATGTGATGTTTTTGGTTAGCAGTTTGATGATAAATTTTAGATTATCTGAATATACATACTTGTAATGAACAAAATACAATAATGGCAGGCGCAACGAATATTTTACAAAAACGATTTAGGAATGACGATGAAACATCAAATTTTAGGTTAAGGCAAAATAAAAGATGTACCGTCAATAAAAAATAGAAATACACCACTATTGGATTAAAGGTAAGAAGATACATTTTTTGGAAAGAAAGAATGCGAGCAGAAAGGTTTAAAAAATTACAAAAAATAAAAGGGTTTGCAACGCATCGCTTAGGTTACCTCGATTGCACAATTAAAATTGAGACAGATCTGATCAGCGCTTTTACGCTAATGTGGAACAGATGGTAAGCCTTAACTATAATATGTCCCGGGAAACGAAAGTTTCAATAGTAGGTGAGCCAGGTAATCGCTTACAAAGTACGCTGATAGATACACGGAGTTTCGCCCCAGGGATGGTAGCCTCATATATCAATTAAATTAAATGTATACAGAGAATAGGCAAAAACTTAAAATTACTGCGTATTTATGAAATTCTACCTGTAAAACTAAAGGCAGTGAAGCTGATTGATTAATAAATATCAAAAATTGAGAAAAAATAATACCAACTATAACCTTCTCCTTCAATCCTTTACCCAATCATTAAGTTAATATGAAGGCTGTATCAACGTAAAATCAAAATCTGATATGAATCCTGAAGAAGTTAAGTTAAAATGATTATCAAAGAATTTTACTCGGAGAAGCTCCGGAGATATTTTTAGTTGAGACGCTGGTTAGGACGCTGCTCATGTATTTATTTTTATTATTGATCATCAGGTGGCCTGGAAAAAGGATGAGCGGTTAGCTTTCTATAAACGAGATGGTTGTGATGCTTGTTTTGGGACCAATCGTTTCCGTGCCGATGCAGTTGCCTGGAAGCGGACTGGCACAGGGTATGCTGCTTCTCGTATGTACTTTAAATTTTCAACGGGGAATGAGTTGGTTTGGGTACAAGAGTGCCACTTTTGAAAAACTATATATGGGCGAACCAATTATGCCGGTACGGGATGGCGTATTTCTGAGCCGCCAATCCAGGCAAAAGCAAAAGGTTTGCACCAATTGTGGCGAGTTGCCGGATAATGAAAAAGAGATTAGCTGCTGCCATTGTGGGGGAGAAACGTTCACCAGTTTAATCTGCTGATGCGAAAGCACTGGCCAAAATGATATAAAATAAGGACTAACCCCGGATTTCAGGTTTAAAGTTTTCTCTGCACGAGGCTTAAATAGCTGTTTGGCTCGGGTTTACGGTTTTAAAATTTTTGCATCACCATCGGTATCAATATTGTAAACCTGTGTAACGCCCTGATTTGTTGCAGCCTGCCCCAGAATATCCTGCTGTTGCCGGGCGTTTACGGCATTTTCAAACATAATCGCGGTAGCATGTGCCGCCTTCTGGTAAACATTTCCCAATGCTATTGCCGGTGCTTCCGCTACAACTTTTACATTAGACTGTGTAACAGCGTCTGTAACTTGCTCATTGATGGATGCTGATCGGGTTTCTGCTGCTGGTTGGTTTTCTGCCTGATTCATGATGTTGTTTTTAGTTTCAACATAAAGTTAAGAAATAGGGGGATAAAAGGATGCTTTTTAAAATTTAATCCCGTTTTCGCTTTCAACTTATTTCGGAATGTATGTGGGTGGAGATATGCTCATCAGGGAGCGGCTTATTAAATCTCTCGGCAAGCCTGATCAGTCTGTAAATATAGCAATCATGGCGTAAAAACGTTTCAATTTAAAAGAGATGTCCGTACCCCTCAACCACCTTGTCGGGTGGTTCATGCATTTTCCTTAAATTCCGGCTTACGCGATGTGTCGTCACCACAAAATAGCGTAGTTAACAATCAATTAGTAATAACAATTTGCTGCTAACTGTAGCATTTGCGCTAATCCACTCGTTTAACCTGAAATACCTGGCCAGATAAATCATTTAAAACCATAAACCTGCGCATGAAAAACATCTATTCTAATTCCACTACCTTAATTGTTTTATTTATTGTTTCCATACTGATCATTGCAGGGGGGTGCAAAAAAGATCAACTCGTTGTAAATGAAGTAAAAGCGTATTTTCAGGTTAACCATACCCCGGCTAATGCTTACGATGGTGGTTTCGCTTTAACTTTACAGCCAGATGGCTACGCAGAAGTTCTTCCATTTGGCGACATCCGCTAACGGGGGACTTACAAAATTAATGGTTCCAAAATAAAGGTTAGAATAGAAGAAGAATCTAAAACTTATACTTTTGAGATTATTTCAACAACCGAAATTAGAGAGAAGGAATATGGAACCGTTCTCAAGTTAAAATAACTGACGGGTTTTAAGCCTATCCATATCATTTTATTAATAGCTTTTGATCATTTAGGTGATGGCGCAGGCAATACAGCAATGGAATAAGGCTGGGATTTTGAAATGTTTTTCCACCCGCAATTTTGGCGCTTATCGTCCAATATCAATATCTTGAAAGCATGCCTGTGAATGTCTCTGAGGTGATGGTTATTTCGAAAACCTGATCTTTTTCCTGTAGGCTTTTTTAATTTCGATCAATATCACACCGTTAGCACCTTTTGCGCCATAAATTGCCGTAGCCTTTGCATCTTTAAGTATTTCTATCTTTTCAATCCAGTCTGGTGATAGCTCACCAATTTTCGAGGCTTCAATTGTACAGCTTTTATTACCTGCCCTGATCAGATAAAGCGGCGATCTGTTCAGCGAGATTGTCGATATACCGCCGAGCATGATCCTTTTCTCGGCGATTAATTTAATAACCATGTTATCATTCAGATCGGTCTCCATGGGCGTGTAGCCTGGCAGGTTGATGATGAATTTGGATAGCTTGTCGCGATCAGCCAGGTTTAGCTCAAATCTGCCAAGGGAATCGGTTATCGCCAATGCATCGTCTTCTCCCATCCGCCTTACTTTAACGCCGGCAAGTGCTTTGCCATTCGCCTGGTCAACTACGGTTCCTTTTATGCTAATTGGTAAGGTGGGGAGGCTGGCCGGTGATGGTTTGGTTTCATTGGCTTCTTTGTGCTGCCCTTCCGTTTGTACCATCAATGGTTTTGTCTTTTGTGCCTGTGCCGGGCTAACGGCCAGTGCGGCCAGGGCAAGCGGCATGAGCCATTGCCAGCCTGGTGTTGCCGGGGGGCTTAACAGGTCGCGGTTCATTTGGCTGGCCAGCAGGCGTCCGCATATGTTATCGCTTTTGTGTTTAAAAAAGTCTACCAGTTCTGTATCTGATTTGGTAGTGAGGTCTACGATGTTTTTTTCGCATTTGCTGCAGTGATGTCTGCCGTCTGGCTGCTCAATGTCGCCCCATTGCTGTAAGCATGGCTTGGTGAGAATCAATTGCAGGTTTTTCATGGGCTTGGTTTTTATAGAAGATGCGGTAGAGTGGGGAATTCCATACCAGGTCTGTTTTTTTTATTTGCCCGTGCTTTTAAAATATTTTTTTTATCTTCCTTCTGGCCTCTCCTGAAGGCTTTCGTCTTCCGCTGTATCTCCCTGCGGTAGGATGCCACTGCAACCGCTCAAGCGCTTTGGGTGGCGGTTTTTATAGGAAAAAAAGGGAGTGAAATCAATCCTGGTATTAACTGGTGGCTGATCCATGCAGTTTGTTGTTTTGCAGCCGCTTGGTATAGCACGCTGCAAAACAGATGGTATTGTGATGTTCTTTGGATAGCACTTCGGCTTTGAAATTCCGATGATCACCAGGCTTAATCCAAGCCAGTGTTAAGGAGCGTTTAAGAAACTGATCATATGGACCGCACATTCTTGTGGCTTCTCTGAAAGCAGGAAATGTCCGCAGTCTTCGATTTTCACCAGTTTAACAGCTGTGGCATTTTCTTTTATTCCATTCTCCAGTATTTCGTAGCCACTGCCACCGATAGCCAGTAGCGGAAGTTCAATTTTTCTGTATGCTTTAAAGTCCGCGATATCTTTGTTAAATGCCTGATACCAGCCGTTTGAAGCCCGTATGGCGTCCTTACTGTTATAGAAAAATGCATAAACTGACCGGTCAAACCCCGTTACCGCCTGTAGATTTACCAATAGTTGATCAAACATCCAGTCAATAACGATATTCATCCTTCCTTCCATAGTTTCTTCAGGCAACTCTTTTATCTGGTTGAAGGCCAGCCACCAGGGATAGATGTGTTTTGCACCTGGGATAGGCAGCATCGGGAGCTGGTACATTCCCTCTTCGGGATGCGGTGTATCAATCAAGATTACTTTTTCGGTTGCACCAGGAAAATTCGCTGCAAAACTGTAGGCTACGTGTGCCCCGATATCCTGTCCGGCAATAAATACTTTTTCAAGATTAAGCAGTCTGGTCAGTTCGTAAAGGTCTTTTGCCATATTCCGTTTATCATAGCCATCCGCTGGCTTATCGGAATCGCCCATTCCCCGCATTTCAACCACGAAAAGCCGGAATTCTGATGCGAGTAGCGGCATAATCTGATGGCAACTCCACCAGGTTTCAGGATAACCGGGAAGAAGGATCAAAGCCTGTCCATGCCCGCCTTCAATATAATGTAACCGGGTGCCGTTCACTTGTACAAAGTGGCTTTCAAAGCCAGGAAGGCTTTTCAGGAGTGCGGTGCTGCTAAAGGGATTGTGCATGATAGTTTTCTGTTATAATTTAAAGCTTCTTTATTTTCAAATGCGAACTTAGACACTAAATTTGTAGGGCACAAGTATGCAGTATACTTCATAGTTCAACTTTATTTTTCCACATCATGAAACTTATTCACCAGCTATCTAAAGAAACCGGTATTCCGATCCCGACATTGAGGTTCTACGAAAAGAGCGGGCTGATCAGCGGGCGGCGGAAAACCGGAGTAAGTACCAATAACTACCAGTTTTACGAGCAGGGGGCCATTGATAAACTTAATTTTGTACAGATGGCCAAAGCAGTGGGTTTTACATTAAATGAAATTAAGGAGGTTGTTGATCTATGGTACAAAAAGGAGATCACCCAAAAGGCACAATTTGAAGTGCTGGACAAAAGGTTGTTGCAAATTGATGAGAAAATTGCAGAACTGAATGCCATGAAAAAGCAGATTAAAATATGTAAGGAGAATATTGAAAATAGAAATTCATAAAATCTTGACGTATAGCCTGCATATACCTTTCATAACATTAACGCTGATGCACTACATGCTGATCTGAATTTAATATTAGGAGCCAGTGCCTATTGGAAAAGGTTAACGTTTTTCTGGAAGAAATAGAACTGTATTTTATCCACGCTACAGTTACAAAAACTTCCTCATATATTCAAAGCCGTTATTATTCGCAATGGTAAGCAAGGGCTGTATATTCTCTAAAAACCTTTCCCTTAAATCCGTTTCAGGCAATTGCTGCGCATCGGCATTCGGGAACAGGCTCAGGTAATCTTCCATCATGGGTTCATTTGGATAGTTCTCCGTCATCACTTCTATAGCTGTTTTTTGCAGCAGGTAGTACCCGTCAAAGTAATCCTCCATCCTGGGCAGCTTGTCATTCTTACGGCTGTTAAATGATGGATCGGCAGGAATCAGGTTCCAGATCAGATCGTGCGATACAAAAGCGTAGGGAATAAAATGTTCAACGGCGAAGCTGCCATGTGTTAGTTTTTTATGTGTATATACATTCCAGCGGGCCGGTATGGTCTAAAACCCTGTTCCAGAATTTACGCTGGTTTAAGAGGTTGTTCCTGCGTGCAGGTTTAATCAGTTTATTCGGGATATGGGGAACGTTGGGGTTGTGTTTCTGCAGGTAAAGGCTCAGGTGCCAGTAACAAAATGCCTTTAAAATACCGGCATGTTCAACCAGGTAACCATGCCATAGCGGGTTAATGGTAAGGTTTTGCTCATCAAGTGCATATGGGCAATCATTTTCAACATTTGCCGAACGGCGGTATATTTCAGCACTGTTTCCTTTTAATTGCGGAAACCAAGGGCTCAGCTATTGTTGCAGCACGGTTAGCGCAGCGGATGGTGATCCGGGAATTACATTTTTAATTGAGTTTGGATTTCTGGAGCCTTTTAAAGACAGCCTCACAAAACGAGCGGATAACCGCCCCAATTTTAATTAATGTCGACGTTATTTATAATTTTTGTAAATTTCCATTATGCAAATTTCTTTATTAACTTTCTTTTGCCTGATCTCACTGTGTGCTTACAGTCAGGTGACGTCCTTCATCATTAATGACGATGAATTGAACAAACCTTTAAAAGATTCATTGGAATCCATATATAAATCAGACCAGTCTGTTAGAAATGCGGTTTCAGAAGCCCTTAAAGCCAAAAAACCAAAGGAATATGTAGACAGTCTGAGGGGGGTGATGCGTCAGACGGATAACATGAATTTAATACGCGTAAAAAATATCATTAAAGAAAAAGGTTGGCAAAGCCCTCAGCAGGTTGGTATGATTGCAGCCCAGGGTTTGTTTTTGGTTATACAACATGCTGACTTGCAAACACAACTTGAATACTTACCGCTGATACGGGATGTTGAAAAAAAAGGTAAAATATTATCCAGCAACCTGGCTATTCTGGAAGACCGGATCAATATCCGACAGGGGAAAACACAAAGTTATGGTAGCCAGTTATTTACAGATAAAACATCCGGAAAGCAATATCCTTACCCAATTGCTGACGTAGATAATCTGGATAAACGCCGCAAAGCTATGGGAATGCCTCCAATGCAAACCTACCTTAAGGATTGGAGTGTGGAAAGCTATAAAAAGGATCTTCCCATCATTGAACGGATATTCACAGCACAGGGCATACGATAGCAAAAGTTTAGTGGCTGTCCGCAAAATTTTAGCCGTTGATGCGCAAAAATAATTGCTGTTAAGTTCTGTAAAGCAACACTGCCGGGAGGGCCGAATCGGTATGGCTATTAAGCTAACTGAGGTATCGTCTCCTGATTACTTTTGCCATGATCACCAGGCTATAATTTTGCAGATCGGGCCATTTATGAATAATCACTCAAGCCATTTGTTATGCCAGCAATCAGTTTGGTACATCGGTAACACCCTAAAGGTCCGGGTAGGGTTATTTACCGATATAGTTACCTTGGTATTAATCTAAAGGTGATCACAGAACTAGATACTGAGGACCAAAGAGATGATCTGCTAAAGCTCGTCAATCTGGTACAACCTTGCTACTTCAAAAATAAAACAGCTGACTTGGGGAGTTATTACGGGATTTACAAAAATGATCAGCTGATTGCTGTTACCGGGGAGAGAATGAAAATGGATGGCTATACTGAATTAAGCGCGATAGTTACCCATCCTGAATATACAGAAAAAGGTTATGCGAAACAGCTGATTGTCCACGTAAGCAATAAGATATTCGAATAATCTAAAATTCCTTAACTTCACGTCGCCGATACCGATTTTAATGCTATCAGGCTATATGAGAAATTAGGTTTTGTGACAAGAAAGAAAATAAGTTTCTGGAAGTTTTAAGGCCGATGCGTTTGCTTCATTAATTAATATCTGTTATCACTAATTTAATATAAACTCTAATCATAAACAGCGAACAAAAAAATTATACAGCCATCATTAATACTTAATACAATTACCAGAAGCCATTCTGTTCAGGATCATATAACCGGTGGTACAGCTTGCGTAAAAGTTATGATAGTCTGCCTGTGAAAGCATGGTTTAGTTTTGATTGTTATTGGCAAGCTTAGGTTAACTGAACAAAATAGATTAACCTGCTTTTAACAGTGATAATTAAACAAATATCCATAACATCATAAAAACATAGATAGGTACTATTTCCTTTAACCATGAATTTACGGTAAACCACCAACCTTCCACAGAACAAACATAAGCATTCAGGAAGTACCTTGAATCGACTCGTTTTTATTGTTCAATCATCGCTCTGCAAAAGATTAAAGAATGGTCAATTATCTCCTGACAATGAAGGCGCTTTGAAACTGATTTTCTTAAGAAATTCATTTAAAATTTTATCCGCTTTTTCTTTATCAGCAAGTTTGTACTGGAGACTGCCCGAAATGCCCTTCCGGCCCTTTTTATCCGAAATAAAGCTTGTGAAATATTCATCGCCACTTTTGATACTTTGGATCAAAAATCTGGTATTATTTACTTTGATGATTTCTGCGCGGTCGATGTTTGGCGTTCCACCAGTACCTTTCATCATATTTACCCACTCTTCTTTTTTGTCTTCAAGGCCCTTAAAATCCTTTAGGTCTGTTGTATAATCTTCAAAGCCTAAGAGTACCCCGCCAATATCAAAGGTCCGGGTATACTGCGACATCGCCAGAGAGGTTTTGAACCTACGTTTGCTAATTGCTGCCAATTCATTTTTTGATAAACGTGCTGATTTTTGAGGAAGTTCAATATTTGCCACCCTACTCAGTGGTTCTTCCTGTTTAAAAAATGTGAAGCAATTTATCACTATTGTAAAAAAGATTATTTTCATCGTTGTATATTTTAGTTTTCATTATTCTATCGCTGCTCCCGGGCAGTTAAGAGGCACTACAGTTCCGTCTGATCCTATTACATAAGGCACGGCAGTGCTAGTGCCTTTAGCCACTTTATAATAGTTAACTGCATTTCCTAAGAGGCTTAACAGTGCTTTTTCCTGACCACCAGATTGGGTTGATAGCGTTTGATAACTCAGCGTATAAGCTGAAGGGTCGTTTTTGTAGGTAGTATAGGCAGCATTCAAGGCCGTCCAATCTTTTACTGTAACTACATAGATATAATTAGCGGTTATTACAGTAATAGAAACATTTTTCTTATAAAAATCAATATCAGATGAACCAGCGGCCTGCAAATCTGTACTATTTAAGTTCTTTGCCATCCCAAATACATCCGCAGGAGAAGGATTATATCCTAAAGGATGGGAGTGTACATCTCCGATTGTATAGCCGCTTGTTGAACTCCAGGTAAAGTATGAAGTGAATTGGCCTGTAGTTCCATCGGTTCGAACAGGAATATCTTTATAGGTTGTACCAGATAATGAAGCCAGGCGTTGTTCATAACCATATTCATTACCAGTTGCGAGGGTTGCATTGTTAACCTCCTTATTCTTTGCTGCGAAATTAGCATTAGAGACGCTCGAGTTAACTTTAGCTGTGCGGTCACAAATATTGTAAGGGTCGGGGTCTGGTGCCGCGGGTACTGGAGGCGTACCTCCGCTGCCGCCGCCTCCGCCAGAGTAACCTCCGTCACCTCCTCCGCCACTGCCGCCACCGCCACCGCCTGATCCATAGCAGGTAATAACCGGTACTGAATAGGCAAACTGATAAGAGCAGTAAGTTCCATATTCGGGATGCCCTTCGATGTAAACACATGTTTCATAGTAATAATCATAAACTGTTACATCGCAGTTCGAATTACTGTCGTAAAGCATTACCTTATCACGGGGACCATTACCTATTGGGGTTTTTCTTTCTTTTAGATTTAGTACCTGTTGAGCAGTTAGTACCGATTTGCTTATTATTTTATCGATCTTTCCAGACTGGAATAGATAGCCGTTCTGGTATGAGCCATCTATATTAAAATAATCGACCTTCCCGCTAAACTGGCCAAAATCTTTATAGTGGAAATTTGATGTGTTGATTGATTCTTTGCTACGAAGCATCATATATGCTATAGTCACGTCAGTAGTGCCCGCCCGATTGAGCAAAATCAGTTTCACCTGAGCTGATGCAGCCGCATGTGACATTTCCACATCACTGAGTTTTTCATTAATTAACAATGGAACAACCTTGTTTGAATTAGTAAATGGGACTTCTGTAACATTATAGCCATCCTTTGTTGTAGTATAGCTCTTGTCCCATGCCGGGTTATACTCCGCGAACATACTGGCTTTATATCCCATAATCTGTTTTTCATAATTTTTCTTCAACTCACTAATGGTGAGACCAGGGAGTTCATCTCTACCATCTTTTTTACAAGAAATGACAAACAATAACACAAACAGACTTAAAATAGCTTTCCGCCAAATTATTTTAAATTTAAGGGTTTTCACTCTTCAAATAAATAGAGGTTAATAATAGATTGATTAATACAATTATAATCATTAAAATAATTATCATCAAAAGTCGGTATAACACTCTAATCAAATTGAAAAACAGATAAGGAATAATCACGAAAGGGGTGAATTGACCTTTCAGGCCATTTTTTTGACAAATATTTGCCAATTTTAAGTTGGTAGCGTAGAAAGATGCAATGTCTTGTTACATACTTCGGTTAAATTCCTTTACAGATAGGCAAATTTAATTGCTCAATAAGGCAACAATTAGTTTTATTGAGGATATTAACGATTTCATCACCGCGGAAACCATCTTGATAAGCATTGTATTTGAGTTTGCTACTT
Source organism: Pedobacter sp. PF22-3 (assembly GCF_026239555.1). Classification (GTDB taxonomy): domain Bacteria; phylum Bacteroidota; class Bacteroidia; order Sphingobacteriales; family Sphingobacteriaceae; genus Pedobacter. Next base: position 21,917 of record NZ_JAPIVP010000011.1, on the reverse strand, counting down.
TTTGAGGCCAGCCAATCAAATTCAACTTTGAAATGTAAATGGTGCAACCCTAAATGGCAGACTAAAACCTAACACTTCGAATTAATTATAATTTCCTCATATATTCAAACCCATTATTATTCGCAATGGTAAGCAAGGGCTGTATATTTTCCAAAAACCTTCCCCTTAAATCCGTTTCAGGCAATAGCTGTTCATCTGCATTCGGGACATGCTCAGGTAATCTTCCATAATGGGTTCGTTTAGGTAATGCTCTGTCATTATTTCGATAGCTGTTTTTTGCAGCAGGCAATTCCTCCTGTAGACATGAGGGTACCACCGAGCCACAATTAGTTAGTGTAAACAAGCTTTTCTACTTTTTTAAAAGCGCATTTGAAATTAAATAAGAATCGAAATAAATAGTTTTGTACATGGCCTTTAGATTTTTAACTGCAATTTTATGCTCCGCAATTATAGGATATGCTCACATAGTTAATATTTATAAATTAAGAAATGGATGATGAAAATTTGATTACTGATTTATCAGACAGGATAAAAGAGAATTATATATATTTTAATACGATGGATCACAATAATGTACACGGGGTATCCATTGATAGAATGAGTTTCCAAAAAAACGATTTCCGAAGTTCGCATAGAGATGAAGGACATACTTTTCATATCCTGGAGAAAGGAACCGTTGATATAGAAATCGATTTTAAACAGTATCGGGTTTGTGCGCCTGCCGTAGTATACATGCACCCTGCCCAGGTTCACCGCATCATTCATTTCGAAGATATTACTATCTCCTCTTTATCGGTTAAGGACGAAGTGATGGATGCTGATTCAATCAAATTGCTTGAGGGCATTGTGCCTGCAGTGCCTTTATCGCTTACTGCAGAAAAAGAACATACGCTCTCCACTATTTTTCAACTCTGCCTGGGGTTTTCCCTTCAAAAAGGCAATAAGCTTCATTATCTTTTATTAAAGCACAGTTGCAATACCCTGATCACTTTTGTCATTTCACAATTTTTAGATCGGCATGGCGTTGAAACATCGTTGTCAAGAGCTGAAACTGTGACGAGGGCATTCAGAAAGCTTTTGGAGAAACGATACCGCGTGGCCAAAAGGCCGGGTGACTACGCCCTTCAGTTAAATATTTCTACTGCTTACCTAAACGAGTGTGTAAAGCATACTACAGGTTTATCAGTTTCCCAAAATATTCAGGACCGTATCATTCTCGAAGCTAAACGATGCTTGTACCATACAGATCAATCAGTGAAAGAAATTGCTCATCAACTGGGCTTTGATGACTATCTTTATTTTGTAAGGTTGTTCAAAAGGGCAGCCGGGGTTTCGGCCCTTACATTCCGGAACAAAAACCACGGTTAGTCCAATGTTTACCTCTTTTAATGCTTTTCGTTTTTTGTCTTATTAAAGAATTTTACATCTTAATTTAAATAAGACAAAATGGAATGTAATAACAAGGTACTGGTATGCGGCGCAAGCTTTGCCGGCCTTACTATGGCGTATTGGATGAGAGAAATGGGATACGAAGTGACGGTAGTAGAACTGGGCAGCCATCTTAAAACCGGTGGTACACCAGTTGATATCAAAGATGAAACGGTAGGGATTATGGAAAGGATGGGGCTTCTTGATCAACTGAAGGCCCACAGGATCGGACCTCAAAAATGGGAGTTTAAAAATGCTGCTGATGAAAGTGAACACACCGTTTCGTTGGACGAACTTCCGGAAAACGAGTTTGAGATAGAAAGAGATGTTTTACTCCATATGCTGTTTGATCTTGTAAAAGATGCCGTAAATTTTATATTTAACAGTACAATTCTGGCCTTGGTGGATGAAGAAGATGGCATGAAAGTCTGCTTCAACGACGGCAACGAAAGTAAGTATCAATTTGTATTCGGTTGCGATGGGGTTCACTCCGTGGTACGCAAAATATGGTTTGGAAAGGAAGCTGAATTTGCCTATCATTTAGGGTCTTATTTTTGCATTGCCACTGCCAACAGGTTATTAATTGAGGAGGGGGCCTATCATTTATATGCCGAGCCAAATAAAAGCCTTTCTATGTATGCATACCATAATAAAACCGACATCATTTTTATGTTCCGGCAACAAGAGGATATTTTATATGATTTTCGTAACCAGGAGCAGATAAAGGAAATTGTGCGTACCCAAATTCAGGGGGTAGGATGGAGGGCTGCCGAATTGAAAGAAGAACTGTTAAATTCCGGTTCATTCTACTTTGATCAGTTCTGCCAGATTAAAATGCCATCCTGGACCAAAGGCAGGGTAGCCCTGGCGGGTGATGCCGGATATTGTGCTTCGCCGGCTGCAGGAATGGGCGGCTCGCTGGCTATTATCGGGGCCACTGCATTGGCGGATGCTATCAGAAAAAACCGTGATGATTTCCAGCAGGCTTTCAAAATGTATAACAAAGATCTGAGCCCATTTATTGAAGAAGTGCAGCAAACTGCAGTATTGATGTTGGGTAAGTTGCTACCAGCTACGCAAGGGGAAATTAACCAGAGAAATACCAATGGTTTTGAGTTTTAACGGTAAACATTTTCTAAATCCCACACTTTTAAGCTACCAAAAATAATAACAGCCGAATCATTTTTTGTGATACGGCTGTTATAGTATTAAATGGGCTTATGCCTGGGTGCCTATTTGGCTTAAATTAGTTACCAGGGTCTTTAGCTTTCTCCACTACATCCTGTATATTTTGTGGCAGGTTAGCAAGCAGGTTATATCCGGTTGCGCTTTCAATATCCCTTACCGTTACAATATAATCTTTCCAGTTGGCACCAATAGTATTCACGTTAGGGGTATTAATGGCAATTACCCTTGTTGAAGCCGTTACGCGGCTTAAATCATTATCGCCTATTTTTCAATAGTACACCAGTAGTGAGCCGGTTTAGTAATAGTTGTATATAAAATAGAGTTATCAGCTTTTCATTATCGGCAAGGTAGAAACAGTACAGCCTCTTAGCTGGGCTTAACCGTCCAGCTCATATCCGCATTTAAGCGTTACGGTCATGTTGGAAATAGGGAATATAAAAAAAATATCGTGTTGCCTTCAGGATGTTTAATAGCAGACAAACATTAGCGGTGCCAGGTTAAAAGGTGATACACCCACAAAGTTTTGAGCTTTAGCTGCATCTTTCCATGAAAAATACATCCTGGATAGGAGCATTAATGGAATCTTCCGCCACGATGGCTAGTATCCGGCTCATTCGCTTCTAAACCTCCTGATCAGGAAAAACATTTAAACTAAAAATATGAAAGCTTATTGATTGGTGTACCCGTGCCGAAAATGATATTCCAAAATCTCTTTCCAAACTTCCGGGTTAAGAATTAACAAATCAGTCTATTAAAATTAACTGTGATACATCTTTTACCGTCCATACATCATTTAATTTTTCAAATAATGCGGAAACAACTGCACCGCCGGCCCCCGCACGAGTATATCTTATCAGAAATAATGCTTTATCATTGGCGCTGTTAAAAATAACCGGAGAGAAAGTTATGGCAACATTCCTTGTATCATTCGGTTTAAAAGTTTTAAATCATAATTTGTTTTAAGCGTATAATCGTTAATCTTTGAAGTATCAATTTTAGTAAGATAACCAGCCCAACCTTTAGTATGCCAAAATTTAGTACCCGAAGTATCCAGGGTATCGTAAGATGGGTTAGGCAAATTGATATGTTCAAAAAAGCTGCTTGCTGGTTGTTGGTCTCACTGATTTAACCGACTGATCTAAATGCATCTGTTTTAAAGCCGCTTTATACAAGCTGAGGGTATCTAAACGGTTTTGGGCATTTAATTTTGTAAAAAATACCTAGCAGTAAAATGGATACTATGAGTATGATTTTTTTCATTATAAGCAGGATTTGACTTAAGTTGTGGCAGATGTATTATTCTGTTCTTTTAACATATTCGCTTCAACACGGTTTTTGTTTTTTAGAGACCTATAGCCTTTAAAGCCTTTCAAGCCTCCTTAGTCTAGATCACGACAGTACTCCATAAGACTCAAGTTAGGATCTGGACTGGTTACACCCTTCGACTCAGCATAAGCAATAATTAGATTGTAAATATCCATGTTAATTAGTGCAAAATAACTCAGTAGCCAAACCTATTTGTTTAAACAGATTAAAAATTCACCTGGATGAATCTCTTATACTACTATTCATGAATTTCAGCCATATACTGATTTTCAGCTTAACTAGTCCCAAGTATTAAATTGCAGGATACTTTAATAGTAAAATATAACTAACAAGGTGATTATTTTAGGGTATATTTGATGTTTTCAAAAATTCTTGCAAAGATACTTCTGTCATTAGTAATGATCTCGGCGACCCCCTTCATGCCAAATTTGAAATCCAGCTTGTCTCCATATTTTGTCTTTAATCCAAGGGGAAAGTCAACCCGAACTAGATATACTTCTATTTCTCCATCTTCAGTTTTTTGAGTTTTAGAAACTTGCGAAATGTTGGTGACTTTACCATGAATAATACCATACTCCAAATACGGATAGTTATCTAGTTTCAAGACAACAACTTGCCCAAGTGCGACTTTACCCACGCCGGCAGCAGGAAGTGATAATTGTCCATATGGTAGATTTGCTTTAGGAATAACACTAAATACCTCAATACCAGATTCAATGAATTGATCTTCATTTAAAAAAAGAAGTGGTTGAAGTTTTCCGCTGAAGGGTGCTACAAAAACATATTTTTGAGTCCATACTTTAATATTGTCAATTAGGTTATTATATTCTCCTAACAAATTAATCCGTAATTCTCTCTCTTTCTCTGGATCTTCAATTTCTGTTTGGTCTAATTGCTGAATACTTTTTTGTGACATTTGTTTAACCTGCAAGAGGCTTGCTGATGCTTGACTTAACCTATCTTTTGCAGCTAAAAAATTTATCTGAGTTTGGTCAAACTCAGATTCGCTGATAACTCTTTTTGCATAAAGCATTGAATCTCTTTTGTAGAATTTTAAAGCGTATGCTAAATTTTTTTTAGCGATCGATATTTGATCTTCAGCATTATTTACTGCTTTTTTTTGTTCATTTAAAATGATCTCTGTGTTTTTCTTGTTTTGGTTATAAGCTCCATCTGTTATGTGATTTGAAAATTGGTTCAATGCATTTATAAAAGAATAATATTTAGAATTTAGTTCTCCTAAAGAATAATTTTGAGGAAATTGATTTTTTATTCTTTTAATGTCTGTTACAAGTGGATCTATTCCTAGTAACGCAGTCATTACCATATCCACCTTTTCTGGTGTCGTAGAATTTTCTATATAAGCAATAGCTTCTCCTTTTTTAATTTCTTTGGAAGAATAAGGTTTTATAAATTTTAAGTTGCCATTTGCATGAGCAACTAATTTCACATTAGTTACATCGCTATTTATCGTAATTCTTCCACTTACAACATCTGGATATCTTCCTGCAAACCCAAAATATGCCAGAATAATTAGGAGCAATAATATAATCGAAGATATTGCCCAACCGAAATTGATAGGCATGCGTTCGATTATGTACGAAACCTCATCAGATCGAGTTTCTTTAAATTTATTCGATGATTGTTCATCAGTTTCTTTGTAAGTCATATATTATGATTCACCATATAGGAAATTGTGGAAATTGTTAATTATTGAGCGAGTTTAATTGTGAATCTACCAGTTCCCAATAGCGTCCTTTCCTTGTTATAAGAGACTCATGATTCCCTACTTCGACGACCATTCCACCTCGCATAACTATGATTTGATCTGCTTTACGTATTGTTGAAAGTCGATGAGCTACAACTATTACCGTTTTGTTCTTAAAAACTGCGTCTAAGGCGGTAGTTATTTTCTGTTCGTTGATTACATCAAGTGAGTTCGTAGCTTCATCAAAAAATAGATATTCAGGATCTTTATATAAAGCTCTGGCAATTAATAACCTCTGCTTTTGCCCACCGCTTAATCCCTTTCCTGCTTCTCCAATAAGCGTTTCATAACCCAATGGCATCGATTCGATTTCTTGCGCTATATTAGCGGTATGTACGGCAATCTTTAGTCTTTCGTAGTTAATTTTTTCATCGTCAAGAATAATGTTATTTAAAATGGTATCGTTGAAAACTTTCCCGTCCTGCATGACGGCTCCACAGCTATCCCTCCATTCTCGTAAATTTATATTATTGATATTCATATCACCTATACGGATTTCTCCAAATGTGGGTTTATATAATCTTAACAGAAGCTTGAGTAGCGTGGATTTTCCACTACCGCTATCCCCAACTATAGCAGTTATTTTTTTTTCTGGAATCAAAATTCGAATACCCTGAAGAATATACTTTCCTGCAGGTGTATATTGAAAGGCAAGATTGTTAACAATGAGACTTTTATTTTCCGGTAAGACGATGTTGTTTTTACCAACATCATCATGCTCATCAGCTAGTTGTTGTATCTCATTAATTCTCATGAAGCTTAATTTTGCAGTTTGATAGGCGACAACAAATTGCAAAAATTGCCCTATCGGCGAGCTTAACATACCTATAATAAATTGTACTGAGATCATTGTGCCAAAAGTTAATTCACCCGCAATAACAGATTTAGCACAGTAAAAGGTAATAAAAAGATTTTTAGCTTGATCAATAAATTGAGCCCCTAAATTTTGCGTATTTGTTATACTTACAAGCCGAAGATTTATTTTATAAAGTCTCGCTTGCAGTTCTTCCCACTTCCAACGTTTCTTCTTCTCATAGTTGTTTAGTTTTATATCCTGAATAGCGGATATAACTTCAACCCAATAAGTCTGGTTTTTACTCGTCAACTCAAATAATTCCCAGTCTAATTTTTTGCGAATATTTAAAAACCAAATGATCCAAAAAATGTAAAGCAATGTTCCTAAAATGAAAATATAAAAAATTGTAGTGTTGTAAAAAAATAAAATGATTGAAAAGACTGTAAATGTAAGACTTGAAAAAATCATACTTATTGAATTTCCCATTAAAAAAGAGCGGATCCTTTCGTGGTCCTGCGCTCTTTGTAAAATATCTCCCGGCTGTTTGTTTTCAAAAAATGTAATTGGCAGACGCATGAGTTTTATAAGATAATCTGAAATCAGAGCGATATTAACCCTCGAAGTTACATGCACCAAGATCCAGTCTCTTACAATGTTGCTAAATAAGATACTTATCACAATCATAATGTTCCCAAATAAAAGAATATTAACGAATGTTGTATCTTGTGTACGAATTCCCACATCGATGACTGCTTTACTTATGAAAGGTAAAATACCCTGAAGTATAGTTACAAGAAGCATGACGATCAATAAATTCGAAAAACTTTTACTATATGGCTTGAAGTATCCGAAAAAATTTTCAAAAGTTTTTAGCCTTTCTATCTTTTCACCTGCTTGTCTTTCATAAAAATCAGCTTGCGGTTCGAAAACCATAATTTTGCCTTTATTACTATTAGCAGCGATCCATTTAGATGTGAAAGTCTTTTTATCATAGTTAACTTTACCCATCGCTGGATCGGCAACGCTGATGATGATATCATCATCAGTATTTGTTAATCTCAAAAGTCTCTTTTTGAAAAAGTTCGAAATAGCGAAATGAAAGGAATTTCGCTTAACATTATGTACTACAACAAAATGACTATCCTTCCAATGAACAATTGCAGGTAGTGGAACTTTAGTAATCAGGTCATCCCATGTACACTTGAATGCGATAGATCGAAGCCCAATATTTTCAGCTGCATGACTAATATCTCCAAACGAAACACCATCTTTAGTCAAACCGCACATATCTCTTAAATACTGCAACGAATAAAACTTCCCCCAGTACTGTGAAATCATTTTCAAACATGAAGGTCCACAGTCCATCATATCAAGTTGGCGATCAATGGGGAATTTTTTAAAAAACATACAAAGGTAATTTGATAAAGGAATATCTTAATGATAAATATAGACTGAAATATTTGATAGAATATCAAGTTAATTCGAAATACTATGGCGTAAGCGACATAGTATGGTAAATTCCCATAAATATATGTGAGAATTTACCATAACGAAAATTTGACAATTGTAATTTATTAATTAACTATATTATAGTTCTTAATTGAGAGCCTTGACCTTTATTATATAAAATGCTATTGACAAAAAGGCTAAAATTGATATGCAAATAATCGTGCTTTTCACAATTTTTACCACTTCGGTAGATATATTAAATGTAAAATCCATGTTTTCCCCCCTTAATGGTATGTTCAATATATAAAAGAAGAAAAAATTAAAGCAAAGTATATAGGTCAATAATAAAATTAAAGAAATTCCTTTACTAAAATTCCTGATGTATAAGAATGAAGAGTTTAAAATTAAACCCGCCAGTGATAAAAGACCGATCAGGGTAACCATAATTAGGGCAGCAATAATTGTCGAGGCTAGAAATGGCAGCAATCTACTATAGCCATCCTTATTTAAAAAATAATTATAAATTACCTTATAGAGTTGAATAATCATCGTTGAAAGATCAGTAATTAGGTTGACTGTGATCCCTTTGGTATTCATAGAGTTCCCATGCTGCTAAACCTATACCTCCAGCCACAGCTACAGCCGGACCCGCGAACAATAATGCAATTCCTATTCCTATCTGACCTAAATCTTCCAAACGATGTTTGGCGTCTGCTTCTGCATCAAAAAGCTCAATTACATTAAGAGCCACATCTACCACACCAAAAACCCGCGAAACCGTTGCAAAAGCAGTTTTTGATTCAAGACTAGCTGCTACCGAAGCTGTCGCGGCAAATGTTGCAGCCAATCCATAAGCAGTATTAATCATGCCAACAACATCAACCGCAGTCATCCCACTATGTCCCTGAATCATCGCTGTTGGTTTCAGCTGACCTACAGGTGTAGTTTCCCCACCTGGAGATGTTCCTCCAATTCCTGTTGATCCGCCACCTGATCCACCGCCTGAGTCGCCCCCTTGAGATGGCCAAAAACCTCCGATTAAGCCATAATTTGTGAAATCAAATGCTGGAGGTGCTGGTTGAGATTCTCCATTTGGAGTTACTGTAATTCCTAAGTTGCTCCAAGCCGTCCACGTATCATTTCCTTCAATACGCCAATAAAGATTTCCATTGGGATCAATAGCGTACTGGTAGGTTGGTTGGCCATCTTGAAGCCCCCCCAAAGTCCTAAAAAGTTCATTTGTTGAAATCGTTTCTAAATCGTTGGAAAGTTGGTCAAGCGTAAATTTTGTTCTCATATATATTTTTGAAACAAATATATAAATTTAATTTTCTGGAAATATTATTTCCTGCAATCACCATAAATACAAAGTAACCGACCATAGATATGATCATCGCTTTGCATAGATAAAAGACTGATCACTTTTCCTTATCCGCAAGTTTGTATTGGAAACTGCCCGAGATTCCCCGCGCTCTTTCTTACCGGAAATAAAGCTTGTTAAATATTCATCACCTCTTGTAATATTTTGTTTCAAGAATCCCGTATTATCGACTTTGATAAATTCTTCGCGAGCGATGTTGGCCGTAGTCCCTATACCTTTGATATGTACCCACTGCACTTTCCTTTCTTCAAGGCCCTTGAAATGCTTTAGGTCTGTTGTATAATCTTCAAAAACCTAAAGTACCCCATCAACATTATAGCTAGGAGAAATGACAAACAATAATTAATTTCCTTTTTACTAATATCCTATCGAAATTATTATCCTTCATTTAGAAGGTATACTTGCGCGTATATTCAAAACCATTATTGTTTGCAATGGTAAGCAAAGGCTGTATATTCTCTGAAAACCTTTTCTTAAAGTCTTTTTCAGGCAATTTCTGCGGATCAGCGTTCGGAAACAGGCTCAGGTAATCTTCCAGCATGGGTTCGTTAGGGTAATTTCCAGTCATTACTTCGATAGCTGTTTTTTGCAGCCGGTAATACCCTTCAAAGTAATCTTCCATCCTGGGCAGTTTGTTATTCTTCCGGCTGTTAAATGATGGATCGGCCGGGATGAGGTTCCAGATCAGATCATGCGATACAAAGCAGTAGGGGATAAAATGTTCAACGGCGAAGCTGCCATGTGTTAGTTTTTTATGTGTGTATATACAATCCAGCGGGCCGGTATGGTCTAAAAACCTGTTCCAGAATTTACGCTGTTTTAAGAGGTTTGTTCCTGCGCGCAGGTTTAATCAGTTTATATGGGATATCAGGAACGTTGGGGTTGTGTTTCTGCAGGTAAAGGCTCAGGTGCCAGTAACAAAATGCCTTTAAAATACCGGCATGCTCAACCAGGTAACCATGCCACCGCGGGTTGATGGTAAGGTTTTGCTCATTAAGGGCATAGGGGCAATCGTTTTCAAAATTTGCTGAACAGCGGTATATCTCAGCACGGTTTCCTTTCAATTCCGCAAACCATGGGCTCAGGTAGCGGTGCGGTACCTCTTGATCAAAATATTGTATAGCTCTGGCAGTTGATGGGTTCAGGCTGTTAATAATTTTCTGTTTAACCAATTCCTGTTTTTCATCAATGGTGATACCTTCCAGTTCTTGTATCTGGCTAATGGCCCGTTGTAGCTGGTCCTGCTTGCCGAATGAAACATGGAAATAATTTACGGTATACCAGGCTAGTGAAACCATACCTGCAAAAATCCAGTGTTTGGGTATTACAGTATTTTCTCCTTCTAATTCTGATAGAATGGATAAGAGCAAGTAATATTTGTAGGTAGCTGAAGTATTGTTGAAACTTGCTGCTAAAAGGTTTACAGGTAAGCGTTCGTGTAATGGTATCATTCAGGTGCAAGATATTGTTTACGTAAAGATTCAAGAAATATTTTTTCCAGGTATAAGATAAAACAACATTTCATGTGAAATTGTCACCGTAACATGGCAGAAATAGCAAAGAAATCCGCTCCTTTAAGATGAGCCACTTGAAGGTTTAAAATACCAAACCTGAGGTGCTTACCACGATTCTTTCCCGACATTAGAAACAGCAATATCAAGGGTTGCGAAGATTAGATTTTTTATTTAAGAAATTTAACTTGATAGGGTTTTAAACGGTATTTGCTTTTATCTGGAAAAATAAACGTGAGTGTTGCACGCATCTTCGTGACGTCAACCTTGGCGAATTTGTCAGTTACTAAAAATGAAAAAATACCATTCCTACAGCTTTTCAAATCCATTTTTATATAATTCATGCTAGGGTTTGGCAATAAGGTGTAGAAATATACAAAATTGCCATCTTTCATTTTTATGGAATCGATTTTTTCACCGCCTTTGAAAATATAGGCGTCCTCTCCAACCGAAAAAGTGCGCTCAAAATCAACATTATCTTTAAATACCTTATCCATCGGAAATGTGAATGACATAACTGCTTTCTTAAATTGCACTGTTTCCTGCGAAGGACTTTTTATTGGTTGTAGAAGAGTACCAATTTCTTTTTTGCTTAACTCAGGTGAATTTTTGACCCGTTCGTTATCTTGGGTTTGAACCTTTATTTTGCTTATTCTGGATAAATTTGTAATAATTAAACTATTTTGAGGTTGGGATTTTAATCCTTCCAGATAGCTTTTCCTGGCACTATCGATCTGACCTAATCTAACAAAGCTATTGCCCTTAAGTAAATTGCAGTAAGCGAGAATTTTTGAATTATTTATCGTCAAATTTTTTGTGCGAATGATATTTATAATTTTAATTGCTGCTTGATGCTCACAGCGGCTTGAATAAAGTAAAGACTTGACCAAATCACTGACAACATCCACTTGTTTCAGTGCGGTCTTGAATTCAATAATTTTTGGATCTTCAACTCTAATCAATGTATCTCCTGACTTGAAGGAACTGCAATTATTCATGATGTTGTGTAAATAAATATTACAGAAGAAAACGCCGTCAGAAATATCTCTTGAGCCAAAGATAAGCATTGATTTTTTATAACATTTTGAAAAGGTAATAATCGAATCCTTTAATTCTGATTCTGAAATAGCCGCTAAGTGTTTGTCTAATTTATCAATGACTACGCTCGTATCGGAGATTTTTGAATGCAAGTCGTTCATCATCTGGCCAACAAAACCTAAGTCTTGTTTATCGGAGAATTTAGCAACCATTATTGCCAGTTTTTTTTCATCTTCCTGACAACTTTTGCTAATTCTTGAATGAAGTTGAAAGAAAAAGTACATGGCAACTAATATGCCTAGCAATGATATCGCTCTTATCATCTTAGCCAGGCGACGAAGGGATTTTGAGTATTTATAGGAAGACCTTTCCCTACGGTTATCACCATTTGTTTTTTCGTGTAGCACTAAGCCTGTTACACGGAAAACTAAAAACAGGATACAAAGGTAAAGTATAAAACCTCTTGTAAATGGAATGTATTCCGAAGGAATAAAAGTTAATACAAAAGAACCGAAAAAATTTGAAATTGTAAACAGCGCTGCGCCAAGTGCGATAAATAACTGAACAAAACTTGTCCATTTTTTGATAGGATCAGAAACCTCTAAAAATTTATTCCAAAACATATTTGAGCGTTAAAAGTCGTTGATACTGTAAAAATAAAGTATAGGTGCGAATTCACAAATTAGTCAGCATTAATCTTTGGTTACGGTTGGAATTCAGTTTCGCAAAAAGAGTTTTTGTTTTGGCACTGGTAAAATGTCGATTATTATTTACTGAATTTTCGAAATGCGCTGATCATTTGGAATAAGAAATAAGAGATACCAATCCTGCTGAAAAGATCAAAAAGATATAATACTGAAGGAAATTTATCTATGTTTTCACTTAAGTCCTTGGTTCTGTGAGCAGGATTTACCAGTATTGCCCACATTTTTAGATTATCGCGGATAGCATGTATATTGGCTGGGATATCATCAATAGAATTTAAAAAATGGTTATAGTCCAGATATTTGGTGCTGAAAAATGCTACTGGTAAAAAACTTATAATCGAAAATATGAACAGCCCCAATAATGCCCTTAACCAGCTTTGCCCGAAATCGTTGCTCATACTACTAATCAGGATCAGATACTCACTCCATTTTATGGGGCGGTTTACTGCGACCGACTTTTTATAATAGTGCATTTCATGACGTTGAAATTCAAGCGACAGTGGGACATCACCCTGTTTTTGGGCTGAGAATTTTAATTGCCTATATATTTCCCTTATCTCAGCTAGTTTTTGAAATAGGATTTGTCTGGCTTTACTAACTTCCGCGATGTCGCCTTTTCGTTTCGTTGTCCTCAACTGATTTTTTAACTCCGCAATGTGCTCGGTTTCTAATGTATGCGGATGGAACCAAACTACGCTGGAAGATGAGATTTCAGTTAGCAGAACATTATGCATCCTAATCATGTCAAATGAACTTAAATCAGCTTGAAAAAAAAGTGCTTTGCCAAGATTAGAGTTGGCAATTTGAATATAGTTGCTTCGAAGAAGTAAGGGATCGTTTTGATCTGACCGTTGGCGTTTCGTTGCGCGAAGTCCTGAAAAAATCAGTCCGCCCTGGTTTATCGTATCCCGAATAATCAATTCTCCTATGGCCAAATTGTTAAAGCTAATATTTGTGCCGTTGTTAAAACCTTGAATGTCAATTGTATTAACGTCAAGGTCGTTGAAGTTTATGTTGCCAGAAAGATTCGCGCTTAGGTGTAATGATATTCTATCAATGATCGACCTTTCGGTATAATCACCTGGGCTGCCCATGGCGAAAAAGCCTGAAGCAAACTTACATCCCTGGATGTGGTATTCTGTAATCAATTTCGATCTATCACTTTCCCTTTTCCTATAATCTACCCAAATGCCTTTTTCAAAGTTAGAGGAGAACAGGTAGAGCCCTTGAGAGACCGTTTTGCATCGTACTAAATTGACCATTCCCTGGAAAATGGAATCTTGTAACATGATATGTTCTTCAAAATCGCAATGGTAGATCTGACATCCGCCAGAAAATGTATTTTTTTTATTCAGGTCAAGACTCCTCATTTTGCAGGACCTGATCGCGATTATCTCAAATACTGTAGATTTATGAACTTTGATGTCATTTTTTAATATACAGTTCTCAATGTAAAGACCGGCGCTGTAATTCGATGATGAAATCTGGAGACCGCCGTTTTCAGATACAATTCCCTCCAATGCCGCAATAGCATTGAACTGGCAATGGTCAAATTCGATATTATGTGATACCTCAAATTTTTTTACTATAAAACTGTCTTCGAAAGTACAGTTTTTGAAGTGAATGTTTTTGGTCTCAATACCTGGTGAGCTTTCAGTAGCTGAAGACGTTAAATTTTCGAGTGCGATTTCGTATTGAAAGGTGCAGCCCTCAAAGAACATCCCCTTTTTTAAGTCTACGTTTTTTAAGTAAAAGGGTTTTATAAAATGAGAATCTTGAAGGTAGAGCGATGTAGCCTTATAATGATTACTATTCAAGTGTATAGCGCCTATCGTCTTTCCGCTAAGCCGTATTTCCTTGTTTTCAGTTGCCAGGTCGGCAGCAAGATCGTAATTTTCATTAGTCAACATGAGCGTTATATATGGAAATAAAGATATAAAATTGCAATGACTAATAGCGTTGCGGAATGTTAAGATTCTTTTGGATAATCTAACGCATAAGCGGATGACAAGCAAATACCTCCAAAAAGTTGATAGAGATCTTTTCTCAGGTTTGTGTCTGCTGATTCACGGATACTTATGATAACTAATATAATTTTTCTGTAATTGAATGTATTGAAAAACACCGCTCGAATGTTAGATTAGCAAAGTTTAATTTATTGCAGGTCTGTATAGTTTCCAAAAACTTATCAGGTAACTTTCTAGGTTCTTAATTTGATTTTTCCCAATCTGTTAAATGTGATTAATTTTAGAATTATTTGGTACAAGATAAAGTTAGCCCACATTTAATCTACTTTTACAATTTTTCTAGAAAGATTATTCATTGTGTAGGGTCGGAAACGGTGTGTTGTAACTGTGCTTTTTTGTTGGCCAACTATAAGTATGGAAAACCGTAATTCAAGACGAATCAAATAGCCGAACTTTGACAGGCGTTACAGCTTTGCCTGTTTTACGGGGGGACATGTCTTTGGCTAATTGTATATCAGGTAGCGAAATTCGGGATAAGTATATCTTTTGAGTAACAGTGAACCTATTGTTTATTCCGTACTCATTTTGAGTATTCTTTAATTATTTAGTTGTGATTGTTTTTATTGAAATTGTTAAACGTAATTAGTGCGTTATGGCTTTCTTTTGAAAGGACCTTTATCCGAAGGGATATTGATTGATATGTCATTGCTGGTTATTTTGTATAGTGGTTTTTATAGAATATTTTTATCTTCTATTTTCTTTTCTATACCCAGCTTATTTATAAAATTATTTACCTGATAAAACGCTCAATGCTTAAATTAAAATTCAATGCTTTTCCGTCACTTGCAGTGGCCATTTTTCTCCTGATTCTACTTTTTTTTAGGCTTCCGGTATCCAATCTGCTAGATGCGATATTGGTAACTCCTATATTTTCTCATTTTGAAAGTAATTTTTATCAGGATCTTTTATTGATCGGGGTATTAGCTATAGCAGGGTTTTGGACTGCGAAGCGGGTAAGCAGTGAATTTCTACTCCAGGCTTTCCTATTTATCGTCGTATTTTATCTACTGGAAAAGTATAATTCTTTCTGGAAATTCAAGTCGTTAGTGATTTTGCAGGAATTGGGTTATTTTGATTTGCTATTCGGCTTTGTCATCCTTACGGTTTTAATGAATTCTCTGTTTTTTAAGGAGTCGAGTAAGTTGGAAGGTGAGTCTTTATCAACAGGTTTTATTGAGGATAATGCCGTCGTTACTGCAGAGCAGGATCATTTTCATCGTAAGGAGGCAGCTGCTGCGATTGCAAAACTGGTTTTAGAGACCAAAAACACAAAATCTTTTGCTATTGGGATTTTAGGTGCCTATGGTAGTGGGAAAACTTCTTTTTTGAACCTTATTAACCTCGAACTTAAAAGGAAGGATGTGATTCAAGTGGTTTTTGATCCATGGCGTGCTTCAGACCCCCAGATGATCCGTAAGGAGTTATTTGATCTGCTTGCTTCAAGGATAGCTGAGGTGGACCTGAAAATATCCTCGCTGATCTACAGTTACGGACGCAGGCTTGCCGGTTTTGATACCAGATCACTTTCACTGCTGAACTGGCTGGGATTTTTTAGGAAACAAGGAGGGGTTCAGAGTTCCGGTGAATACCAGCAGATCAATAAAATGCTGGGCGCAACAGGTAGAAAAGTGGTGGTAACTATTGATGATCTGGACAGGCTTTATCCCGCAGAAATTATTGAGGTGCTCAGGTTGATCCGCAATACTGCCAGTTTTTCTAATGTGGTGTATTTGGTTGGCTATGATAAGGGATATGTTCAGGGTGCTATTGATTCGCTTAATAATTCGGCAGGGGATTACCTGGATAAGATTTTCCAGCTGGAAATCCTGCTTCCAAAACGTGAAGCTGATAATCTTCTTTCATCACTCAGCAACGAACTTAAAGTGATACTTAGTGAAGAACATTATGCTGTGTTTGAAAAAGAGATGATCCCCTTCGGTTTTAAAGATATCTATGGCCGTGCTTATGGCCAAGTACTTCGCCAGGGCAGGGATGTGGTCAGATTCCTGAATACCTTTAAAATTGCCTACCAATTAATAGGAAAAGAGGTCGATTTTCAATGCCTTTTGCTTTTGGAACTGATCAAGTTCCGTTTCACAGACATATATGATTTGATCTATACCCATCATGACCGGTTTTTATATGAGCAGCCCCTTATGGCCAGCCATCAGCAACATTTCTCGCCACGTATGGCGAAGGAGAAAAGTTTTAAAGATCGTACAGAAGGAATAACAGTATTCCGGGAATATCTGCAGGGAATGGGTAAGTTTTCCGCTGACGATATTGAGCTGGTGGATGCGCTTTTTCAAGCCCTGTTCAATGGAAATAGATACAACCGGCCAGAGGCGAAAAATTCGATTGCTTATCCACTTTATTTTGAGATTTACTTCCGCTACCGCCTCTCGCAAACTGATCTTTCGGATAATGAATATCAGGCGGCCAAAAGCCCCGGGGATATGGTTGCTTTTATGCAGTACTGCGCGAGCCATAATCTGCATAAGCAGTTGATGACAAGGTTGCTGCAGGAGGAGAGTTTTAAAAATAGAATGGAGTTTGAACAGGTGATCCGCTGGATATTTGTCTTTGGACGGACTTTTGTCGAAAAGGAAGGTATGTTTAGGTTCAACTATGAATCATTGATTAGTAAGATATTTAATTACAATAATTCAATCATTGATAAATTTTATAAGGAGCATCCAACCCGTTATAAAGAATTTATTAATAGTTTATTTTCTGCCGCTATAGCGCCTTACCTATTTGAGAATGAATTGATCTTTCATTTAAAAGAAAAGGGGGGCTTTGTACTTTCGGCTGATGAACTGGCTACCCATCAGCTATCCTATTTTAGAAATTATGCAGAAAGCAGTCATGGACTTAATGACGATGTATTATGGATTTTTTATGGGGCAAGGGAATATTTCAATTATGATTCGCTGGTAGGGCGCACTAAAGGATGGAGATTCGAGCCTGCTCTGGTGGAAAAAATGAAAGAATATATTACCAGTAAAGATTCTAAGGAATTTTTAAAGTTTAGTATCCATCGAGATATCCGTGAAAAGGGCATGGTTTCTATCTATACCCAGGTATTGGATATGTTTGAAAATCCATTAGAATTGGCCGCGATAGTTGCAGGAAATCCTTTTCTTGATGCGAAGATCAAACAGGAATATCTCGAACTTTTGGGTAAACTGAGTGCGGTTGATTATAAGGAGTATGTAGAAATGGAGTTCCAATCGGAGCTCAAAAAGGAGGATGGTGATAAAGAATAATGTCAGTATGCCCAGTATGAAATATTGTATATTGGCGATCCGAGAATCGATTATAATTTAGAATTACCCATGTTAACCAGATTTTTATTTCAAATGGGTAATATTGCTAGGTTGGGTAAAATTTGCTAGATTGACAGATCTAATTAATAGCTCATTAGGCATGTCGGATATAAAAATTAAAATAGGTCAGATAGGAGATGTTGTCGATACTTTTCAGGTAGAAAAAATCGATTATTTCAGTAACCAGAATTTTTCGGATTTCGAGGTTCTGCTGGTGAAGGTATCCAAGTTGAGCCGAGAACTGGGTGATCTGCTAAAATTGGTACATCGCCCGAGACAGCTGGAACTCGACGCTTTGCTGGAATGGACCAAAGCAGAGTTGAGCATGTTCTTCAACCACGGCGGTTTGGTGCTACTATTTGTGGACGAGATACCATCAATTAATCTGGTAGAACCAATGGAAGGTTTCCAGATGAGCAATGAAAATGAGTTTTCGCTCATGATGTTGGATGCGAATGATTTTGATCTCCAGCACAAGGTCGGGAAAGAATTTGCCCCGCTCCATGAGTTTGAAGCGCTTCATAGTCATTTCTGGTTTAAATACCAGTTTTTGTGGAACAAAGTTGCTGGTACACCGATCTTTAAACCTAAAAGAGGGAATGGGTATGCAGGTTTTAAGTTCAAAGTTGGGAAGGGATGGATATACGGATTACCGGAAGCAATGTATCAGCCGTCTTTTGACCATATTACGACACGTGATTTCTTAAGTGATATTCAGCAGTTGTATGATAAAGCCAGTAAGGACAGCTCAGCTTTAAAAGTACCTGCCTGGGCAGAAAAGTATCTTATCGGTAATGAGCAACAGTATGTGGTTATTAAGAAAGAGCTTGAAAAAGAGAAAGCGGAACTTGAATCAAAAATTATTGAAAACGAAAAGCAGCTAGAGAAATTTTCAGAAATCAAGCGCTTGTTATTCGCAGGTGATAATGCCTTGGAGCAGGTTGTAGAAGACGTATTTCGGAATTTCGGATTTAAGGTTGTTGTACCCGATGGTAATAACGATGACCTTAATATCCTTGAAGATGACTTTACAGCGGTAGTAGAGATTAAGGGATTAACCAAGTCTGCTTCAACGGCTAATGGCATGCAGCTTGAAAAATGGGTGAGCAATTATGGAATAGATAACAATATAGTTGCCAAAGGAATTTTGATTGTAAATGCCTATAAAGATCTCGCACCAAAAGATAGAAAGGAAAAAGCATTTCCAGCGGACCTGTTAAGCTTCAGTACCAAAAGAGACCATTGCCTGATGCTCACTCTGGACTTACTTAACATATACCTAGATTTCTGGGTAGGACTCATAACTAAAGACGAGATCAAAAATTTATTATCTTCTACAGTGGGTGTTTTATATTATGAGCCACGATTTAATTTCGGTTGAAGCAAATAATGCGGCAGTCAGCGGATTTGGTGTAGGATATTGTTGTAGATATCGGCAGTAAGAG
The DNA here is from genome assembly GCF_026239555.1 of Pedobacter sp. PF22-3. Lineage (GTDB taxonomy): Bacteria > Bacteroidota > Bacteroidia > Sphingobacteriales > Sphingobacteriaceae > Pedobacter. The sequence continues at coordinate 2,524 of NZ_JAPIVP010000011.1, read as the reverse complement.
GTATTTAGTGGGGAAGAAACAGGCAATAAAATGTATCATAACACTGTAATACAAGATCACTTTTCGCATTTTACCATTGCCGAAGGTTTCAATTTTCACAAACTAATAAACGAGCTTCGAACTTATAAGTTTTGATTACCTTGCTTTATTAAATTTAAATTAGATACTATTTAAAACACTTTAAATAAAGACCATTTGAAGATATTTTTGCATTATAGCTGGGACAATGAACCGCATAAGGATTGGGTTTTGCGACTGGCAAACCGTTTGGTTGCGGACGGTGTAGATTTGTATTTTGACAGGTATGACCTCAAACCGGGCGCAAATAATCTGCATTTTATGGAACAGATTGAACACGCCGATAAAGTTATCCTGGTGATGTCAGAGGGATATAAAAGTAAGGCTGAGGATCGCCGCGGGGGAATAGGCTATGAGTACCAGATTTTGGCCTCTATTCTCTCACGGTCGTTAACAGATACTAAATTTATACCGATTTTACGCGGAGACAGGTATCAGGATTGTATCCCGATGCTGCTGAGTTCCTATCTATACATTGATTTTTCTGATGATACCACTTTTGAGGAGCGGTATATAGCACTTTTGAGGACGGTTTTTGATGAACCAGAAATTATAAAGCCTATACTGGGAAAAAAGCCTGATTTCATGGTGCCTAAACCTTCAAAGACAGCAGATGTTGTTGCCGATATCTTTTCGCTGGGTTGGTCGAGACAAAAGGTAAAGAAGGTTCTGGGGCCGTCCCAAAGCTCAGTTGGTATTCAGGAACAATATTGGAGCCATGGGCTGGAGGTTTATTATAACAGGCACTGGAACAGGGTTGATGGAGTATTGGCCAATCATAGCAATGCGGGAGTGCAGTATGAGGATGAAATTTACGGGGTTAAAATCGGAGATACCTTTGCCCAGGTTAAATCCCGTCTGGGAAAGCCCTTGAACTGGGGCATTCCCGATGAGCATCTATCCATGGCATTATACCTTATAGATGGCGTTTACCTTACAATTCCGATCTGGAGGGCCGTGCCTAACCATGCGCCGATGGAGATCAAACAAGGAACTGTAATGTCGATCGGTGTGGCTGCCGAGCATTCGATATTGGCCTGTACCCCTTTGGTCATGATTGCAATTGAAGAGATCAGGCAGGGAGCAAAGCGGCCTACACTACTGGAACACCGGCGTGGAAAACTGGATTATGATCCAAAGGCGTTGTACTGGAGGGAACATTATGAACTGTCTGCTGTTCAAATTGGCATTTACGGAGGATATTTTGTTCAGGTGTGTTTTACTGAAAGTAAAAAAGAGTTAGTTTTCTGGCTGTATGACTTGGCATGGGATAAAATGGTGATCAGATCTTTGGTTGAACAAGATCGGATGGATGATGATCACGGTGACCAGTCCTGAAGGTTTGGAGTTTCTCTACTTTAAGATGCTGGTGCGGCGATCTCTAAATGACCATGATACGGCATGCTAATTAGGCTTGTTAGATTAACCGATGGTCTTTAAAAAAGGCCACAATTTCTGAAGTGCTATTCAACGAATATTTTTCTCTGATGAAATTCAGTCTTTTTTCAACGCTGCTTAAACCTGACGGGCGTAAATTTTTGGAGTGCAAAATTTCGGGAATATGTTTTTGTGGAACCCCCTGTGATAGAAGTTCTACTATGGTAATATCGAATACGCTGAACTCAGAGCCATAATCTGGGACTTTACTGGTATTTTGTCGCTGATAATCCGTTTTGGCTGGTAACTGGATTCTGATCTCATTGAAAACCGGGCTATAATCCATCTTTCCATTGATTGACTCAAGCCTCTTTTTGGTAGTATCTAGACTATCAAATACGGTTTGGTCATCACTAGTTCCGGAACCATTATTACCGTAGGAAATTAAAATATGATTTGCTATGCGTTCAAAACGCCAATGAATATGGAAGGCATTTCTATGCTGGTTCATAATTAAGGCTAACAGCGATGTGTCCACACGATAGCGCCTGCGCGGGATTCGATAGCCATCGGATGACGGAAAAACGGAATAAAATGCCGCCCTAACTGGTAGATTGTACTTTTGATACAGTCTTTGATCACTTAAAGTGCGCATTGGGTCGGGGCAACATTCGTTACATCGATGGCATTGCTGCTACAGGTATCTTCGATGTACCCGTTAAGTTTTCAACTTGCCGGATCAGCAACCCTGATGGGTAACCAGATTTTGTGAATAAAAAGGCCGGTTTTGTTTACCCCCGCTTTACCTGTTGTTTACCCTTTGCTGGTACCAAGCTTACCCCTGGGTTACCCTTTGGTTACCTATTCTTTACCTATTGGTTACCTATTCTTTACCCATTAGTTACCTATTGGTTACCTAAAAGGTAAACAATGGGTTGTTTTAAGGTAAACATTTAGGGTATTTATGGTTATGTTGCCATAAAGCAGGCAGCTTGCCTATGCCTGCTGTCTGCCCTGCCTACTACTGCTGGAAGAGTTCATTTTTAGTTCATTGGCGTTTACTTACGTC
>NZ_JAPIVP010000010.1 GCF_026239555.1 Pedobacter sp. PF22-3 | reverse complement strand
AGATAACCTATATCGTCCAATGCACTTTTTAGGCCTTTTTCTTCAATATTCCCAAAATCAGTTTCCACATCATCTTCAGCGGTGATATCTACTGGTATCCCGTTAAAATAATTCCCTTGGTTATTGGCATTTAGATTTTGGAACAGAGAGAGGTAAAGGGAATATGATTTTATTTTTATGGGAAAAAAACCGATTGGTTTTCCAAAAGTCTTAACGGGTTCTGATGGTTTTTCAGTTGTTCTTATGCCAATCAGTTTTACATCCATGTAAGGCTTCAGGCAATTAACCAATAATTCACTTGCTGATGCTGTTTTCTTACTGACAATGAAGTATATCCTGGTTAAATTATTTGGGCCAGCCGTTTTTTTAAAAAATGCTGTATTTGCATTTAAAGAATAATCACCATCTGCAAGCGTGGCCGTTCTGCCGTTAATAATAAAGGCGGGACTTCCGTCATCATTTAAAATAGGTTGTTTTGTTAATAAGGTTGCCCCTCCTTTTTGCATAAGGGTATTATATTTCTCTTTTCGCATTACCTTTCCGTTTGCACTTTGTGGTGCAACCAGGTTGGCGAAATTTTCGCAGGTTAAAATATCACCACCGCCATTATACCTCAGGTCAATAATTAATTCTTTTATATCTTCATTTTTAAAATAAGAAAATGCATTGTTTAAACTTTCGTCCCAGCCTTTGGGGCTGGAAAATTTCAGGTAAGAAATATAGCCGATACTGATGTTGTTTATCTTTAAAACGGATACCTTGTTTACCGGATCAGCAATATAGGCCATTCGTTTGATGGTATATTGCTCAGCCCTATATCCAGTAGGCTTGCCGTTTAATATCAGCTCTACCTTATCCCTGTCAAAGGCTGTTTTAACATATTTATAGAAATCTTCTGTGTTTTCACTTTTCCTTCCGTTAATTTCTTCCACTTTCATTCCTCTTTTTATCCCAGCTGTTTCAGCGGGAGAATTCTTGATGACATATTCTACATATATGGCGCTGTTTCCGACGGCAACAAGGGTAATCCCATAACTATAACCGAGGTCTGCGAGGCTGTAACTATTTTGGAGACCGGAATTGGAATTGTTTATTATTGTCGAGAATTTTGCTTCAGAAACATTATCCTGATTGAATTCAAATGATTTCCCAGTTTCAGGATTTATTGCATAGCTGGTGAGATCAAATATTTCATGATTATACTTGGCTATGGCAGAATTGCCAACATATTTTTTAGAATCGGAGCTGGTGTATTTTGGAAGCTGCTCATTCCAGAAATAAATCTGGTCTGCATATAAGCGAATCGAATCAATAACCTGTTGTTCTTCGTTATATTGGTCAAGGGGCAAAATTCTGGGCTCCTTTTTACAGGATATAATGGCAAAGCATAAAAGGGAAAAAAACGCAATGCGTTTTAAATAAAAGAGATGCATTAGTTTGAGATATAAATAATATCTCAAATGTAGGTCTATTAAATACCGATTTGTATCTATTCATATTATGCTTGTGTTAATTAATTTATATTTTTTGTAGTATTTGGATGCTAGTATGGTGCTTTTACATTTATAAAATAGAGCTAAAAAACAAGAGGGGGTTAATTATTAATTAACCCCCTCATTTAATTTATTTTAATTGCTTTTAAAAGCCATAGCGTAAACCAATTTGGAATTGGTATGGATTGCCGGAAGGTGTTGCAATGCCCTTATTGTTTACATTATAGTTAAACTTTTTATTAACGGAGTCAAATCCTGGATCTTGTAAGGCATATAGTTGAGTGTTGCTATTTGTCCATGATTCATTAACGCCCCAGGTTTTCTTAAAGATATTTGCTACGTTGAAAGCATCAACTGAAAGTTCGAAACTATGTGTTTTATATAGCTTGAATTTTTTAGTTATCCTTACGTCTACAATCCCATAAAAACTATTAATGCCACCATTTCTCTCAGCGATTTTACCAGTATATTTGTTAATATAATCTTTAAAACTTTGACTCGCTAATGGATTATCTAGAATGGACTGTAAGCCTGTTCGGATATTTTGAGCAACAGTAGGATCATTTCTGTCAAAAATAAAGGCCAAATCATTTGTTGATGCTACAAAATCGCCATTGCTGTTTGCTCCTGATAAGAAGCTATATCTTGTTCCCCCAATTCCAGAGTAACGTACGCCGATAGTTACCCCATAAAAACTCGGTAATGTGCCATAAATAACAACTTTATTTCGAAACTGATTGTCAGAATAGGTCATTTGGCTTAAGTCGCGGGGATCATCTTTAACTGGTAGTGATAACGTTGAAGTGTTAGCCACATTACCATTGTACGAGGTATTATCTTTAGTGTCATTGTACGTATAACTTACCGAAATTTCTCCATCCTTAAAATATCGATACGTTCCATCAATCACTATAGCAAACTGATTTACTTTTCCATTACTGTTCATTTCTAATACACGGCCTAACTTCTTACTTATACGCCCTTGTTGCCAATCTGCAACTCCATTTGCCGGAATACTGTTGGCTGGTACAAATACCCCACGATTCGCCTCGTTTGCCAATGTAAAATAAGGAGCGTTAACCATATTACGATCTACATAAACATAATTATTGCGGCCTAAAGTGGCAAAACCTGATATGCCAACTTTTAATCGTGGTGTGAAGAAGTGACTGTAAGATATGTTTGCTTTGTATACAACCGGAACTTTTGCATTATCTGCATAGGTATTTATTGTAGATAGTTGATATTGACTTAAAGTTGGGGCACTGCCAGGATTATTGCGGTAATCTGTTAGATAAGCCGAAGGAATGCCGACCCTTGTATCTACTGTGCCATAGTGTTTTCCATCGAAAGTTAAATTGTTGATGGTTGCATAGTTATTAATGTCTGAAGCAAAAATACCAGCACCTAAACGCACATAATCCATGTGCTGTTCCTTAACATCCCAGGTGAATTGAAAACGAGGCTGTACAACAAAAGATTTTAACTTATTATCCGTACGTAAACCCAACTCATCTAGTACTAATTGGTTTAATGGTGATGAAGGGTAATGTGCATAATCTAAACGTAAACCTGCTGTTAGTTCTAAGCCTAATGCGAGTTTCGTTTGCATTTGTCCGTATATGCCAGCATTAAATATATTTCCGGTTACCGTTGGATCGGCCATTAATGGAACTTCCCTGAAGAAACGATAGGCTGTTCCATTTTGGAAGTTATCTAAAGTTGGTACTTTTGTTACGCCATCAGGCAAGGTTTTAGTTCCAGCGTTCACATAAAAACGTCCGTTTACTTCACTGCCGTAAAGTGACTTTGCATGTGTATACATAAGATCGACACCAAAAGTGTATTTCACTTTATCTGTATTATAGTACAAGTTATCGATCAATTGAAGCACATTATTGGTAAAGCCTTCTTGTGCAAAACGATGGCCTCCTATTTCGATATCTGTTGCTTTTAATGTTCCGTCAGAAATGATAGAATTTACTTTTTCAACCACTACACGTGGAATATTAGTTGATGGTAATTGATCACCAGGACTACTTTTTTGATAAGTATATAAGTGCTGTACCTTTAATTCATTTGTTAATTTTGAATTGATCGAGGTACGTAATGTTGCGAGTAGGCTGTTATCAACATTTTTATCGTTACCGTATGATTCGTAGAAATTAATCTTTGAATTGTCTTCTAAACCAAGTGGATTTCTATCGTTAGTATAATTATCCCTCACAGTTAACAAGTTCTTTTCATCTATTTGCCAGTCTAATCGAATAAAGGCCGCATCTGATCCTCTCTTTTTGTTGAAAGAGCCATATTGAGGCGTATTGGCAACTCCGTATTTATCACGGGCAATCCCTAAGAAATTATCTAATGTTGCACGGGTGATGTTAAGCCTCGACTCATCGGCTGCTGACTGAACATCTGCAATTAATAACGGACGTGCATCTTTTTGATGATCCCATGCCACAAAGAAGTGTAGTTTATCTTTAATAATTGGTCCACCTAAAGAGAAACCATATTGATAAGTAGAAAAATCTGCCTGGCGCTTTGTGCCTTTAATGTCGTAAGGACTTGATAGCCAGTCTGCACGGCCATAGGTAAATGCGCTTCCACTTAATGTATTAGTACCTTGTTTGGTTACAGCACTAACTGTACCGCCACCGCTACGGCCATAGGTAACATCATATTGGTTAGTAACTACTTTAAATTCCCTTACAGCTTCGATAGAGATGGAATAGGGTGCTCCGCTTCGGCTGGTTGTACTACCTGCCGATGTTGGGTTTTTAGCATTCATTCCATCAATTGTATAATTGGTAGACGAGCCAAGCTGACCAGAAATATTACCTCCCTTACTTAATGGAGATAAGTCCATTAATGAAGTAAAGTTACGGCCATTAACAGGAAGCTGTGTAATATCTTTGGCAGAAATTGCTGTTGCTGCACCAATATTTTCAATTTTATTTTTCAGACCAGAAGCTACTACTTGTACGGCTTCTAGATTTTGTGAAGCTTCCTGCATGTTGATGCCAATTTTTATGGCATCGCCTTGGTTTAAATAATATCCGCTTCTTGTTTGCTCTCCAAAGCCAATATAGATCGCTTTAACAGTGTATGGCCCACCTAATGGAAGCTCCTTAAAGATATATTCTCCTTTAGCATTGGTGGATGTTTTGGTGGTAAAACCAGTTGAGTTGTTTTTAATTTGTACAGAAACGCCTGGAATTGGTTTCTTTTGTTCATCCGTCACAATTCCGGAAATTGATGCTTGTGTGGTTTGTGCAATTGCTGAATTAGTGGCATAGCATAAAAACAGCATCACTGCAATAAGTAAATTTTTAATCATGATCAGTTTTTTGATTTGTTATCTGACCGCAAAGGTGTTGTTGTAGTGTTAAGCCGATTTCGATTTTATGTTATGAAATTAGTTTAGAAATGTGGAAAATGTTAAGAAAACAGTATCCGCGGCATTTGAATAGTTTGTTCGTAAGTTTTTTAGATTTTATAAATGCCTTTTAATGTATTTGCTTTTATAAAAGTTTTACCTAAAAGAAATTTTAAGATAAGTTTAATTTCATTCCGGTATAGGATACAGCAATAGCAATATCACTATTGCGACGGACTTTCGACGGGGTTGAGTCGGACTTATGACAATTGTACGCGACTAAACACCGTCATAACGCTGCATAAACTGTAACCAAAGTTTCTACCAGTTGACACCATAGTGTAGTTCGATTAAGCCCCGGGTTCTATAATAAAAAACCTCCATCGGAATTAAGCGATGGAGGTTTGATAAATTAAGGTGGATTAAAGCTACTTCTTCTCAGCAGTATATTTCTCACTAAACTTCTTATCTAATTGTTTGTGCAGGTTATCGAGATTGATATCACGACCTTGAATAAAAGCCTGTTCAACTTTGTTCGTCCGCATATCCAATGCATCGCCAGTGGAGATAAAGAAAGTAGCGTCCTTGCCGGTTTCGATACTACCGGTGGTTTTATCAATGCCCATGGCTTTAGCTGCATTTAAGGTAATGGTTGATAAAGCTTTTTCTTTGTCTAACCCCCAGGCCGTAACGGTACCCGCCATGAAAGGCAGGTTGCGCTGTTGCCAATAACCATCAATGCTTAAAACTACATTTAGGCCCGCGTTGGCCAGTGTTGCAGCATTTTTATAAGGCATGTTTACATCATCATCATTATTGTTCGGTAAAGCATGAGGCTGTTTCACCACCAAAGTAATGTTGTTTTCTTTCAAAAAGTCGATCACCAGGTAAGCTTCATCAGCACCTGTAATTACCGGGCTAATGCCGAATTTTTTGGCAAAATTAACTGCGGCAACAATATCCTTCTGACTTTCGGCCGCGATAAATAATTTTTCGTTCCCTGCAAATACTTTTTTCATCGCCTCGAAACGGGTATTAATTACTTCTGGTTTGCCCATTTCGGAATAAGCTTTAGCTTCCGAGAAAAACGAAGATAACTGCGCAATGGCAGCCTGTGTTCTTTCGGCTAAAACTTCAGGCGACTGTTGCGGACGGCCGAAACCACCAAAGCCACCTCTAAAACGAGGTGTAACTGGCCAGGTCATGTGCATGGCATCGTCAGTTTTAAGCGCTGCATCTTCCCAGTTCCAGGCATCAAGCTGAACCACTGATGAACTGCCCGAAACCATTCCCCCCTGAGGGGTTGGCTGTGCCATTAAAATTCCATTGCTACGTAAAGTTGCCGGAACTTTCGAATCGGTATTGTAAGCAACGATAGAACGGATGTGCGAATTAAAATCGCCGATCTCCTGAAAATCCAATGTTGCTTTTACCGCTTCAATTTCTGTTAATCCCAAATTGGTAGTGGCTGCAATAAAACCTGGATAAATGTGTTTTCCTGTGGCTACAATACGCATTACGTCATCCTGTGGCACCTGTCCGTTGGCAGTTACCGAGATAATTTTTCCATTCCCAAAAAGGAGGGTGCCATTTTCGATCACTGTTCCATTACCCACATGTATGGTTGCACCGGTAATGGCGATGGTTTTACTTTGTTTTTTGGCTGGTGAAATGTTGGCCTGCGCAAAACAAATCAGGCTCGTTGCCGATAAAGCCAGGCTCATTAAATATTTTTTCATGTTAGTGTGCATGTTCTTTCTCTGTTAATTCTGCTGAATAGTTTTCTAAAGTTTCGCAATTGTAAAGGCGTGGTGCATCACCCATTGGGCGCTGTGTACGGCCACCTTTGCTTTTACTCTCTAACATTTTCTGGATCAATCGGGCTTTTTCAGTCTGCATGGCTTTAATTACCTGTGCATCTTTGTCAATATCCCAGTAGGCAATGCCATCTACAAAAGTTTTTTCTGCCCTGGCATAAATGGAAAGCGGATTCGCTGTCCAGATAGCCACGTCAGCATCTTTACCCGCTTTTAAGCTGCCCACTTTATCATCAATGTGCAGCATTTTTGCCGGGTTTAAGGTTACAAACTTAAAGGCTTCTTCTTCAGGCACATTTCCATATAATACCGATTTGCCGGCTTCCTGGTTTAAGTGACGGGCCATTTCTGCATCATCAGAATTGAAAGCGGTTGTTACCCCAACATTATGCATGATTTTTCCGTTGTAAGGAATAGCCTCGGCCACTTCGTTTTTATAAGCCCACCAATCAGAGAAGGTTGAGCCGGCAATGCCATGCGCTTTCATTTTATCGGCCACTTTGTAACCTTCTAAAATGTGTGTAAAAGTATTGATCTTAAAGCCTAAGCTATCCGCTACATGGATGAGCATATTGATTTCGCTCTGTACGTAAGAGTGGCAGGTAATGAAACGTTTATTGTTTAGAATTTCTACAATTGCATCCAATTCTAAATCTTTACGTACACTGTTACCTTTTACCGAGCGCGCTTTGGCATATTCTTTTGCGCGCGTAAATTCATCAACAAAGGTTTGCTCAACCCCCATGCGCGTAACCGGGAAACGTGCACCAGTACCAAAATTACTTTGTTTCACATTCTCCCCCAATGCAAATTTGATAAAACCATCGGCACCTGCAAATTTCAGTTCCTCTGGCGATTTACCCCAACGTAATTTAATTAATTGCGATTGGCCACCGATGGGATTGGCTGATCCGTGCAGGATTTGTGAAGTAGTTACCCCTCCGGCCAACTGACGGTAAATGTTTACGTCTTCAGAGTTGATGATGTCGGCAATACGTACCTCAGCAGAAACTGATTGTGCGCCTTCATTTATTCCTCCAGCACCTGCAATGTGCGAGTGCTCGTCGATAATACCTGCGGTAATATGTTTGCCGGTGGCATCGATCACTTTAGCGCCGCTCGCCGAAAGGTTTTTACCAACAGCTTTAATTTTTCCATTTTCTAAAAGAACATCAGCATTTTGAATGATTCCGTCTTTTTCATTCGTCCAAACAGTACCGTTTTTAATTAGTATGGTTTCTTGTTTTGGGAGTTCAGTACTACCGAAAGCTGAAAATGGATAAATTACCTGACCCATGGCTAAAACAGCTTTAGGCTCATCCTTTTTAGGTGTTTCTTTAGCTGCTTCTTTATAAGTAGCTGTGAATTTTCCTATAGTACCATCAGCCAATGCCGATTCGCCTCTTAAGGTAACCGGATTGGCTGAAGTAATGTATCCACTTAAACGGATATCACCTTTCGGATTTTTCTTTAAGTTGAAATTGATGCTTACCCAATCGCCATTTCTGGTAAAAGTGGCTGTAGTTTTTATGCTGTCTACACCAACTCTTTCAATTGCTGCGGTAGATCCGCCACCGGTGCCGGTTATTTTTAAAGTTAAAGCACCAAGGCCATCAACATTCAAATTGTAAGTGCCTCGTACGTCGCTTACATCTATTTTGTTTACGATGAAACGTTTGCCTTGTACCCAGTTTTCGAAAATGATATTTCCGTTTTTGAACAGGTTATCAGATGAGATCAAAAAGTTAGCGACTTTTCCTTTTTCCAGAGAACCAACTTTATCGCCTACGCCCAAAAGTGAAGCAGGGATTTCGGTAACCGATTGTAAGGCTTGTTTTTCAGTTAAGCCATTTTCTATCGCTGTGCGGATGTTCGCCCAGAAATCGCGGCTGTTTTCTAAGCCAAATGATGTTAAAGCAAATTTAATTCCTGCTTTTTCCAGGGCTGCCGGATTGGTTGGTGCCAGTTCCCAGCCTTTCATTTGGGATAAAGTTACATTTCTGGCCTCTGCCGGATCTTCTACATCGTAAGCTTTAGGGAAGGTTAGCGGAATAATTAAACTTGCGCCGGTAGCTTTAACTTCATTAATGCGTTGGTATTCATCGCCAGTAGATTTAATGATATATTTCTTGCCAAATTCTTTCGCAATTTTATCTGCACGCAGGATGTTCTGCCATCCATCAACTTCAAAAATCTGGGGGATATTTTGTTGTTTACCAAATTCATCGAGTGAGATGTTATATTCATCTTTTTGTTTTCCATACCATTCAGCATCGTAATAGGTTTGACGCAATAAAGCAATAGAACCCATTAAGGAAGTAGGATAATCGTTTGATGAACTTCCTTTGTTGAATGAGTAGTTTGCTGCGGTTTGGTCTTTTAAAAATACATTGTTATCTGCACCTTCATTTAAGGTTACCGCTGCAGAAATACCACGTGCAATGCCATCCCGGTTAATTACATTTACACTTCCAAAACCAACCTTACGCAATTCGTCGGCTTTTTTACTATCGGTCGAAAAAATGCTTTTTACATAAGTTTCAGGTCTGATAGCCTCATTCCAGCCATAAGCACCTTTTTTGGTCGAGACAAAAATAGATTGGCGTTGACCACCAAAACCGCGTTGTTGCGCGGGTGTTTCAGTAAGGCCGTAGCTGCTAAAAGCATCAATCAGTGATGGATAAATGAACTTTCCTTTTAAATCGATCACCACATAACCTTTGGGCACGGCTAAGCCGGCTCCAACAGCCTGAATGGTTTGTCCTTTAATTAAAAGGGTTGCATTTGTTAAAGTTTGGTTGGCATTTACTACTATCGTTGCATTAGTGAAGGCAAACATTCCAGGTCTGGTATCATAAGAGCCATTAACAGGGAAGGAGGTTTGCTGTGCAAACAGAAATGTAGCAGAAAATACCAGCACAAGGGCAAGTAAAATTTTCTTCATAGTAAGTTTGGATTTTAATTTGTTTAAAACTAATATAAATAAGCGTTCATTTTGTAGAATATCCTCTTTTTTACAATTAATGCCTACTTTTGATTAAACATATTTTAGAAAAATGTACAGTATCTTAAAATCTGCGCACTCCGGATGGCGCTACATCGTATTAATTTTATTGGTTATCGCGGTAATCAACGCATTATCGGGCTGGTTTGGAAATAAAACATACACAGAGGGTAACCGCAAATTGAATGTGTTTACGCTGATTAGTGCACATATCCAATTTTTGATTGGTTTGGTGTTGTACTTTCTAAGTCCGCTAACCAAATTGCCGATGAGCGATGCCATTGGTCGTTATTTTAAGGCTGAGCATACTTCGATAATGCTTATTGCAATTATTTTAATCACAGTGGGTAATGCAAAGTCGAAAAAAGTAACAGATGCTGTAGCAAAGCACCGCACTATTGCTATTTTCTTCGGATTAGCACTAGTTCTAATTATTGTAGCTATTCTATTAATGGTTAAGGCCGTTCCGGGAAGATCGTTTTTTGGGGTTTCTTAGGGGATAATGCTTACAATAAAATATAGAATCCTGCTTTAAAAGAGCGGGATTTTTTTTGGTTCTAATACACTCGTTTTTTACCACAAAGTACACAGAGGAAGGGCACGGAGGTTGCAAAGCTAGGTATACCAGCGGTCGTCATCTCGACTGGAGCATCGTGGAATGGGGAGATCTATCTAGGCAGATTTAGCTTCGCTGAGCCTTCGGGTTCTCGACTGCGTTGCACTCCGCTCCAAATGACGACATTGCGTAAAAGATCCTTCGCTGTGCTCAGTATTGACAATGTAACTAATATCACGACTTCCGACTCCGGACTAAACTTATTTTCATAAATATTTTGCTTTTTCAAAATTCTTTATATTTTTGTGGCTCATGATCAACAATATACATACATGGCTTTGGCAAAGTAATTCGAAAACGGATTGCGCAGGCTGCGTATGAAAAAAATATAGTTTATCAACCTAAACCTTATTAAAGAACCATTGAAGCCCGGCGTAGAACCACACGCCGGGCTTTTTATTGTTAAAAACAATTTAACCGTTATTGCAATGCACGAAGCGATAACAACATCGTAAAAACATGTATAAAATAAATACAACTTACAAAAAACTACTTGCTGATACCACCACACCGGTAAGCATTTACCTACGCCTGCGCGATGTTTATCCAAATAGCATTTTACTGGAGAGCTCGGATTACCACAGCCGCGAAAACTCCATGAGTTTTGTTTGCGCCGACCCCGTGGCGGGTATCATTTTAAAAGGTTCCCGACTGGAAACGTATTTCCCTGACGGGACGGTCGAAATTACCGAGAGCCAAAACCTGATTGATGAAATTGCCGATTTTAAAGATAAGTTTAAGGAAACTGAACTGCCTGAAATCAAATTCATTTCGAGCGGCCTGTTTGGCTATTTTACCTGGAATGCAGTGCAGCATTTTGAAGATATCAAGTTTACTTCCGAAACACCAGAAGGAGAAGAGATTCCGGAAATGCAATACCACTTGTATCGGTATATTATTGCCATCGATCACTTTAAAAACGAGATTACACTATTCAAAAATACTTTCGAAGGCGAAGAAGAGGGGGGATTGGAGAAAATGGAATACCTGATCCAGAATAAAAATTATCCTGAGTATAAATTTCAACTTCGTGGTGAGGAAAGTTCAAATCTAACCGATCAGGGTTTTATGGATTTGGTAGAGAAATTACAAAAGCATATCTATCGTGGTGATGTTTTTCAGATCGTTCCTTCAAGAGCATTTAAACAAGCTTTTACCGGAGATGAATTTAATGTATACCGTTGCCTGCGTTCAATAAATCCATCACCGTACCTGTTTTATTTTGATTACGGGAATTTTAAGCTATTCGGCTCTTCACCAGAGGCGCAGATCACGATCAAAAATAATTCTGCCAATATTTTTCCAATCGCCGGAACATTTAAGCGAAGTGGAAACGACATTGAAGACGCAGAACAAGCGAGAAAGTTAGAGCAAGACCCTAAAGAAAGTGCAGAACATGTAATGCTGGTAGATTTGGCCAGAAACGATTTAAGCAGGCACTGTAACCGTGTTGAAGTAAAGTCTTTTAAAGAAGTACAGTACTATTCCCACCTGATCCACCTGGTAAGTAAAGTGAGTGGCCATTTGCAGGAAAATGTAAGTGCTTTTAAGGTGGTTGCCGATACTTACCCGGCAGGGACTTTGAGTGGGGCACCTAAATATAAAGCCATGCAGCTGATTGATGAAAATGAAAAACTGGGCAGAAATTTTTATGCCGGTGCCATTGGCTTTATGGGCTTTAATGAAGATTTTAACCACGCCATCATGATCAGGACTTTTATGAGCAAAAATAACGAATTGCATTACCGTGCCGGAGCGGGTATTGTGGCCGATTCAGTGCCTGAAACAGAAATGCAGGAAGTAAACAATAAAATTGCCGCATTGCGTAAAGCGGTGCAAATGGCAGAGCAGATCTAGTTTGGGAGTTGGAAATTTTTAGCCTGGAGTAAAATCCACTAGTAAGAAATACAATGGAAAAAAATATAAATAGTAATCACCCTTCAGGGGGCAAGGGCGTGGTTTTGGTGATCGATAATTACGATAGTTTTACCTACAATTTAGTGCATTTAATTAATGAAGTTGGTTACGAAGCGGTAGTTTGGAGAAACGATAAATTTGATCTGGCAGATGTAGAAAAATATGACAAAATATTGCTTTCGCCTGGCCCCGGTATCCCTGAAGAAGCAGGTTTATTGCTGGATGTGATTAAAACTTATGCACCAACAAAAAGCATTTTTGGCGTTTGTTTAGGCCAACAGGCCATTGCTGAAGCCTTTGGAGGTACATTGTACAATTTAGGCAGGCCTATGCACGGAATTGCTACACCGGTAACGGTTGTAGACGGCGATGAGCCATTGTTCTGGGAATGCCCACAAACCATTAATGTTGGCCGCTATCACAGTTGGGTAGTGAGTAAAGATAATTTTCCTTCCTGTTTAAAAATTACTGCCAGAGATCATAAGAATGAAATTATGGCGTTAAGACATGAGACGTTGGACGTGCGTGGTGTACAGTTTCATCCTGAAAGTGTGTTAACAGAGTATGGTAAGCAGATGATGGAGAATTGGTTGACTAGTACGACCACGTAGATTAAATTTATCCGGCCGTCATCCTGAACTTGTTTCAGGATCTTGTTGGATTAGTTTTTTATTTTAGGTGCTGAAATAAATTCAGCATGAAGATTAAGAAAAAATGAACATACTAGATAAAATCGTATTACGTAAAACAGAAGAAATTGCCACAGCAAGAGCTTTGGTTTCTGTTAATGATTTGGAGAATTCAGTACATTTTAAGCGGACACCTTATTCTTTCAAAGAATTTTTGCTCGCTAAAGATCGGACAGGTATTATTGCAGAGTTTAAGCGCCGCTCGCCATCTAAAGGTTTAATCAATGGTATTGCCGATGTTGCCGAAGTAACTCAGGCCTACAATGCTGCGGGAGCATCTGCACTTTCGGTATTAACAGATGTAGATTTCTTTGGTGGTAAAAAAGAAGACATTCTGGCCGCACGTGCAACAAACAACATTCCGATTTTGAGAAAGGACTTCATGATCGATGAATATCAGATCCTGGAAGCCAAAGCCTGGGGTGCTGATATTATTCTGTTGATTGCCGCTATTTTAACGCCGCAACAAATTAATGATTTCGGAAAGCTTGCACATGATCTTGGTTTAAATGTGCTTTTAGAGGTGCACAATCTCGAAGAGCTGGAAAGAAGTATCTCACCTCATGTAGATGCTATTGGGGTAAACAACCGGAACCTGACTGATTTTACAGTTGATATTCAAACTTCGTTCGATTTGGTGAACAAAATTCCGGATGAATTTTTAAAGATTTCGGAAAGTGCTATTAGCAATCCGCTAACCATTAAAGACTTGAAAGAAGCAGGGTTTAATGGGTTTTTGATCGGTGAGAATTTTATGAAAACCGATAATCCGGGAACGGCTATTAAAGAATTTATAGCACAGATATAGCCAACATTGACTTCGGAAGTTTGCTAGCGCCCCTGGCCTTAGAAACTTCGGAAGTCTTTACAGCTTAATTTTACATTCGCAAATTTCGTATCTTTGCACCAATTACATGGGAAAACAAAAAACATACGATACTGCCGTTGTGCAGGAACGGGCAATTTTAGTCGGAGTAGTTACTCCGGGCGAAAAAGAAGCCCAAACAAAAGAATATTTAGATGAGCTGGCCTTTTTGGTAGATACAGCCGGAGGGAAGGTGGAGAAAGTTTTTACGCAAAAAATGCTCAAGCCTGAGCGTGCCACCTTTGTGGGGACTGGTAAGCTGGAAGAAATTAAAGCATATGTAAAATCAGAAGAAATTGATACCGTAGTATTCGATGATGAGTTATCGCCATCACAACTGCGTAATATAGATCGCGAACTGGGGGTTAAGGTATTAGACCGGAGTAATTTAATTCTCGATATTTTTGCCAACAGGGCCCAAACTGCACAGGCAAAAACGCAGGTAGAGCTGGCACAATTGCAATATGTTCTGCCGCGTTTAACAGGTATGTGGACCCACTTGGAACGCCAGAAAGGTGGTATCGGGATGCGTGGTCCGGGTGAAACGCAGATTGAAAGTGATAGACGGATTATTTTAAATAAAATCTCTTTGTTAAAAGAGCGTTTAAAAAATATAGACAGACAAAACGAGACACAACGTAAAAACCGCGGTCAGCTGATTCGGGTAGCTTTGGTAGGTTATACCAATGTAGGTAAATCTACCATTATGAATATGCTGTCGAAATCTGAAGTGTTTGCAGAGAATAAACTCTTTGCTACTTTAGATACCACAGTGCGTAAAGTAGTGATCGAGAATTTACCTTTTTTACTTTCTGATACCGTTGGGTTTATCCGCAAGCTGCCTCACCATTTGGTAGAATGTTTTAAATCTACTCTGGATGAAGTTAGGGAAGCCGATTTGCTGATTCACGTGGTAGATGTTTCGCATCCAAATTTTGAAGATCAGATTAATACCGTTAACGAAACCCTAAAAGATATCGGTGCAATTGATAAAGACATGATTCTGGTTTTCAATAAAATTGATGCTTATGTTTCGCCAGAGGTTGATGATGAAGAGGATGATGGAAAGCTTACTTTAGAAGACTTTAAGAAAAGTTGGATGAGCCACGATAAAGTGCCTGTATTGTTTATATCAGCCACAGAGAAAGAAAACTTAGAAGAATTTAAAACGTTATTGTACGATAAGGTTAAGGCTGCACATGTGGCGAGGTATCCGTATGATAGTAATTTATTATATTAGATAAATTCCGTCAATAGGTCGCGGAAATAAGTCTTACAGCTTTTAAAAGTAGGTCTCAGTTTGATTAATAACATCCCTATTCAATGTTTCGAGGTGTTTTTAATTTGGAATCGTCACCCTGATCCGATAGCTATCGGATTTATTTCAGGGTCTATTTGGAGTAGAGATGCTGAAATGAATTCAGCATGACGATCGCCTTCGAATAATATTAATCGAGCTTGGGTTGTGAAGTTTCAAAAGTTTTTACATTTTTAAATATATTATCTGTCCCATTTGCAGACTGATTATGGTCTGATAATTGATTCTTGGTCATTGATAATTTAAACCTTATCAATCGATATTATCTGGATTAAATCGTCTGGTAATTGATGATTGGTAATTGATAATTTTAAATAATATGGAAAGTAAACGTCAGCAGAAATTTGCAGGAGTATTACAAGAGGAGTTGGCACAGGTTTTTCAGCGTGAAGGTGCTGCATTTTTGCCTAATACATTGGTAACCATTACCCGGGTAAGGGTTTCGCCTGATTTGGCCGTGGCTAAAGTTTATCTCAGCTTTTTCAATACCAATAATACCGCACTTTCAATCAATACTGTTAATTCACATGCCGGAGAGATCAGATATAAATTGGGAAGTAGAATCCGCCACCAGGTAAGGGTGGTGCCAGAGCTTACTTTCTTTGTGGATGATACCAACGAGTATGTAGAGCGTATGGATCATCTTTTTGAGAAGATTGCTAAAGAGCCCAGACAAAAAGACGAAGACAGCGAATAATTATTTTGTGAGGAAGCTAAGGGAACCCGTTAATTTCTTCACACACTTTATACCGGCTTTATTAGCAATTCCGGCTGGATACTTCTTGCTTCAAAAATGCAATACACCTATTGATTATATTGCTGCCTGGATTTACAGCATCGGAGCCTTTATTCTTTTTGGCGTAAGCGCGATGTACCACGGCTATCCTGCTACGGATTATGGTGTCCGCTTTTGGCAGAAATTTGATCATTGCTGTATATATTTAATGATTGCCGGCTCTTACAGCCCCACTGCCTTACTGGTTTTTGACGGCTGGCTGCGTTGGAGCCTGTTTGCCATCGTATGGATTATAGCAATTATGGGCTGCCTGCTCAAAATTTTTAACCGCTTAAAAAGTACAGTTATATCTTTGTCTATCTATATTTTAATGGGCTGTTTAATTGTGCCATTGCTCCAAAAAATGTTAGGCACCTTACCCACTGGTGCAATTTTCTGGTTATTGTTAGGAGGTATTTTTTATATCGGCGGAACTTATTATTACGCCAAAGATAAGCAGTTGTACAAATGGATACATAGCCACGAACTTTGGCATTTATTTGTGATTGGTGGCGCTTTATCACACTATATTTATAACTACGTTTATATTTTTAAATAAACATCTTCCATGCATATTCTTGAGCAGGTAATTGAAACAAAACGCGACTTGATCCATCAGGTTGTAGGTTTCGATCCTAAAAATGATCAGCTTTTAAAGCTTGATTTTACCATTACAAATACTGAACTCACAAATGAAATTTTAAGCAATATCGACCTGTTTTCAGCTTGGATTGATGAAAAGCTTAATTCAAACCATGCGCGGTATGGCATTGGGGGTTACAATGAACACCGCACCATATATTCGCGCAGCTCGCATTTTGATACCGGTGAGGAGCCGCGCAGGCTGCATTTAGGCGTAGATATCTGGGCACCGGCTGGAACACCAGTTTACAATTTTTACGATGCAACCGTTCATAGCTTCGCCAACAACAATAATTTCGGCGATTATGGGGCAACCATCATTCTGTGTTATGATATTGCAGGTTATAAATTCCATGCGCTTTACGGGCACCTAAATTTAGCTTCTTTAGGTAATATGGAAAAAGGAATGCAGATAAAAGCAGGCACAAAATTCGCAGAACTGGGCGACAAAGATGAAAACGGTTGCTGGCCGCCACACCTTCATTTTCAGCTAATAGAAGATATGGATGGATTAAAAGGTGATTATCCAGGCGTATGTAAGTTTAGCGAGCGGGAAAAATATCTAGCCAACTGTCCTGATCCGGAGTTTATTTTGAAGGCCACTTTTTCTTAGTTTTTAACCACCGATTGCTAACCAAAAAGAAAGGAGAATATCGATCGGTCTTATGCTGTTTTCGTCACCCTGACCTGTAGCGCAGCGGAAAGCTACGAAGTAAACCGAGCCTTAAGCGAGCTCACCGAAGGTAATTTATTTCATGGTCTTATAGGAGAAAGATGCTGACCACGAAGTAGCTACAAAGCAAATGAAAACAATACCTCTACTTGTAAAATAAATTCAGCATGACGGCCGGGTTAGTTCCGTAGCAAAAACTCTTATTCCTTTGCGAAAAACTTTGTATTCTCTTAAGTGTTAACCTAATAAACCATAATTTAGTACAATGAAAAAACTGATCACCTTGTGTTTAATTTTCTGCTGCTCGCTAGCCATGGCCCAGGTTCAGTTTAAATCTGGCAAAAGCGGTTTTACAAACTTCTTGATAGAGAATACCATTTATCCGCAGTTTTCTAAAGATAATTGTATCCAGGGAACGGTAAATGTTAGTTTTAAGCTTAATCAACAAGGGAAAGTTTATTTTTCAAAAGTGAGCAAAGGCATATTAACTGATTTGGATGAGGAAGCACTACGTTTAGTTAGAATGAGCAGTGGTAAATGGCAGGTTCCGAGTGGTTACGATACAACAGTTTCGGTCATTGCTCCGGTTAATTTTAAACTTTCAGGCTACAATTGCGAAGGAAAATCAAGTGAAGCCATGCAGGAAGCAATTCGCAACTATCAGGCTGAAGAAGGCCTCACCAATTCAGTGATTAATTTCTATAAAAATATCGATCAGGCCAAACCCGGACAAGAAGTTCAGATTATAGCAATCAAAAATCAGTTGGGTATTGATGATGAATACCTAGACGACCGTATTCAAATGGGCTTAAAGAAAATAAAGCAGGGCGATAAACAAGGCGCCTGCGAGGATTTTACTTTCGTTAAATACATGGGAAGCAAAAAGGCAGATGATTATTTAACAAAGTACTGTAAGTAATGAAGAATACTACCCGATTTTTTGCTTTATTGGATCTCATTAGCATCGTTTTGTTAGCCAAACAATTTTGGTAGATTTTAACGCATTTAAACGAAATTCCCGATCAGGTACTTTCGCAAGCCAAAGTGGTATTGTTGCTGCCCTTATTCGTTTCACTGTTTATCTCCGCTGCCGGTTTACTCCTGAATAAGAAATTTGGCTTTATTGCCTATTACATTCAATTTCCTTTCCGTTTGGTGGTATGGGTATTTTCCATCGGTTTTATCACTTATTTACCAGAAATATTAAACCTTGGTGAGCGTTGGTTTGATATTTTATTCCGGATCTGTTTTATTGCCGAATTCTTTAGGTTGTATTTTACGATTAAAATTCATCGTTCAATTTTCTAATACTTCAGGTAAAACTACTGTTATGGCAGCAGGAAGAATTTTTGCTTCAACAGTATTTACCTTTCCAATATATTCTCCATCAATCTGAAAGTGCGCTTTGTGTTTTGATGAAATCTTTACTTCAGCAGTTTGAAACACTTCTATCTTTTTAGGGTTGAAGGGTAATTTGGTGATCCATATTTTTAAAATCTCGATATAGGAGTAATCTTTTACCAAAACTACTTCGAAAAGATCGTCATCTAATTTTCCGTCAGGATTTATCTTTAATCCTGTTCCATACATAGTGGCATTGGCAATGGCTACCATAGCCGCTTTAGAGGTTATGGTTTCATTTTTAAGTTTTAGTTGTACATCCATCCTTTTATGGTTCCACAAGGCATGCCAGGTGGCTTTAGCATAGCCCAACATACCGCGTTGAGGCAGGGCATCGAATTTTTTTACCAGATAGGCATTAAAACCAAGGTCTGATAAATGAATGCAGATTTCATCATTAAGTTTAACCACATGGATTTTTTCCAAATGGCCTTCATCCAAAATGGCTAAGGCCTGGTCAATATCAGTAGGTATGCCCAATTCTTTTGCCATCCCGTTAGCCGAACCGGCAGGAATAATGCCAATAGGTGTTTCGGTATGCAGCAGGCATTCTGCAACCAGTTTTAAGGTTCCATCACCACCAACGGCCACCACACGATCTGCTTTTGCACTTTTGATCTTATCTTTGATCTTCTCTAAAGAACAATCTTCTGGTAATTCGAAAAGATCAATTTCTGTATTTTTTGAATCGAAATAGGTAGAAATTACTTCCTTTAAATTAAGATCATGACTGCCTGAGCCTGGGTTGATGATGAATAATAATTTCATGTTTTACCTGATGGGGTTTTATCAACAAACAACTTTAAATAAACTCTGTTTTAATATAGATGAATAAATCTGTTAGTGTAAAAGTATATCACGGTTATGGTCATGCGCACAATTTGGTTGTTTATGGTCATGTTTTTAAACGCAAAGCGAAAACACGGCAGGTTTACAGTAATAATCTGTTTGTTAACATTATCCATCTTTTAAAACTCTTCATTTTAAAACCTTATGCTTTTGTTGAGGTGCGTTTGCAATTCTTTGATCAGACTATTTACAATAAAACCGAAGTTGACGGTTTTTTTAAATTCGAATGGAAGGCCCAACATGATGTCGCTGCGGGCTGGCACAATGTTAAAGTGGAAGCTATTGATCAATACGGGGCTGTTTTAAATATTGGAGAAGGTAGGGTATATGTGCCACACATTACGCAATATGCTTTTATTTCTGATGTAGATGATACGGTGATGGTTTCTCATTCCGCAACTGTTGGCAGAAGGTTGAGAGAGTTATTTATTAAAAACCCGCATACCCGTAAAACCTTTTCAGATACAGCCAGCCACTATCAGCAATTGGCCCTTTCGCATACGGAGGCAAATCAACCCAACCCTTTTTTCTATGTAAGCAGCAGCGAATGGAATCTCTATGATTACTTAGTGGAGACTTTCCGGTTTAATAAACTACCTGATGGTGCTTTTCTGTTGAATACGCTCAAAAAGTGGAAAGATTTAATTAAAACTGGCAAAACCGGTCATGAGGGTAAATTATTAAGGGTAATGCGGATCCTGGATACTTTTCCCAATCAGAAATTCGTGTTCTTTGGCGATAATTCGCAAAAAGACCCGGAAATTTATAGTTCGATAGTAGAAAAATACCCGCAAAACATCGAAGCGGTTTATATCCGTAATATCCGGCCTGAGAAAGAGTTAGAAACGAATGAATTGCTTAAAAAAGTAAAAGATAAAGGAGTGGAAGCTTGTTTGTTTAAAGATAGTGAGGAGGCAATTAGGCATTCTCGATCAATAGGATTGATCCAATAATTTAAAGGGGCGTCATTCCCGCGCAAGCGGGAATCTTAATGCAACTTAAACTCCCTGCCAAGGCATTACGATTTCCAATCAAGTTGGAAATGACGCTACGATATAGTACGAAAGTTTTTGCTCACAGGGACAGGCCAAAGTTCAATAAACCCGACAGGAGCGACAGCCCCGTCCCGATTTTTCATCGGGATCATGAGGGCTATAGCGAATGGCGGGACTTTCGGATCCGATAAACACAGAACCCTGCTTTTCAAAAATCCAAGAGATATACCACGAAATGTCGTGACTGTAAGGCTGGGATGGGGAGAACCGAAGCAATCTTATATATTAATTGACGATTGAGATTGCTTAGTAGGCGGAAAAGCCTTCTCACAATGACGAGTAAGTGGTCGAAATGGTAGAACTATCTAGGTTTATTCAGGTTAAGAAATCGATTTCCCAAACGGTGTAAAAGCTAAATTCATCAACTTAAAATGTTGGCGACCGAAAGGAATACCTACGATGGTGATGCAGAGCAGGATGCCGAAAAATAGATGCGTCAACGCTATCCAGAAACCTCCACAAAAAATCCAGATTAAATTCATGATAGTAGATAGGCAGCCTGTATTAGATGAAGTATCGGTTATTTTAACACCAAAAGGTGCGAGGCCTACAATGGCGAATTTAAAACATTGAATGCCAAAAGGAATTCCCACAATGGTTAGGCAAAGGATTAATCCTCCAATGATATATTCGAAGAAAATAAAGATACCACCAAAAATAATCCAGATAATATTGCCTAAAAAGTTCATTGTGTTTTTTACGTTAAGATTTAATATTGGATATTTTGTTACAAATCGTTCAAGTATTATAATTGGATTCTTCGTAATTTAGGGATACACACAAAAGAAACACCATATGAAAAAATTAACTCTTGCAGCGGCAATGGTCGCATGCTTCTGGCTATCTACTGCCAAAGCACAAAATGTAAACGGCATGAAATTGACCGATATCCACGTAGATTATATTCAAATTCGTGCAGTAAAAATTTTTTTGGCAAATAAACATTGGATTGCACTCGAATATGGACAAAAAATAGGTGATAATAGCGAAATGTATATTAGGGATGATAATGATAAAAGGATTGAATTTAATTCGGCAATTGATGGTGTAAACAAGATGAAAAACTATGGATATGAATTGTTTAGCATTTACACCGAGCAGATTGATAAAGATACTAACCGACCGGTATATGTTTTAAAAAGGAAATAGATAATAAAGAAGTCAAGTTTCATAGCAAGTTGGTTATTAAACTTGACTTCTTTATAATATCTATATAAAATCGAGTGTATTAAACTTTTTGTTTAAGATATCAGCATTATTTACATCGAGCCATTTATCTAAAATGGTACCGTAAACCTGCCTGAAATCCAACTGGTATTTTAAATCGCCGGTGTCTAAATCGCTGAGATTAGGCGCAGTATTAAATATGCCCTGTTTCTTCAATTTTCCGCCAAAAACAAACATATTGTTTGCTGTTCCATGATCGGTTCCGTTGCTTGCATTTTGTTCTACCCTCCGGCCGAACTCGGAGAAGGTAATCACCAACGTATCGTCTAATTTATTATTCGTTTTTAAATCTTTCAAGAAAGCAGCCATGCCCTCGCTGTATTGTTTTAGCAGATTCCCTTGTTGACCAATCTGGTTTACATGGGTGTCAAAACCGCTTAATGATACATAATAAACCCTTGTTTTTAATCCCGAAGAAATAAATTTTGAAACCGTTTTCAATTGATTGGCAAAACCTGAATTGGGGTAAGTGAATTTAGACTGATAAACTTTGGAAGTATCCTGTATATAAGCAGCTGATGATGAGGTTTCGATCATGGTTTTGTACAAATAACCCAGATTATTTTCATCTAAATGTTCCTTATCGTTTTGTAACATCGCCTTAAAAAACGGATCATTGGTATTGCGGAATAAAGCTGCAGGATCTTTTAATGCAATTCCTTTTTTAGTTTCACCCTTCATGGCCAAAGAAAGTGAGTCGTCAACTTCTATCGCAGTATAAGGGAATTTGCAGGTTTGGCAATTGCTGTCTAAATAGCGGCCAATCCATCCGGTTGATAAAAATTGATTACTGTCACTACCGGTTTGCCAGATATCCATAGATCGGAAGTGCGAACGATCGGGGTTTGGGTAACCAACATCGTTGATAATGGTCATCCACCCTTGGTCGTAAATCTCTTGCAGGGCGGCCATGTTTGGATTTAATCCCTGCATATCGTTCAGTTTAATTATCTCTTCTGGTTTAATGGCAATACTATTTCTTTTTTGATAGTAAATATCATTTCCAAAGGGAATAACTGTGTTTAGACCGTCATTTCCGCCAGAAAGCTGTACAACAACCAGGTTTTTGTAGAGGCTCAATTCATCTAGTGCCATGGCCTCAAGTGGTTTCATAAAAGCGGGAACAAATAGCGAACCTGCTGCAACAAATCCTGTATTTCTTAAAAAATTTCTTCTGTTCATCTTGTTAGTGTTTTTGTTCACTTGTCAATGGTTCATAGTTTTATAGTTGATAGCCTGGATGTTTAGCGAAACGGCTATCAACCACGAGCCATTAAACTATCAACAAACATGCGCCTAGCACAATTGATACTCTGGCATGCTGGTAATTTCTACGGCCGTGCTGCGTAATCCTTTATTATCGCCTACCATCGTAGTTATTTTGGTGTTTAATTTCGGTTGCAATAAAAACTCGGTGAGTTCCAGTGGCGTTAATCCCTTTGGCAAAGTGTTTAAAAATTTAGGCCAGTCTACACTTGCGTTTACATACGATTTTGGTTTCGTATTGGCATTTGCATTGGTGGTAGCCGTTCGGCTTAAAGCGATTACCGCTTCATCCTCAGGATCGGCCTTGCCGCTAAAATCAATTTCTCCATCATTTAAAACAAGCGAAGGAATCCGCATTCTTAACATTAACGATGAACTATCGATCCAGCTTTGCCCGCCAGGCCAGCCCGCAACATTAGGCGGATTAAATAAATATTGGCCTAAACTGCTTTGCAATTGTATTAAAACCTGTGGCTTGTTATAGGTAACATAAAACTCGCGACTTAAACCAACTAAAAATTCAGCTGGTGATTTAATTTTTGTGCCAACATTTTCGGGGCTATAGAACCAATCGGAAGTAAACATTTTTTTCATCATCGAAGCAATGTCGTACTTCGAATTGTAAAAATGAGTGGCGAGTTCTTTAACATGTGCCTCGTTCGGGATATCATTAACGAAGAATTTATATACTTTCCCAGCAATAAAATGCGCGGTTTCTGGTTTTTCCAGAATAATATCAATAATGTTTTCGCCCTCAAAATTTCCGATTTTACCGAAAAACGTTTTTGTTCCGGTATCATGCAGATTCTTCCTGAAAATAAATGAACCGTCTTTGTCATACATCCAGCCGGTAAACGAGCGGGCAGATTCTTTAATATCCTGTTCTGAATAATTTCCTCTTCCCAGAGTAAAAAGCTCCATCAGTTCCCGGGCAAAATTTTCATTTGGCTTACCTTTCTTATTCTGCTGGTTATTTAAATATTGTAACATTGCAGGCGACTTAGAAACCTCAACCAATAAGGTTTTAAAGCTACCTAAGGCGTTTGCTCTCTGGATATTATTTAGTTGTTGTGCAAAAAACGGATTGTTGCTGCGGCAGGCAAAATGTCCATGCCAAAAGAGTGTCATCTTTTCCCTCAAAGGGGCATCTGTATTGATCATCTTGGTAATGAAAGCAATATTCAGGTCGCGGCTCACATCGTTCTGTTCACGGATAATCTGCTGGCGCATTTTCTTTTCATCATCGGTAAGGTCTTTTTTTGCATATAAACCGGCCTGTACCAAAAGCTGCCGTTTTGATTCAAAATCGTTTATTAAGGTAATTGGATCATCTTTTTGCGAATCCTTAAGCAAATTATCTACTACTTTATCTAGTTTTTTTCTGCTTAATTTTTCTAAGTCGGTATAAGAAATTCCGAAGCCCGCCCGGTTATAAAGATGTTTTACTTTTATGAAATTATCTTTCGTGTTCATAATGGACTGTTTTACAATATGACTTATTTAGAACGTCAGGGTTTAATCTTTGTTTTCTTTCTTATTTTTGGTCATGTTTTTTCAGTTGCTAGATGATCATCCAGGCTTTCCTGATCCGGCCTTGGCAGAGGAGGATGGTTTGTTAGCCATTGGGGGCGATTTAAGTATGGAGCGGTTATTAATTGCCTATTCAAACGGTATATTTCCATGGTTTAGTGAAGGTGAGCCTATTCTCTGGTATTCGCCACATGAACGTTGTGTGATTTATCCTGATAAAATCAAGGTTAGTAAAAGCATGAGGAAAATTTTAAAACAGGAGGTTTTTAAAATCACGATTAACCAGGCTTTTGTTCAGGTGATCCAAAACTGCGCCACTACAGAAAGAAAAGGGCAGGATGGTACCTGGATTACGAATGAAATGCAAAATGCTTATATCAAACTTCATCAAGAAGGTTATGCGCACAGTGTAGAGGTTTGGCAGGAGGATAAATTGGTTGGAGGGTTGTATGGATTAAAAGTTAACCGTGTTTTTTGTGGCGAAAGTATGTTTAGCCATGTAAGTAATGCCTCTAAAGCAGCATTGATTTTTTTAAGTAATATAAATATCGATTTGATAGATTGCCAGTTACCGAACGATCATTTAATGAGTTTAGGTGCTGAAATGATCAGTAGGGAGTTGTATATGGAAATGCTTCAGGCTCCTTGAAGCTGATGTGGGTTTTGAGGTTTTGCTTTCAATTATTATGAGCCTTAGTTCAATTTATTAACTGTAGTGATCAACTTTAGTCTTTTTTTCCTAACGCGATCGTCATGCTGAACTTGTTTCAGCACCTTTCCTGCTAGATAGACCCTGAAATGAATTACCTTCGGTGAGCTCGCTTAAGGCTCGGTTTGCTACGTAGCTTTCCGCTGCGCTACAGGTCAGGGTGACGACGCTGAGTTGAAAATATTTACAGAAGATCTTTAAAGGCATGTTATTAATCAATCTCAGATTAGGAGCGTATTTTAATAAAGCTATTCAGATTTCTTCCGCTTTACGTTTGGGAGCGATACTGACTGTAATCGGGGCTAGGTGGCCAGGCTTGTATTGCTATTTTTGGCTAAGCGTTTATGCAAAATGCATTACACCTAAATTAATGCGTATATTAATCGTTATCATCAATTAAACCCTGCTCGCGCATGGCATTTTCAATTCTGCTATCAGGAATAAACCAGATGCAGGCCACCGCAAAATAAAGCGCTACGCCGATCCATGGGTTGATGAAGCTTAATCCGATACCTGCAATATAAAATAACAACGAGAACTTTCCTTTAGCATCATTACCAATGGCATGTACCACCAAAGAGTGCTGACCTTCCGTTTTTTTAATTATAATGACTAATAAGGTGTAAGAAATGGCGGCAAGAAGTAATACCACACCATACACAATAACTGGCCACAGGGCAAAGTGGTGTTCGCCCATCCAGCCAGCTGCAAACGGAAAAAGTGAGAGCCAGAAAAGGAAGTTTAGGTTAGCCCAAAGCATTGATCCATTTACTTTTTTAACGGCGTGCAGCAGATGGTGATGATTGTTCCAGTAGATGCCAACGTAAATAAAACTTAGGATATAACTGATGAATTTTGGGAAAAGTGGCTTTAAGGTTGCTAAAGTTTCGCCATGTTCAGGTACTTTAATTTCCAAAACCATAATGGTGATAATAATCGCAATTACACCATCGCTAAATGCTTCTAATCTGCCTTTGTTCATAAAAAAAATCCGACCTTAAATATCTGATTACAATTATCCGCCAAATTATTTTATAAAACAAAACCTGCAAGCTTTTGGCCTGCAGGTTCCTTATTGTTGTTTTGTTGAAATTATAATTTGCTATTGTTCCCGTGTGCAACGGGGATGTATGAGATGCACATTTTTAATGTGACTATAATTCCTTTAAGCGATACAATCGCAATTCTCGTCGATCCTCGTTATAACGAGCAACATTTAGTTATAGTTCTCTTACCCAAATGTTTCTGTAGCTAATGGCAGGACTTGGATCGCCATGATCTTGTAATTTAATAGAAGAAGGTCCATGTTTTTTATATTCAGGAGCACCAATGTACCTTGTTGCACCCTTTAATACAAATCCGTTCTGTAGAAGCACGCCATTTAAAAATAAGGTAACACTTGCTGGTTTTTGTAATGTTCCATCTTCGTTAAAACGTGGTGCATTCCAAATGATGTCGTAATATTGCCATTCGCCAGGTTTTTTGTTGGCATTAGCTAAAGGAATTGCTTGTTTATAAACACTTCCTGTTTGTCCGTTCACATAGGTTTTATTGTTATAAACATCTAAAATCTGGATCTCGTAGCCATCATCACCACCGCCGGTTGAAGCTAAAAACACACCGCTATTTCCACGTGCCTGACCTTCGCCAGTAATGTTTTCAGGAATTTTCCATTCCATATGCAGCTGGTAATCGGTAAACTTTTTATTGGTTTCGATATTTCCCGTACCTTTTTTTACGGTAAAAAAGCCATCATCAATTGTCCATGCAGCTGGTTTAGATGGGTCTTTAACAGCGTGCCATGCATCTAAATTTCTTCCGCTAAAAAGAATAATAGCATCAGATGGTGCATCCTGAGGCAATTTACCCGGCGTAACAATTTTAGGAACAGGTTCCCAAACCTCTGTTGTTTTTGGATCGTTGGCAGGATCTGGTTTCTTATCTTGTGCCATAACTTGCCCTGCAAAAAGTGCCGGGATAAATAATATTGTGTACTTGTTCATGATAGTGGTTTAACTTTTTTAAAGTTAACCAGTTTATTAGGAAATGGAAATTTAGTATTTAAAATTTTACCCTAAATCGTCAACAACATAGGTTTCAGTAATCACTACCTCATCTGGCACTACATCTTCTCTGCGTTGTTCTGCTAAATCGCGCATTGGGCAGTAGCCTGTAATACCACGGTAAAGTAATCCTGCACCAATTGCTGCACCAGTTAAGCCAATTACAGGATGCGAAAAAATGCTGGTAATACCCTTAAAAAGTAAATATGTGCCTGCTGCGCCAGATAACCAACGTTCTGATTTTGAAACATTTTCGAATAACTCTGGGTATTTCCATGCTTCTTTAACATTATTTACTGCGGTATTAAAATCTTGATTTGTCATGATAGTAGAATTTATGTTTATTATATAACAAACAAGGTGAGAATGAGTTTTGAAAAGGAGTTTAAATTGTTTCTCCATTAACTTCATCATCATTTCGGCAGTAGTGCATCACAATTGGAAAAATCTACATACTATCTGTCATTCTGAACGTAGTGAAGAATCTTAACATTAAGAAAGCATAAGAAAACCTTGGTCGACTAATAAGATCCTTCATTGCATTCAGGATGACATAGATCTTAATTCAATATATCCCTGATATCCTCCTTGCTCAGCGATTTAAAGAAACTTTCTTCTGTGGTGATCAATGAATTGGCTAAAGATTTTTTACGGTTCTGTAAAGCCAGTATTTTCTCTTCTACAGTATCTTTTGCAATGAATTTATAGATGAAAACCTTTTTATCCTGACCTATACGGTGAGTTCTATCAATAGCTTGCTGTTCTACTGCAGGGTTCCACCATGGATCTAGAATAAAAACATAATCGGCTTGTGTGAGGTTTAAACCTACGCCACCGGCTTTGATAGAGATTAAGAAAACCTTCAGCTCAGTATTCTGCTGAAATTCAGAAACGATCTCACCACGGTTACGGGTTGATCCATCCAAATAAGCAAAAGGAATATTTTCGGCCTCAAAGTGCTTTTTAAAGATATCCAGGTGTTTTACGAACTGCGAAAAAACCAAAACCTTGTGTCCGCCCTTAAGCACATTATCTAACGTATGGATGACGTTTTCAAATTTCCCCGAATCGGAGACGTATTCCCCATCGATCATTACAGGGTGGTTGGCTAGCTGACGTAAAGCCGTTAATCCCTGTAGAAGCTGAACATGTTTTTGCGCGAAAGTTCCATCATCCATGCTCTGCAATAAATCGTTGCGGTAAGCCGATTTTGTTTTTTCGTAATAAGCGGCCTGGTCTTCACTCATGTCGCAATAAATTACCTGTTCCGTTTTAGGGGGTAATTCTGCCGCTACCTGCTCTTTTGTTCTGCGGAGTACAAAAGGTTTGATTATGGATTGCAGTTTTCTTGCTTTTTCTTCGTCTTTTTTCTTTTCTATTGCCTGCACATATTCTTCGTAGAAAAATGCCTGTGTACCCAATAAACCAGGATTTAAGAAAGTTAACTGCGACCATAAATCACTTACCGAATTCTCTACCGGTGTACCGCTCAGAATCAATTTGTGTTTTGATTTTAAGCTTCTAACGGCTTTGAAAGATTTTGATGCCGGGTTTTTAATGTTCTGACTTTCATCAAGAATGATGTAATTAAAATAGAAATTTTTCAATTCATCTACATCTACCCTCGTTACGCCGTAGGTGGTAATGATAATGTCGTAATTGGCAAAATTCGCTACATCTTTATTACGATTGGTACCTGTATGCGCCAGTATCTTAAGCTTTGGCGTAAATTTTTTGGCTTCTGTTAACCAGTTATAAATTAAAGAAGTTGGCATAATAATCAGTGATGTGGTTTGTGTGTCCACCAGTTGATCATCTTCCTTTACCTTTTGCAGCATGGCCAGTGTTTGGATGGTTTTACCCAAACCCATATCATCCGCTAAACAGCCGCCAAAATTATACTCGCGTAAAAAGCTGAACCAGTTATAACCGGCTTTCTGGTAATCGCGCAAACTGCCTTTAAAATTTACGGGCATCTGTGTATCTGCAATATTTTCAAAGTCTGATAGCCTTTGGAGCTTGCGTTCGAGGGTCACATTTGCCAAACTGTCTTCGGCCAGGTCGTTAATTAAACCGATATGGTGTTTCTTTAATTTGAGCGTTTGCCCTGCTTCTGCCAAACTGAACAAACTGCCGTATTGCGTAAACCACTTATCGGGGATAATGGCCACTTCTCCATCAGGCAATAAAAATTCGCGCTTTTTATGTAAGATATGCTGTTTTAAAGATAGAAAAGGGATCTGGTATTTACCAAACCAAACCACTGCATGGATATCGAACCAATCATTCCCTTCTTTAACCTCCAGGTCGATTTTGCTGGCACCGAGTACAAATTTTTTCTGCCCCGTGGCTTGTTCAATTTCGAAACCCGATGCCTCTAAAATTTCGATGTGCTCATTTACCCAATTTATTGCGCCATAACTTGGGTTTTCTTCTGCTGAAGCTACTTCCAGATTACTGAACAAAGAACTGGTTTTTTTTAGTCCTAAGGAGAGGAGTAAATTGAATTGCTTTTTCTCCCAGTCTGCCGAACGTTTAATGCGGTGGAAAATATAGTTATCGGCTGTTTTCTCTAAACGTACGGTAACTTTATGTGCATTTTCTACTGGAAAAGTATATTCCCCATACTTAAAATATAGCTGAATCTGAGAAAGACCGCCATCAACATATAAAACTTTAATAACTGGTATAGCCTCAAATTGTTCGGTCCTGATTTCGAAACCTTCAGCATACACATGGTGTTTTTCTATTAAGGGCGCAACAAATTTTTCGAAGTAGGTAGCTTCCGTTGTTTTGGGTATGGCAATAAAGCGTTTATTTAAAAAGGGCTGTAATTTCTTGCCCTCAATATCCTGGTCAAAAAAATATAACACATCATTGAGCAATAACCAGGCAGGTTTGTTGCTAATAATCTGCGCTTCTTTAAACATAAATTCGATGCGCAGGTTCTGGTATTTGATGGTTGGAAAATAACGTGTTTCAGTTTCGTTTCTCCGGAAATGGAAAAGGATAGATGCAGGCTCATCAGCAAGTTCGATTTTGCGCTCTACCGGCCAGCCATCTTTGTCCATTACATAAAGCTCATTTTTGACCTTTAAGATTTCCAAAGCTTCGGCCAGTTTCTTTTCAATTTTAGGACGAACATTTTCATAAAACTTATCGTCGAAAATTTTGGTAAAGAATTCAGTAGGCCTGATTAATTTTTTATAATACTTTTTAATGAGCGAATCCTGCTCAATATCATCTAAAATCTTGATCAGCTTATAATCAATGTCATTTAAACAGGCATTAAATTCTTCGGCGGTATGTGTGAAAATTCTTTGATAAGTAAAGGAAAAATCGCCCTGAGGGTTTAGCTGAACTACGTGTGGTTCAATTAAATAGCCAAAATACTCATGCTTGCACAAAGAGTACACCACTTTACAGGCTTTAGAACTATCGACACGTAACATTGATTGGTTTAAAAATTTTTCTAAGCTAAGCGCTTAAAAAAATTTAAACTTACAATATTTTGCGGTTACATCAAAAAAACTGGCCCGTTTTGGGATAAAAAATATATTGAATTTTGAGCTGCATTGAAAAAAGGACTGTAACGCAGCAGTTTAATTGTATGATATTGATTTCGCTATTAAAATCTGATTGGAAAGCTCGCAATGATGATCACTCAGGATGACCAGTTAAAAAAATCTCTGTGCTTTAACCAGTGTTTGTAGCGACACAGCCCATGGAATGAAAAAAGGCATCCTGAAAATCAGAATGCCTTTAATGTGCTGATCAATTATGTTTTATTTCCAGCCACCACCCAGTGCGCGGTATAGATTTACCACCGACTGTAGTTTTTGTAATCGGTCATTAATCCCGTTCAATTGAGCTGTTAACAAACTTTGTTCTGAAGTTAAAACATCAGTATAGTTTGTTGCTGAGCTGTAGCGCAATAATTCTTTAGTAAAATCTACTGCTTTTGTTAACGAGGCGATTTGCTTTGCCCTGGTTTCCTCTTTCTCTGCAGCAGTTTGGTAAGCATACAAGGCATTTGATACTTCCTGGCCTCCGGTTAATAGCGTCTGTTGAAAGTTGTAAAAAGCAATCTGTTGATTGGCTTCAGCTGTTTTCAGTCTGGCTTTATTTGCGCCTCGGGCAAAAATTGGCTGTGTTAAGCCGCCCACTAAATTATAAAAGATAGATTTGCTGAAGAAATCCTGTAATTGTAAACTTGATAATCCACCGGCTGCGGTAATGGTTAAAGCAGGGTAAAAGTATGCCTTGGCCACATTGGTATTTTCGAAAGCAGATCTAAAACCAAATTCAGCAGCAATCACATCCGGACGGTTTTTTAACAATTGTGCAGAAACCCCGGTTTGTAAATTCGCATAAGGGGTCTGCTGATCTAAAGTCGTACGGTTAATAGCATTTGGCGCTTTGGCAACCAAAACACTTAGTGCATTTTCGGCCTCTTTGATGCTTCTTTTTAAATCAGGTACGGTTACCTGAGCCGCATATAAATTGGCTTCACTTTGTACAACCGCCGCACCATTTACTACAGCTCCTTGTTTTAATTCCCTCATGGTTTCCACGTCCTGAGTTCTAACCTTAATGGTTTGTTCTGTAATGGCCAATTGTTTGTCGAGGGCCAGTAAAGTATAATAATTATTGGCAATAGTGGCGATTAATTGCGTTTGAACTGCTCTTTTTGCTGCGTCAGTTTGTAATAAAGTTGCATATGCGCCACGTTTTGCGCTTGTTAATTTACCCCATATATCGGCTTCCCAGCTGGTGCTCAGTTGTGCCTTATAGGTTTGGGTTTCTAAATTAATGTTAATCCCGGGAGGAAAGTTTAAGGAGGCTTGCGACTGTTTATTATCAGTCACATTTACGTCTGCCTGTAAGCTTGGAAGTAGTGCTCCACGACTCTGTATTAAAGTAGCCTCTGCAATTTTAATCCGCTCAATGGCCTGCTTCAGGTCTAAATTTTCATTTATCCCTTGTTGGATCAGCGACTGTAAAGTGGTATCCGAAAACAATGTTTTCCACTGTAGGTCTGCCATTGTAGCCGTATCTGTTGTATTATTATCCCGGTATAAACCCTCGCTTTTTACCTGAGGGCGTTCGTATTTTTTAGTTACGCAGGCACTCAGGGCAACAATGGCTAAACCGGTTAAAAGGGAATGCTTATATCTAAAATTCATCTTCTTAATATTAATGTTTGCTATTCACAGTAGCCAATTCATATTCCTCTGGCGTTTGTTCATGGTCAACACCTTCGTTAAAAGGTGATTTATTGCTGATGCGCTCCTGTAAGGATTGAAATATGATAAAAAGCGCAGGAATTACGAAAACCCCGAAAATTGTTCCGATCAACATACCACCTACAGCTCCTGTACCAATTGAGGTATTACCTGCTGCACCAACACCTGATGATAGCATTAGCGGTAATAAACCGAGAATAAAGGCGAATGAGGTCATCAAAATCGGGCGTAAACGTGCTGTTGCACCATCAATAGCCGCATTGGCTATACTCATACCTTTTCTTCTTCTATCTACCGCATATTCTACAATCAAAATGGCATTTTTGGCGAGTAGTCCAACAAGCATGATTAGCGTAATCTGCGTATAAATATTATTATCCACACTAAAAATTTTGTCGAAAACGAATACACCTGCCAAACCAACTGGTAACGAGAATAAAACGGCTAATGGTAAAATATAACTTTCGTACTGTGCGGCAAGCAAGAAATAAACAAAGATTACGCAAAGTAAAAAGATAAATACTGTTTGACTTCCGCCTGCCATTTCTTCACGTGATAAACCTGAAAATTCGTAGCCATATCCTGCCGGAAGATTTTTAGCTGCCTCTTCCTGAACAGCCTTTAAGGCATCCCCCGAGCTATAGCCAGCATTTGGATTACCCGTTACCGAAATTGAAGTAAACAAGTTGAAACGCGAAATGGCTTGTGGTCCATATACTTTGGTCAAAGTTATAAACTCTGATACCGGAGCCATTTGCCCTGAAGTGGTTCTAACAAAAATGCGGGTTAAAGTTTGCTCATTGGCACGATATTGCGCATCTGCCTGGTACATTACCCTAAACTGTTTACCAAATTTGTTGAAATTTGAAGCATAAACACCACCATAATAACCTTGCATTACACCCAATACATCACTAACATTCAGGCCAGCCTGTTTAACCTTTGCCACATTTACATCAATCTGATATTGTGGGAAATTTGGGTTAAAAGAGGTAGAAGCATATTGGATTTCAGGACGTTTACTTAATGCTGCTAAAAATGCATTTCCAATTTCATTGAATTTTTTAATGTCTCCGCCGGTTTTATCCTGTAGCTGAAATTCGAAACCACCGCTGGTACCAAAACCCTGGATAGTAGGCGGCGCAAAGAAAATAATTTTAGCACCTTTAATGCCTGCTGTTTTTGCAAACAGTTCTCCAATAATTGCCTTTACATCACGGCCTTTACGTTCATCCCATGGGGTTAAACGCGAAATTACCATCCCGTAAGAACTACCTGAACCACTGATCATACTTCGGCCTACAACCCTTAAAGTATTTTTAATTTCAGGTATTTTGTGCGCAATGCTATCAATCTTTGCAATTACAATATTGGTTTCCTCTTGTGAAGTTCCTGCTGGTAAAGAGATATCGCTCATAATGGTTCCCAAATCCTCGTTTGGTACGAAACCTTTTGGCGTAGTATTCATTGTCCAGACCAGTAGGACAGCGAAAAAGGCAATAACTAAACCCACGATCCATTTTTTTCTGGAAAGAAAGCTTACCGATTTTTTATATTTTCCGGTTACAGCATCGAAAGATGTGTTAAAAGCATCGTAGAAACGCTGTAAAAAGTTTTTAGATTTTTGGTGTTCTTCTTTGTGCGGTTTTAAGAATAAAGCACATAATGCCGGACTTAAAGTTAAGGCGTTAATGGCTGATAGAATGATCGAAATGGCCAATGTTAAACCAAATTGTTTGTAAAACACACCAGAAGATCCGGAGATAAAACTCACCGGGATAAATACAGCAGCCATTACCAGAGTGATCGAAATAATCGCTCCGCTAATGTCATCCATGGCATCAATAGTTGCTTTTTTGGCGTCTGTATAACCTTCATCCAGTTTGGCATGTACAGCTTCTACTACCACAATAGCATCATCTACCACAATACCAATAGCAAGCACCAGGGCGAACAAAGTGAGCAGGTTAATGGTAAATCCAAATAAACTCAGGAAAAAGAATGTTCCAATAATGGCCACCGGTACGCTAATCGCCGGAATCAAGGTTGACCGGAAATCCTGCAAGAAGATAAACACCACCAGGAACACTAAAATAAATGCTTCGATTAAGGTATGAAGTACTTTTTCAATCGATGCATCCAAAAAGTCGTTTACGTTAACCAAAGTAGAGTAATGTACCCCTTTTGGAAAAGATTTTTGAGCTTCATCAAGGGTTTTGATAGAGTTTTCGATTACCTCTTTTGCATTTGAACCTGCAGTTTGGTTAATCGCAATACCTAAAGCCTGTTTTCCGTTAAATTTAACCGAACTGGCATAACTTTGCGCACCTAATTCAATTCTTGCAATATCTTTTAAACGAAGAACCTGGCCATT
This sequence comes from Pedobacter sp. PF22-3, assembly GCF_026239555.1. Lineage (GTDB taxonomy): Bacteria > Bacteroidota > Bacteroidia > Sphingobacteriales > Sphingobacteriaceae > Pedobacter. Next base: position 162,279 of record NZ_JAPIVP010000010.1, on the reverse strand, counting down.
ATCAGTAGTTCGGATAATAATATTGCCAAACTGTGCCTCATCTTTTAACCTACCAGTATATTTTAAAGTGTACTGAAATGCCTGATTACCAAGTTCTCCAAACTGACCAGGGGCGGCCTCCACGTTCTGATCGGCAAGAGCTACGCTAATGTCGTTTGGCACCAGACCATAAGTCGCCATCACATCAGGTTTTAACCAGATTCGCATGGTGTAATCCAACGTTCCGAATGCACTTGCATCACCAACGCCATTGATCCTTTTAATCTGTGGGATGATGTTGATGTTGGCATAATTCTGCAAAAACTTCTGATCGTAAGAAGGATCGTCACTATATAAACCAAAGATCAATACATTACTCGCTTGTCTTTTTGCTGTAATTACACCCGATTTGGTTACCTCTGCAGGTAATAAACTGGTCGCACGTGCCACCCTGTTCTGTACGTTTACCGCGGCAAGATCGGGATTGGTACCCAGTTTAAAATTTACTGTGATGGTTGCAGAACCATCGTTACTGGCACTGGAAGTCATATAAGTCATGTCTTCCACACCATTGATCTGCTCTTCCAGCGGAACAACCACACTATTCATCACCACATCGGCATTGGCACCCTGGTATGAGGTAGAAACCTGCACCGTTGGCGGGGCAATTTCAGGATATTGCGAAACCGGCAACGTAGCTAGACCTAAAACACCAAGTATAACGATGATGATGGATATAACCGTTGATAAAACCGGTCTTTCTATAAATTTCTTAAACATAATTAATATTGATTACACTATAATAGTGTGATAAGCAACATGATATTGTTATTTTTTGATCTCAGCATATACTGAATCGGCACTTTTTTCCTCTGGTTTGATTTTCGTTCCATCTTTTAACGATTGGAAGCCCTCTAAAACAACTTTATCTCCGCTTTTAAGGCCTTTAGTTACTACATAGAACTTGCCTTTGGCCAGATCCATGATCTCAATTTCAGTGTTAATTACTTTCGCAGAATCGCCTAAAACATAAACGAATTTTTTGCCCTGTAAATCGATTGTTGATTTTTGAGGGATTAAAATAGCATTTTCAATGTGTTGAGGAACCCTTACAGAAGCACTGGCCCCGTTTTTTAATAAAGAAGTAGGGTTAGGGAATGTAGCCCTTAAACTCGCAGAACCCGTGCTCGTATTAATCTGTCCGTTGATGGATTCGATTTTACCATTTTGTGCGTAAACCGTTCCATCCGCAAGTACCAAACTTACTGCCGGGATGTTTTTCATTTGTTGAGCCAAAGTATTTCCTTTATAGTTTCTAGAAAAATCCAGCAGTTGTTTCTCATTTAAAGAGAAGTAAGCATAAACCTTTGATGTGTTAGAAACTGTTGTTAATGGCTGCGTACTGGTACTGCTTACCAAACTTCCATTTCTGAAAGGAATGCTGCCAACTACACCGTCAACCGGGCTTTTAACAGCGGTATAACCTAAATTAACCTGTGCATTTACCAATTCGGCCTTTGCCTGTGCCAATGCTGCTTTTCTGCTTTGCAATGTTAACTGGGCAGCATCCAGATCGTATTTACTGATGATGTCTTTTTCTACCAATGGCCTGGTTTTATTTACCGTTAACTGGGCAGCATTAACATCTGCTTCTGCACTACTAATGGCCGCTCTTGCAGTTCGTACCTGTTGTTCATACTGAGGTGCATTGATGGTGAAGAGCAACTGGCCTTTTTTAACCACAGCACCTTCATCTACAAAAATCTTTTCGATAAAGCCGTCAACTTTTGGGCGGATGTCTATATTTTGAATACCTTCAATGGTTGCTGGATAATCAGAATCTAAAGTGGTATTTTGTGTGTTTACGGTAAAAACCGGGTAGGCTTGTGGACCAGCTGCTGCTGCGGCTGCTGCTTTTTTAGCATCATCATTGTTTCCGCAGGATGCTAAAAGCATACCCATGCTCACGCTAAAAAAGAGAGTTGTTACTTTTCTCATGTACTATTTCTGTGTGTGTATAAATTTGAATTTCCGGAATGAAGAGTGTCGCCAAAATTTAGGACTTCAACTCCGAAATTATTGTCCAAAAATAGCGCCTAACCAAAAATAAATCTGTCCAAGTTCTGTCATTTAATCAATCGATTGATTTATTTTAGGGATTAAAGGCCGCTTAAATAGGATTAAAATATTGCTTACAAGCGTTTTAAAGGGTTTTTTCCTCTCAAAGCAATACTTGTAAATATCTTGAGACAGTTGTTAAATGCTGTTAAATTGGCACTTCTGGTTTGGGATTATTGAAGCAGACTGTTGTTTATTTCAAGCAGTTGGCCATATATGGAGTGTATATTTTACACTACTACTCAATGGGCGACAATCATAGTTTTTCTTAACTTTATGATATGAAATATCTTTTGCTGTTAGTGGTTATGGTGTTTAATTCCAGCTGCTTAATGCCTGGCTCACCTCACTATTACCATTATCAATCAGCCAGTGAAAATGTTGATTCGATTGTGGTGATCTCTTACCCTTCAAGGCTCGACTACCAATACCGCTTTACCAAAAATAAATGGGACAGTGTTATGGTTTTTGATCCTGTACAACTGCAATTTAAAAAAATGACGCTGGTCGAAAATGTTGATTTCTATCCAAAAGCTTACTACTCTTTTTATAAGCGTGAACGCTGGAATTTACTAAAGATGAAAAATGTTAAATCAATTATTGTTAAAAGGTACCAACAAAATATAGCAGATGTAGATACCCTTTATGATAAGGTTGTCAAATGAGTTTGCTTATTCCACTTCTCCTTCGAAAACCAATTTCGCTGGACCGCATAAAAATACATTGGTAAATGTTTTGCCGTCGTAATCGAATTCTATTTTAATATCGCCACCCAAAACCTTAATGTCGGTTTTAATATGACCCATTTGGTTTTTATGTTTGGCAATGGCCATTGCAACCGCAGTTACACCAGTGCCGCAAGCATATGTTTCATCTTCAACACCGCGCTCATAAGTACGTACAAATAAATGATCGCCTTTATCTTCAACAAAGTTTACATTTATACCCTTTTCTGCATATATTGCATTATAACGGATGTCTTTTCCTTTGGTGAAAACGTCAAAATCTTTTAGATCACTTTGTAGTGCAACGTAATGTGGCGAACCGGTATTCAATACATATGCTTCACCGTCCTTGGTAATGGTTCCAACATCAATCATTTGTAAATCGACCCATTCTCCATTTTCTGAAATTCTGGCATAATGTGGCCCATCTACTGCCAAAAAGTTTGTTTCGCGGTCGATAATGCCTAGCTGTTTGGCAAAGGCCACGATGCATCTGCCACCATTTCCACACATGCTGCCAGGTTTGCCATCGGCATTAAAATAATGCATTTCAAAATCATAATCCTTATGCTTAGTGATAAACATTAATCCATCGGCGCCAATGCCAAATCTTCTGTGGCATAGTTGTTCAACTAATTGACTGTCAATATTTTTTAACGGACTGGTAGTGTGGTCTATTAAAATGAAATCGTTGCCTGCGCCCTGGTATTTATAAAAATTAATTTTCATTAAAGCTTCATTTTTTAATGCAATATTTGAGTTGCAAAAGGTAATAAGCGGATTGTGTTTTTTAATTTAACATTTTTTAACACAAAACTAAGTGCTTTGAGGATACAAATATCGTTTATATGGTATTAAATTTGAATAAACTTACTAAAGAAAATTTGAGCAGATAAAAACTGCTGGAGCATCCTGCTTAAATCAAAATGAAAAACGCTCCCGCAAATAAGAACATTTAATAAATGAATATTATGAGCTAAACCATTTGCTAGCAGATTAGCTTATAATAATCATGGCTTTAGAAAACAAAATACATACACATGAAAAAAATATTAGGAATTACCGTGTTAGCTGCTTTTATAGGTGGGGCAGCAGCAATTGGAGGTTACAAATTATTTGAGCGTAACCAAACAGGCAGTACCATTACTGAAAAACAGAATTTGTATTTTGCCAATAATCCACTAAAAGTATCATCAGCAGGTGCTACAGATTTTACACAGGCTGCAGCAGCAGTTGCGCCGGGTGTGGTTCACATTAAAACAACTTACGCGGCATCGAAAGGCCAGGGTTCTTCTTCTCCTTTTGATATGATGGAAGATTTCTTCGGCGGCGGTGGCCGCCAGATGCAGCGTCAGCCAAGGGCTGCGTCAGGTTCCGGTGTAATTATCAGTCAGGATGGTTATATCGTAACCAACAACCACGTAGTAGAAAATGCGGAGAAAGTTGAAGTGGTTTTAACAGATAGACGTAAGGTTGAAGCAAAAGTAATTGGCCGCGACCCAAATACAGATTTAGCATTAATTAAAGTAAATGCGACTGGTTTACCTGTAGTAAAAATGGGTAATTCGGATAATGTTCAGGTTGGAGAATGGGTATTGGCTGTTGGTTTTCCGTTAGATTTAAATACAACTGTAACAGCTGGTATTGTAAGTGCAAAAAACCGTAGTATTGGTATAATTGGCCGTGAGCAACAAGGCAATGAAATAACAGAAGAGGAATATCGCGAATACCAACGAACTGGTAAAAGACCAGATCGTCCGGCAAATACCAGTATCGAATCATTTATCCAAACAGATGCTGCCATTAACCCTGGTAACAGCGGCGGTGCCCTCGTAAATGCTAATGGCGAATTGGTAGGTATCAACTCAGCAATCGCATCTCAGAGCGGGTATAACCAAGGATATGGATTTGCTATTCCAGTTAACCTTGCCCGTAAAATTGTAGACGATTTTATGAAGTATGGTTCTGTTAAACGTGGTTATATTGGTGTAAACTTTGTGCCGTTAAGTGGTGAAGATAAACCTGAAGGCATTAAAACCAACGAAATAAGTGGTTTATACGTTAATGATGTAGTAGCTGGCGGCGGTGCTGCGGCGGCGGGCATTAAAGCAGGTGACGTCATTAAAAAAGTTGATGGAGTAGTGATTAACGATTCGCCTGATCTTCAGGAAAGAGTAGGCCGTTTAAATCCTGGCGATAAAGTTAAATTAACCGTGTTAAGAGATGGTGCACTTAAAGATTATACCGTAACTTTAAAAGGAGAAGCGAGCGTTGGACTTACCGCTAAAAATGCTGCAGGTAAAAGCCTGGAAGTTTCGAAACTAGGCGCAACCTTTGTTCCTGCTACTCAAGCGCAAAAATCGAAATATGGCATTAACAGTGGTGTGGTTGTAACATCGGTTACCACTGGTAAAGCTTTCGACAATATTGGGGTAGAAAAAGGTTTAATTATCACCAAAGTGAATGGACAACCCGTAAATTCTGTGGCTGATGTTCAAAAAGCATTGCCTTTAGGCAGAAACAATATGGTAAGTATTTCTGGTGTAAGTGAGCAAGGTTCATATAATTACAGTTTCCCTGCCCAGTAATTGATTGTAATAAATAGTTTAAAAGGCTTCACAATTTAATTTGGGAAGCCTTTTTTATTTAGTCCTGTTTGATAGGTTCGTGGTTAGCGTGGCAGGCCGCTGCACATTCTTCACAAGCCACCGCGCATTGTCTGCAGTGTTCGTGATCATGCTTGCTACACTCAGCCGCACAAAGCCTGCATATTTCTTCGCACAACAGCAAATATTGATGCCCTATAACTGAATCTCTCTGTAACAGTCTCGCTGCTTGCGTACAAATATCTGCACAATCTCTATCGAGTTTAATACAATCAATCATCATTTTGATATCTTCTTCCTTTAAGCAAGATGATGCACAGTGTTCACAAGCTAGCGCACAATCCAGTAAGGTTTGGATTAATGCATGGTTGTTTCTCGTTTCCATATCGGTAATGATTTTAGTTATACATGTTTTGTGTAGTAATAACCTGCCAGAAATTAAACTGTTTTTAAAAAAATGAATCGGGATAATCTCATCGCGTTATTTTTTGCCACGGATGAACACAGAAGAACACGGAGAGTTTATTATACTGAATGTTAGGTTCCGTATTTTATGGGCGGAGATTCTTTACTGTGTTCAGGATTGACAATAGATCTGAGTAGCGAAAAGGTTATTTGTTAAAATACCTTAAATCTTATTTGATCAGCCCCCTTTCTTATACGCAAAACAATATTCATCCGTTTTTCATAATCAAGATTTAGTTTCGCTATTACTGATTGATCAACAACCTTTACCGGTAGCAATTAACTTTTATTTTTCCATATTGGAATCAGCAACAAAAACCGAATGTTATGGCTTTAGCTAGTATTAACCTGAGTGTAAAACAATATTTCAATTTCATGAGCAGAACAGAGTTTGAAAGACGGATATTTCATGATACTTATAAAGAATTTCAAAAAAGATCAAAAATATACAGCTTAGATCAGCGCCTGCATACTTTTTCTCAGATGCAACAGGCCAATGAAAAGGCCATTACGCTACATCAGAAACTTCAGTATTCGGTAATGAACAGCATTGCAGCGTTAGAATATAAAATACCTGTTTTAAATGATCTTGAGGATCATCCGATCCTTTTTGATTGTGCCGAATTGCATATTTATGCTTCTGATCTGTTAAATAAAGCAGCGCACGTCGTTTCCATCACTTATACCAGCCCAAAGTTAATTTTACATGAAATCGTTGGTGATTTGCTTATTCTAAGCTATAGTGATAGGGGTAATGAAAGATTAGTTGTAAAAATTACCGAAAATGTGACGGTGAATGATGAGCAGTACGAAAGTCTTGTTTATAGCTAACGTAGGCTTTAATTGCGGAAGTTTACTTTTGCAATAAGTTTGTTTTTTACGCAGAAAAGTGAATGGGCTAATCCTATTTTGAAAGTATTTCTAGGTGAAACCAGGTAATACTACAATAATTGATAAATTAAATTTGGCCTTAAAAAGGCCTTAAAGGGCATATAGACAATGTATTTAACATAAATTATTTAATAAAAAAAATAAAAAATTGATTTATAGGTATTTAACCATATCTTTGGTAAAATTAAAATACAATACAATGCAACAAGGAACAGTAAAATTTTTTAATGAAACTAAAGGTTTCGGATTCATTACTCCATCTAATGGCGATGCCGAAATTTTTGTTCATGCTTCAGGCTTAATCGACAACATTCGCGAGAATGATACCGTAAACTACGATGTAGAAGAAGGTAGAAAAGGCCTAAACGCGGTAAATGTTAAAGTAGCTTAAGAAAACTCGAATACATAAATCGTAAAAAGTCCCGATGCAAATCGGGACTTTTTTTATGCCATTTATTTTTGATAAGTTAAGTATTCTTATTATCAACCCGAATTTGATTAATAATGCGTCTTTAAAGATCTTCAGTAAATATTTTCAACTCAAGTTGTCACCCTGACCTGTAGCGCAGCGGAAAGCTACGTAGTAAACCGAGCCTTAAGCGAGCTCAACGAAGGTAATTTATTTCAGGGTCTATCTGACAGGAAGGATGCTGAAACAAGTTCAGCAAGACGATCGCGTTAGGAAAAGAGGCAAAAATTGATCACAACATAAAAATATTAATTGAACTTAGGTTATCAGGTTTTTTATCATTAAGAACACAATTGTTATTTTTAAATCATCATCTCTACAATCTAAACTTAATGACCTTAATCTCTAAATAGTCAAAAACTTTTATTTAACACCATACTGCAACTTGAAATTGATAATCGAAACACTAAATAATCGCATATTCTTTCGATTAATTACGAATATGCTTTAGAATGTTTCTAAATAAATGTTTTATCGCTGTTTTGTCATAATCGTTTATAAATTAAACTCATAATTAGATACTTTTGCAAGAAATTTAGATATAAATCCTAATCAAATGAGTGGTTTCGGAAATGCATTTTCTTCATCAATAGGGAAGAAATTCATCATGGGTATTACAGGTTTGTTCCTGATACTTTTTTTAATTGTACACTGTGGTATTAATGCTTTAATTTTTATTAACGACGGTGGCTTAACATTTAACGTAGGCGCACATTTTATGGCCACCAACTGGATTATCCGGGCTGGCGAGATTGTGTTATTTATTGGTTTGCTTGCACATATTTTTCAGGCCTTACGTTTAACCTTGGAAAATCAGAAAGCGCGCCCGGTTAAGTATGCTGTAAACGATGGTAAGGCAAACAGTAAATGGTACAGCCGTTCTATGGGCTTGCTAGGTACGCTTTTGCTAATCTTTTTGGTGGTTCACCTGAAAGATTTTTGGGTAGTTTCCCGTTTTACAGGCATTCCAACAGTTGATGCCAACGGACATGAAGATCTTTATGCGGTAATGAAAGAAAAATTTCAGGATCCGGCAAGGGTTGCTGTGTATATTCTGGCTATGTTTTCTTTATGCTACCACTTATTGCATGGTTTTGCTTCAGCATTCCAGACATTAGGATGGAACCACTCAAAATATAACGGTCTAATTAAAGGAGCTGGCGTTTGGTATTCGATCATTATTTCGATCCTTTTCGCGGCCATGCCGATTGCAGTTTATTTCGGTCTTATTCAATAATTTTTAGCACAAAAGATATGTCAGATATTAATTCAAATATTCCAGAAGGCGAATTAACCAGTAAATGGACAAAATATAAGTCTTCTGTGCCTTTGGTTAACCCATCGAACAAAAGAACTATTGAAGTAATCATTGTAGGTTCAGGTTTAGCAGGTGCTTCGGCAGCGGCTACTTTAGCTGAGATGGGTTACAAAGTAAAATGTTTTTGTTTCCAGGATTCACCACGTAGAGCACACTCCATTGCTGCTCAGGGTGGTATTAACGCAGCAAAAAACTATCAGAATGATGGTGATAGTGTTTATCGCCTTTTCTACGATACGATTAAAGGTGGCGATTACCGTGCCCGCGAAGCCAATGTGCATCGTTTGGCTGAAGTAAGCGCCAATATTATAGATCAGTGTGTGGCTCAGGGTGTGCCTTTGGCACGCGAATACGGTGGTTTGTTAGATAACCGTTCATTTGGTGGTACACAGGTTCAACGCACTTTCTATGCTGCAGGTCAAACCGGTCAGCAATTATTATTAGGTGCATATTCTGCTTTAGAACGCCAGATTGGTATGGGTAAAGTAGAAATGTATACCCGCCACGAAATGCTTGAGGTTGTTAAAATTGATGGCAAAGCACGTGGTATTATTGCCCGTAACTTAATTACAGGAGAAATCGAGCGTCACTTTGGTCATGCGGTAGTATTAGGAACAGGTGGTTACGGTAACGTATTCTATCTTTCTACCAATGCGATGGGAAGTAATGTAACGGCAGCCTGGAAAGCGCACAAACAAGGTGCTTATTTTGCAAACCCTTGCTATACGCAGATTCACCCAACCTGTATTCCGGTTTCTGGCGATCATCAATCTAAATTAACCCTGATGTCTGAATCGTTGCGTAACGATGGACGGATTTGGGTGCCTAAAAAGAAAGATGATAACCGTAAAGCTTCAGAAATTCCTGAAGATGAAAGAGATTATTACTTAGAACGCCGTTATCCTGCTTTTGGTAACCTGGTTCCCCGTGATGTGGCTTCACGTGCTGCGAAAGAGCGTTGTGATGCAGGTTATGGTGTTGGAGCATCTAAACTTGCTGTTTACTTAGACTTTAAAGCCAATACCGAACGTTACGGTAAAATCGAAGCTGCTAAAGCGGGTAACCACAATCCGGATAAAGAAACCTGCATGCGTTTAGGTACTGCAGTGATCAAGGAAAAATATGGTAACCTGTTTGATATGTATGCGCAGATTACTGGCGAGAACCCTTACGAAACGCCAATGCGTATTTATCCAGCGGTTCACTACACCATGGGTGGTTTGTGGGTTGATTATAACCTGATGACCTCTGTACCGGGATTATATTGCACTGGTGAAGCTAACTTCTCAGATCACGGTGCTAACCGTTTAGGTGCATCAGCTTTAATGCAAGGCTTGGCTGATGGTTACTTCGTGCTACCTTACACTATTGGCGCTTATCTATCAAAAGAAATTTCGGTAAAAGCAATTCCTACCGATCACCCTGCGTTCGTAGAAGCTGAATCCAGAGCTGTAGGTATTTTAAATACTTTGGTCAATATTAAAGGAACCAAGTCGGTAGATCATTTCCATAAACGTTTAGGCCACATTATGTGGGAGAAATGCGGTATGGCCCGTAACGAAAAAGGTTTAAATGAAGCCATTCAGGAAATCAGGGCCTTACGTGCTGAATTCTGGAGCGATGTTCGTGTACCTGGAGCTGTTAATGAGCTTAATCCTGAACTGGAAAAAGCAGGGCGCGTAGCTGATTTTATCGAACTGGGCGAGTTGATGTGCATTGATGCCTTAAACCGTAACGAAAGTTGTGGTGGTCACTTCCGCGAAGAGTATCAGACAGAAGAAGGTGAAGCATTACGTGATGATGAGAACTATGCTTACGTTGCCGCCTGGGAATTTAAAGAAGGTGTAAACTTCGAACTTCACAAAGAAGAATTGAAGTTTGAAAATATTAAAGTTGCACAAAGAAGTTATAAATAGTGATGCGTATAGCGTTAAGCGTAAAGCGTGTAATCGCCAAACGCCAAGCGCAACCCGCTTACCTAAAATCTCAATATCATGAGTACAGGAAATATGAACTTAACGCTAAAAGTTTGGCGTCAAAAAAATAACAATACCAAAGGTGCTTTGGTAGATTATAAATTGGCCGATATTTCACCGGATATGTCTTTCTTAGAGATGTTCGATGTATTAAACGAGCAATTAATTAACAAAGGTGAAGAGCCGGTTGTATTCGATCACGATTGCCGCGAAGGAATCTGCGGAATGTGCTCGATGTTTATCAACGGCCGTCCACACGGACCAAAAGACTTGGTAACTACCTGCCAGTTGCACATGCGCTCTTTCAAAGATGGCGATACCATAGTTGTTGAGCCATGGAGAGCTGCAGCTTTTCCGGTAGTAAAAGATTTAACTGTAGATCGTTCTGCATTTGATAGGGTTATTGCTGCTGGTGGTTTTATTTCGGTAAACACAGGTAATGCACAAGATGCGAACAACCTGCCAATCCCTAAAATGCAGGCAGATGCAGCTTTCGAAGCCGCAGCTTGTATTGGTTGCGGTGCTTGTGTGGCAACCTGTAAAAATGCTTCGGCAATGTTATTTGTATCTGCTAAAATCTCTCAGTTGGCACTATTGCCACAAGGCCAGCCAGAGCGTTACCGCAGGGTACAGAGCATGGTTGCGCAAATGGATGCGGAAGGTTTTGGTAATTGTACCAATACTGGTGCCTGTGAGGCCGAATGCCCTAAAGGAATCTCTTTAGAAAACATTGCACGTATGAACCGCGATTTTGCATCTGCAAAATTTGTTTCAGAAGAAACCGTTTAAAAAATATACTGTGTATTCCGATTTATCGGAATTCTAAGCCTCCACCTAGTGGGGGCTTTTTAGTTTAAATTAAGGTTATTAGTACAACAGTAATTCTTAGGTATTATTAAATTGCAAAATTAAACTACTCCTGTTTTTTAATGATGTGCGCGCAGCTAGTTGTTAATTGGTGCTTTATTAAGAGTTATATGCTATTATGAAAACATATGAAACTTTAAATTTTGAAAGCGAAAGCTTGTGCAATAAATTACCCTCAAAATAAAAGTTTGCGAAAGTTATAATAATCTTATGTTTGCATATTAAATTTTTGCCTTTATTGAAATTTTATTCTGTAATATTTGCATATACATTAAAAATTTTCTAAATTTAGTCTTCCGAGACAGGAGAGAAAACACAAAACCCCGGCAATTTTGCTGGGGTTTTGTGTTTAGAGAAAATTAATTTTTTAATGTATTAAAATTAGTTTCTCTGTGAGGCTGCTTTTTTAGTCGTAATCATTATTACTCCGTTTTTGCCTTTATCGCCATATAGTTTTTGAGAACTGGCATCTTTTATCACTACAACAGATTTTATGGATTCTTCATTTATTTTAGGATTGGTAACTTCTTTTCCATCTATAACGTAAAGTGGTTTTGCCTTGGGGTCAAAATCTCTGTTCAATAAATATCTTATTTCTTTAGGTGTATCAATATTAGGTATGGAGGGGCGCACGCTAAATCCTGATACTTTTCCTCTTAAATCAGATTTGTTCATTTCTGTTTGAGCGGCTTTAGGTTCATAATTATTGCTCAAAGAACCATTTTTGGTCTTAACCTCTATTACCCCTGCAAAACCATCAGCGCCATACCGCGCCGTTGCTAAGCTATCTTTTAAGATGCTTACAGATTCAATGTTGTTTGGGTTGACCTCGTTAAGTGATGAAAGTCCCCTTAAGTACTGTTTATTGCCGTCTATTACAATTAAAGCCTCATTGCCAGAAGCGGCTACGCCTCTAAGTGTAATTTTGTTTGTTTTAGTACTATCTGCTTTTTGGGCAAACCCTGCTAAACTAAAGCCCATCATCATGCTAAATACGATTACTTTTTTCATATTGAATTTGGTTAGAAGGTTCTTTTTATTTCGAAAAAGTTATTGTTTTTATCTATCGTAAGCTCTTTTGAGTTAAGTGGCCGGAAAGTACTGCTTTTTGTACCTTTGCTGGTCACTAAAATTACTCCATCCTTAGCTGTTGGCCCATATAGATTCATTGCTGTTTGATCTTTTAACACTTCAACTGATTCGATACTGTTTGGGTTTATTGTATTCAACTGACTGTTGTCTGCTAATTTAACACCATCTAAAATAATCAATGGAGCTAGATTCGCACCCTCCTTTGATCTGATCTGGTAGCTAGGAATGCTGCTTGTTTTGGTTTCTTTTACAGGATCGTTGAGCTGGAAATTAATGTTGATATTATATTTTACCCTTACTGCAAAACCATTTTTGATGCCTGGATCCCATTTTGGCGATTCTTTTAAAACCCTTACGGCCTCCTCGTCAGTGCCACTTCCTAAACCACGTGTAATTTGAATATCCGATAGTGCCCCATCTTTTTCAACAATAAAGCTAAGGAAAACCTTACCCTGAACATTGTTATCTTGCGCCATCTGTGGATACTTGATATTGCTGCCCACATATTTATAAAACTTGGTGATACCGCCCGGAAATTCTGGTTGTTTTTCAATCGAAACAAAATCATATACTTCGCTTATATTTTCAGATTTAACATCGCTGGTTTCTGTATCTTTAGGAAGATAAGATATGATATTAATCTTGTTTAGATTTACATAATCGCCCGATTTAGGTAACAGTTTATGCTTAAATTCTTTTGAAGATTCCGGAATTTTAAAACTTACTGTTAAAGCATAGTTGCCATTGGCAATAGTTTTAAAACCTTTGTATGATAAAATTGCCTTCATTACCTCTTCGTCGCAACCTTCGCCTAACTTTACATTTGATGTAATGCGAGTAATCCGTCCTCCTTTTACATTAAACCTTACCTGGGCATTGCCTTGAATTTGATTGCTGTTTGCCGCCTTTGGATATTTGATGTTCTTTGCTAAAAATTGATAAAACCCTTGCCAATTTGGGTCTGTTTTGCCATCAACAAAAGTTTCTGGCGCCATAACAGTCTTCTCGGACGGACTAACTATATTTTCAACCAGCTCCATTGGCTTATCCATTGGGATTTGATCGGTAATGGACAACAACTTCTCGTTTTTGCGTACAGTAGCTGATGCAAGTACAATGAGAAGTGCAAATAACGGAATAAAGATTCCATACTTCAAAACAGCGATCTTTTTAGATCGCTCTTTATGAAGCATGAAAATTCTTTTTTTGATCAACGATTTTTCTAAAAAGCCATTTGTTAAGGTATTTGGTGAAATGCCAAAAGACTTACTGAGTAATAACATGGCATATTCAGCTTTATCACCTTGAAACTCGGCAGCAAGTTCATCTGCCAGATACTCGTGAATATTTTTGATGGCTTTCTTATAAAGATAAATTACCGGGTTTAACCAGGTAATAATTCCTATAATTTCGAAAAATAAAATATCCAGGGTATGCCATTGTTTGATGTGTGCTTCTTCATGAATATCAATTACATCCATTTGGGGTAAGTCCTGATCAATTACTTTTTTTCCAAAAAAAGAAAAAGCTGAGCCTGCCTTACTTACATTAATGAGTTTTTTAACGGCGAATAAGTTAAATACGAACCTAATTAAAAAAAATACAATTCCTGTGCAGTAGATGTACACAAATGCATTTCCCCAGTTAAAGCCATCATTACGTTCTGTTACAATTGTTGCTTTTGCCAATACAGCTTCCCAATTAACTGATGTATAAACCTGTTGCGCCGCCTTCTGTTCAGTTAACCATTCTAAACGGATAAATGGTGTGCATAATGACAAAAGGCCTGCAGCTACTAAATAAATACGGTTTAGCGTGAAGTAGGTCTCCTTATCTAACAGTAATTTGTAAAAGCCGAAAAAAACGATTAAGTATAAGTTTACCTGTAATAGGTAGTGGGCAAAACTCATTTTGGCTTATGTTTAATCTGATTAATCATTTTTAAAATCTCATCAACATCACTTAAATCCAGTTTTTCTTCTTTAACAAAGAAAGAGAACATACTCTCTACAGAGTTTTCGAAGTAATTGCCTAAGAGTTTTTCTGTAGCGTGGCGTTTATATTCTTCTCTGCTGATTAAGGGGTGGTACTGATGAGCCTTGCCGAAAGCTTCGTGACCAATAAAACCTTTGGTTTCTAAAATTCTAATGATTGTTGATACGGTATTGTATGCAGGTTTGGGAAGTGGCAGCTCGTGAATCACTTCTTTAACAAATGCTTTTTCCAATTGCCATAGAACCTGCATAATCTGCTCTTCGGCTTTAGTTAAATCTTTAATTTCCATAATAGTTAATAATAAGGATGATGGCAAATTAATTGCCTTAACTAAAGTTAAAACTAATTGGTTAGTTGCCCAAATTTTATCTAATAATTATTTGAAAATAAATAAGCTAGTGCTTTTGTGCTATTTTTAGGCTTTTCTTTCCGAAAAAATAATAAAATTTTAATATGTATATTTCTGTAAATCAGTATCTTGAATTGGTTTTGGATTAGATATTGATCAGATTGTTTTTGATGCCATACACTACTAATCCAGTGCGCGATTTAATGTTTAGCTTGGCAAAAAGAGATTCCCTATAGTTGTCAACCGTTCTTGGGCTTACATTCATCAGGTCGGCAATTTCTTTATAGGTAAGTTCTGTGCTGCAATATTGTAAAAAAGTAAGTTCTCTTGCAGAGAATGTTGGTTTAATATCTTCATTTTTTAAAGCCACTAAAAGCCTGCCTGATACCAGTTCATTTACATAAAATCCTTTGTTTACAATCATCTTTATAGCAGTTAATAAGTCGGAAGGTGTAGATTCTTTGAGCATATAACCTCCGGCGCCTGCTTTAAGCATGCCAATTATTGCTTTTTCATCTTCTAGCATGCTGAGTGCTAGTACATGAACGTTTGGATAGTTGGCTTTAACCCATTTGGTAGTGGCAAAACCATCCATCACTGGCATGTTAATGTCCATTAAAATAAGCTGAACTTCAGCATGCTGATTGATTTTAGCTTGAAGATCAATGCCATTCATGGCTTCGAACATCACATCTATTTCATCGAATTCTTCTAATAAACTTGCTAATCCAGAGCGAAAAAGGGTGTGGTCATCAACAATGGCAATAGAAATACTTGGTTGCTGCATAATTAAGGGTAGGGGATTTCAATTGAAATAGACGTGCCTTCGCCCGGAGCCGAATTTAAGACTAATTTTCCATTGATCATCTCAATTCTTTTGTAAATTGAATTTAGTCCCATCCCAGATTTTTTTATCTTCATTTCATTTGGGTCAAATCCGATACCATTCTCAGTTACCTTTAAATGTAATACATTTTTCTCAAGATATGTATCAATATGTATCTGTTTTGCCTGCGCATGTTTTATAATGTTGTTGATGATTTCCTGTAATAAACGAAGAATGATCAAATCTTTATCAGGAGATGTGATCTGCAGATATACCAACTGGTTATTCACTTTTAGTTCATATGTTCCTGCCTTATTAAGCCAGTTGATTTCCTGATCTATGGCATGGCCAATACCATTTTCTACCAACTGCTCACCGTGCAATAGCTTGGCCAGTTCCCTTAACTCTTTAATGGATTTGTTAACAAGTGCTAATGAATTGTCGATTTTCTTTTTAGCCTTTTCTCCATCGTTTAAATTTACGGAATTTAACGTTAGGGTGGTAAGACTGAGCAACTGGCCTACGTTGTCATGTAATTCGGTAGCAATACTTTGCATGGTCTGGTCTTGTACTTCCACACGAGTTTGAAGCATCTCAGACTCAAATTTCTGCTGCATATTCTGTTTTTCCAGAAAATGATTCTTTTTATGCCGATTGTACGATCTGATATATAAGATCAAGAATACGGGCACGAGCAGGAAAACCATTGTTGCAATGGCAACTAAGAATGCAATTTTCGTTGTTTCATTGTGCATATAAAGGAATATAACCAACAGCTATATAAAATAAGGTTTAATATAATATAAATGCAATATTTCAAGGTAGCAAAGCCTATAAGTTTAACGGTAAATAATCCATCAAAAAGATTCGACATGGTACTTCCAAAGTAATAAAACAAAACGCCTGTGACCCACCAAAATTCAGGATGTATGCGAATCTCAATAAAGTTTTCATCCGTTACCAGCAAGTAATAATAGTAAAGGCAAAAAAGTGTAAAAATTACGGACATTACGGTAATTGTAACGGTATTTAATTGTGAAAAGGATTGAGTAAATAAAAAGAAAATATAAGTTAGTATTATAGTGCCCAAGCCTATTAGGAATATAGGCTTGGGATTAACATATTTTTTTATGCAATGGTATAGACCGTATAATATTGCGCTGATTTCAAAAATAATGTAAATATTAAATAGCCATAAATTGTGTATTCCTCTTATGCCTAAATAGGCTGCAGCCTCCTCTGTAACAAGTGCAATAGCCAAATAGCAAGTGATCACTTTTCCAAAAGCATTTTTATCTTTCCATATTATGGCGATTGCGACTATAAAGCAAATAACCTCTGCTATAAATATGGGGGATAAATATCTCATTGTTATAAATCTGTACCATTGCACTGGTCAGGACAGCCCTGACCGCGGTTTCCAATGTTGCCCAAATCATCTTTATGGTCATCTATTTCATTATCATTACCCACTCTTGATGTAGTTGGTACCAACAATAATGTATTTCTACCTTCGTATGATTCAGGAACACCATCGATTGCTCCTTCTAAATATTGTGCGAAATAAATTCTTAATCCATCATATTTGCCTTCGCTCATTGATTTTGCGATTTCCAAAATCTGTTCAGCAGGAAACCATACTGCCTTTGTGTAACATTCTGAAGAGGTCATGCCATCTTTGGCATAGGCAGCAACCATAGCCTTTGCAACCTTCGGGTCGATAGGTTCCATATTTAATTTTTTGCTCATAAGATTTAAAGGTTTTGTTTGTAAAAGCCTAAAAATCGATAATAATTAATGATCTATCAAGAAGTATTTGCAAATAAAATACCGTAAAAACACCCTTTAATTTAGGGGATTTTATGCTCAAATCATATTGTGCCTCTACACTAATTTTGGTATAGAATAGCAACAAATAGTTTGTTATTGTAAATAAAGAAAGCTGTCTATCCTTTAAAACAAACATTTTAAACTGATATCAAAATAAGCCTGTTCTGGTAAAGGCTGATTATTAGAAACTAATTAATTCTCTCAAAAAATGATAAATAATATCCTATTGCAGGAAAATCATGGGTCGATTAGTGAAAGGGAAGTCGAAATTGTACACCTGTTGTCAATGGGGTACAATAGTAAAGAAATTGGTTCAATGCTTTTTATCAGCGAACACACAGTTAATACGCACCGAAGAAATATGGTAAGAAAGTTAGATCTTAAAAACTCTTATCAATTAATTGTTTGGGCTTTCAAAGAAAGAATATTATCTCTATAAGAGTTAAAATACATATAACCTCTCAGTCTAAACAAGAAAGCCTGCTATTTGGTACTAAAGTCAAATCAGCAGGCTTTTATTTGTAGGTATGTTTATTAGGGCAATTACTTTATGCTCTTTTTGGTTACAATAAAATAGCCGATGATGAAAAGCACTGAAGCATAAATTAAACTTGTCCATATTTCTTGTGTAAAAACAGGGAACGCTAATGGATCAGTACCTTTTTTTACTTTGGTTATTCTTGAAGCAAGCGTTGGCAAAGAATAGGGAATCAAGTAAGCATATTTCCACCCTACATTGGCAGCAATAATGCCCATAATGGTGCCAACAAAACCAATTCCCATTGGTTTAAGGAAATCGCTCCATAACAAACTTATTATAAATTGTAGGGATAAAATGCCTAAAGAAGCTAAAAATAATTTAGTATAAGCGTTAATCAGTATATCTAATGGACTGTATTGATTAAAATTAAACTTAGGAACCAATACCTGTAATAAATGACCAAATGCATAAGTAAGTGTAGCAAATAAGAACAAGCAGATAAATATTAAAAATATAGCGTATAGGTATTTTGCTGCATAAATTGAAAATTTATTGAGGGGCTGGGCAAATAACATTTTCCAGGTATCGTTCTTATGTTCGATGTTGTTGACCGAAAAGGCCATAAATATAACATAGAAAGGCATGATTAAGAATCCCATTACGCCTAATGCTGCGCCACTATACTGTGCCCATAAGAGCATTGGAGGGTAGTGGTTAGCAATGATTTTATCGGCATTGTTATAAAAACCAGCACTGATTAACCCACAAATAATAAGGGGTAATAATATAGCAGCCCAAAAGGCCAAGGTTTTTCTGGATTTGTAATATTCTGATATTAAGGAAATATAAAGAGCGTGCATGTTAGTTGGTGTTAGTAATATCCAGGAATAAATTTTCGAGATCTTTTCGTTGCTGATACAGACTGCTCACCGTAAAACCGTTCTGGATTAATAATGTATTTAGTTCTCCACTTTTTCGCGAAGAAACAAATGGCACAGTAATTACCTTTTCCGTTTTTGTGGTAACTTCATATCCCTGCTTTATTAGTAGGGTGCTCGCATTTTCAATATTGTCTACTTCGATCTCAAGCATGGGTTTGCTCAATAAATGAAGTTCGTTAATTGTACCCTGAAATAATAATTGGCCTTTATTTATAATGCCAACATGGGTTGCTGTTCTTTCTATTTCTGCCAATAGATGGCTTGAAACCAGTATTGTTTTTTGGTGTTTAGTGGCTAGATCGATCATGAGGTTCCTAACCTCAATAATTCCATTTGGGTCCAATCCATTGGTAGGTTCATCCAGTAACAGTAATTCTGGATCTGAAATTAGTGCCTGGGCAATACCCAGCCGTTGTTTCATGCCTAGCGAATATTTGTTGGCTTTTTTATTTGCTGCTTCTGCTAAGCCTACCAGCGACAGCATTTCATCGGCCTTTGTTTTTTTAATGCCGAGTAAGATACAACGGTTAACCAGGTTTTCTTTTCCGGTTAAATGACCATAAATGGCCGGTTGTTCTACCAAAGCACCTATGCGTTTAAGGATCGCTATACGATTGCTGTTTATTTCTTTGTCAAATATAAAAACCTGATCAGATGGTGACTTCAATAGGTTTAGTAGGATTTTTATGGTGGTTGTTTTACCAGCGCCATTCGGGCCTAAGAAACCGTATATGCTCCCTTTTGGTACTTGTAATGATAGATCTTTTACTATAGCCTGGTTGCCGAAGTTAAAGTTTAGACCTACGGTTTCGATAGCGTAATTACCCATTATTCCTATTTGAAAATAGCAGTTGCCTGTTTCACAATAGAGCCAGATGTTTTTGTAGGTTTTACAACTATTTCTGCATCATTCTGATTGGTGTTAACGGTAAGTGTTAAAATAATCATCATAAATACTGGTACTAATAAAAGTAAAAATGGCGATGTGTTTGCTAACTTTTTCATGGTCGATAGTTTTATTTGAGAGATTGTGAAAAGGCCATCAGTAATTACTGTTTGATTTTTTAAGCTAATTGCTGATGATGTTTTCATTTTGTTTCCGTTTTGATGATTCAAAGAAACTCAAGAAAAATAACCTGCTAAAATCTATTATACCAAGTGTTCAAGATTCTAGATCAACAGACATTTTTGGCGTTTGTCGATAAAATTTGCCAATTGGACCGTTCGTAGAAAAAAAATGCCCGTTGGTAGATTGTGTAAGTAAATCGATAAAACTTTATTTATTTTGTGGCTTGAATGATATGCATTAGCTAAACCTATATCAACATTCGCCAATTTTAATATATATCTAATGAAACAAAGTAGGGGGCCATTTATATTACATGCTATTTTTTGGACAATTATTGTAATGATAATTTTTGGAGTAAGTATTTTTGATAATTCCATACATACGGGCAAAGATTATTTTATCAGTTATGTAGTATATGGGATCATCAATATTTCAATTTTCTACATTAATTATATTTTCTTGATTCCAGAACTGATCAAGAAGCGGAAAAAATATTTCATATATGTATTGGTATTTTTATTATTGATTGCATTAACCGTTGTAGCTAAAACAGCTATAGCCGTATTATATCCGGATGATGTATTAACTGCTATCAGTGCTAAAGGAAAGCGGATCGATATACCGGTTCATAGTTTTGTGATCGGGGTAACTTTTTTGTCAGGCTTTTTCATGATCAGTAGCTGTATTATCAAGTTCACTATTGATTGGTTTGCGAGTGAGCGGATTCAACGTAACCTGGAAAGTGAGCGCCGTGAGATGGAGCTTCAGTTTTTAAAGTCTCAGTTAAACCCACATTTTCTTTTCAACTCGCTTAATAATATCTATTCACTGGCCTATCAAAAATCGGATAAAACAGCTGATGCGATTATGAAGCTTTCTGAGATTATGCGCTACATGATTTATGAAAGTAATACACCAACAGTTGCCTTAAGCAAAGAAGTAGATTATTTAACCAGTTATATCGAACTGCAAAAAATACGGTTTAAAGATGGTGCTTATATCGAACTCACTTTAAACGGTGAGATCGATAATCAAAAAATTGTTCCTTTGATGCTGATTTCGTTTGTAGAAAATGCATTTAAACATGGCGTGGTAACCGATCCGGCAGAACCTGTAAAGATCAATATCATTGCCAACCAGAAGATTTTGCATTTTAGTGTAGTGAATAAGAAGAACCAGCAGAATAAAGATGCACAGGGTGGGGTTGGTTTAACCAATGTAGAACGGCGGTTACAATTGGTTTATCCTGATAGATATAAATTAAATGTTGTAAATTCGGCTACTCATTATACCTGTGAACTGATGATTGACATATAATCTGCGATAACCAGACATAAACCGGATAAAATCATTAATTAAAATAATAACCTAAAATGAACCTAAACTGTATTGTTGTTGATGATGAGCCTTTAGCGCTTGATATTTTACAGGATTATATTTCTAAAGTACCTTTTTTAACCATGGTTAAAAGGTGTGAAAACCCTATTGAGGCTTTGCAGATTGTTCAGGGTGGTGGGATTGATCTAGTATTTTTGGACATACAGATGCCTGAATTAACCGGAATCCAGTTTTTAAAAATTGCCGGCAATAAATGTCACTATATATTAACTACCGCTTACCCACAATATGCTTTAGAAAGTTATGACCTCAATGTTTCTGATTATCTATTGAAACCTATTGCGTTTGATCGTTTTTATAAAGCGGTAGAAAAAGTACACAATCAGGTAAAACCAATTGAAGTTCCTGCCAGTGTAGCACAACCCATTGTTACACCTGCAC
The DNA here is from genome assembly GCF_026239555.1 of Pedobacter sp. PF22-3. GTDB lineage: Bacteria > Bacteroidota > Bacteroidia > Sphingobacteriales > Sphingobacteriaceae > Pedobacter. Next base: position 140,503 of record NZ_JAPIVP010000010.1, on the reverse strand, counting down.
CCTTTTCGGGCTCACCAAACCCCGTTCAGGATTATATTTTCGTGAAAACAGAGCATAAGATTCAAAAAATCTACCTGCACGATATTTTATTTATTGAAGGTTTAAAAGATTATATTTCGATTTTTACCAAAGATGAACGTGTAATCACCCTGCAGAGCATGAAAAAGATGGAAGAAGCATTGCCTCAAAGCCAGTTCATCCGTGTCCATAAATCTTATATTGTAGCGGTAGATAAAATTGAAAGCATAGAGCGTAGCCGTATTACCATCAATCAGAAAATTATTCCTGTAGGCGATACCTACCGCGATGAATTTTTTAGGGTAATCGGAAATAAGAATATTTAGAGCGGTTGGCGTTAGGCGTTTAGCGTTTAACCAATTAACCATTTTGTTGCCAAGGATTCACAGAAACAAGGAGTATTTTACGAGAAGTCTGTTTAGATAGATCTCTCCATTTCGCTGCGCTACAGTCTAGATGACGACCATTCTATGAAAATCTGTCTACGGTGTCGGAATCGAAGGATCCTTAATGAGATTAATAAAATTATAAAGTAGCTGGCTGCGCCATTGGTTGACCTAAAACTTTTCTGATTTCGTTCTCTACCTCCAGCGTAATCTCGTTCGGTGGTTTTACTCCCGGTTCTATCGGCTTTAAAACCGTCCATTTTAGCGCATTTCCTGTGGTTAAAGGAAACATGCCAAAACGCACAATTTTCCATGAGTTTTCTATGGCCACCGGAACGATCAAAGCATTAGGCACCACTTTTAATAAGGTCGCTATGCCACCAAATTGGAATGTTTTCAGTTGTCCGTCTTTTGCCCGTGTTCCTTCCGGGAAAATAACGGTGCTCCAATTATGTTCTTTCATTCTACGGCCAAGTTTGATAATTTCAGAAATGGCCTGCTTATTATCTTTCCGGTTGATGTTTGCCCCGCCTCCTAAACGAAGGTTAATGGATATTGATGGAATGCCTTTGGTAAGCTCAATTTTAGAAATAAATTTTGCGCTGTATTTTCTTAAGAACCAAATTAAAGAGGGGATATCGTACATACTTTGGTGGTTTGCTGCAAAAATAATAGGCCTATCTGTTGGCAGATCGTATTCATTTTTAAAACTGATCGAGTTAAAAAGGAAAAGCTGGCAATAGGTCAGAAAAAAATTAAGGATATCTACCGAAACCTTATGTGCTTTATAGCCAAAAAGCTTAAAACAAAGCCATTGTACAGGATGGAATATACAAAGGGTTAATCCAAATAAAAAATAAAATATAGGGCTTAAAATATATCCGAAAAGCTTGCTCATCTGGTTGATTTAATGGATGGCAAAGATAATAATAAATTATGCTGGTTCTTTGAAGATATATTTTTCTTCATACTTGATCTCAAACATTTTTAAGAAAAGGTTATATTCCTCAAGAAATGTCTTCTTTTTATGATGTTGTTCCTGGTTTTGGATGTACTGAATAACCTGTTGGATATGGCTTTTTGAATAGGAAAATGCACCATAACCTTCTTGCCAGGCAAATTTTCCTGAGCAGAATCCCTGATCGTTTATCCATTTTGAACTTTCTGTTTTTACATTTTGGATCAGACTAGAAATAGATTGGTGTGGACTCATGCCAATAAAAATGTGGATATGATCGGGCATACAATTAATCTGGATCATTTTGTGGTTATTCGCCTGAAATATTCCAGTAATATACTTCAGGAGCCTTTCTTTCCAATCCGCCTTGATTAATGCAGCTCTGAATTTAACTGCAAACACAAATTGAATATGCAATTGGGTGTATGTATTTGGCATGGCATTCTAAATTAAATCAACATTAATTTCCTCTGAAACTTAAATTCCTAGTTGTACTGTTTTCTAACTGGAATTTATTCCCGTAACTCTAAAAATTTTAGGATGATTTGCTTTATGGAATTAGGTCTAGCGTTTTAAACAAGCCCCTTAAAGCGATGATACGCTCTGTTCCCTGATCTTTTGTTAAATTAAAAATTATTTTTCAATTTTCAAAAGACTAAGCCTTTTTTTCGCACGAAACGTTCCAACGGAACGAAAATTTTAATTGTATTATTTTTTTACATAGGATTTGTTCCTACGGAACAGCAAATATTTAGTTGTTTAGCATTTGAGTTAATCTGTGAGCCAAGGTCTTGAATGAATGATGTACCATAAGGCATATGCAAAGCTAAGCCTTAATGTGCTATTGAACCCGGTATTTAGCGGTTTAGCATTTGAATTAATCTGTGCCCGAAGTCGTTGAATGGATGACGTATCATAGAGCATATGCAAATCTGAGCCTAATGTGCTCTGATGACTAATATTTAGCAGTTCAGGATTTGAGTTAATCTGTGCCCGAGGGCGTTGAATGGATAACGTATCATAGGGTATATGTAAATATAAGCCTTAATGTGCTATGAAATCCGGTATTTAGCGCTTTAGCATTTGAGTTAATCTGCGCCCCAAGGCCTTTAATGATTAATGTCCCATAGGGACATATGCTGGGTAGAAAAATATGGAATATTTTTTATGTTCCGTTAGGAACATTTGGTGGTTATGGCCATTACAATTCCCCATTTGTGATCATAAGCTTCGCTCTTAGGATTGCTGCGACACTCATCGAATCGGTAATCTCTCCATTCATAACCATTTGATAGGCTTCTTCGAAAGACAATTTTTTAACTACAAGTTCCTCCGTTTCTTCGGGCATGGCAATACCTTGAATAAGATCGGTAGCAACATAGATGATGCTCAATTCGTCGCTTACAGAGTTGGAAAGGTGCATCCTTTGAATCTCTTTCCAGTTTCGGGCACTCATTCCCGTTTCTTCCAGTAATTCTCTTCTTGCACTTTCTAATGGTGCTTCATGGTGTGGCCCTCCGCCTTCGGGAATTTCCCAGCTATAGGCATTTAATGCATATCGGTATTGACCAACCAGCCAGGTATTGTAGTTTTCATCTAATGGAAGAATTCCGATAGCCAGATTCTTAAAATGAACAGTGCCGTAAATCCCCTGGCCGCCAGATGGGTTAATAACCTGGTGTTCGGTTAAACGGATCCAGTTGTTATCGTATTTTACTTCGCTCTCCAGCGTTTTCCAGGGGTTGATCTCTTCCATGATCGCAAGATAAGCAATCATCTTATTTTATAGTAGTTGGTTTTCTGCAATAGCAAAAAAAGAGCCTAGAAATGATTTCTAAGCTCTTTGGTTATTAAAATGATCCTTCATCAGGGCGGTTGTCCTGCTCTTCTTTTTTCTTTTTATTTGTGCCGGTAAATGTGGTTTTTCCAAAGCGATAGGAGAAAGTTAAATTTCCCATTGTTCCCTGAAACTGGCGTTCAAAATCAACAATGGTAGCTCTATCTTCAGTGGTCATGCTCCATCTTCTGGTATTAAATACGTCTCTAACATTGAAACTTAAAGATGCTTTTTTGTTCGGGAAATCATATTTGGCGCCGCCATCAATTCCATACATGGCATTGCGTTTTCCCTGAGCCATCACTTCTGGTGCCCTATAGTCGCCGCGTACCTGTAACGATAAATTTTTAACTACTGTTAAATTTCCGGTCAGGTTGGCGTTCCAGCTAAAGCCACTGCTTGATGGGATATCAAATCGTGCATCGCCAGCAAATTTTGCCTGGTACAAGTTTACGTTTGTGGTGAAATTTAAAGCTTTAATCAGGTCAAAGCGGCCAATTAATTCTAACCCGCTGTTAATCTGCTTAGATAAATTTTGAGGGGTTGAGGTAATAATTCCATTAACCGGTATACTTCTTACTCGCTGGATCACATCATTGGTTTGACGGAAATACAAGCTTGAGGTTAAGGTTACTTTTTTCCAGTATTTGCTATAACCCAATTCAAATGAGTGTACATCCTCCGGTAATAAATTCGGGTTACCACCTCTGTAATTCAATGGATCGGAAACATCTAAAAATGGATTGGTATCCCATGGACGTGGACGGTTTACACGGCGCGTATAACTCAGTTGAAGCTGGTTGTCGCCTTTTAGTTTCTGCGTTAAGAACACACTTGGGTATATCCTTTTGTAGTGGATATTTCCCTCGGCAGTGGTTAATACATTGTTCGTGTAGCCTTCCAGATGGGTATCTAAACGCGCATCTTCCCCCCTTAAACCTATCTGATAACCAAAATCTTTAATCTGGTTCTGGTAATTGAAATACAGCGCATGCACCTGATCTTTACTATCAAAACCGTTGATCAATTTATTATTGCTGATATAAATACTGCTGTTGGTTAAGATCGAATCTGCATATTGATCATTTTTTCCTAAGCGGATCTGGCTACGGTAACCCACTTCAATTTTACCCGCTTTACCTACTGGCAAGGCATAATCCGTCTGAATATTGTAGTTGGTATTGTTACCAGTATTAAATACACGCTGTAAACTCAAGGTTTCATCAATGGGCACACCATTACGGTTAGTGGTATTGGTACTGTAATACTGATCGTTGTTGTTAGTGCCATAAGAATAACCAAAATTAAAGGTCAGTTCTTCTTTCGGTTTCTTAAACTTCTGTACGTAATCTAAATTTGCGTCATAACTTGATCCAAAACCATCGGTGTTATTCGTTCTGTTGCTGATTAGAACCGGCAATTGGTTTTTATCTAATTGTCTGATGTTGAGCAGATCGTTACGCTCATTTTCTCTTGAGTTAAAGCCACCCGATAGGCTGATTACACTTTTAGGGGTTAAATAATAATCTATACCGGCTTTGGCATTGTGTCCTTTATCCAATGAGTTGGAAACTGTATTTTGGCTGGCAAACCTTGTTCTTAATGAATCTGATTTATAGGTGATGTCCTGAAAGCCGCCTCCCACACGATTGCCGTAACGATAGCCATAGTTTCCATAAATATTGACCTTACTGTTCTGGAAACTTAAATTGGTATTGGCATTATAGTTATCGCGGTTACCTGCAGTTAAGGCAACTGAACCGTTAAAGCCAAGTTTTGTATTTTTCTTAAGTACAATGTTAATAATACCTGATTGGCCTTCGGCATCGTATTTTGCCGATGGATTGGTAATTACCTCAACACTTTCAATAGAGCTGGCCGGGATTGATTGCAGGATCTGTGCTACGTTACCGCCAGCGATTAAAGATGGTTTTCCATCAATTAATACTTTAACACCCGAAGAACCACGCAAACTCACATTGCCATCCATATCAGTAGAAACGGAAGGAACATTCTGTAATAAATCGCCTGCAGAACCACCTTCGCTGATTACGCTCTGATCTACAGCAAAAACCTTTTTATCGATTCCCATTTGCATGCCTTGTTTTTGGCCGGTTATGGTAATTTCGCTTAATACATTACCTTTTGCCGTATTCATTTTAATGTCGCCAAAATTTAAGGTGCCTGTGCTGGCCGTTATGGTTACATTATCCCTCACCATGGTTTGGTAACCAACAAAACTGATTTTAAAAGTAAAGGTTCCGTTAGGAATATCGGTCATGACAAAAGCACCGTTCACATCGGTCTGGGCTATTTTTGCGTTTTTGGCCGTAGCTTTATCAATTAAAACCGCTGTGGCAAAGGGAATGGTTTCTTGTGTTTTTGCATCTTTAAGTACTCCGGTAATTTTTGCCTTTCCGCTTGTTTGTGCGAAAATGTTAAATGATAAGCTTAAAAATAAAAGGGTAATTTGTATAGTTCTTGATTGTAAAAGTCTCATTAAAAATAAAATTTCGTGTGTTTTTATAAAGGGAGACAAAGTAACGGCAACTAAGTTTAATAAATGGGGCGTAACTATTTTATTACAGCCATTTTATAGTAATATTTTTGTGGGTAATCTGCAGTTCACAGTTTACAATTGGCAGTTTTCAGTCTGCCAGTAGCAATGATAGAATATTACAATTGATCAATCTGCAAAATGTTACTTTTGTACATTATGAAAAGGATATTAATTGTTGATGATCTGCACCCTGCATTTAAAGAGCAGGCCATTGCCATGGGCTACCAGGTTGATGATGAGCCACAGATTACCCGCCAGCAAACATTAGATAAAATAAAGGATTATACGGGCATTGCCGTACGTACGAAATTTAGGATTGATGCCGAGATTTTTGCTGCTGCTACCAATTTAAAGTTTGTGGCCAGGGCAGGGGCTGGGTTGGATAATATTGATGATAAAATTGCCTTTGAAAGAAATATCGAATTGATTAATGCACCCGAAGGCAACTGTGATGCTGTTGGCGAACATGCCACAGGTTTGCTTTTATCTTTAATGAACAACTTCCGTAGGGCTGATATCGAAATTAGAAATGGTATTTGGGATAGGGAAGGGAACCGTGGTTACGAATTGAAGGGCAAAAAAGTCGGGATTATTGGTTATGGTTTTATGGGACAAAGTTTTGCAAAGAAACTGGCTGGTTTTGAGGTTGATGTAATGGCTTACGATAAGTATAAAACAGGCTTTTCTGATGCTTTTGCCCGTGAGGTGAGCATGGAGGAAATTGTAAAATACAGCGATGTGCTAAGTTTACATATTCCTTTAACAGCAGAAACCAAACAAATGGTGGATGATGAATATTTCTTTCATTTTAAAAAGCCCATCTTCTTTATCAATACCGCCAGGGGAGAGATTGTAAATACCGCTGCGGTACTGAATGCGATTAAAAACGGAAAAATTTTGGGTGCTGGATTGGATGTGCTGCAAACGGAAAAATTTCCGGCCTTGGGAGAACAGCCCTGGTACGATGAATTAAAGAATAACGAAAAAGTGATTTTAACCCCACACGTGGGTGGTTGGACGTTCGACTCTTACCGTAAAATTTCTGAAGTTTTGGTTGAGAAGTTAAGCGGGCTTAGTTTTTAGTATAATTCTTGGTTATTTGGTTTTGAAAAGCACAGGCACTGCTAGTAGTTAAGGCTCTGTCCTGCTTTTCATTACAAGTCCTCGCTACGCTGTGGGCTTTTCATTACAATCAGGTTTATATTGTTCGGCTGCAACCTGCAACTCTTAAAATAAACTACTGCTTTTGCCATTTAGCCCTGGGTGAAGCGTTACCCTGCAGGGCAGAGGTACGAAGCCCAAAGCGTATAAGCGGAACACAGGAGCCAATTTATTTTCTTACACAAGCCACGCGCTCAAAATAAAAATTAACAGCTATTTAAACTCAATACTTAGGTTTAAAAAAGGTATAAATCTCCATTTTATTTTCTTAAATTGGCTATAATCTAACCAGTTTAATTATGCCGAAAGATCATTTATATTCAACCACCGTTACCTGGACGGGCAACAAAGGATCAGGTACAATGGATTACCGTTCGTACGATCGTGATTATGTAATTTCAGTAAAAGGTAAGGCCGATATTGCAGGTTCGTCTGATTCTGTTTTTTTGGGCGATAAATCTAAATATAACCCGGAAGATTTGTTGTTAGCCTCAATTTCCAGCTGCCACATGCTCTGGTATCTACACTTATGTTCTAAAAATGGAATTGTGGTTATTGATTATAAAGATGAAGCTGTAGGTACCATGGAAGAATTGGCTGATGGGAGCGGCCGTTTTAGAGAAGTTACGCTGCATCCTCAGATTTTAATAGCCGATAAGGCACATTACGAACTTGCAGCGTCGCTACATCATGAAGCCAATAAAATGTGTTTTATTGCCAATTCATTGAATTTTCCGGTTAAACATGAGCCGGTTCTCAGTTACTAGTTTGCAGTTCTCATTCAACAGTTTTCAGTTGGTAGTTTGATATAACTGCCAACTGAAAATTGCAAGCTGCTACTTATTTCCCTTTCCAAATATTGTCTTTCGGTGTGGCATCTACATAAATGCCGTTATCCAAACTGATTGACGTTATTTTTTTAGTGGTATTAACCATGATATTAACTTCTTTCTGGTTTGCTTTCCAAACCGCTGGTGTTTGGTGTATGGTATCAGTTTTACCATCTGCGTAAGTGACTACTACATCAAAGGGGATTGCAAAACCACCAACATTTTTAACAGTTACCGTCGATTTTTCTTTTGCAGTTGTTACTTTGCTAATGGCTAAATCGAGGTAATTATTCGTGAAGAACCAATTCTGGAAAAACCAGTTTAAATTCTGCCCGGAACCTGCATTCATGGAGTTAAAGTAATCCCATGGAATAGGATGTTTGCCATTCCAGTTGCTCATATAGGTATGTAGTGCTTTTTTGAACAAGTCATCGCCCAGCATATCCTTAAGCGCTAAATAAGATAATGAAGCTTTCCCGTAAGAGTTATTGCCATAACCTGCACCAGAAACCTGATCAGACATTGAAATTACAGGCTGATCTTCTTCTGCAGATTTATCGTTAATGTAGTTGTCTACTCTAAATTTTCTGTAAAAATCATCAGCAGCCTGTTTACCATGTTCGGCAATCCCAATTAAATATTCGAATGTAGTGGCCCAACCTTCATCCATATAGGCATAACGGGTTTCGTTTATACCCATATAAAAAGGGAAATAAGTATGTGCCACTTCATGATCCTGAACCAGTTGTGCAAATACAGGGTCGCCAAATTGCGAATCGTTCACCATCATCGGATACTCCATGTCGGCAAAACCCTGAAAAGCAATGGTTTTTACATAAGGATAGGGAATACCTGGCCAATTGTTCGAAAACCAGTCTAAAGCGTTAAGATTGTATTTAACAGAATTGATAAAGTCCTTTCCTGTAGTTGGGTTGTAGGCAGCCTGGGCACTGGCACGGCGATTGGTTTTTTTATCTACAATTACGCTGGCACCGTCCCAAACGTAGTGGTTGCTCAAAGCAAAAGTGACATCGGTAATGTGATTTACCGCGAACTTCCAGGTATTCCAGTCTTTTTGTTGCGTTACTTTACCATCCTTCATTTCCTGCTCGGTAGCGATATGGATTACTTCGTCTCCGTTATATGATTTTTTTAAACGGGCAGAAATCTCCGGTTGCAATACTTCATCCGGATTCAGGAAATCTCCGGTTGCATACACCACATAGTTTTTAGGGGCTTTGATCGTGAATTCGTAATCATTAAAGTCGTTATAGAATTCAGCCCTATCGGTATGTGGAATGCGGTCCCAGCCATTATAATCATCGTATACCGATATGCGCGGATAGCTGTAAGCCACAAAAAATGAGTTTGGATCAATCTGTCCCTCACGTCCGCTTTCTTTTGATAAAGGGTAATCCCACTCAATTTTAACCGTAATTTTTGATTTTGGTAATAAAGGTTTTTTCAGCGTTACATTACCAACTGTTCCCCAGCTTTTGCTATCCACTTTATATTTTTGGCCATCTACCCAAAAGGCCTTAATATCTAAGCCTGTACTTAAAAAGTCTTCACTTACAGCACCGCTTCTTGGTGAGGTGGGTTTGTGCAGGTTGTTTACAAAGCGGATGGCCAGATTTTTTAAGGTATCGGAACTGTTGTTACTATATAAAATTTCTTCTTTACCGCTAACTACTTTGGTTTCGGCATCTACCTGAATATCCATGTTGTATTTACCATGGTTTTGCCAATAATTTGGACCAGGTTTCCCATTAATAGCACGCGTACCTTTCGCATAGGCAGCTTTAATATTCCGGGGCATGTAAAGTTCCTGTGCAGAAACCGTATAACCACTCAGGCAAACGAGGAGGGCAATAGAAAATAACTTTTTCATTTTTTAAGAATAATTTAAGCTAAATTAAAACTAATGATTGAATTTTGAGTACGTGTATAATTGAATGTTACGTGTCTGGTTAATTTTGTCTGTAAAGGAAACAGGTTGGTGTAAAAAAGGGTCGCTAAATCTAAAAATCCGTTAAATGTTAATCTTTTATTTGCTTTTGTAATTTCCACATTTTATCTTCGTTATAATTGAAGCAAGACTATGTAGCAAACCAACTATATAGTCTTGTTTGTTTTTTATAGCGTTTGAATAAAATTAATAGAGCAATGACAGAGGTAACGTATTACACCCAAGAAGGGTTAGATAAATTAAAAGAGGAAGTTCATTATTTAACTACCACCGGTCGTCAGCTAATATCTAAAGCAATTGCAGAAGCAAGGGATAAAGGTGATTTATCGGAGAATGCCGAATACGATGCTGCTAAAGAAGCGCAGGGATTGCATGAAGCAAAAATAGCAAAATTAAAAAACACATTGGCAAATGCCCGTTTAATTGATGAGTCTAAATTGGATTTGTCAAAAGTATTGGCATTATCTATTGTAAAAATAAAAAATGTTAAAAACGGTGCAACCATGACTTACCAATTGGTGGCCGAAAGTGAAGCCGATTTAAAAACCGGAAAAATTTCTGTTAAATCGCCAATTGCACAGGGTTTGTTGGGTAAATCTGTAGGCGAATTTGCCGAAATCGAAGTGCCTGCAGGTAAAATGCAGTTTGAAGTTCTAGAAATTTCGAGATAAGCGAATAGCGTTTGGCGGTAAGTGATTATTAAAACGCCTGTCGCCAAACACTTAACCCTATGCCTTCCACCCTTTAACCTTCCACCTTATGACTATCTTTTCAAAAATCGTTGCAGGCGAAATCCCTGCCCATGTTGTTGCTGAAACTGTAGAATATCTGGCATTTTTAGATGTTTCGCCATTAACGGCCGGCCATGTGCTGGTGATACCAAAAACTGAAGTGGATTATATCTTTGACATGGAGGAAGATCTGTACGTTGGTTTGTGGATGTTTGCTAAAATTGTAGCTAAAGGTGTGAAAATAGCTTTCCCATGCAAAAAAGTGGGCGTTTCGGTAATCGGATTGGAAGTGCCGCATGCGCATATTCATTTAATTCCAATGAATAATGTAAGCGATATGAATTTCAGTAAAGAAAAATTAAAGCCAAGCAATGAGGAATTGGCTGAAGCAGCTGAAAAAATTAAACAAGCTTTACTCGAGGTATAAAAATGGTCGGCTGCGTAAACACAGCCGACCATTCAATATTTTCTAACCTAAAATATTTTTATTGTGCCGGTGCAACCGTAATTGTGGTTGAAACATAAGGCCAAAGTGTGCCGATACCACCAATGGTAATACCTTTGTTATCTCCTCTTTTTGTATCTCCTACAAAATAATATAGTGGCCATCCTTTGTAGGTAAGTTGTTTTTTATTAACGCTGGCTACAGTAATTACACCAAGGTCCGTTTTTGCAATCACGGATGGAACATTCAGGATCTCAGAAGTGTAAACTGGCCAGATTCCTTCTTGCGTTGTACCCTTTGTATAGTTATTTACTCCATTTTTATCAGGAGCGAAAGTGTAAAGTGTTCTGCCAAATGCATCTGTAAAGTATTTAGTAAGTCCGGTCCCTTCCACATAGGCACTGGTATAACTTTTGGTATCGGCACCTACCAATTGTGCATTGGCCAACATTAATGAATAATCGGGCTTCGCTACAAACCATGTTCCACCAACTCCATCACCTTTAATATCACCTTTTGCGGCATCACCTGCAAAATAATAAAGTGGGTAACCACGGTAAGTGCTTTGTTTACGTCCATCAGTACGGGTAACTTCACCAACATCGGCTTTGTTGAGGTTTAAATCTGTACTGGCATCTGCTGAGTAATATAGTGGCCAAGCGGTTTCACAACCATCAGTACAGGTTGGTGTACCCCCAGCATCGTTTGCAAAAAAGTATAAGGTTTTGCCGTCTTTATCTGTTAATACAGATCCGAATTTAGCATCGGTGGCCAATTGGATTCCCTTATTGTTATTGGGAACAGGTGTAGTTGTAGGTTGGTCTGAACTATTTTTTTTGCATGCAGTAAATACCATGGCTATACACACAACAGCCAATAGATTCTTTTTTAAGTAGATTAGCATAAGATTTTTGTTTTTAGTTTTAACTTTAATAAAATTGATATGCCGCTATTACGCCTACAAGTTTTAAATGGTTGCTTTCATGATGAATATTTTTAAACCAAATGAATGATATAAAATATTTCTAAAAAAGTAATTTTTGAAGCAACCTTTCGTTGTTCCTCATCGTAATGTATTTTGAAAGGAGAGTTTGTGACCGCTAAGCGCGACAGAGAAGATATTATACAAAAGTATATTCAAGGCTGCATTAGAAATGAAAGAGATAGCCAAAAAGCGCTATATCAACATTTCTATAGCTTTGCTATGGGTATCTGTTTGCGTTATGCAAACGATCGGTTGGATGCTGCGGGAATACTGAATGATGGCTTTTTTAAAGCTTTTAAGAACATTGACAAATATGAACCTACCAAAGCTTTTTTACCCTGGCTTGGGCGCATCATAACCAATACTGCTATTGATTACTATCGGGCAAATCTAAAATTTGCAGATCATGTAGATATTGTTGATCATGAAGATGTAGCGCAGGTAAGTTCTATATATGATAAGTTGGCTTATCAGGATTTACTGGCACTGGTGCAAGAACTAAGTCCGGGTTACCGAACCGTTTTTAACCTATTTGCCATAGATGGATATACGCATGAAGAAATTGCCGAAATGCTTGGGATATCGGTAGGTACGTCAAAATCTAACCTGTTTAAAGCAAGGCAAAAATTACAGGAAATGTTAAAAGCTACGGAGGCGAAAACTTACCAGGTAAGGAGTTCGGAAGTAGACAGGAACCTTTTACAGGTTAGGTTAAACACAAATACGCAATGAAAGAGGGAAAAGATATAGATAAATTATTTAAGGATGGATTGGAAAATCCTGACCTTCCTTTTAATGATTTAGATTGGGATAGTCTGGAGGAGAAGTTGCATCCATCACCAAAAAGGAGGGTAGTGCCATTGATGTGGTTAACTGCTGTGGCTGGAATAGCTGCATTGTTGCTGGTGGTGTTTTTATTGGCTAAACCAAGTGCTGATCAATCTAAAAACAATCTGGTTAAAGCTAGGACAGAAAAAAACAAAAATATAGATAAGCCTTTAAATGATAAACCAAATTTAATTAAAAAGCCATCAGATGAGAACGCTTCTGCCAAAAATGGGGGAGAAAGTTTATTGGCTGGCAATAATAATACAGACAAAGCTGCCAATAGGCAAAATACCGCTGAAACACAATTTGTAGAAAAAATTTTTACAAAAATTATGGAAGCTGGCAGTGATCCTGGTAACCAGTTAGTTAATGTGATTTATAAACCGGAAATAAGGACTGAAACGGAACCAATAGCATTTGAAACGCAAAACCTTGTATTAGCGCCTGCTCATGGTAAGATAGCAAAAATTAAAGAGCCAATTTTTAAGAAAAAGTCGCGATTGATATTAAGTATTCTAGCTGCACCAGATTTAACTAGCGTACAAAAGTCTGGGCAAAGTAGCTTAAGTGGCGGTTTTGGCCTGGAGGCAACCCTAATTCTAACCAAAAAATTAAGTGTTACTACAGGTGCATCTTATGCAAAGAAAATTTACAATTCAGATTTTAGTTTATACAAACCCAATACAGACTATGTATTTGGTGTAACACCATCAAATATCCATGCCAATTGTGATGTACTGGATATTCCGCTCAATTTAAACTATAAAGTTTTTGATAACCGACGGAATTCCATTTCTGTAAGTACAGGCTTATCCAGTTATTTAATGTTAAAAGAGAAATATAGCTTTTCTTACACCGGCACTTACCAAGGTCCTCAGGATTTCGAAGTAAAAAATGAAAACCAGCATTATTTGGGTATTGCCAATATTGGTTTAGAATTTCAGCACAAAATCAATCGTAATTTAAGTATCAGTGCTAAACCTTTTATGAAAATTCCGTTAACGAATATAGGTTATGGCAATACCAGGCTATCGTCAACAGGCGTGGCCGTTTCGGTAAATATGAATCTGTTTAGAAAGAATTAATGTTTAATGTTGCGAATGGGATCTGGTAAAGGAACAAAATCAGTTTCTCCCGGTACAGGTTTAAAAGTTTGTTCCAGCCACTTTGTTTTGGCTTTTTCAATCAATTCCCTATCAGAGGCAACAAAATTCCAGTAAATAAAACGTTCCTCGGGAAAAGGTTCGCCCCCGAAAATATAAACCGTAGTGTTTTCGTGCATGGTAAATTCGCACAGTTTGGCGTCATTTGCTATTAAAATTTGGCGCGGTTCGAAAATATGTCCATCGCTCTCTATTGCTCCTTCTAAAATATACAACGCACTTTCGCCAAATAGGTAATCGCCAATATTTACTTTCTCCCGGTTTGTACTTTTTAATTCTAAAAAATACAGCGGACTGTACACTGGAACGGGAGATTTATACCCAAAAGCTTCTCCGGCAATTAATTTAAAATGTACGTCATCTTGAGTCCAGGTTGGAATGTCTGCCTCTTCTACATGGCAAAATTCAGGCTCCATTTGTTCTAAAGCTTTAGGTAAGGCTACCCAGATCTGTAAGCCATGGAGCATTTTATCGGTATGACGAAGGTACTCTGGGGTCCTTTCTGAATGTACAATGCCACTGCCTGAAGTCATCCAGTTTACCTGCCCAGGTTTAATTACAACATCCGATCCCAAACTGTCTTTATGTGTAATTTCGCCTTCGAATAAGAAAGTTAAGGTAGATAAACCAATGTGCGGATGGGGTGGAACATCAAGGTTTTCATGATCACTCATTGCAGCAGGGCCCATATGATCAATAAATGAAAATGGCCCAACCATACGTTTCTCTCTGAAAGGCAGGAGTCTGCCAACCATAAAATTGCCAATATTTGCGGGCCTTTCTTCGATAATGAGTTTAATGTTCGACATGGGATGATCAATTTTTTGATGATGTGAATTTAAGGAAAAAGGATGGGATTTAAATTGAAATTCTATTCGTCACGTCATTATAAGCGAACATGATATCGGGTGCAACGGAATTGATAATCTGCCTGGATAGATCTCTCCATTCCGCGATGCTCCAGTCGAGATGACGAAACCCAGTACCAAAAGGAGTACCTCTTTTGGGTTTTGGAAAGCAAGTGCAGAGGCTTTTAGGCTATTGTATTCCCGCTCCCGCTTTGATCGGGTTTAGGCGGCTACGACATTGCTACTGTAAGAAGTAAAATAAACCCGACCGACAGCGTTATCCCGGCTTTTTCAGCCGGATTAAGCAAAGGGCGGGGCTGGAGCAACCGAAGTATCACAGGCATTGCTTTCCTCATGATAGAAAAAGTTTTATTTTATTGAATGCTTTTATTGGATAAAATAGTTTCTTCCCAATGTCAGATGGTAACATCTGACATCACAGATACGTCTTCAATATTTCCATCGAATAAAATAATTTCTTTTCGTTGTTATGATAACACCAGAGGTTGCCAATAGATCTCTCCGTTTCGCTGTGCTGCAGTCGAGATGACGGCGAGCTCATTTAACAAAAAAGCATCCCTTTCGAGATGCCTTTCTAAACTTGAAAAGAAAAAATAGGGTTTTTTATACCAATTGCATTAAAGCTTCTTTGCTAAAGCCTTTCAATTCTTCCATACGGTTATTTTTAATTTTTTCTACCCAGTTCGGATCTGCTAAAAGCGGACGACCAACGGCTACTAAATCAAAATCGCCACGGTCCATTCTGCGTACTAGTTCCTCTAGCGAGCTAGGCTGTGAGCTTTGGCCTGCAAAAGCACCAAAGAAATCTCCGTCCAAACCAACTGAGCCTACTGAGATGGTAGTTTTACCGGTTACTTTTTTGGCCCATCCTGCAAAATTTAAATCAGAACCTTCAAACTCGGGCTCCCAGAAGCGGCGTTGCGAGCAATGGAAAATATCAATTCCGGCTTCGGCCATTGGAGTTAACCATTGTTCCATTTCCTGCTCATTTTTAGCTAATTTAAAATCATAAGCAGCCGGTTTAAATTGTGATAAGCGGATAATTAAGGCGAAATCTTCACCAACTCGTTTCCGTACTTCTTTAATTACTTCAACAGCAAAACGGGTACGTTCGGCTAAGGTTTTACCCCCATAAATATCGGTGCGGTTATTGGTCGCATCCCAAAAAAACTGATCGATCAGATATTGGTGCGCGCCATGTATTTCAACGGTGTCAAAACCCAGAGCCTTGGCATCAGCCGCAGCCTGACCAAAAGCAGCAATGGTATCGGCAATAGCTGCATCCGTCATCGGTACGCCGTTTTCAAACCCAGGGCTGTTAAAAGATGAGGGGCCTTCAAATGGCGTACTTGGTAACCAACCAGAAGCATGATTTGCATGAATACCCTGGTGCCATATTTGCGGCCCCATTTGCCCACCGGCCTGGTGAACTTCATTAATTACCTGCTGCCATCCTGCTAAGGCTTCGGTACCGTAAAAATGTGGAATGTTGGGATCTGATGAAGAAGACGGGCGGTTAATTACCGTTCCCTCTGATAAAATTAAACCTACTTCTCCGGTTGCTCTTTTTGCATAATATGTTGCAACTTCAGGTGTTGGCACACCACCTGGAGAGAATGATCTCGTCATAGGTGCCATAACAATTCTATTTTTGATATTTAATGTTTTAAGGCTAAATGGCCTAAATAAACTATCTGTGTTCATATGTTTCTAAATTATAATTCGGTATTGATGATATTGCTTAATTTTTTTAAACCTTCTTTATTGCGTTTGTAATAAGTCCATTGGCCCACGCGTGTAGAGTTGATTAAATCAGCACGCTGTAAAATAGACAGGTATTCGGAAATGGTACTCTGTGATAAGCCACTTTTAATCTGGATCTGCCCAACGCAAACACCAACATTTTCAAAATCGGCATTTGGCTGTTCTGGAAAATGTAATTCAGGCTCTTTTAACCAGGTTAAAATCTGTAAACGTGTTTTGTTAGAAAGGGCTTTAAATATTTCTACTTGATCCATGATGCAAATGTATATCGACTTTTCCCGATATACCAATTAAATGAATAAAATTTACACTTGGATGTAAAACTAATGGATGGATAAAAATGGAGTATGGTATATTCTGAAAATTAAAAGATGCTTCGCCTTGGCTCAGCATGACAAAGAAAAATAGATAAGAAAAAAAGCTAAAAAAGAACGGGGATAAATCATACCGACCTATCCCCGTCATCTAAATTAACGCTCTCATATGTATAAACAACCAAAAAGGTGATTTATTATATATGATGTAAAATATTTTTATTTTTTTGTTGCAGGCTTTTTAGCTGCTGCTTTTGTTTTCTTTTCGGCTACCGGAGTTTCTTCTGTTGCCTCAGCTTTTTTCTTTGCAGGCGCTTTAGCTTTTTTAACTTCTAATGCAGGCTCTTCAGTTGCTTCGGCTTTCTTTTTAACAGGTACTTTTTTCTCTTTTTCCCCGGCAGGCGCTTCTTCAACCACAACATCCTTCTTAGCTGGTGCTTTAGCTTTTTTTACTTCAGTTGCAGGTGCGTCAGCAACGGGTTCTTCTTTAGGTGCTGCTGCTTCAGTTATATGATCTTGTTGCAGGTAGTTTGCAAGAATCTGTCTTAAATATACCTCTGGTTTAGGCATATTGATGATTGTTCCTGGTTCTTTATCCTGAGATTGTTTAATGTAAGCTGATTTAATTTTGCCCCAATCTTTAGAATAAAGTCTGATAAACATTTCTACAAATTGTTCATCTGTATATTTTTTAGGCAACCTACCCAGCACTGCCTGAATTTTTTCTTCTTTTTTATGTAATACCGCCATGGATTTTATTTTGTACAAAGATAACCGAATTTTATCATTATCGGTTTTTTGCTTTTTTGGCGAAAATAGATGGCCCAGGAGGTTAAATTTAACTCCTAACGAGAAGCTGTTACTTCTGCTTCGGCTGATTCGGTTTTTCTGTTCTTAACCAGACGTTCGCGATGTTTTAATCCCCAATCTCTTAATTCATTAATTACTTTATCTAATGATTCGCTGTATGGGGTAAGTTCGTAGGTTACGGTAACTGGAGTGGTAGAGTATACTTTGCGGATCACAAATTCATTCAATTCCAGATCTTTAAGTTCTTTTGATAATATTTTTGGCGTAATTTCTCCAAGCGATTTTTGGATCTCATTAAAACGTTGTGGTCCTTCTTGCAAAGAAATAATCAAGGGTAACTTCCACTTACCATTTAATACATAGAGTGCATCTTTTACGGCGTTTAAACTTGCCGTACAGGTTTCTTTATTATGGTGTTGTTTTGTTGGCCCCATTGTACAAAGATATAAGCTTTCCTAAAGGATATCACTATCCTTTAGGATATTAATACCCTTAAGATAGTTAAAGGTGAATAATTGTTCTCACGGTTTGAAACAGTAACTAAACATCAGTTATTATTTCTTCCAGCCTTTTTGCATCTTTTTGTAGGCTTTTTTACTGATCTTCGACTTTTTCTTGGATCTCGATTTGCCTTTTTTCTTTCGGGCATTAATGTTGTTTACCAATGAGTTTTTAACGCCCAACTTATTCTTTTTTTTGCCTTTCTTTTTATCCTTTTTCTTTTTGCTTTTTTTCTTCTCTTTTGCCATGATATAACTTATTTATTCATTTAACACCGAATGGTATAAAAAGGTTCCGGTAAAAAATGGCGTAAGCAGAAAAGTGGTCAAATAATTCTTTTAGCAATTAAATGAAGTATATCCAGGCATCATCACCAATTGGTAATGGTTTCATTGAGCCTTAAACAAAAAAGCACCAATCTATTAAGACCGATGCTTTTATGCTTTTAATACTGTTTATTAAACTTTTTTTGGGGGAAGGTCGAATGCAATCGCTTCGTGCTCAAAATGCCCATTATGTGCGCCATCGCAAAAAGGTTTGTTTTTAGATAAACCACAACGGCAGATCGAAAGTACTTCTCTGCCCTGTAAGCCATAAACGTTTCCGTTTCTATCTACAATTTCGAAATCGCCCTCAATTTTAACAGAGCCGTTATTGTTAATGGTAAGTTTTGTTTTAGACATGTTTTGTTATTTGTCCGGCAAAACTAAGCCATAAAAACCGAAATTTTCAGCAAGATTTCTATTTAGAAACATTCTCCCTTGAATCTATAAATCCTCTTTTTTAATCACATAGGCAATCATATCGGTCCTGATTTCGAAACCCAGTTTCTGATAAAGCTTGATGGCAGCCTCATTATCGTTCTTCACATGCAGAAAAGGGATTTCGTTGCGGAGCAATATGCGCTTGATCTGCTCCTGCAGGATCTTAAAGGAATAACCTTTCCCCAAATGATCGGGATGGGTACAAACCGCGCTTACCTCGCGATAGGGGCTAGGGAAAAAGCGGTGACCAGCCATTGAAGCCAGTTTTCCATCCACGAATATGCCGGTATAATTGCTCAATTCTATGGTTTTGGACAGGAAAGGTCCCGGTTTGGTCAGCTCTACCAGATCGATCATTTCATTAACATGATTCAGATCTAGATCTGTTATTCCTGTTGCATCTGGTGTGGGGATTTCTTCGCCACGAAAAACCAATTGAAACATATTGATATGGGTTAATAGGTTCCATTTTTCAGGTATTTCTACAGGTGTTTTGGAGAAAAATACGAAAAGGCTTTCTGCCTGACTGATCTGATAGAGGGTGTTTAGATTCGCCTGCGAATTATCTTTTAAGCCGGCAAATACAGTAATATCTTCAGTATAATATTTAACCTCGTTAATGCCTTTTGAGAACTGGTTATGACCAGATGTTAAGGCATAATAGATCGGATTATCCAATACGTGTTCCATTTGGCAAAGATATTAAATACTTAATCAGGTGGGGGTAAATTTTGGGTGGATTTGCGGTATGCCATTTTTAAAGATTGCAAAAATACCCGCGGTTTTTAGTCGCGGGCATCTGAAATAGCTGTTAATATGAAGCTAATTTATTGATTTGATTCCGAACGAATCAGTTTCCATAATGATTCTACAGGTACTGTATTCTTCACTACCATTTGCATACTCGGGTTCATTTCACTATGTGTGTACATTTTGGTGTTTGAAACCGTTCCCACAACACGTCCGTAAACATCCAATACAGGGCCACCGCTAGATCCGGTTGCATAATCTGCAGAGATGGCCATCATTTCCCTGAAAAAATGGGCATCATCTGGTCCAGCTTCTTCCATGTATTTGTTAGTTACGTTACCCTGGCTAAAAAAATAATGCATTCCCTTTGGATGTCCGAGTACAAAAACCTGATCACCAACATTTGCGGATTTTGCAAGAGGAAGGGCAGGCAGCATATCTCCATTTGTTTCCAGTTGTAAAATGGCCAGATCATTTTTTTTAGATGCTGTTAATATGGATTTAACTGCATAAACGTGACCATTTGCCAAGCGCACCGTAAATGCAACAGGTTTGAAGCCATCATGCATATCTGCATAGGTATTTACTACGTGATAGTTTGTTACCACAATTCCTTTAGCATCAATTACATAACCTGTTGATTCGCTCAAATGCGTATTTGAACACTTCGGGCAAAGATAAGAACAGCCAACAATCAGGATAGATTTTTTGGCCAACTCGTACAATGCATTTGGGCTTAAAGCCTTTTTGGTATCTTTTGCTAAATTAATTTCTAAAGTAATAGAAGGTACTTTTAATACCGCCAAGGCCGCGGTTGCAGTTACTGATTTTGTTTTGGTTAGTAAAGAATCTACACTTTTTTGGTAATCAGCTAAAATCTTTTGATCGTTGGTAAAATCCTGTGCACTTGCAGAGCGTGCTGTAAGCAATAGGCCAGATAGCAATACAATTAACTGCAATTCTTTTTTTATTCTAAATAGATTCATGGGAATTTTAATAAGTCCGGCCAGCTCGATTGGCCGGACAAGTAAAGAAATTTTTTTAGCCTATTTAGTTATTACGGTTACTCTTTCCTGGTAAGATTTGGCTTCCTTAGCCAAAGACTTGGCACGGTCTTCAAAATAACTCATAATTGCAGCCTTTTGTTCAGGAGTAGCTTTAGCTAAATTCTGCATTAATATTCCTTCTAGAATACCTTTGTATGGGGTTTCGCTAGGTAAAGTAGAAACACGACGTTTAAAGTAACGGATCATACCATCCAAATCCTTATTCACCACAAACAGAGCGATGCGGCACATGTGGTTTTCAGCTTCGAACTGAGGTAACTTAAGTAAGCCAATGGTATAAGCCACATCTTCCACTTCCTGTGGCGTGTAGAAAACTTTATATCTGGCACCGGTTTCAGTTGCAATACTGTACATGTCCTTACGTATTTTGTCGAAAAGAATCCTGTTGGTTATTTCAGTACCTAAAGCCTGGTCAATGCTGCTTTTATCCATCATTAGTTTTCTGAAAAAAGGCGTTCCAAATTTAGTTGTACCTAAAGCAACTTCCAGGTAATCTCTGCTAAAGCGTTCGTAATCCTCCGAATTATCAAATAACTCATTTAACACAGGTACGGGATCTTTTGAATTCTGGTAAAGCGCCAGGGCGTAAGGCAAACCTGTTATTAAACTTTTGTTTGCTTCATAAGCAGCTTTGTATCCTGGTAAGGAATTTTTTGGATCTAGTGCCGCTTTTACTTTCGCAACAAATTCTTCTGCGTTTGATTTACCTACAACCCGGTTAATTTCTTGTCCTTTTGCATCTAGAATAAGAAAAGTAGGATAAGCCGTTACATTGTATTTTTTTGCAAGTTCTTTTCCTTCACCCTTTTCCATATCAAACTTTACAGAAATAAATTTTGGGTTAAAATAATCTCCGGCAACTTTTTTTGGAAATTCGTATGAAGCCATCTCTATGCAGGGTACGCACCAGGTAGTATAACAGTCAACCAGTATAAATCTGGGGGCTGCAGGGTCAGAAGCCTTATTCATGGCTTCTTGCAAAGTAATAGTTTCAAAATTGATACCCTGAGCAAAGGTAGGTTTCCAGCCTAATGTGCTTAAGCAAATGATGGTAAGAATAATTAATTTTCTCATTTTGTTGTTGATTTTTCTCCTTTAAGGGTAGATTCAATAAGGGCTTTTAATTTAGCATCAGTAGGACGAGGGGCATCAATGCTCACTGTTTTTCCGTTTTTATCAAATAAAATAAATCTAGGGATTTCTGTTACTTCATAGTCGCTAACAACAGATCCTTTGTTGTTGGTAAACAAGTGTAGGCCAGATAATTTTTTCTCTTCTACCATTTTTTGCCATTTGGCTTTATCGGTATCAATGGAAAGGCTTAGAAAAACTACATCTTTACCTGCGAAAGATTTTTCCAATTCTTCAAGTGCTGGCTGCTCTTTAAGGCAAGGCGCACACCAGGTAGCCCAAACATCAATAAATACCACTTTACCTAAGTTGTCTGATAATTTGTGCATTTTACCAGCAGCATCAGGATAAGAAAAATCAATCCAGTCTCCACCAGGTTCTTGCATACGAGCTCTTTTCAACATTACTTTCATTTTATCACGCTGCTGATTGGTTTGCATATACTGCTCATTACGTTCCAGGTATTGAACAAGATTCATGTTTGCGCCTCTTTCTGCCTGTGCAACAATAAATTTAGCTTTCAGCTCCTTATTAGAAATTTCTGGGATGAGTATATCGGCAGCCATACCTTGTTTCGAATTATAGATGATATGTTTCACAAAGGCGAAGTAAAGCATGTAATGATAACCCATAGGCAGGTTCCATATATTGGCATCTGTCCATTTTTCATCATTATAAAATTTTACCAGACTCTCAGGATATTCATCTTTCTTCCCGATGTTTAAACCAGAAGCAGTTGGAATAATCACATCATATCTATAACTATAAGTTAAAAAATGTTTAGCCTGTTTATCGAAGGCTGTGTTTCCGGTATTGATATTTTTAATAAACTGCTCTACCGGTGCTTTAAGTGAATCAATGATTCTCAGATACCCGTCAGAAGGTAACGTGTAGCCATTTTTGGTATAACCATAATTTCTAAGTGGCTTTATCATTTTGTACCAGTCTGCAAATACCTGGTTTTCTTTATTGATAGTCCCTGAATAAACAATTTGTCCGTCACCAGCGTCTACATTCAGTTCCTCGCCAGCTTTCAGGTAAACCGCATACTGTTCATCAAATACCCCTACATAACGGATGGTATTAAGATCTTCTTTCTTTACTTCTCCACGAAAGATTTGGTCTTGTCTGCTTTTTACCATCGGGAGAATAACCTCAATCTCACCATCTTCAGGTTTGGAAAAGAAAACCTCTTGAGTTTCCTTGCCATTTGGCAAAAGCTTGTGGAATTTTCCTTTAATGACAGCGGTTTGTGACCATGATGATGCAGATATCGCAATCATCGCAGAAAAAATTAGTGTTTTTTTCATTATAGTTTTGTAATTGTTTAAAAGTTGGTAAGTTTAAAATTGCTTGCCAGCGGTTGAATATGTGGTTTTGTTTAAATTATTTTATTCCCATATCAGTTAAAATCTGGCGGATGTAGCCGTACTTTAAAAGAATATTAGGATATGCAGCATATTTTTGTTTGAATTGGTCATCAGTATTCGCCATGGCCGCTTCTATGTACATGCTCACATCTAGCCAGGTAGAGTTGGGTGATATTGAGGTTATAATGGTATCTGGTCCAAGAAAACCTATTGCCTGAAAAGTTAAAGGAGTGCCAGCCGGTAAACCCACAATATAATTGCTGGTTAAAAAATAAGTGCTTAACCCGTAAGCATCACGCCCTGTTACAAATTTTTTAGAAACAGTATAAAACTTATCCAGGGTACTCGCATATTTATTATCCAATACTGTATTGGTAAGCATAGATCTTAATATTGCTGCTTTGTAATTCGCTTTAGTAGCTGCGCTCATGGTTGGGATTTTTGAGATCTGTGCAACTACAATGGTATTAAAACCTTTATAGGCATAGGTTCCGAAAGCATTGGTATTCATATTTTCAACCAAAAGAATACTCGGAACATGTATTTTGCCCGTTATTAACGGTATAATTTCTGTTTTTAAAAACGTGAGTGCAGTTGGTACATCTGCTTTATTACAATAAGTGAAAGATTGCACCACAGGTGGCGGTCCACTTTGTATGCCACCAAGCGAATAGCTTAAGGATAGGACTTCGTAATAAGTGTAAGCTTTTCCGAAAACATTTACCCGCTGTTGCGAGCCGATGGTATCGTTAACAAATACCGGGATGCCTGTTTCTTTATAAAACTGAAAATTGGCATGAATGGTTGCATCATTGGGATTATCTTCCATGGCCAACCAGTTTTTATCATAATCCGGAAATTTGGTAAAAGGTTCTTTTCTACATGAAAGCAGCGTAAATAAAAAGCATGCTGCAATCACAAATAAAATATTTTTCATCTTGATCAGGTTAAGGTTGAATATTACGTACACTGCGAATGGGGTTGGTTAGTGAGCCCCTGTTAAATTCTATAGCATAATTAGGGATGGGTACCTGCCAGCTGGCGGCATCCTGAGCAATAGAGTTTAGAACATAATTTCCAGCTCGGGTGTAGGTATTCGTTTGCGCATCATAACTATAGGTGGGATGTTTGATCGTAAAATCTGCACCTAGCGGATATTTTGAATTTACTTCATACCGCCTCAAATCGAACCAACGATGACCTTCAAAGCAAAATTCCCTCCTACGTTCATCCCGGATAAAGTTAACCAGAGCCGGGTTAGATGCTGGTTGCTGGCTGCTTGTGTTATTGTTAAAGCGCATCGCCTGCAGTTTCTGAATTTCACTCCAGGCTTCACCATCAGCACCAAGCATAGCTTGCGCTTCTGCACGGTTAAGCAACATTTCTGGCAAACGGAAAGAAAAGATACAAGATACCTGCTCCGGATCGTTATAAGTTTCCCAGGTACGGTATTTAGCCGGAAGAAATGCTTTGCTTTTTGCAGATAGCTTAAAACAGGCATTCAGGCGTAAATCATTAGGGCTAAAGCGCTGTATCAGATTATCAGAAGCTTTAAAACCAGATGCAAGACGATCAACAGGAGAAGAAGATCCTAAAGAATCATTAGGAAAAACGACAGGAACAGCATTTGTTCCCATTGTAAATATGGTTTCTGTAGAACTGCGGTAAGTAAAGTTACTGTTTGCCACATAACGCTTTAAATCAATGATACTGTAACCCATATTTTCATATCCATTAGTCACCTGCAATACTTTATCATATTGTTCGGTAAATAGATATACCCGGCTTTGTAAACATTTAACAGCAGCAATACCTACCCTAATTTTAGTTGTAGGATTGTAGCCTTGAAGGAAATCTGCGGCTTGATTAAGATCTGCTACAATCTGATTATATACAGCCTCATTATTTGTCCGTTTAAAATAGATATCTTCTATTTTTTCCGAAATCTTTAAAGGCACACCTTCATCAGTTGCTGCAGTAGCCTTACGGTATGGAGCGCCATAGATATTCTGAATTAAAAAGTAGTAATAAGCGCGAAGAAAATAGGCTTCACCACGTAAATGTTGCAGGTTTACATCGGCCGGGTTTTTTGCAGCAATTTCCGAAGCTTGATAAATTAATGCATTAATGGCACTAATGCGTTTATAAACTTTTTTCCACATGATATCATTCCAGGCGAAGCCTAAAATGTTGACCGCTGGATTCTGCCCCCAGTTGTGAAAACCAGAAAGCATGTAAAGCGGAGTAGCCTGATCTCTGTCAGCAGCTCCAAGTACAAATGCTTCACTATCATCATCCATTACGTGGAGCCATGGTGCAGAAAAATCAGTCTCTGAAGTAATATTTCCCATGGTTGTAGGATTGTAGAGATAGTAACCATATACATTATTCATGAAGGCCTCGCCAATCATTACCTTGTTCAGGTCGTCGGTGGTTTCCAGGTATTTTTGATCTGTAGAATATTCTTCCAAAAACTTGCTGCAGGAGCTCAGGAGCAAAAGGCAAGTTAAAAGGGTTAAAAGATATTTCATAGCTTGTTTTCTTTTAAAATGAAACATTAATACTTGCGGTATAGGTTGGTCTAATCGATAGATTGATGTTTGGAGTAGCACCCGATTGAGTTGGATCTTGTCCCTTCAACATTTTATTGGTGATGGTGAATAAGTTTGTCCCTGTAAGGCTTACATAGGCCGAACTCAATTTTAATTTACGCATTACAGATTCTGAAAAACTGTATCGGAAAGATGCCGATTGCAATTTTAAGTAATCGCCGCTCACTAACCTGACATCAGAATCATCATACATCTCATAAGCACTTCCACCGAGTTCAAGGCTGTTTACCGGATAGTTTTGCCACCATGGATTAATTCCATCAGTTGATACCTGAAGGCCTGGAATGTTGGTGTAAAGTTCATCACCAGGTCTGCGCCAACGATCTACAAACTCTTTGCGTAAATTTTGCTGCGGATAAGCACTGGTAGTGGCATAACCTGAAGCAATTTTCATCAATCGGATTTTATTTCCTAAAGAATAAGTGAGGTTAAATGATAGTCCAAAATTTCTATATCCAAAATAATTTGATAAGCCACCCTGAATAAAAGGTTCGCGACGACCTGACTCACTCATGATTTCCAGGTAAATGTCTTGCCTATCCATATTTAGATAACGCTGTTGGTATGCCGCCGAATTTTTTTCTTCTAAACCATAGAAAATGGGTGAGCCATCAACAGGGCTTAAGCCTTTAAATTTGTAAGAATAAAAGGTGTTAATCGGTTTTCCAGCCAGCTGAATATTTCCGCTTAGGTAATTGGAGTAGTTAATGTTGTCGATAAGTACATTGTTTCTATTGTTGATGGCCTGGTTAATGATTTTATTCAGCACCTGGCCCAATTGCGGATCAAAACGCCAAACAAAACCACGTTTAGACTTATCCATGCCCACATTATTAATGGCCGTAACGCTTAATGCTACTTCTACACCTTTATTTTCTATTGTTCCGCTATTGATGACGTAAGATTGAACACCATTGATTTCTGATACGGTTTTATTAAGAAATGCATCTTGCGTTCTTTTATAGAAGTAACCTATTGACCCACTCACTTTATTGCCAAACAAAGCAAAATCTAATGCAATATTAGATGATGAAGTACGCTCCCATTTTAAATCTGGATTTGGGTAATTAACAATATTTGCAGATGAAGAATTATAATAAGGATCAGTAGCTGGATTTTGTTTAATGATCATATATGGCGATTGCCCCGGAAGCATATTTCCTTGCCAGCCCCATGATCCCTTTAGGGACAGATCACTTACCCATGAGGTATTTCTGGCTACATCTTCTTTCATATTCCACCTACCAGAAAAGGCGTAGATCGGGAGCAATTTATTATTTGAACGTGTTCCAAATAAGTTAGATTTTTCACCACGAATATTAAAATTGAAAATATACTTATCACGGTAAGAATAACCTGTTGTACCATACCAGGCAAATTCGTTAGTCAGCTGGCGATTGAATGAACCCAAAGCAGCCTTGGTAGACATCCATTGGTTATAATAGCCTGTATAACTAGTAGGTACAATATCAAAGTAGCCACCCATTTCCGGGAAATATCCTCTTCTCGTGATGTCAAAACCGTTATATTCATTTGATTTTATTTCCGTACCTCCTGAAATTGTAAGGGAGTGTCTGTTTTCTGCGCCGAAGGTTGTAGCATAGTTGGCCTGTAAACGGCCAGTGTAATTGTTATTACGGGTCTCATTTTTTGTCCATTCACCTCCCACCGGAGCCATATCATTACGGAGCGCAAAATCATTGCGAAGTTTACCGATATAATAAGAATCTTTTGTATAATACAATTGCCTGTCGTTATTACTGATGGCATAGGCGAAAGTACCTTCCACGTTAAACTTTGGCGTAATTTTTAACCTTACCAAAGCCTTCAAGTTGCTTGCAATCAGGTCTGTATGGTCAGAGCTGTAATTTCTGTCTTTCAGGATGTTGTAATTAAAAATTCGACTTCCATTGATAACTACTGGATAATAAAAATAGCTCCCGTCAGGATTATAAGCAGGCAAAGTTCTACTGGTATTGTAAGCATAATTCATGATGCCTAAATCACTTGGCGAATAATTCCTGGAAGAGTAATTTCCTGCAAAGCTTACTTGCGCCAGAAACTGATCATAGTCTGCTGTTACATTAACTACTGATGAATACCGCTTATTGTATTCCCCCTTAATTGTTCCCTGCTCATCCAGATAACCCAAAGAAGAATAAAATTTAATACGGTTAGAGCCTCCGGATAAAGTTAAAGTATGATTTTGAGAATATGAATCCTGGGTAATCAGACCTAACCAATCTGTATTTACACCGGCATAATAATCACTCTGGCGTTTAAATTCGTTATAATCAATGGTTCCTTTATAATATTTTTGAAGGGCATCTTCGTAGCCTGAAAACTGCGTTACGTTGTTATATTGTATTCGTCGTTCTACCATTTCCTTTGAAACATCCATTCGTTCTTCAGAATTCATCATGTTCATGTTTCGGTCCGAATAACGCGGACGTCTGTTGAAAGTGGTATTGGCTGAGTAAGAAATGGTTGCTTTACCGGGCTTACCTTTTTTGGTCGTAATTACAATTACACCGTTACCCGCTTTGGCGCCGTATAAAGCGGTAGCAGAAGCATCCTTAAGCACGTCAATCTGGTCAATGTCCTCAGGATTTAATCCTGCAATGGCGTTACCTAGTAAGTTTACAAAGTCAAGATCATTAACTGATTTTGGATCAATATTTACAGGGTCTTGAAGTACAATTCCATCAAGCACCCACAGTGGTTCACGGTTACCTAAAATAGTGGATGTGCCACGGATTCTAAGCTTGGGTGCTGCGCCTACCTGTCCTGAATTCTGCATAAAAACCAGTCCGGGCACCCTGCCTTCTAATAATTTGTCAATGGTATTCACACCGGGTGTAAGAAGATCTTCAACTTTAATACTAGTAATCGCACTGGTTAACTGACGACTATCAATTTGCTGATAACCTGTGTTTACTACAATGTCTTTCAGCTCGGATGCAGATATTTTGAGCGAAACAACACGTGCCCGTTGTGCAGGAATTTCCAAATGATGATAGCCCAAATGATTAATTTCAAGCAAGCTGGTTGAATATTGACCAGGAATGGTAAAATGACCACTTTTATCGGTTTGGGTATAAAACTTTGTTCCTTTTACCCTTACCGTAACACCTTCCATCGGTTTATCATATTCATTGGTAACACTTCCGGTTACCGGACCATCTAAAGCTTTGTCTGCATCGGTAGCTACGCTAGCTTTTTTTTCTGTAATAATGATAATCCGGTCTTTAATTTCATAATCAAGGTCCTGACCTGCGAACAGCTTTTTCAATGCGCTGTTAAGCGGCTCCTTAACAAGTTTCAAAGTAACCGGTTTTGCTTTCTTTAAAATGAGGTCATTATAAGTGAAATCATATTTGGTTTGCTTCCTGATTTCTGTTGTTGCCTTAATAATGGTTGCGTTCTTGAGATCAAGTGTCACGGTTTGTGCATACAATTGATTCGAAAATGAAAGCGCGAATAAAAAAAACAAAATGATAATCCACCTAAAAGATAACAGTGAATTGGTATTAGTAGTGGCTTCGCCATTAATTTTATGACCGGACATACGCCCGCTATACTCCTTAAAAAAAAGGAAATCGTTCATATTGTGATTAGTTTGTTTGGTTATGGGTTGTTGATTGGTTGGTAGATATGTGGCTATGATATGGATTAGTTTTGTCCTTACCATGTTCTGCCTTGCTGTAAAATTATTTCATCAGTTTCACCCTCCTTCCTTCAACATCAAATTTTAAGTTGGTAATTTTTTCAAGCGCTGAAAGTACTGCAGATAACGGTTTGTCTCGTTGGATAGAGGCATGAATCTGGATGTCTTCAGGGATGCCACTGTAATCGATTTCCAGGTTATACCAGCGCTCAATCTGGCGAAGCACCGCTGTAAGCGGTGTAGCCGTAAAAATAAATTCGCCATCTTTCCATGAAGTATTTAATGTCACATCTACAGGCGTAATTTGAAAAGTATTTCGGTTTAATACAGCCTGTTCTCCAGGATTTAAATATGATGGATTCGAAGTGTTAGGGCCTTTAAGTTGCACCCTGCCGTGAACAAGCGTAGTAACTGTTACCCCCTCATTTTCATACGCATTTACATTAAAAGCTGTTCCCAAAACCTTTATTTCCTGCGTTTCAGTGCTCACGATGAAAGGTTTGTGAACA
Source organism: Pedobacter sp. PF22-3 (assembly GCF_026239555.1). Taxonomy (GTDB): domain Bacteria; phylum Bacteroidota; class Bacteroidia; order Sphingobacteriales; family Sphingobacteriaceae; genus Pedobacter. The sequence goes on along the minus strand of NZ_JAPIVP010000010.1, from coordinate 110,504 downwards.
TTATGGGCAACCTCAAAATAAGCCTCACCCCGAAGTACAACCCGTCTTTCATTAGCTGTAAATATACTGGGGTAAGATATCGATGAGGCAGCATTTAACCATACTTTGGTGCCATCAGCCAAAGTGATGCGATATTGCCCGCCTTTTGGTGTGCTTAAAGTAAAGTTCTGCACTTGAGCTTCTGTTTCAAGCAAAGCCCCATCCTTGTAGCGGATTGCTTTTTCGCCTGCAATAATTTCTTCTTTGCTACCTTCTAACTGGTATATTTTCCCATTTGCAGCCTGTAATGTTGCCCGATGGGTTCCGGGCTGAATATCATGTGCAATAGCTTTTGTTAAACGGTCTTGAGTACGATTTGATTGATATATATAAAACGTGGTAAATAATACAATCACTAGCGCAGCGGCTGCGGCCACAAATTTGAACGTTGAAAACAACCTCAGCTTTTTAGCTGGTTTTGGTTCTGCGATGTGTTGCGCAATTTTCTGCCAGGCTAAATCTCCAACTTCTTTTGCCTTTGTATGAGCGGTATGTGAGGTTGAATCAAAATAATCGCTAACTGCCTCATCAAATAGTGCCTGATGCTGTTCATCCTGAAGATGTTGATGTAACTCGGCCAATTCATCTTTATTGATGATATTCTGGAGATACTGATCAAATAAAAGGTTGATTCTGTTTGGCTTGCTCATCTTAAACTAAGGGAAATTTGCCCTTTTAGAATAGAATACACATGAAAAAGAAAAAATAGCACCTCTTATAATTATTTTTTTAATAAAGAGGGTAGCAGCAGAATAAATAGCTCAAACGACCTCGATTTTAGCACTGTTTTTAAGTGTTTATTGGCTTTTTGGATATGATGATTAATGGCAGAAAGACTGATATTTAGTTTTTCACTAATTTCCTGATAACTGAGCCCTTCCAGTTTATGTAAAGTATAAACTTCCCGTTGCCTGTCTGTAAGCTGATTCATGGCCTGATCTAAAATGGTTTTCGCCTGTTCAGCATCATCACCTTCTTCCATAGGGTGATACACCGCTTCCTGGCCAACCTCATGCCGCATGAGCTGGTCATAAACGTTTTTCCGGATCGCATTTTTAGACAGGTTTGTGGCAATCTTATAAAGGAATGCACCAAAACTAAGTTCAGTATCAATCATTTCACGGTTAATCCAGATCTTTAGAAATACATCTTGTAAGATATCCTGAGCTAAATCTTCAGATTTTAACAAGTAAATCAATTTACTGGCGAGTCTACCGGAATATATCTGATATAACTGTTTAAAGGCAGTCTTATCCCCACTCTTTAATCTGGTTAGTAATTCCTTTTCGGCAGTAATGGGTATAGACTTCACTTCGCCATAGTCGTTTAGTTTACTAATTTATATAAAAACTGGCTTGAAGCAATATTTTTTTGAATAAAGTCATCCTTTCGCGTCTGAATTTTTAAAAAAATTAACTAAATTCCTTAATCTATTTAACTGCTTGTGGTTATTTCTTAAACTTGGGCAGAAAAGGTTAGCCTACATCTGCAATTTCTATTCGCAATGCCTTGCCAGAAATTTGATTGAGTTAATTTTAGTTAGCTTTCAATTTGCTTAAAGGACTTGGTGCATGCTAAATCAAAGAATAATAAACACCATTTCTGTTATAGCCCAATCCAGCTTTAACCTTAATCGAATAATTAAATTTTACCAGCGGATATAACCTCAAAGTTCCCGAATATCGATATAGGTTTTTTAGCTTAGCTTCCGATTGATATATTTAGGCTTTAATTTTGAGGAAATACTCAACCATTAATCAATTTACATGAATAATTTTTTTCGGTACCGCTTTATTCCTGTTTTTATGCTTTCCATGCTTTGCCTGGTTTCATGCCGACAAAAAACCGACGAAACTGGTGCCGGCCAGTCGGTATCAGCCTCAGGGCAATCTACAGCTGATCTAATATCCTTTATTGTTTCATTAGATACGCTCAAGGGATCTAGAAAGCTCAGGCTTATCATTAATCAGCAGGATAGTATATTGTCATTAACGCCTGGAAAGGAAAAAAATCCTTTTTACCATTATTTTAGGGCAAGAAAGTTTTCGCTCCAAAAGAAAAAAGATAGCGCTTTAGCCGCTTATCAACAAATGAAGGGCTACCATAAAAATGACGACATTGAACTATTAAAGGAGAATCTAATCATTTCTTATACCATTGCCAATGGATCGATGGTAGAAGCCACACTCATGAACCGGATTCTGTCTGGTTTAAAAATAGCTGAGACGCAGAAAAGCTGTTTAACCTTTTTTTATTACGATTTAATTGCACAGGCTTATTATCAAAACAATAACGGACAAAAATCATTGGAATATGCTGCCAAGTATTTTGCGGCGAATCCTTATAAAAATCATCCCGTTATTAAGCAGCGATATTTTGACATTTCTTTTTTACTGGCTTCAAGGCTTGGCGACTTGAGCAAAATGTTATACTACAACAACCAGGCGCGCATACTGGCTGTTGACATCAAAGACAGTCTCGCACTCGCCCGTACCTATGATAACCAGGCACAGATTTACAGTAAACAAGGGAAGACAGACAAGGCGGTGGATTGTAGCCGTATATATTTCCGTTTTCTGAAAAAAACGGATAACCTAAATGATATTGCCTATAATAATCTGGCTACGGCGTTTATACAAAATGGTGAACTAGACTCTGCTATCTTTTATTACCGTGCAGGGATAGAAATGGAAAAAAAAGATCCTTCAGGGAAGCGCAAAACTACTCCTTATCTGGGCCTGATGGATGCTTATAAGTTTAAGGGAGATTACAGATCGGCCCTGGCTGCTGCCGATTCCCTTTATAAAACCGAAATCAAGAATAATAAAGCCATAGAGGCAGCAAAAATAGCTGAATTGCATGAAAAATACGAGGTAGAAAAGAAAGACCGCAGTATTAACGACCTTAACAGCCGGAATAAACTAAATGAAAAATTGATCAATCAACAACGCTGGTTACTGTTTATGGTAATGGTTGTTTCTCTTGCTGCTGTATCACTGTTTATTATCAGTTATCGCCAGCTTCGTTTAAAGGATAAAAACAAGCTTCTTGCAGCCGATAACCAGCGTTTAATTATGGAACAAAAACTGCTTCAGGTACAGCTTAATCCACATTTTATATTTAATGCTATTTCCAATCTCCAGGGCCTGATCTCTTCAGGCAACACGTCTGAATCTGTCAGATACCTAAAATCCTTTTCGGGTTTGCTCAGGTCAATCCTCGAACAAAATAGAAAAGATTTTATCTCCATTGACGAAGAAATATCTTCTTTAAATAATTATCTGTTATTACAGCAAATGCGTTATGCTGATACTTTTACCTATCAGATTTCGGTTTCGGAAGAAATTGACGCGCAGGACATACTCATTCCACCAATGCTTATTCAGCCATTCATCGAAAATTCAATCGAACATGGATTCAGGAATATCCCTTACAAAGGGCTGCTTAAGATTTCATTTGAAAAACAGGCCAATCAGCTTGAAATAACGATAGATGACAATGGCTGCGGTTTGGACAACAAGGCATCTGGAAATCAGCAAAAACAATCTTTGGCTCAAGCCATTCTGACCGAGCGGTTTGATGCACTTTTTTGCCGTTACAGCCAAAATGCCAGTTTTAATATGACCGGCAAAAAGGGTATGGGTGAAAGTGGTGTGCTGGTAATAATCAATATCCCAATTATCAACGATTAATATATATCCTAACATGAAACTTTATATATTAGAAGATGAGCCGCGTATCTTGCAGCATATTTTACAGATTGTAAGCCAGATTGATTATGTAGAAGTGGTGGGTTCCGCCGCCGAAATCGCCATCGCAGCCTTAGAAATACCAGCTTTAAAACCAGAAATTATTCTTGCAGATATCAGATTAAAGGATGGCGATAGTTTTCAGCTTTTTGAACAAATTCGGGTTGCCGATTTTCAGGTTATATTCTTAACCGCTTTTGACCAATATGCAATACAGGCACTTAATCTTGGGGCTTTTGGCTACCTGCTTAAACCTGTTGATGAAGAATCTTTAACTTCTGCACTAAATAAATGTTTCCACCATCGTAAACAGGATTTATTTGATCAGCAGCAATTAAGCATCGCTAAAGAACATTACCTTGCCCAGGGATTATCGGCTAATAAGCGCATTGCACTCAAAACACTAGAGTTTATTGAAGTGGTTGCGATTGAAAGTATCATGTTCTGCAGGGGCGATAAAGGGTATACTACTTTTGTAATCAAGGGATCAAATGAGATACTGGTATCAAAAGGTTTAAAAGATTATGAGAGTTTGTTATCTCCTTTTGGCTTTTTAAGATGCCACCAATCCTACCTGGTCAATTTCGCTTATGTTAAAAAATACTTCAGGGAAGGCTATCTTCAAATGGAGAACGGAGAAAAGATTCAGGTTTCCAGTAGAAAAAAAGAAGAGGTACTAAGGTATCTGGAAAATATTGCTTAGGCTCACCTGAGCAGAACATATTCAAATTTATAAGCAAAACGGAAAGCATATGTCATTTGGCTTAATTTGCAGACCTGCCCATACACCAATTGTGCAGTTCATTGCAGTATTGATCTATATCTGGATTCCTGAATCTTAATTACTATTGACTTTACCAGGGACTAATTCCCGTTTCAGGTGCATTATCATCGCTAAAAAATTGTCCGGTTGGCCCATCAGCGCCTAATGTTGCCGCTTTTACTACCCTTGCCGCTGCATCAGTTACTGTTCCCGGACCTGAATGGTGATTAAAATCTGTTGCTGTGTAACCAGGATCAACAGCATTTACTTTAAAAAAAGTATCACTTAATTGATGCGCCAGTAAAATAGTGTAGGCATTAAGCGCAGCCTTTGATGAAACATATGCTGCGGGTTTTACCTTGTAGTATTTCCAGGTTGGGTCGTTATGCAGCGCAAGTGAGCCCAAGCCCGATGTAACATTAACAATTCTAGGTTCAGGAGATTGCTTTAGTAAATTGATAAATGCCTGTGTCACTTCTATCACTCCAAAAAAATTGGTTTCAAATACCTCTTTAAATACATTTATATCCGTATCTAGTGCGGCTTTCATGGTACCGGCAATACCAGCATTATTAATTAATACATCAAGTGATTTGATTTTTTGATTTAGCCATTCGGCTGCGGCTTTAATTGATCCGGCATTGTCAACGTCAATTTCAATGGATTCTACCTCATTTAAACCTTCTGATTTTAGCAGATCAACAGCCATTTCTCCCTTTTTAATATCTCTACAGCCCAGATAGACGTAATATCCTTGCTGTAATAACTGTTTGGCCGTTTCAAAACCAATGCTTTTATTTGCTCCTGTTATGAGTACTGTTTTCATAATTAAATTTTTATGATACAAATGTAAATCAGGATGCCAGTCAGGGTAGAACACATTCATCGGTATTAATGGTACATTTTGCGGATACTGGCACGGTATGCTGACGGCGTTAGGCCTGTTTCACGTTTAAAAAAGCGGTTGAAATAAGAAGTGTCAGAAAAGCCCAGATCAAAGGCAATTTCTTTCAAAGCTTGATCGGTATGGAATAGCAATCGCTGTGCCTCTAATATCAATCGCTCGTGAATGTGTTTAATGGCGGGTTTTCCGCTTTGTATTTTCACAACTTCGCTTAAATGTCCGGGTGAAATATTTAATAAAGAAGCATAATCACCCACTTCGCGCAGCTCCCTGTAATAGTCATTAATCTTCGTCTGGAAATCTTTTAACAACAGTTTCTCTGCGGAATGCTCGTTGTCTTTAAACTGTTCAGTATACAGTCTGCTCAGGTAGGTAAGGAGTAAGGTGAGGTAGGCCGTAAGCATACGTTGCTGCCACTCGCTCTGATTTTGGTATTCTACCTTTATTTTTGCGAGCATATCTTCAACAAAATCAAGGTCAGCTGTGCTAAGGGCCAATTCATGTTTATCATGTAGGTTTTGTATCAATGGAAGTTTGCTTAATGAAGCGTTTTCCTGGAGCGAAAGAAATTCCTTGGTAAAGGCAATTCCGGTACTCCATAACTTTTTAAAACCTTCTTTAACAATGATCTGATTTGGTCCAGAAAAATATACAGTATTATTTTTAAGCTTATAGGGCGTCATATCAATCCACTGGCGACTATCTGCTCTTCTGATCAAAACGATAAGGTAATGGTTTTTGCGGTGTGGAATAAGCAGTTCCGATTGGTTTGGTAAAGTGCCTTTAAATTGATATAACCTGAAGTGTTTATTGCCGGCAATTTCATCAGGCTCTAATTTGTAAATGGGCAATTTTTGATTGGGTGTCTGCATGGGGTGCTTACAAATTGGAAAAAAACATCATGGGTAGATGGATAATATACATTGATTTTGATAAAAAATTAGACATCATTCTTTTTAAAAGCAATATTCAAAAATACAAATGAATCATAATGGAAATATTTGTATTATATAAAATACATTTTAATTCTCTTAAAAAGTAAAAATGTGTATTTTTTTTATATATTTCGGGTGCTTATTTTTTTATTAAAAATAAAGTGCGTATCTATGTATAAGTCAAATCCATCTGCTCACTCAAAACGCTTATCAAAATGAAAAATGCTCTTTCATCAATTATTCCGATAATTTCATATTAGCTTTATCTCTAATTATCAGTTAGTTAAATCTTATTTTGTTTTTAGTATTGATATTTATCCTCATCATTTAAGGTGCGAGATAAAAAGCAACTGGTTATATAATTTCTTAAACAAATTAAGAATATTTTAATCTGTATTAATTTACATTTTTAATAAACCTTAAACCAAACAATCGTGAAAAATTTATTGTCAATTATCATTCCTGTGCTCGAAGGGATGGAAGAATCTCCATTGAAGCACCAACTCTTAGCCTATTTTCCTCAACAAGCTGAACATTTTAAAACAATTGAAGACAGTTTTGTGAAACTTACTGCAGTTCTGCATGATAGGGATCATCTTAAGCCTTTTTTTCATAGCTGGAGCCAAACCAATAATAGCGCGGTAACTGTTGCGGGATTAAGCAACCGCATGACCATGATGATCCATAAAAATATGCCTATACCTGATGAAGCACAGCTTTTCAGATCAGTAGCCAGCCTAAACAGGATTGTTGATGAAGACCTGGCTGTTGTTGGCAAAGTATTACACTCTGATTTGTTCTATACCATGGCTACCAATACCTGTGGCGATGATGGCTGGTTGTTAAGGCAATACCTTGATCCAAGTGCACGTGCCTTTAAATATTGGAAAGACCAGAACTCGTTGCGCAATAAAGATTTGTTGATTGGCCTGTTAACTACACTTGTTCATGAAATTTATACCCATGGCGAGGTGGAGTTTATCTTGCCAAAGTTTACCCGCTGGTTGGAAGATGATTTTGGTTTTGATAAAGATACCTTAAAACATACATTGGCCTGGATAACCGTACACTGTGGACCAACTGAGAAAAACCATTTCTTTTTTGCCGTTAACGCCATCAATTATTACGTTAAGGCAATGGATGTAAATTTGGCTGATTATGACCTACGCGAAATCGTTGCCGATTATTTGAGTAAAAAAGCAGCAGTAATGGAAACCATTAGTGCTAGTTTGGAGCCTGTAATGTCTGAAGAAGAAATGGCATAAATGATGACGGGCGAGCTTGTAGAAAAACATACCATCTGTAATAAGGAAACACTGAATGGATTATTGATGAAACACCTGGGCGAAATACCCTGCAATGGTGCCGACTCTTTTTCTCCGGTTCCGGTTGCCGTAAACCGTAGCGAAATTGTACGGATGGAAAAACTATGTCAGGTTTTGAACAAAGCGTTAACCAATGTAGTAAATGCTTATTTTACCGATGAAAGGATACGTGCTATTTACAATTTTGATGAGGGTTTAAACAATATTTTGAACATTGCAAATGCACGGCCTTATGAAGTGGGCATGTACCGTCCCGATTTTTTACAGGCAGAAGATGGTAGTATCAAAATCTGTGAGATAGGGGCAAGGTATCCGATTAATGGATGGATGTTGAGTTATTACCTGAATGTGATTGCTGAAGATAGCCGTTTGCCCTTTTTAGAAGCTGTTCCTCATCAACGTGATTTTATTCATGCCATTTTTAGCCGTTTCACTAGTAATGAGCCTATTGTGCTGGTGCATGAGAAAGAAAAAGGAACCGAGGTATTTTACCTGTTAAATGAGTTTAGCAAGCAGGGACTGGATTATGTTTCTGCAAGTCCGGCCCAGTTAAAATGTCAAAATGGGTCAATTTTGTTAGATGATAAACCCGTTGATCAGTTTATATTGGAAATGGACCGTGAAGAACTACGTAACTTTGACCTTGAGGTATTAAAACTGATCATCAATAAAGGGAACTACTTTAACGATGTACGGACACTAATCTTGGTTCACGATAAACGCATCCTTGCTGTTCTTTATAATGAAGAGATCATGAGAAATTATCTTTCTGAAGAAGAATATCTTTTCTTACGGTCCTTTTTAATACCTACTTATGCCTTGCATACACCTGAAAAACGGAATGAAGTAAGCAAATCGTCATTAAATTGGGTGTTAAAACGTAATAGTGGTGGCCGTGGTATCGATATGTACGTAAAAAGTGATTGCGAAGCCGTTTTTTGGTCTGGTATTATAGCGAAACAATGGCCCGAGTATATGGTACAACAATATGTACCTCAACGCTGGTTTAAATATGGTAGTGGTACGGAGAAAAGCTTAATAAATTTAGTAGGGATGTTACTGTGTTACAATGACCGGTCTTTTGGTCCTGGTTTGTTCCGTGGTTCTGCAGAAAGTGTGGTTAATGTTCATCAGGGTAGGGGAGTCATTTTTCCTGCTATGATGTCGGCATCATAGGTATGACACATGCCATCATTATACCCCTGTTTAATAAGGCGGCTTATATCACGCAAACTTTAAATTCACTCATCCGGCAAAGTAAACTGCCGGATGAGTTGGTTATTGTAGATGATTTAAGTACAGATGATAGCCTTTCTATTGTTAATGATTATTTACGTAATCATATTTTGGCTTTTGGCAATTGCAGGATACAGGTTATAGAACTCACCGAGAATAAAGGCCCGGGCAATGCACGTAATATCGGTTTTGCTGCTACTAATTGCGAATTAGTCAGTTTTTTGGATGCTGACGACGAATATCATCCAAGGCTGTTGGAAGTTGCGGCTCATGCATTTGAAGTGCATCAGCTAGATTTTATGGTGCTAAACATTGCTTTTATGCCAGGCAACAATATATATCCAGATCTGGAGCCCTTAAAAAAGTACCTGCAACCGCTTGATGTAGATCTATTCCTGATTAAGGATCCTTTAATGGCAGTTAGTGCCCCGCATTTTATTATGGGGGTTGGAAGTAATGTAATTACACGAAGTAAATGGATTGCAGCTAACCGATACGAAGCAGAAGTGCAGTTAAATGAAGGCATCGATTTCTGGTACAGGGTACTAAAAAGTATCTTAAACGAGGTGCCAGGGAAAATAGCATTGCAAACCGGTGCTTATCTTTACGTTAACGAGGTGTCTGGTAGCCTTTCGCGGAAAAAATACAGCCATTTTAAACAAATCGAATTACCACCGATAATTTCCAGGTATATAAACAGTAAGGACAAACACGACCGGCTGTTAATGGGCATGATCGGGGAGCGCTGGTATAAACATGCTTTACAGAATTTATCATCCAATAGCCAAAAAATTAAATTTTTATGGCATTATCGCAGCTATTTGACTAAATACATCGGCTATCTGCTCATCAAAAGATAAATATTTTAATGGTCAATCCCCTTCTTAATCAATACTACCAGATTGTTAGACAGTCTGATCTTTTCAGGTCCTATTATTTAGATCATGAAGCTTATCAAAACGCACCCATAGTAGGGAAAAAGGAATTAATTAAACTGTTAAATGATCATTTTGATCTGCATAACCAGGAACATGGTGTTTATTTAGTGCGCTCTGGTGGATCCACCCAAAAACCGCTGGTTTTTCCAGTCGATATTGCAGAAAATCTCGAACAGCGGGCAGCGCTTGCTTCGGCATTACAACAAGCTAAAGTTTTTACGCCAAAAACCATTGCACTTAATATGTTCGGTTATATGGATATGTACCGCACTGCTGCTATTATGGACGATCTGCTTGAGCGGTGTAATGCAACCACTTTGGTTGCCAGTGCCAGCTTGCCTTATGAAGATGCCTACCAGATGGCGCTAAATTTTAAGCCTGATTTATTATTAGGTACACCTTCAAAATTATTCCTTTTTGCACAATACCTTAAAAAAAATCAACTGCGTTTATCCATTAATAATCTCTTGTTCGGTGGCGAGTTTTTGCCACCATCACATGTCAAACTTTTCGAAGATATTTTCGGAACCCGGCAGCTCTATTCGTTATATGGTTCTGCAGAAACGGGGATTTGGGCCTGGTGCGATTATAGCCGATCACCATCATTGTTCAGTGTAATTGATGGACTGGTAGTGGAGCCTAGCAGTGCTGATGCTGGTGGCTATGGTTCTCTCCTCGTCAGTAATTTATTTCGAAAGCGTTTCCCGATTTTTAGATACAATACCGGTGATATCGGTAAATGGGTAGAAGTTGATGGCCAACTTTACCTTGAATTAAAAGGGAGGTCTTCAAATTCTTTTATGTTTAATGAGTGCAACTATGAGCTCGATGATTTTAATGCCGTTTTTGCAGATGTTGAACGGTTTCAGATACAGATCACATCTCAAGATGGTTCTAATTCCATAAGATTTATGTTAATCAACGATGTAGCCAATAGTGATCAAGAAGCCTACACCGAGTTAAAGCTTCAGGAGATCTATCAGGTATTTGGATATCGTGTTAAAAATTTAGAAGTTTTAGCTGGTAATGATCTAAATCTTTATACCAATGCCACTACGGGTAAAACGCCGGTGATTATTGATCATCGGGTGTAATTGCAGCAGCATTGTAAGAACTAATTTTATTTCATTCCAACTCCTGTGAGTCAGGACTAAAAGTTTGGTGTTTGCGGGATTTCGACCTGGGGATCATGATCCTTTACTATGATATTCGCAAATGGCGCAGTTTGCCTGAAAGCGACCGTATCTGCAGGTGTATTGGCCACAAAAACAGCTAATTTTCCATTCGTAAAACTATCGTTATGGATGGTTGAAGGCTTAATCGCTAGAGCCGATCCATCCGCAGGAATCCTGAAGGTAGTAAATCTAATTTGAGGGTCGCTCTTTGTTGCATTTTCAACTTTACGACCCAGTGTAACCTTCGCTTCACAAAAAACTTCTCCGTTTGTAGTTGGTTTGGGAAGAAAAATATGTGGAAAAGGATGGTGCTCAACAAACAGGCCACCACCACCAATAGGAGAGAGGGCATAGTTGCGGATATAATCGGGCAGAGAAGTGTCGTATTCCATACCAAATAAAGTATCTTTAAAACCCAGATAGAATGCTTCTTGCGGTTTCAGAAGTTTTGCGCCGTAATAAGCAAGCGTTTCTTCATAATCTGGATAAGTAACATCCAGCACCGGGAAAATGACTGCATTTTCATTCACATATAAGGATCCAGTGGCACCAAACACGTTTGATGAGGGGTCTAGATTGGGTAGCTTCCCACCATCTTCACTGCTTACCCAGTTGGAATGAACCAATACTGCATTGCCTTCCTTAACGCTAGTATGGCTTTTAGCAAGGGCTTCCAATTGATCAATCAGCGTTACTTCGGATGGGTTTGTTGCAATTATATATACACCTGTACCTTCATTAGGTGTTAAAACTACTTTATCATCTTTTTTAATGGGTCCGTAAATCGCTGTAGTTGTCATCAGGGGAACACCCTCACGGCTTTCTCTGATCACAACGGCATCGTTTAAAAAACGAATGTTGTCCTTCAGGTCTTGATGGGAGATCTTAATCTCCACGGTTTGCCATTTTCTTTGTCCGAGGATTTCTTTTAATTTCTCTTCGGTTACGGGTTTTGCATCTGGTGCATAGGATGTTCTGAATACGGAGCTCATGAGTTGCGTCTAGATAGGGTGTGAGGCGTTATTTTAATTAATTAGATCAGCATAATAATGCTTTGCTGTTTGCTGAATAAAATTAAACTTTAAAATGTAATTATAAAATATTGAGACATAATTATTGTGAAAAAACTATTCTGCTTGAGATGTTGTTTGTTTTGGATTTGATTTCGTCGGACGATTCGATAAAGCAAAAATCCCGCTCTACTTATGGTAAAGTGGGATCGTAGCCCAAGCGTTACATTTATCGAACTCTTTACTGCCGACTTAGTGCTTTTGGCTAGTATTAATGGCCATATAATTTATATTCCCTATTGATAGTTAACAACTCTGCAATTTTCCTTCAATCTATTATTTGTTAGACAGGCTCATTGTTTTATGTATATTTAAATTAACAATTAGATATATAAATTATGCCCCTCACTAAAGAAATTTACCGCGATGAGTATTCCGAGTACAAAAAAGAAATATTCTACAATGATAAACAACAGATTATACGGACGTTAGATGTAAATAAGGTGGATGGGGATGAGCATGGCGAGTTAGGTGTGCATGAATACACAGGGGAAAACTATCGTTTGATTAAATATAAAAACGGTACGAAGGCTTATGCTCATTTTACTTCCCAAGGGCATAAGGTATTGGACAAAACAGGTTGGTATTCGATAGAGGAAGCATTTTCCGTTCAGGATTTTAAGTATGAAAATGGAGTACCGATTGCTGTAGATTACCTGAACGAGGATAAGGTAACGTATTCTCTTCGTTATACTTACCAGGATGGTATGAAAGTTTCGGAAACTTCAGTCTCTGCAGATGGTACTGTTACCAAAATTAATTTTACCTATCAGGGCAAGACCATGCTGTCAAAAGCGACATTTATCAATGATCAGTTTGCTGATCAAATCAATTATTTGTACCATCATCAGTATAATCTATTATCAGAAGAGCAAAAATTTCTCAAGCATAACGAAAGTCTCTATTTATCTTCAGAAATAAAATTTTTCTATAATGAGAAAAAGGAACTTGAAAAAACGGAGTATTATGGCAGGTATGATTCAAAACTGCATCTATATAAAATAGAAGAAACGATCCGTAAGGGAAATGAGCGGACTATAAAACATTTTGTTGTTCCGGACGTGGAGATGGTGATGGGGTACTATGATCTGGCGAGCATGCATAATCAGCTAAAAGAAGACAATTTGGAATGGGCTGTTTCCGTATTTAATGCACAATATATGGCAACTGCTAAGCTGCAAAGAGTCAAGCTTAAGATTGATAGGGTTGACAACCAGGATAACATTGTTGAAACGAAAATGATGCATCCTGAGCAGGATGAGGAGATTGCAAAGTTGATTTACCGAAATGAGTATAATGATAAGTCGCTTTTAGAGTTTGTGATTTGTTATAGGGTGACTGAGGGTGGGAAAACCGAAGAAATTAGTATCAGTAAGTTTTATTATAAGGATTAAAAAAAGGAAACAACCATTATTGTGTTTCCTTAAGTAGTCAGGAGGGGAAAATATCGAGCCTTAGCTTAAAAAGATGAGGATTTATTGTTTTATTAGTGTCGTTCATCGAGCATCCCATTTTTAACTGCATATACTGCTAAGCTCACTGAATTGGACATACCTGATTTTTCCAATAAATTTTTACGGTGCCCCTCCACAGTTTTTATACTGATGAATAATTTCTGTGCAATTTCTGCCGTGGTTAAGCCATTGCAAATGAGTGTCAATACCTCAAGTTCTCTTTTGCTAAGCGGGCTTTCGCCATACTTTAAAGTTGACCTCCTGCCATAATTTTTTTTAACACCGTTTAACATGGCCGCGGTAACAGCATCGGTAAAATAGAATCCGTTGGTATATACGGTTTCAATGGCTTTATATAAGGTTTGTTCATCAATATCTTTGGGTAAATAGCTGCGCGCACCGGCCTTCATCATATAAAAAATGAAATTATCCGCAGTATGCATGGATAAGGCAATTATTTTTGCATCTGGAAATCTTTCCACAATGTGCTTGCATCCATCTATTCCATCTGTTTCGGGCATTTCAATGTCCATCAGGATAATATCAGGCACCTGCAATTCCATTTCTTCTAACAATTGCGAATAGCTTTCTACTTCGAAAATAAGTTCGAAGTGTTTAACCTGCCCCAAAATTTCCATTAGCCCCAATCTGAACAGTTTGTGATCATCCACTATACCTATTTTAATTGAGTTTAAGGGTTGGTGGATTAGCCTATCTTTGGTCTTTTTCATCATTTAAAGGAATATGTATTTCAATTAATGTACCGGCATCTTTTCCAGATGTTATTTTCAAGGTGGCCTGCATGGCTGCTACCCTTGTTTTTATACTTTTAATACCTATCCCCATTTGTATCGGATCTTCCATTATTGCCGCATCAAAACCACAGCCATCGTCTTTAACTGTAGCCAATATGCGTTCAGGTGTTTGATTTAACATGATTGAAAGATTTTTTGCATTTGCATGATTGATTACATTATTGATTAATTCCTGCATAATGCGGTATATGGCAAGTTCGTATTCAAAATTAAGTTCAAATTTTGTGTCTAATACCAGGTCAATCGCTAAGATATTACTCGCAGATAATATCTTTACCTGGTGATGTAATGCATCCGCCAATCCGAATTTTGCCAATACAGATGGGAACAGGTTATTTGCGATCATTCTTACATCACTTATGGTGTTGCTCAATCCATTTTTAATGCTCGAAATCAACTGATGGTTTTCAATATCCGTGTTTGGAAGCCGATTAACGAGCATTTTAATGGCTGAAAGAGAGGAGCCTATTTCGTCGTGCATATCCCGTCCTATCCTTGCCCTTTCTTTTTCCTGAATGCTAATGCTAAAACCAAGTAATTGTCTTTGGTGCTTATCCTTCACTTTTTGTAAACGCCCCTGCTCTTTAAGCAGCCTTCTATGATATATAACAAAAAATGAAATAATCGCAACAGCTAGCAGTAGCATAACCAGAATACTTCCGAATATCAGATGTTGTATTTCAGTTTCTTTGGGATTAAGCATACCGTTAAAGTGTAAAAAATGTATAAAAGTATATTAAATATGGAATGGGTAAACCAGATGAGATTAAAGAAATTAATCGATAACATTTGAATATAATTACTGAAAATGAAGATCACCGAATTGGCGGAGAAATAAATAAACAGACCAGTTGACAACCAAAACATGGGTTGACGTTCCAATTGTGTTTCTATAAACGAGCTTAGGTTTTTATAATAATAACACAATACAAGCAACAATATCAGCACCCCCTCTGTAAAGTGAGGAAGAGCACTCAGGTCATCATTGGGTGCCATGAGCCAGTCGACAATTACATAAGCGATAAATAATAATGTTACAATAGGTATGAAACGACTAATTGCCATTTTTTTAAACTCAGTTTTATAAATCCTCGCCAGCAATGTAAATTCGATAAGTATAAAAATTGGCCACAAAAAATGATTGCTGATTTTCATAAAGTATAAAACATGACCAACGGCTTCTACTAAGAAATCAAAAAAGATTAATAAAGCCAGAGATCGCCATGCCTGGTCCATTTTTTTAAATCGCATAACAGCAACTAAAAATGGTACGATTACCACGACAGACGAATAGATTAAAAAGGTTTGAAAAGCACTATTCATAAATGCAAGATTGGATCTTAATTCAAAATTTTATTCTGGCAGTCGCTTTATACATCATGACCTGAATATTTATTGTCCTGATCTTAATATGTACCGTTAGAAGGTGGGGTTGGAAGAGAGAGATCGTAAAAAGAGTTTACCTCCTCATCTCCTGCTATATCCTTTGCATTAAATGGTACGCCAGCCAAAACCAGTCCGAAGGTACGTTTCAAGGTAGGTTGTGCATTGAGGTGATCAGCAACATGTTTATGAATAACAGGTAGTATAACTACATCATAACACTCTTTTTGCGTTTCCGGTGGAAATAACGAATACATAAAGTCTGATAAGACGTAGTTATATCCGGTGAGGTATCCATAGTTTGTCAGAAACAGCTTACTTAATAATTCAGGTGATTTTGGATTCGCATCGCATACTATTTTCCATTCGCTTATCCATTTCTGAGCAAGGCGGCTCGAAATAAAGTTGCCTATCTCATGCGAGGGCATGCTGGGTGACACGGTAATGTTGTCATGATATTGTGGCCTACCGATATGATAAGCCGAACATCTTTGCCCTAGTTGATCGGTAGCATATAGTATCATGGTGAAAGTGGGTAGCTTGATCTTGTAAGGATAATAGTCGTGAACGATCGCAAATCTTGCATGGATGTGCTTAACCCCAACACATGATAGCAAACTTTGTATGGTTGCGTCGTTAAAGTAAACCTGTACCAACATCTGTTCAATACTGCTGTCCTTATCCGCAAAAACTTTCCACGACATTTCATTGCCCGAAATCTGTTTGGTCCATTCAAGTGTGTATTCTATAAACTGGTGTTCAGAAACAACATTAAAATCTGCTAAGTCCGCAGGATTGGACAAATAATCTTGATTGTTTATCATGTAAAATAATAAAAACAGGTAAAAGAAAATTAATTTTTTATGTAATTAATTGTTTATGGGTATGGCAGTAAGACTCTGCTATATTGAATCATACCGCCTCCAATAATAATCGAAAATACAAATTTGCCATTGCATAAGTGTCTTTATTTATGGGTAAATACGGCATGTAATAATCAATTAATTGATTGTATCATTAATATTACTTTAATAGTTCTAAAACGGCTAACAGGGATTTACCCTTGGTGGTAAAGATTAAACCCTCATTTACAAAAACACGTGTTTACGCTCTTTAAATGAGTTTAACGATAACCTTCCTTTGATATACAGAATATCAGTTAAATCAATTCATTAGCAGCACTCATGAGTTTACATCTTACACCACCCTCAAAACCATCTTCTCCAATACCGCCAATAATTACGATAATGGTACGGAAGAAACACCATTTTATTGATTTAACGATGGCCTATATTGAATCTAAATATTATGATGTAAATTTTTGTGTAGTAAAGCTGGCTACATTATTGAAGATGACTGCATCTCAATTAACCAGAAGGGTATTCGAACTTACCGGAAATACACCTGCAAAACTTATACTTCATCACCGCCTGTGCAAGGCTTGTTATTTACTGTTAAACAGTAATGAGCCACTAAAAAATATAGCACAGCTTACAGGTTTTCGAGCCCAGGCCAGCTTCTGTAGATCTTTTACAAATGCATTCGGAATCAGTCCTTCTAAATATCGGGAAACCCAAAATGCTGATCATGATTTAATAACTTATTGGAAAATACCTATTGATATGTCTGACGCTAAAATTTTATTGAATCATGCCGCTCAGCATCAATGGTTAAAAAAGCTTTTGAGCTTTTCTTTATCTGAATGCTTTAATCATAAAGAATCAATACCCAAGCTCTCGAAACTGTTAAACACAACCCCATCCACTTTAAACCGCAAATTGAAAGAATTATATCCTATCACTTCGGCAAGGTTTATACGAGATTTGAGATTGCAATATGCCTCTGAGCTGCTAGGCAATGCTGATACCATTACGGAGGTTGCGGTAGCTACTGGTTTTTTTGACCATTCACATTTTTGCCGTTGCTTTAAAGCTGTTTTTGGAACATTTCCTTCGATGTTTAAAATGAAAAAGAATAGTGAAATGCCAGTGTCATGGCTAAAAAATAAACTGCTAGAAGAAATTGTGAAATGATTGACTGTTTTTTACAAGACGATTGTATTTTTAGTTAGTAATTTTATATCAAACAATACGACATGGATTCTTTACAAATTATATTTCAAAGTATGGCGGTATCAATGGGAATAGCCATGCACAATGCTAGCACCAATCAGCGTAGCGGACAGTTAATAGCCACTGCATGCTTGTCAGTTTGCTGCAAAAAAATACTGGAGAGTCAAAGTAGTACATAATCCCTGCTATTAAAGCATCATTTTCACCTAATAAATGAACTAGTTAACGGATACACAATTAAATAATTTATTATGCCTTACACAAGTTTAACCACATCAGACAGTAGCATTACCCCACAGATTATGCAAGACGAAGGGGCAATGAAGGCCTTTCAATCTGTCGCTCAATCAACAGCACTGGCTGTACAGGATGCAGTTGATAATCTCAGAAATGTAAATACCATCAGCTCTACCGCGATTGGTGTTGCCATGGCGCAAATGCTTGCAGTGCCGGCCGATGCAGAACAATATACACCTATTGTAACTGCCGCCCAAGCCTTAGCGACTAGCGCAGCGGCCAACTTTCTGGTGGTAGGGCAAAACGCCGCAACGGTACTCAGCGGATTTCCATCGAAATAAAGTCTTTAACCAAAATTAAGAGCAATGATTAATCTAAACGGAAAACAACTCACTTCTATTGGTGGGCTCAGCACGAAGGCACAGGCGGTACTTTCTATGATTAACGGGGGGCAGAAATGGTTAAGCTTTGGCATCACTGATGCCACGGTTACTGGCATCAATGCCGAAAGCGAAAACCAGTTGCTTAAACTGATACAAAATGGGTTAACGGGCGAAAACTATATCAGGTTCAATACCTTCAGGGCGGCTATCGACAAAATCCTGTCTTTACCAGAAGCCGATATTGCACAGCTGGCCGCTATTCGGTTAACTGTGAATGACAATGAGGCCAACCTGGCCTTATTGCTGCACCAAAATGATCTGCTCAGCTATGGCGATATGGCAAAAAGTGCGGATATAATTCTCCTGCTTGTTCAGCAACGGCCGGATCTTTTTCAGGCACTTTCTTTTAATGAAATGCTAACGTTAACTGATTTTGTAATGAAACAAAGCGAAGTTAATCCCGAATTGCAGGCACAGTCGACAGCCTTTGCAGCTACAACCGCAGCTACTGTATCCGATTTTGTTAACCTCTCGCTTTTCTATCAGTATGCACAGCAACAGCTACCGGGCGAAAACCTCATACCGCAAACGCAAAGCAGCGAAATCCAGGCCCTGTATGCGCAGTTTGAAGCAGTGGTACAGCCTTATTTGTTTACCCCAACAATAGACATGTCTCCCGACGGTGGAAACCTGGTTCAAGCCATTCCCGAACTGGCCAGGGCAAGTCATTTTATTGGCTATACCACCGCCAGTGCTGCCATGCTTAACCTCATTCAGAATATCACGCTCAATGAACAGGTTGTTGGCGGCTTAAATACAGCCATCCAAAATTACCTGGCCGCAGTAAAAAACCTGATCAGCTTTACAGCGGCATCCGGGAATGAATTGTCGCAGGATGGGGCCACGGCTTCGCTCAAATTTCAATCTGCCCAGGGCAATGCAAATGTTGGCGTGGATCGAAATGGTACCGTATACCTGCTTCCAGATACCAAGATTACTCACTTAAATTAAATAGGAAATTATGGCAAACGATTATATCCTTTCTTCCGTAACCGATGTGCAACAACTGCTTAAGGGTAACGCTGATTCGCAATCGGTAGCAATGCTGAACAATGTAATGGCCGAAACCATAGGTATGGCAATGCACAACGCTGTTACAGCGCAGCACAATGCGCAGATGCTTAATTCGGCAACTACTACCTCTACCTGTGCGCGTATACTTTCGGTAATGGGAGCGAAACCTCCTGCGCCTACACCGCCGCCGGCGACAACTCCTGTTGCTCCGAGTCCAGCGACAGGAGGAACCACAACTTCGGCTTCTTCAACAACAGGAGCCGAACCGGCCTCAACCGATCCTGCAACAGCCGTTACCGGAAGCGGTACGTCCGCTGCTAATAATGGCACCAGTAATTAATATTTAAGCTAACCCTAAAATGGCAGAAACAGTAAATAGTCAGATTACCGATTCAATTACCGAATCAAGTCTTGAAGTTATTGGAAATGCGCCGTCTATCGCTATAGGCAATCTATATCAGGCAACGGCCCAGGCATTGGCTAATGCAGCTCATAATGCTACAATAGCGCAGCAGCAGGCCAATATTTTAGGGCAGGCAGTAACCGCCCAGGGTGTGGCACTTATATATTCTATTAAAATTTAATTATTATAAACTCTAAAAAACAACAACTATGGCTTTTCCAACAGCAGTAAACAGCCAGATCACCGATTCGGTGACCCAGGCAAACACACAAGTATTGGGCGTGGCGCCGGCAAGCGCGATGGCTAATCTTTTTCAGGCAACCGCACAAGCCTTGTCTAACGCAGCCCATAATGCAACCACTAGCCAGCAGCAAACTAACATTACGGCGCAGGCGGCAACTACAATGGGGGTAACCACGCTGTATTCTATAGATACAGCATCTGATGCGGTGGGGACTTCCAAAATATTCGCTTAACAACTAATTCAACATTAATTCACAATTTAAATTCAAACAACAATGGCTTTTCCAACTTCAGTAAACGACCAGATCACCGACTCTGTATCACAGGTAAATACCAAAGTATTGGGTGATTCGCCGGCGATGGCAATGGGTAACCTGTTTATGGCTACCTCACAAGCATTGGCAAACGCGGCACACAATGCTACCTATTCGCAACAGCAAACCAACATTACGGCTCAGGCTGCCACTACATCAGGTATTACCACCTTGTATTCGATAGACACTTCATCAGATGCAGTAGGTACCAATAAAATTTATCAATAATTAAACTTTAACCCTAAATCTTAAACCGTTATGGCTTTTCCAACAGCAGTAAACGACCAGATCACCGACTCCGTATCACAGGTTAACACCAAGGTATTGGGTGATTCGCCGGCAATGGCAATGGGTAACCTTTTTATGGCTACCTCACAGGCACTGGCTAATGCAGCACACAATGCAACCACCAGTCAGCAGCAAACCAACATTACGGCCCAGGCCGCTACCACATCGGGCATTACCACCCTGTATTCGATAGATACCGCATCAGATGCGGTAGGTACCAATAAAATTTATCAATAATTAAATTATTAATCCTAAATCTAAACCGTTATGGCTTTTCCAACAGCAGTAAACAGTCAAATTACCGATTCAGTATCTGAAGTAAACACTAAGGTACTGGGCGATGCGCCGGCAATGGCAATGGGTAACCTTTTTATGGCTACCTCCCAAGCACTATCCAATGCGGCTCACAACGCAACCCATACGCAGCAGCAAACCAATGTTACTTCGCAGGCCTCTACCACCTCGGCGGTAACAACCCTGTACTCCATTGATACTTCGTCAGACGCCGTGGGTACCAATATGATTTATCAATAAACCTAATGTTCACCTCAAACTAAATAACAATGGCTTTTCCAACAGCAGTAAACAGTCAGATCACCGATTCGGTGACTCAGGCCAACACCAAGGTATTGGGCGATGCAGCAGCAATAGCGATGGGCAATTTTTTCCAGGCTAGCTCGCAGGCTTTGGCCAATGCAGCACACAATGCAACCACCAGTCAGCAGCAAAGTAATATTACGGCCCAGGCGGCAACTACAATGGGTGTAACCACTTTGTATTCAATCGACACCGCTTCGGATGCAGTGGGTACCAAACAAATCTATACTCCCGGCAAAGCGAAGGGATTTTAATTAAACAAAAATTATCTATTAATCTTTAAAACCAACTTATCATGGCTTTTCCAACTTCAGTAAACGATCAGATCACCGACTCTGTAACCCAGGCAAACACCAAAGTATTGGGTGATGCTCCTGCAATTGCAATGGGCAACTTGTACCAGGCTACTGCACAAGCATTGGCTAATGCAGCACACAATGCAACCAGCAGTCAACAGCAAAGTAACATTACCGCGCAGGCAGCTACTACTATGGGTGTAACCATGCTGTATTCAATTGATACCGCATCTGATGCCGTAGGCACTAAACAGATCTTCGGCTCTTAAGCCGTCTTTACACCGGATCCAAAAGGAACGGAAATGGTTCAAGAGGGCGGTGCCATAAACAGGTACTGCCCTCATTCCAATCACTTAAAAAAACATTACTATGCAACAGCAAAGCGATTCTCCTAATACAGGGGGCACACCCGTTGTGCCCGATAATCAGCCTGCAGCGGCGTCATCAATGTCGCCTTATCAGGTCATGCAGCAACAAATCAGCGATCTTAAATCGCAGATTGCCACCATTCAACAACAGGCTATACAGGCGATGCAATCGCAGGTTGATAGTAGCTTCCAGGCACTTGCCGCAAGTAGTTTGCAAATGGTTAATGACCAGGCGCAGCCTCAAGCTGCAACAGCTGTTATACCGGTGTCACCGCCGTTAATTAATCCTATTCAGCAAGCGATGAATACGGTAAATACCAATGTTGATGCGGCCATGTTGGCTGCCCAGCAAAGTGTACAAAATGCCGAAAGTATTATAAACAATCCAGCGCAGCAAAACGCCGGAAACTAATTCGGAAAGTTATGGAAATAGATTATCAAACTTTTTTAAAGTATTTGAAGGACTGGTGTGAAGAAAGAAGCGATTACATCAAACAGTGTTGGCCCTTGAGAGGTAGTTGGGAGGCTTGGGTTCAAATTGATTTTGCAGCATATATGCACTCAAAATACCCGGATGTGGATATCCTCCGGGAAGCGGAAATTTACAAAATGAGGTTAAATTCGAAAGGAAATAGAAGTTCAAAACAGCCTGCGGTTGATTGGTTGATTAATGGTAATACTGCAGATCCGAGATACCGAATTGCAGTAGAGTTAAAATGTCTCTCCGCGGGACCGCTTGTTAATTCTATAGGGGATCCCCAACAGGTTGATCCATTAAGTGTCTCGAACCAACCACTCTACTCAGCAATCTATTCTTTAGTCACAGGTGTAAATGAAGATCAGAAAAAACTTAATCAGGATAATATAAATGACGAGAATAGGTATTGTCAAACAGCCGTTGTGGCATTAAACTTTGCGCCTGAAGCTCAAAACTATCTGAAAAAATACACCGACTTACGCAGTATTTACATAACAACAAATGGCGAGGTGGAAATTTGGGCGCAGCTTTTTTACACTTTGGTTCAGCCAGATTGGGCAAATTCTGCTTTACCTTCTTCTCCAACTGCACAGTTTGGCTTGTCTGGGTCATTTAATTCCTCTGGTCTTTTTGGGTCGCCTTTGCCTGGTTCATCCGTATTAAATCCCATAGACCTTACTTCCGGGACATCCGGGTCGTCGTTGCTTGGTTCATCAGCGTCAAATCCGATGGAAATTAGCGACTGATTAACTATAACTTAAAATGCAAACTTATGACAGCAGATGAATTATTAAATTTTTTTAAATTAAAAGCGCCGCAAACCGTTAATGCGATCAGTACAGGTGCGGGTTGGGAAATTTGGCTTCAGACTGAATTGATTCTGGCGCTTAGAGATGCGAACCAGGGATATAGTGGTGCCCGTGAACTACCTTACCCTTCACCATGGGACAAATCACGTCTTGACATAGGGATTGGTCACAATCAGGAGTATTACGCTATTGAAATGAAAGTGGAAAGCGCTACCAAGACCAAGCCTTTTCTGAACCGTATCTTAAAAGACGTTACTAAAGTAGGATATTATGCGGTTCAGGGAAGCGACGTGAAATTATCCAAATATGTAGTGGGAATAGGTTTCAGTATAGCGGCGAAAGCACAAATGCAGCAGTATTCAGTTGACAATGCCGGACAAGCAGGTTATTGTGAGCAGAATGGGCTTGGGATCCTTTTAATCGTAGTTTCTTAAGTTTATCTGTAGTAGACAGGATTTTGGATACAGCAATATGTACGAAAATGTAAACAAGCTGATTAATTATTTATATTTCTTTTAATTTATCAATCAATCTTATGGGCCCGATTTGTTCCCCGCTAAATGTTATGATTTACCCGATGCTGATTTCGGGCTGCTTCATTGTGGTTACGCTAATCATATTTTTTTGTTTAGCGGCGTGGACGTCGCTCTTGAGAGAAGAAATTACTAACAATGAGGAATTCCACAGTAACCATAAACAGCTGGAAATTAAACTAGGTAAGACATTAAGCCGAGAATATCCTTTCAGTCTGTCCAAAGTACAACTGGGTGTTTGGACAATGGTGATATCATCATCCTATATTTACTTATCACTATTTAAAGGAGATTGTGCTGAAACTGATATTAATAAGACTGCACTGGTGCTTTTGGGAATTTTTTCCGGTACCGCAGTCACATCAAAAATCATAGATAAACGGGAATTAAAAGATCAGCGACCAAGGCACCAGAATACTCCGTCGAGAGGCTTTTTTACCGATATATTATCAGATGATTCAGGTATCAGTATTCATCGTTTTCAGCATGTAGTATGGACATTGGTGGGTGTTGCCATTTACATTTATAAAATAGGGGAAATTAAAACGGGATGCATTTTGCCGGAGTTGAGTGATACGTTATTGACACTAATGGGCATCAGTAGCGCCACATTTGTGGCGATCCGGTCAAAAGAAAATGATCCTGAGGCTGCACAGAAAACCAATCCTCCTGAGGTCAGGCCTGTGGCCAAATCCATTATAACTCCGTATCAGGTACCCACAACTACACAACCTTTGCCAACGAACACAAATATCGGAAACAATAACTTTTACGGATAACTTTATACCTATTGCCATTGAAATATTTATCAAACTTAATCTTAGAATATGCAAACACTTTCAATCGGCTCTGCAGGCAGCGAGGTTTTTATGCTGCAAAGAGCACTCTCTTTTCTTAACTATTCATTGGCCATTGATGGTAACTTTGGTCCGGGTACTCAGGCAGCCGTCAGTCAATTTCAAACGGATCATCAATTAAGTGCCGACGGCATTGCGGGTCCTGCTACATGGGGCGTGTTGGATAATCTGGTGCCACAGGGTATGGATATCAGCCATTTTAACAGCAATATCAACTGGGATCAGTTATCACCACATATTCAGTTCGTTTATTGCAAAGCCAGTCAGGGTGCTGGTTTTAAAGACCAAACGTTATCTCCTAATATGGCAACCATCAGGCAACAGAAACTGATATTTGGCGCCTACCATTTTTTAACTTTTCAGGATTCCGCTGCTGTTCAGATGCAGAACTTTTTATCTTGCGGGATTGATTTTGCTGCCCCGGGCACTTTGCCACCGGTGTTGGATATTGAGTGGCAGGTAGGGTCAAATGATGCGCAAAGCCAGGCAATGAACCAGTACATTTTGTATAATAAGGATGCCTGTGTGCAGTTGATTCAGGATTGCCTTAGCCAGCTTTCAGCTGCAACGGGTCGCACCCCGATGATTTATACCGCAAAATCGTTCTGGTCAGAATACTTTAACGGCGTCACTCTTCCCAATTACCCATTGTGGGTGCCTTCCTATCAGTCTAAACCTCCGGGGTTATTTGGTTCATGGCAAGAATATACTTTTTGGCAATATTCGGGCGCCGGGGAGGTGACAGGCGTGCCCGGGCAGGTTGATCAGGATCTTTTTAACGGAGGTAAAGCAGCATTAAATGCATTGGCGCTTATCACCAATATTTAATAACAGGTATGAAAAAAATAGCTTATTGCTTGCTGGCAAGTATTTTAATCAGTACAGCGTGCAGTCCGGTTATTTCAAATTTCGACCGGTTTGCCTATAAGCAGATTACATCTCTCAAGGTAGATGCTCTAAGCTTGATGGATGAAGCCACAACCGATTATGCTAGCCATGCCGCAGAAGTAAAAGCTTTACAATCAGACATTAATAAAGCTATAGAATATAATAAACACCGGCTGCATAATGACATAACGAATAATATGTATGCCTTGCTAAACGATCCAAAAGCGAATTTGCTCGGTGGTTTCCTTGTAAGGTGGCAGAACGATAGGAAGTGTAGTCCGGCCTATATCACTGATAAAAAGCAACAGATAGCCTTTTCGTTCGACCAGATTGCCGATCTGGAAATTAGAAAGATTAAACGTTAAAAATTAAAATAATGATTATCGATTTTAGCAATATTTGGGAAATACTGAAACAAGGCATTGCAGGCATGGCAGAAAAGGACCTCAGGGAATATGCTGCTGCGGCAACGTCTGATGGGTATGTGATGGTTAATCAAATGCAGACTGATCTTGAAGGCTGGATAACGGAACTAGCTGCAGGATCAATAAGCAAATCTGATTTTGCTGATCTGTTAGCGGGGCAAAAAGACGAACTGAAAATGGAATTGCTTAAACAGGCTGGCCTGTCGGAAATTTTGATTGATCGGTTTAAGCAGGATATCTGTGATTTGATCACTAATACGGTTTTGGCATTGATAGCCTAAGATAGATGATGAACCTAATATGTATCAAATAAAGAATGGAAGATTGGAATGACTGACGTGAGGGATACTGTTTATATTATCTCCATGAATAAATAAAATCTTCGATTAAAGTGCGGAATAGGTGCTTCCTTTAAAGATTTTCTGTAACGATACGCGCTGAATTACCAACTTTTTTATTAAGTTTTGATATCAATAAAAAAAACCTGCAAATGTTTGATTTGCAGGTTTTAACATCATTCGATGTGATTTTGTAGCCCGTAGGGGAATCGAACCCCTGTTTCCAGAATGAAAATCTGGCGTCCTCACCCCTAGACGAACGGGCCATTTCAGTATTTTAATTTCCAGTTTTCAATTTGCAGTAAACTGCCAACTGAGAACTACCAACTGAATTGGTAGCGGGGACACGACTCGAACGTGCGACCTTCGGGTTATGAGCCCGACGAGCTACCAACTGCTCCACCCCGCACTCTATGTTACTTCAATACTCCGTTTGAAGGAGTGCAAAGGTATATAATATTTTTGCTTTTCAAAAGGGCTTAACGAAATTTTATTAAATTATTAAATTATCTGCCTGATTTTTAGTTAATTATTTTTGCCTTGGCTGATTTTTTATTGGTTTTGCAAAAGGGAAATAAAGAAATGAATCATCGGAAATAATTTTGATTTCACATCTCCTGCAAAGTATTTCAGGTTTAAGCCTTAGTTATAATAACGATTGCATTGAACAAGCTGGTTTATATGGGTGAATCAATTTTTGTATAATTAATAATATAGGTTATGCTATCTTATGTGTTTTTAATTTGTTTAAGCGCTGATAATTTGAGTTAATGATTTTTGAACATTTGAACTGCTAATTTAATAAAAATTGCCCTACGTTGGAATTATAAACCAATACATTTGAACTGCTAACCAATAGATTATTCGGTTTTTTAATGCTTTAAATCCGCTTTTTTAATGATTTTAAATATCTGAAATTATTTCTGTCAATCAAGGTATGTATGCTTTAAGTTTAATTGTTTGAGTTTCGCAGCGAAGAAAAATATAGTATTTATTTTAAATATAAGTATGATAAAATAGTTGTTTTTGTAGTTTTTTAAGATATCGTATTTGGATAAATGAGTATTTAGACCTATATGTGTGAGAAATGCCGAAAATGTATTTGCTTTAGAGGTGGTGTAATTATACAATGATTTGAATTTGCCTTTATGATTTGTATAAAATGATATTTGGTATCGCAGTTTTATAGAGTTATAACAAAATAAAAGGAAGTATTTACAGTTGTATCGTTAATGAATTTTTGTATAAGCTTAATCGAAGATGTTTTAGCCAAAACTTTTAACTGGCTGGTAATTGTAAATAAAAAGGATTATGAATGATTACGGATTCACATACATATTTTCCAATGATAGCCAAGGAAGAATATCTGGCAGAACATTTCGTATGCAACAAATTCCGAACACTAAAAGAAAGGAGGGGCATTCAAGTAAGTAATCTTTAAAATTTTTCAAAATTAGTGACTATCTATCTTTAAAAAACCTAAAACAAACAATCATGAAATTTAAAATTTGTGTTATTGCTATTACGCTATTTTTACTACAAGGCTGTGCAAAAGAAAAACAGCAAATTGAAGAAAATAAAGAAAAACAGCAGATTGAAGAAAATATTGAACCACAGTTAAATGGGGCGGCATCTATTGATGGCAATACCTATTATCAAACCATTGATGGACTAGGCTTTTCCAGTGCGTGGTGTGGTACGCTTACTACAGCCAAAAATGATGCACTTTATAATACACTGGGCTTTTCTTTGTTAAGGGTTCGTTTCGACCAGAATAATGCATGGACAGATGAAACGAACAATGCTGCTGCGGCACATGCCCGGGGCGCTAAAGTATTAGGCTGCCCCTGGAAAATACCTACCGCTTACCGGTCAGGAAATACCATTCCATCTAGCCAGTATGTTAATTTCTGCAATTGGCTGGGTAGCGCCGCTTCAGCCATAAACTGTGATTTTGTATCTATAAAAAATGAGCCTGATGGCTCTTCAGAAGATGGCAATTTGGATGGATCTCAGATCCGTGATATTATTAAAGCTGGCGGATCAAATATTGGCAAACCCATTGTTTGTGCTGATGCTATTAATTTTAACGATACCTATACTGACCCAACACTGAACGATGCAACCGCTGTGGCTAAAATTTCTTATGTTTCCGGGCATCTTTACGGTGGTGGTAATTATGTGCACCAAAATGCACTTAATAAAGGAAAACGCATTTGGATGACAGAATACTATGTTGAAAATAGCCGCGACAATATGGATAACTGTTTAGTTTTAGCTAAAAACATTAATGATTGTATGAACAACCAGTTTAGTGCTTACTACTTTTGGTGGGTTAATGACAATGATGCAAGCGTTAACCTGGTTAATCAAAGTGGTACAATTTACAAAGCCGGCTACACCGGCGGCCAGTTTGCCAAATGGATAAGACCAGGAAAACAAAGAATTGCCTGTACTTATAATCCTACCCCTAACATTTATTTAACAGCCTATCGGGGAGGTGGATTGGTAATTGTGGCTGTTAATACAGGCACTTCTGCCGTAAGCCAGTCTTTTTCGGTAGCTAATGTTAGTGGTGTTGCTTCGTTGAATATTCATCGTACATCAAGTAATGAAAACATGTCTTCAATAGGATCAGTCGCTGTTTCAGGTAATGCATTTACGTATACGCTTCCTGCAAAAAGTATTACAACCTTTCACCAGTTTTAGGCGGCAGTACATTTTGTTGTATTAAGCAATAAAAAATGCCAGATATTACCTCCAGAGGCATGTAGCATATTGTTGCATGCCTCTGATCGTTCGCGAATAAGATTCCAAGAAAAAGCAAATTTCTATTTCTAAAGGTATATGCAGTGGATTTTCTATCTTAATATGTTTATGAAGCTTATCCGCAATTGTTTTTTAGTACTGTTAGCAATACTTGGATACAGTTATTGTGTGGTTGCGCAAACTTATAATGATATAAAAGTTGGCTGGTAATATCTGGATCTATATCTCTCTTGTCTAGAAGGCATAAGCCCTCCTGAAATTAAACTAGAGAAAACAATGACGATTGATGAGGCTTTAGTGTACTTTCTCATTTTAAGCAGCTATCTTTTTATAGATTATTCTAGGCCTATAGGGGTACTTATAAAAATGATGTAGAATATATATATCCATGATAAATAGCCATTTTTAAATAATATAATTGTATATATTTATTAATACGGTTAAATATTTATGAATAATTTAATAGCCATATCACTCGTTTTGTTATTTGCTTCGTGCAGATCGCAAAATGCTGTAAAATTTAGAAATGAAACAGATTACATAGAAAAACAAGCTTTCAAAATATTAGTAGCTGATAGTCTGGAGGGTATGCGTTTAAGGGCTATACAGGGAAAAAAACCTGAAGCCGCACTTAAAATAGCCAAGGAGCAAAGGGCGCTCATGCAAGAGCTGTGCAATAAGATTGGAGAAATGGATATCAATAACGTACCTGAAGCTGAATCTTTTAAAAATGCCAATTTAAATTATTATAAATTATTTCTAACACTTAAAGATATAGATATAATGGAGGCAAAGCTTTTGATGGACATAGCAAGTAATGACAAAGCCAATGCACAAAAAGCGACAGAAATATTATACAGCCTAACAGATAAACGACTGAATATTAATGATCGCATAATTCAGGCGGCCAAAGAAATGAGTAATGCCCGGGCGAGCTTTTCAAAAGCAAATAAGATTTATTAACAACCCTTTGAGCTTATTAAATAAATTATAAGCGCAAATTAACTCCGTTGGAAGAGCTAAAGTCAGCGATTTTCTTCAAATAAAATAACTGTCTGGTACCACGCGCATCAATATTACATTTCTTGTAAATATGAGGCAGCAATCAAGGCAGGCTGTTTTTTAAATTCCTTTAAGAATATGTCATGGATCTGGCTAAATTTTTGGTAAACAATTGATTAAATATTATTTTTGAGAAAAACTTATTTTCACTTTATTATAAGTCTATGAAACTTCCGTTTTATTTTATGCTCTCTGTTTTATTTTCGGTTAATGTGTATGCTCAGAAACTCGTATTTCCGGGAAGCGGAGAGGTCAACACCTCCAAATTAATTCCGGGCAAATCCTTATATATCATTTATTATGTTAAAGATACCTCGTGGACTAAAAAAGGATCATTTACCCATGAGCTTTCGGTATCAGGCAGCGAAATTAAACTGGTTGCTGATTACAAGGATGAAGCGAATAAATGGTATAAAAAAACAATATCAGTGGCTGATGGGAAAACGATGGCACCAATTTCTTACCAGTTTGAAGGCCCAAAAAATACGTTTAAGTTAACTTTCGGCGCAACGGTAAACGGTAAACTTGATTATTTCGACAATAGAAAAGATCAATCCGTAAGTTTTAGTCCAAAAGAGAAATATGTAGATTATAACCTGTCTGAACATCTTTTCACAACCCTTCCACTCAAAACGGGTTACACGGCCAGAGTACCAGAATTTTATTATGATGGTAAATCAGACAAAGTAATAACCTATTATACCATTAAAGAAGTAAAAAGCTATGTGCACCGCTCACCTAAAACGGGCAATCATGAGTGCTGGCTGGTAACTGTACTGGAAGAAAGTTCGGGTGCCATTTATAATTATGTAATTGATAAGCAAAACCATGCTATCTGGCAACGGGAAATGTCTATGGGCAAAGGTATGTGGGAAATTTGTGTAAACGATGAACTGGACTATCAACCTATCAAAAACAAATTCAATAAGGAGGAGGCACTGGCCAAGGTAGAAAAAGGAAATAGTGTGATCCTCGGTACAGCGTTCGCGAGAGATCATTCCTCAAGAGGCATTGCAATCGTCAACATCAATAAAGCTCAGTATCCGCCAAAGGGAACTGTAGTATCCATCCTTCTTAATTCTCCCTATATTCAAGAGTGGAAAGAAGTGAACAAGAAAATAAAGAAAGGTAAAAAACTGCCTGAAGTGCCTATTGATCCGAATGTGTCCGCATGTATTAAGACCACCAAAGTGTACGATAATCAGGGTCACTTCGAATTTACGAACTTGATGCCGGGAGAATATCTCTTAATGACCTCCTTCGGCTATACACATTCCTATACTTACAGTTATTACGCAGGCACTTCTTATTTAATGCATCCTAGCGGTGCGGTACTTTCTTCTTCACCTGTCTATAACACAGCCAGTGCCTCTACGGGAGCTAATGCAAATATAGAAACCGTGGTTACCATTAAAGAAAATGGTGAGCAATTAAAGGTGAACCTGAAAGACGTCAGGTAAACTTCTTTCTTAATTTAAAGCAGACTGGTTGATCGCAATCCCCCCTTCACTAGCTTTTCCAGCTATCCAAAATAAATCTACGCTTACAGAAGAAAATAAAAAAGCCGCTTCGGAAAGAAGCGGCTTCGTAGCCCGTAGGGGAATCGAACCCCTGTTTCCAGAATGAAAATCTGGCGTCCTCACCCCTAGACGAACGGGCCATTTTTCAGTTTTTAAATTTCCAATTTTCAGTGTGCAATTAAAATTGCCAACTGAGAACTACCAACTGAATTGGTAGCGGGGACACGACTCGAACGTGCGACCTTCGGGTTATGAGCCCGACGAGCTACCAACTGCTCCACCCCGCACTCTATATACACCTCGTTTTTTAGTGAATTAAATCCTTAACTCTGTTTCCGAATTGGAATGCAAAGATATAATTCGTTTCTTTGTGCTGCAAATTTTTTTTTAAAAATATTTTAATGGCGCATAAAGCAGGTTTTGTTAGTATAATAGGTAAACCAAATGTAGGTAAATCTACCCTCATGAATGTGCTTGTAGGCGAGCGACTTAGCATTATCACTCCTAAGGCACAAACTACAAGGCATCGCATTTTAGGTATTGTAAATGAAGAAGAATATCAGATCGTTTTCTCTGATACACCAGGTATAATTAAGCCAAAGTATAGCTTGCAAGAGAGTATGATGAGCTTTGTTAATGGGTCTTTAACTGATGCCGACGTACTTTTATTTGTAACAGATATTAACGAAGAATACGATGAAGATGACGTTCTGGAAAAAATCCTGAACCGCAATATCCCAACTATTGTGCTCATCAATAAAATTGATAAAGCATTGCAGGAGCAGGTTGATGAAAAGATTGCCTACTGGCAGGAAAAGTTAAATCCTGTTGCTATTTACGCCATTTCGGCTTTACATAAGCACAATGTAGACGGATTATTGGATCGTGTGCTCGAAATGTTGCCAGAACATCCGCCATATTATGACAAAGAAGATCTAACAGATCGTTCAGAACGTTTCTTTGTTTCGGAGATGATCCGCGAAAAAATCTTCCTCAACTATCAGAAAGAAATCCCTTACAGTACCGAGGTAATTGTAAAGAGTTTTAAAGAAGAGGAAATGAAAAATGGCAAAGGTTCCATGATCCGAATTACTGCAGAAATTGTAGTTGAAAGAGATTCACAAAAAAACATTTTAATTGGTACCGGCGGAAACATGTTGAAAAAGGTAGGGACAGAAGCACGCTTAGAAATCGAAAAATTTTTAGACAGCAAGGTTTTTCTGGAAATGTTTGTAAAAGTAATTCCCGACTGGAGAAGTAAAAAGAATTACTTAAAAAGCTTTGGTTACGATAATTAACCGTACCTTTGCAGCCCGAAATAAATCGGTTAGTAGTTGATAGTCAATGGCTGATAGCCAAATCGTTTGAGCAGCTTGCTTAAAACACCACGACCATTAACTATAAGCCATTAACTATCAAAAGAACACCCATGAGTAACATTATAGCCATCGTAGGCAGGCCAAACGTAGGCAAAAGCACACTTTTTAATAGATTAACAGAAAGCCGTAAGGCAATTGTAGACGATGTCAGCGGTGTAACCCGCGATAGGCACTATGGAGTGGGCGAGTGGACAGACAGACAATTTACAGTAATCGATACTGGTGGTTATGTAGCCAACTCAGAAGATGTTTACGAAGCTGCCATCCGCGAGCAGGTAATGATTGCCATCGAAGAGGCCAGTGTTTTAATCTTTATGGTGGATGTAACAACAGGCATTACCGATTTAGATGATGATATTGCCCAGGTACTGCGCAGAAGTAATAAACCCGTTTATGTTTGTGCAAATAAAGTAGATAATACTGCTTTGTATAACGAAATCCATACTTTTTATGGTTTCGGATTGGGCGAGGTATATGCATTATCATCAATGACTGGTTCTGGAACAGGAGAGTTATTGGATGAGGTTGTTAAAAATTTCGAAGATATTCCGGAAGAAGAAAATCAGTTACCTAAGATTACCATTGCAGGTCGTCCGAATGTGGGTAAATCTTCTTTGGTTAATGCACTAATTGGTAAAGAGCGTAATATTGTGACTGCAAATGCAGGTACAACCCGCGATTCAATTAAAATCCATTATAATCAATTCGGTCATGAGTTTATGCTGATCGATACTGCCGGATTACGTAAAAAAACCAAGGTTAAAGAAAACTTAGAGTTTTATTCGGTAATGCGTACCATTAAAGCTTTAGAAGAGGCTGATGTGGTGGTATTAATGATTGATGCCGTAGAAGGAATTGAAAGTCAGGATATCAATATTTTCCATTTGGCCGAGAAGAACAAAAAAGGTATCGTAATTCTGATCAACAAATGGGATTTGATCGAAAAAAACACGCAAACGATGAAAGCTTTTGAAGAGCAGATTCACGAGCGGATCCGTCCATTTACGGATGTGCCGATCATTTTTACCTCTGTATTAAATAAACAGCGTATTTTTAAAGCAATTGAAGCAGCTTTAGAAGTTTATAAAAACCGTAGCAAGAAAATCCCTACATCTAAATTGAATGATGTAATGTTGCCGCTGATCGAGAAATTCCCGCCACCGGCTTTGAAAGGGAAACATATCAAGATTAAATACATCACGCAGATTAACGCTACTTCGCCAATGTTTGCATTTTTCTGCAACTTGCCACAGTACATTAAAGATCCGTATAAACGTTTCATCGAAAATAAACTAAGGGAAAACTTCGATTTTTCCGGTGCCCCGATCCAGATTTATTTCAGACAGAAATAGGGTTGAGGAGGTAGAAGGTTTAAAGGTGGAGGGCGTAAGGCCTAAAATAATATTATTTAGACAGGGTTGTTTCTTAAAGAAGCAGTCCTGTTTTTATTTTTAGTTAATAACAGTACGGCGTCATCTCGACTGAAGTGCAGCGAAACGGAGAGATCTATCTCGAGGCAGATTTAGCTTCGCTGAGCCTTCGGGTTCTCGACTTCGCTGAGCTCCGCTCGAAATGACAATATTTATTAAATACCCTTACCTTTGCTGCATGCAGTTACAAGTTTTGAATAGCCAGGCAGCTGATATCGATATCATTTTTGGATTTTATGATCTCGCAATCGCCCATCAAAAGAAAGTGTTTAACAAACACTGGCAAGGCTTTAGTAGGGAAATGGTACAAACCGAGATCGATGAAAACCGCCAATATAAAATTCTTGTAGATGGGGTAGTGGCCTGTGTATTTGCCGTTACATTTAACGATCCTTTAATTTGGGGTGCGCGTGATCAGGATGCAATTTATATCCATAGGATTGTAACCCATCCCGAATTTCGCGGCCATTCTTTCGTGAAGGAAATTATAAAATGGGCGAAGGATTACGCCGCAAAGAATAACATTAAATTTATCAGAATGGATACCTGGGCTGATAATGAAAAACTGCTCAAATATTACACGGGTTGTGGTTTTGATTATGTTGGGGTAGTAAGTATGGAAAAAACTGATGGACTGCCGAAACACTATGAAGGAATCAGGTTAAGTTTGTTTGAGATCGTGCTGTAGAGTATTGCAAAGGTTCATCAAGGTGGTTCGTAACGAAATTATTCTGCGATAAATCATCAATATCTTAGCGAGACGAAGGCTAGAGGATAGGTTTAGAAAATCAGTCATCATTTCGACTGGCCTGCATCACCCCTCTTTTGCTTTTTCTAAAACTAACCTTTCAGGATAACGATCATAAGAGCATGATTTCTATATTGGCTATCTGTCCTTTCAGTAAATCTTATCCTATTGCATGGTTTTCCGTGTTTTCCGTGGCAAAATTAATCTGCCCCTACAACATTACTTCAATTCAATTTTCCAGCTTAACATATCATCAACTTCTCCAATATGGATAAAGTTATTTTTTTCTAAAATAGAATAAGAGGCCACATTATCTTTTGTAGTAGCTGCAAAAATTGATTTTACTTTGGGCTGTTCCCTTGCCCACTCTATTAACCGGCCCACCGCTTCAGTCATAAAGCCTTTGCCTCTGAATTCTTTATAAGTGCCATAACCTATCTCGATTTCGCCATTCTGGTCAGGCTCACCAACAAAACAAATATCTCCTACCATTCTATTGTCCGGTTTGGATATAATCGTCCATAAGGTATGATATAGGTAATCTTTATCTTTGTCAAAAACGTTTGGTAAAATAGTTTGTTCCAATGCCTCTTGAAGTGAAGGCGAGATGTTTTTCTTAGTTGGTAGAAGGCCAAACTCTTTTTCTAAAGAATGATCATCTTTAATGTATTTTAAAAGCTGATCGTGTGTTAAGGGTTTTAAAATGAGGCGTTCTGTTTCTATCATATTCGTTTTGTTATATCGACTAATATAAAACTTTGGGTTTTGAATAAGTGAAATTTTACGATAAGCTTTGATTAAATCATGATGTGCTGGACTTTCTCAAATCGCCGAATCTTTTTAATAAACTTTAATGACCTGGCCCGTTAAAATACCCAATACACTTTTTTCATAGGCTTTAACCACCTTCTCCATAGTAACGGGAATTTCTCCAGGGAAAGACTCGAAATAAGCAGGAGAATCTTCAACTACGTTAGGGCTTACAGCATTTATACGGATCCCGTTTCCAAGTTCCGGAGCAGATGCCAAAACAAATGCATTTAAACCTCCATTTATGGTACTCAATGCTGAACCAGCAGCAACAGGATTTTCGGCCAATATACCCGATGTTAATGTAAACGATCCGCCTTTGTTAATGTAATGCTGACCAATAAGCACCAGATTAACCTGTCCCAATAATTTATCCAGCAAGCCACTTTTAAATACCTCGCCCGTTAGCTGATTTACAGGTGCAAAAGGACCTTTTCCGCTTGTGCTGATCAAGGCATCGAAAGCACCGATCTGCTCAAACATATTTTTGATCGATGTTTCATTGGTAATGTCTACCTGAACATCGCCTTTAGTATTTCCTACACGGATGATCTCGTGTTTTGATGCAAATGCTTCAGCTACTTTTTTGCCCAGTGTGCCTGTTGCGCCTACAATGATTATTTTCATTTAAATCTGTTTATGTCTATGGTCATCATTAAACACCGGTTGATTTGAAATGTTTGTATAGGGGTCAATCTTGCAATACCGTTTCAGCTTTAAGGTCGGTAATCAGAAGGTCGATATGCGATTGCGTTACATTTGGCATGCAGATGATATGCGAATTTCCCTGCTCTGCTGCCAGTTGCCATTTTTTACAGATCCTTGCAGATGGGGTGGGGAAGTTTACGGTAATGGCATTTTCATTTCGCCAGGCAGCAATTCCTAGTGCTTTAAGTTTTTGCTCAGTATAAGCTGCGGTTGCTAAGCTGTGAACAGCCCTGCTCTTTAAACCTGATATGCCTAAATGTTTAATAGTATACCATAAAAACAAGGGGCTATGGCCATTTCTCGATCCTGTAATGGTCGTATCAACACTGCCAATATAAGCTACCGAACGGGCAATTCTATCTCGGTTCGATTTTTTTGCGACTACCACCCCACAAGGCATGGGGGAGCCTAAAAATTTATGGCCGCTAATGGCGATGCTGTCTGCGCCATCTTCAAAATCGAATGCTGGTCTTGGTTCAATGAGCGCGCTGTAGGTGCCAGAAAGTGCCGCATCAGCATGGATATAATAATGTTGGATAGCCAGTTTTTTCAAGATGGCTTTAATTTTAGCCACATCATCACGTGCTTCGGTCATGGTAGTGCCAATATTAGCCATAATAATAACAGGCATGTGGCGGTTCATCCGAATGGTATACTCCAGATCTTCATAATCGATTTCTCCGTTTTCCTGGGTACGGATAACGATATTTGGCATATTCAGTAAATGCAGGTTTTTTTGCACACTGTAATGTGTAGCTTCCGAGTAATAAACCATGCCTTTCGGATGTAATTCGCGGCCGAGGTATAAGCCATAAAGATTGCCCTCTGAGCCACCATTGGTAACATAACCCCACCAATTATCAGCTGGTGCGCGAAAAAGTTCAGCAAAAAATTGTACTACTTCTTTTTCCAGTTCTCGAGATCCGACACCATAGGTCGAGGTAACAAAAGGATCACCAAGGTTATTCATCGGGTATTTTAAAAAGTCAGAAAGTGCCTGGTAATCAAAATCTTTAGCTACCGGATAACCTAAAAATAAATTGGTTTGTTCCTTAACCTTTTCCAAAAGAGCTTCCAAAACTTGTTGGTCTTTTGCTGCTAATCTGCTCGCTTCCATAAAAGATATGATTTGCAGGCAAATTTACTTAAACAAAATATAGTATTAAAAATTGTTTTTAAATTAGAATATTATATTGTTTTGTATTATTGAGTGAAATATAATTTCAAAAATGCAAATTGAATTTGCTTCCTAAACATATAAAATATGGCTATTGAAGGTTAAGGAGTGCTTGCCTCACCGCATTGTCGGTTTGGTTGGCGGCCTTGTAGTAGCCTACATCGCCCAGATAATAGCGACAAAGTAAAGCTTTAAGATCATTTAAGATCACATTTTTCGAATTATACAATTGAAAACGATCTATCGCTACATTTTTGCGTTGAAGAAACCCTATAAAGTCCTTAAAGTCATTATCGTTTATGGTAAAGATATTGATGTTCTGTTCTACAAAACTGGCACTGTACTTATTGGTAAGTACATTAAATACATAATCAGAAAGTATTTTCTTACTGACTAAATTACTATAAAACTTATTGTAGCCATTGGTATCCAATTTCACAAATATATCTGGTTGGATACCGCCAATTGGCTTAACTTTTTTATTCGGTTGGATATTTACACCTTCAGTTTTCTCAATAGAATCCTGGAAAGAAGTATGGTCTCCTGTAAGTTCTCCATCCGTCATCCGTTCATCTAGTTCATGTTTATAGGCATCATAACCTTTTTTGTACGATTTCTGGATACTTCTGCCGGATGGTGTATAATATCTAGCGATGGTTAAATTCAATGCAGAGCCATCGCCAAAGGCAAATTGCTCTTGTACCAAACCTTTACCAAAAGAGCGGCGGCCAACAATAATCCCACGGCCTAAATCCTGGATGGCCCCAGCTACAATTTCGCTGGCCGAGGCTGTATTTTCATTAATCAGTACAGCCAGCTTACCATTTTGAAAGGATCCGGTACCGGTAGAAAAATAATCGGTACGTGGCTCATGCTTGCCCTGGGTATACACGATGAGTTTGTTCTCGCCCAAAAACTGATCAGCCAGGCCGGTGGCTGCTGTAAAATAACCACCTCCGTTATCGCGCAGATCTAGAATCAGTTTTTTCATGCCCTTTGCTTTCAGGTTGTTGGCTGCAGCAGCGAAATCATTATCCGTATTGGCGCCAAATTTACTGATCCGCACATAGCCGGTTTCATTGTTAATCATGTAGGCTGCGTCAATACTGCTGATGTTTACTTTACCACGGGTAACCATAATACGGTTGCTCTGTGGCGCTCCCGGGTGCAAAAGCACTACGCTTACACCAGTTCCAGATTTGCCTTTAAAACGGCCGCTAAGTTGATCTTTAGGTAGGTTTCGTCCACTTACTACTGCAGTATCAATACTCAATATCTTATCGCCTAATTTAATTCCCGCTTGGTAAGCCGGCCCATCCTTAACCACGCCAGTAACCATCATGGTATCGTTAAGCATATAATATTCTATGCCTACACCTTCAAAATTTCCCTCCAGGTTATCAGTCATATCCTGTGCATCAGTTGGCGGCAGGTAAACACTATGTGGATCAAGCTGGTGCAAAACACTATCTATAGGTAAGTTTTGAAGCGAATCGGTATTGATATCATCAACATAATTACCATTGATGATGTGTAAGATTTCGTTTAATTTTTCGTCGCTATTTTGAGCCAGCTGAGGACTTTTTTTAACGCCAAAGCCTTGATCCTTAATGAATTTTATGCCCAAAAACATCCCAGCTATTAAGATTACAGAATAGCTTAAAGCGATGAGTATGTTGTTTTTGGTATTTTTTTTCATTGGCGTTAATGCAAATTTATGAAAATTAGCGGGTTGATATATTTTTTAACCGCATTTTCATGTCTTTTGTTTATAATATTTAACATTAATTAACGCCATAAGGTAAATGGTAAAAATTAACACAGATATTTTTGAATTTTTAGCCTAGTTTTTAGAAAGAATTTACCGAATTTTATCAAAATTAAATTTATGAATAGAGTTACCGAGCAAGAATCTAATTATAACCACATCGATCAGATGTCGGTATTAGAGGTTTTGCAGGGCATTAATAACGAAGATAAAACTGTAGCATTTGCGGTTGAAAAATCTTTGCCTCAAATCGAAAAATTAACATCGGCAGTGGCCGAGCGGATGAAAAAAGGTGGTCGACTCTTTTATATAGGTGCAGGCACCAGCGGTCGTTTAGGTGTGGTAGATGCTTCAGAATGCCCGCCAACTTATGGTGTGCCGTTTGATTGGGTTGTGGGAATTATTGCTGGCGGAGATACTGCCATTAGAAGAGCAGTAGAATTTGCTGAAGATAATGCCGAACAAGCCTGGAAAGATCTTCAGGAATTTAAAATTAATGAAAAAGATTGTTTGGTTGGCCTCGCCGCCTCAGGTACTACGCCTTATGTAATTGGTGGATTAAACATGGCACGTAAACATGGTGTTTTAACGGGCTGCATTGTTTGTAATGCCGGTGGGCCTGTTGCTGCAGCATCTGATTTTCCGGTTGAAGTGGTGGTTGGACCTGAGTTTATTACCGGCTCAACCCGCATGAAATCTGGTACGGCGCAAAAAATGGTATTAAATATGTTGAGTACCACGGTTATGGTTCAGCTGGGGCGTGTAGTGGGCAATAAAATGGTCGACATGCAGTTAACGAATCATAAACTGGTAGATCGTGGCACGCAAATGGTGGCCGACGAACTGAATATTGGCTACGATGAAGCTGCCCAATTGTTAAACCGTTATGGAAGTGTGCGAAAAGCTGTTGAAGCAGGACATTAAGAAATGAGAAAAGGATAGAATGAGGGAATGAAAATTGATGTGATGTAGAAATGACCTTAACATTCACGCATTCAAAAACTCGCTCATTCAATAATTAGAAAATTATGCACGAAATTGAGCCTTATTACCAGTGGAGAGATGATTATATTTCGGCAGAAGATGAGCGTTCGCCATTTTACAATACCGAATATTCAGAACTTTACTTCGATAAGCAGATTTACAATTTTTTACTGCACCCACAATGGGATGAGTTTGGTTCGAATACGTTATACATGAAGGTGTTATATGCTGATTATGACCGCAGTTATGCCATTATCGAATTTATCGGCGAGTGGAATGATGCCATTAACAACGACATTATGCTGATGAAGCGCGATATTTTAGAGTTGATGATGGATGAAGGCATTAATAAATTTATCCTGATCGGTGAAAACGTACTTAATTTTCATGCCTCTGATGATAGTTATTACGAAGAATGGTTTCAGGAAGTAGAAGATGGCTGGATTGTTGGGGTGAATTTTCAGGAACACGTCATCACTGAGTTTCGCGATAACAACATTGATTATTACATTAACTTTGGTGGCGCTTTTGATAATCTGCCTTGGCGCACATTGAAACCATTACAGTTCTTTAAAAAAGTTGAAGAACAACTGACAAAAAGATTGAACTAAATGTTTATTTTTAAACTGAGATGCCTACATTATTTATAATTTTTGGACTTCGTTTCTTTTTCTACTCCAATGAGCATTTACCAATACATGTTCATGTCAGAAATGCAGATGGAGAGGCAAATTTGAAGAAGAAGAGGTAAAACTTGTCAGTAATAAAGGATTAAAGAATAAAGATGTTAATCTTGCACAATCTTTGATAGAAGAAAATAAAGAAATTATCATTGCAAAATGGTATGAATATCATGGAAAATAAAATAAAAGTGTGGTTTGAAAATAACCACATCTTCGTTAGAACATCAACAGGTGAAAGTAAAAGCCACCCATTAAGCTGGTTTCCGAAACTATTGAATGCTAGTGCTGAAGAGAGAGAAGATTATAATATTTCTCCTTTTGGTATACATTGGGAAAAAATAGATGAAGATTTAAGTTTCGAGGGATTTTCTTCATTTAAAAAATAATTGCTAAAACAAATTAAAAAATGGAACAACAAAATTATCAATATCAAGACAACAGTGTTTTCGTTCAGGAACGATCTGTTTCTAAAAAATTCTT
Source organism: Pedobacter sp. PF22-3 (assembly GCF_026239555.1). Taxonomy (GTDB): domain Bacteria; phylum Bacteroidota; class Bacteroidia; order Sphingobacteriales; family Sphingobacteriaceae; genus Pedobacter. The sequence continues at coordinate 68,597 of NZ_JAPIVP010000010.1, read as the reverse complement.
TGCCAACGTTTTCTTATGGATGTTTGTGGCGTTAAGTTTATCAACCGTAGCCGCCTATTTATTTGGAACTAATGAGCAATTGATGCAATACCTTTTAAATATTAATCCTGCAACTGGAAAAGTGAGCATGTCAATTTTTGGCTACATAGCGATGTTTGCACCGCTGGGATTAGTTCTTTTAATGGGATTTGGTTTAAGTAGATTATCATTACCTGCATTAATTGGCGTTTTCGTTCTCTATTCAGTACTAACTGGAGTGAGTTTAAGTTTTATCTTGTTAACTTATACCTCAGGTTCAATCGTGAGCTGTTTTGCAGGCGCTGCCGGAATATTTGGAATTATGGCATTTATGGGCTACACAACCAATATCGATCTAAGCAAATTTGGACCAATTCTAATGGTTGGGGTTATTGGTTTAGTAATTGCCAGTGTAATTAACATGTTTATTCAAAGCGAACAGTTTAGTTTATTTATGGCATTCATTGGTATTGCAATATTTACAGCATTAACAGCCTATGATGTGCAAAAAATCAAAAGAATTGGCGAAGGAATTGAGGCAAGCGGCGAACAGGTTCTTCAGGTTGAAAGTAAAAAAATGGCTATTGTAGCTGCATTGTCTTTATACTTAGATTTCTTAAACATATTCCTTTTCTTACTTCGTATTTTCGGAAGCAGAAAGTAATCACTAACAGAACAATATTCTTAAGGCTGCGCAGTTTTGCGTGGCCTTTGTAATTTTATTTGGCAGCAAGGCGATAATTTTTGGAAATGATGCCGCTTTGTTGCATTTTTGTATGCTTATTAAGAAAGACGGAGGGATTGGACCCAACGAAGTCTTAGCAACCTGTAACCTACAAGGTGCTAAATTCTATTCTGCAAATAGCAGAAAAAGATAAGTTTAGGATTACGATTCACGTACCAACTTTTTAGATAAGCCTTTTAGAGACTTGAGACCATAGATTTGAGATTTGAGACATTGTGTCTTATTCCCTCTCATATCTCATATCTCATATCTCAAATCTTACAACAACAAATGGGTATAAGAGAAGAATTAGAAAAACGTATTTTGGTGATTGATGGCGCGATGGGTACCATGATTCAGCGATATAACTTAAGTGAAGAAGATTTTAGAGGGGAGCGATTTAAAAACCATCCTTGTGATGTAAAAGGCAATAACGATTTGCTTAACATCACGCGCCCGGATATTATCAAAACAATACACCTGGAGTACCTGGCAGCTGGTGCCGATATTATCGAAACCAATACTTTCAGTACACAGCGCATTTCTATGGCCGATTATCAAATGGAAGATCTTTCGTATGAAATGAGTTTCGAAGGTGCGCGGGTGGCAAAGGAGGCTGTAAATGAATTTATGGCTGCAAATCCTGATCGTAAATGTTTTGTTGCCGGTGCTATTGGCCCAACCAACCGTACCCTTTCCATGTCGCCAAATGTAAACGACCCTGGTTTTAGGGCAGTTTATTTCGATGAGTTGGAAGAAGCTTATTACGAGCAGGTACGTGGATTGGTAGATGGTGGTTCTGATGTATTGTTGATTGAAACCATTTTCGACACCTTAAATGCCAAGGTGGCTATAGTGGCCATTAAAAAATATGAAGAGGTAATAGGTCGTAAACTGGAGATTATGATTTCTGGGACCATTACCGATGCTTCCGGACGAACACTTTCCGGACAAACTGCCGAAGCTTTCTTAAATTCGGTAATGCATGCAAAACCATTAAGTATTGGTTTTAACTGTGCTTTGGGTGCAAAAGAAATGCGCCCGCATATCGAGGAGTTGGCCACAAAAGCAGGTTGTTATGTTTCTGCTTATCCAAACGCAGGTTTACCGAACGAATTTGGTGCTTATGATGAGCAACCACACGAAACGGCCCATCTGGTTGATGATTTTATTGCCTCAGGTTTTGTGAATATTGTTGGGGGCTGTTGTGGTACTACACCTGAACATATTGGCTGTATAGCTAAAAATGCACGAAAAGCCGAACCCCGAAAATTACCTGAGCTTCCGCCATACATGCGTTTAAGTGGGTTAGAACCGGTAACCATTACACCCGAAAGTATTTTTGTAAACATTGGCGAGCGGACCAATATTACCGGATCTCCAAAATTCTCCAAACTGATTTTGGGTGGCGATTACGAAGCCGCATTAGCCGTTGCCCTGCAACAGGTTGAAGGTGGTGCACAGGTAATTGATGTGAACATGGATGAAGGGATGTTGGATTCAGAAGCAGCCATGACAAAATTCTTAAACCTCATTGCCTCCGAGCCAGATATCGCCAAATTGCCGATCATGGTCGATTCATCTAAATGGTCTGTAATTGAAAATGGCTTAAAATGCCTACAGGGAAAAGGAATTGTAAACTCCATTTCCTTAAAAGAGGGTGAAGATAAATTCCGCGAAAGTGCCCGTAAAATTATGCAATATGGTGCTGCCGTAGTGGTAATGGCTTTTGATGAGCAGGGACAGGCCGATAATTACGAACGGAGAAAAGAAATCTGTAAAAGAAGTTACGATATCCTGGTAAACGAAATCGGCTTCCCGGCAGAAGATATTATTTTCGACCCGAATATTTTAACTGTGGCCACCGGACTGGAGGAGCACAACAATTACGCGGTCGATTTTATTAATGCTACCCGCTGGATTAAAGAAAACCTACCTCATGCTAAAGTGAGTGGTGGGGTCTCTAATATTTCGTTCTCTTTCAGGGGAAATAATGTGGTGCGCGAAGCCATGCACTCAGCCTTCCTGTATCATGCCATTCAGGCCGGCTTAGATATGGGCATTGTAAATGCAGGGATGTTAGAGGTTTATCAGGAAATTCCTCCAGAATTATTGGAAAGAGTGGAGGATGTACTTTTAAACAGAAGAGAAGATGCCACGGAGCGATTGGTAGAATATGCAGATACTGTAAAATCAAAAGGTAAAGAGGTAGTTAAAGATGAAGAGTGGAGAAAAGGTTCTGTTGAAGAAAGGCTATCTCATTCTTTAGTGAAGGGAATTGTAGAATACCTGGATGATGATGTGGAAGAAGCCAGACAAAAATATGCCCGCCCGATTCAGGTAATCGAAGGACCGTTAATGGATGGGATGAATATTGTTGGTGACCTTTTTGGTGCCGGAAAGATGTTTTTGCCCCAAGTGGTAAAATCTGCCCGGGTAATGAAAAAAGCCGTAGCTTACCTGTTACCTTTTATTGAGCAGGAGAAACTGGATAATCCCGATCAGAATCAAAATTCTTCTGCCGGAAAAGTATTGATGGCTACCGTGAAAGGAGACGTACACGATATTGGTAAAAATATTGTGGGCGTGGTACTGGCTTGTAATAACTTCGAAATTATAGATATGGGTGTGATGGTTCCGGCACAGGATATCATCAAAAAAGCCAAAGAAATTAATGCTGATATTATTGGTTTGAGTGGATTGATCACGCCATCATTGGATGAAATGGTTCACTTTGCTAAAGAAATGGAGCGCGAAGGGTTTACCATTCCGTTAATTATCGGTGGGGCAACTACCTCACGTATCCATGCGGCGGTAAAAGTAGCCCCAAATTATTCGGGCCCTGCTATCCATGTGTTAGATGCTTCCAGAAGTGTTACCGTTTGCAGTACTTTGATGAACCCCGAAACCAGAGATGAATATATAGCTGGAATCAGAGCTGAATATGATAAAGCACGTGAAGCTCATTTGAACAAACGTTCAGATAAACGCTTTAAAACTTTGGAAGAAGCACGTAGAAACAAATTTAAGATTGATTTTCAGCCAAACTTGCCTGTCCCGGAATTTACAGGTACCAGGGTTTTCGATAACTATCCCTTAGAAGAACTCGTTCCGTATATCGATTGGACACCGTTTTTCCATACCTGGGAACTCCGCGGAAGTTATCCGAAAATTTTCGACGATAAAAATGTAGGCGATGAAGCGAAGAAACTGTTTGATGATGCACAGGTTTTGTTAAAACGCATCCTCGACGAAAAATTATTAACAGCAAGAGCTGTAATCGGTTTCTGGCCAGCGAATGCAGTAGGAGACGATATTATTTTAGAAGTCCCAAGTTCGGAGTCCGAAGTCGGAAGTCCGACTATTGACTCAGGACTTAAGGCTCAGGACTCCAGACTTGTCACTATTCACACTCTTCGCCAACAGGCCGAAAAAGTAGATGGGCAGCCTTACTATGCTTTATCTGATTTTATTGCACCGAAAGAAAGCGGTATTCAGGACTATTTTGGTGGTTTTGCTGTAACTGCAGGTATTGGGATTGATGAATTGGTGAATGAGTTTGAGTCCAATTACGATGATTACAACAGTATTATGGCCAAAGCATTGGCCGATCGTTTGGCAGAAGCCTTTGCCGAGCGCATGCATGAGCGTGTACGTAAAGAGTATTGGGGTTATGCTCAGGATGAAAATCTAAGTAACCAGGAACTGATTAAAGAAGAATACGCAGGTATCCGGCCGGCACCAGGTTATCCTGCATGCCCTGAGCACACCGAAAAAGGAACTTTATTCCAATTGCTTGATGCAGAGAACAAAATAGGATTACACTTAACAGAAAGTTATGCCATGTATCCAACAGCTGCGGTAAGTGGTTTTTACTTCGCACATCCAGATTCAAGATATTTTGGATTGGGAAAAATTACCAAAGACCAGATTGAAGATTACGCCATCAGAAAAAATATGCCGATTGAAGAAGTAGAGCGGTGGTTAAGTCCAAATTTAGCTTATTAACCCTTCACTTTTGTCATCCTGAGAGCAACGAAGGATCTTTAAGTGAAGTATGAATATGACTTGCAGTTAAAAAATAGAAACTGCCATTATGTATGAGATGCTCCATGAGCATTCAGCATGGACAATTAAACAAGGTATGAAGATTACAGACCATATAAAAAACGCAAAGGGTAAAACCCTATTCTCTTTTGAATTATTACCACCTATTAAGGGGCAAAGTATACAATGGATTTATGATGCTATAGAGCCGTTGCTAGAATTTAACCCGCCTTTTATTGATGTAACTTCACTCCGCGAGGATTATATTTATAAAGAACAGGCTAATGGTTTGCTTCAAAAGGTATCTTACCGTAAGCGTCCGGGTACCATTGCCATTTGTGCAGCTATTATTCATAAATATAAAGTTGATGCCGTTCCACACCTCATTTGCGGCGGATTTACCAAAGAAGAAACTGAAAATGCATTGATCGACCTACAGTTTTTGGGGATTGATAATGTTTTGGCTTTGCGTGGCGATGCCCGTAAGGCAGATGGGAATTTTGTGCCAACTCCCGGCGGACACTGTTATGCTACAGATTTAATCGAACATATCAAGAACCATAACGAAGGTAAATTTCTGCACGAAGATGTAGAAACTTTTAAAAGTGATTTCTGTATTGGCGTTGCAGGTTATCCGGAAAAGCACTTCGAAGCACCCAATATGAGTACAGATTTTAAATATCTGAAAAAGAAGGTTGAAGCAGGCGCGGAGTTTATTGTTACGCAGATGTTCTTCGATAACCAGAAGTATTTCGATTTTGTAAAGAAGTGTAGGGAAAACGATATCAATATTCCAATTATACCAGGTTTGAAGCCCATCAGCACCTTGTCGCAGTTAAATGTATTGCCCAAGATATTCCACATTGATTTACCTGATGAGTTAACGGACGCACTATCTCATGCTAAAAATAATAATGAGGCAAAGGAAATTGGTACGGAAGCCATGATCAAACAATGTAAAGAACTGATCGATTTTGGTGCGCCTGTATTGCATTTTTATACCATGGGACGCCCTGAGCAGACCAAGCAGATTGCGAAGGCTATATTTTAATAAAAAGACCTCGCAGGTATTTAAAACCTCGAGGTCCTGATTCAAACTATTATTAACAAAAGCTCCTTGCTTTCATTAAATTGTAGATAGCATCTGCCCAATATTTCAAATTCTTACAGAACATTAAGCTTAAATTGTTGTTTTGGTAGAATAGCATTTATATTTGTAGCAATGAAATTTAATGGTTTTAAATATATATTAATTGCCTGCATTGCACTTGCTTTTTTCTTAAAAGTAAGTCATGTGGTTTCGTATTTAAGCTATTCTGATCATAATGTTGAACTTTTGTCTACAAATGATGATGCAACAGAAAAGGAAGAAAAGAAGATAGAAAGCGAATTTGCAGTATATGAAGTCTTATTTAATGCGACGTTATATTTTCCATTTCAGAGTACAAAAAAGGTGATTATCCCTGATCATTCTTTCCAACTGGCATACTTTCCAGAGGTTTTAACACCTCCGCCATCCATATAATACATCTTTTTAGGTTTATTTCCTGTTTCCAAGAAGCAGAATCAAATTTTCTATTTCAAAAATTACAAAATAATTAATAGATATGAAACGAGCAATTTCATTCGCAGTGCTTTTAATGGCCGCATCTTTAAAAATCAGTGCACAAGAAGTAGTGCAGCATAATGTTAAACCAGTAGAAAACGCTTTAAGCCAGGTTACTAAATTAGCGCCTGTAAGTTTTAATTACGACAAAGCCTGGGCCGGAAAATTAAAATTATCTGCAGGGCCGCAATATGGTTTTGTAGGTACTGATGCAAAAGCAGCCGTTCCAAATATTGTTTCGGTACAATCCAAAGATTACAGCTCAGGTAAAAATGCTTTTAGAAGTGCTACCATTACCAAGGTGGACTATGAGCGTTTAGTTCCGCTTTTGGTAGCCAGCATAAAGGAGCAACAGCAACAGATCGAAGCTTTAAAGCATGAGCTAAAAATGCTAAAATCGCAAGGTGCTAAATAATAACAGATCCCGATGAAAATCTTAGTTGGTCCGGATTTGTAATCCGGACCTATCTTTTCCTACAGTTCTCCAGACCTATAATCTGGTTAAGCTTAATTCCTAAAAAAGTCTAGTTTGGATTGTACTAACGGATGTAATGCCCTGATTATTTTATTTTTACAAATATGATCCTACTTAATGCTTAATTTTTTATTTTTATATAACTAACCAATATAAATCTACATTAAAACCCAATTCTTATGAAAAAGCTTATTCAATTATTCCTGTTTTGTACAGTGCTGGCTGTATTACCTTTGCAAAATACCAGGGCTGAAATTAACGCCAGTAAATTTTTTAGCATTGGTTTAAATTTAGGTAATGGAACTGGTGATAACGGATCCATTTACTTATACGGACCTACGCCTATTAGTGCTTATTTTGGACCAAGTGGCGGGTCATATGGTCCGCTTACGGCTGGCACTTATACTATTATTATTTATACTGCGGCCCCAGGCTCACGCACTTTTAGATTCAATGGACAGGCGATCACCACCAGTTCAGGAAGCGCAACATTTAATAATGTTAGCATTACTTCTACAGCTTTCGCTTCTGTTAATTAAATAAATATTTTCAAGTTGGTCCGGATTTATAGTCCGGACCTTTGTGTTGTATGACTTTTTTGATTAAGGATTACAAATCCCGGCTAACTTTAGAGATAGGTCAGAAATTGGAATGGATTTGCATTTTTATAAATCGTCATCTCGACTGTAGCGCAGCGGAAGGGAGAGATCTATCTCTAGACAGATTTAGCTTCGCTGAGCACTTTTTGGTTCTCGGCTTCGTTGCACTCCGCTCGAAATGACGATCAATCTAATTATTACCCTTTAAAAAATAACTTTTAAATTGCTTTTTGTTGGTCAGGATTTGTAATCCTGATCGGTTGTACTTCAGATTTGTAATCTGGTTTAAGGTAATTTGAGAGAATCCTTAGTTCAAAGGACGAGATTGCAAATCCAGACTAACTTCCGGTGTTTTTTCAGATTTGTAATCCGGCCATATAATTTCTAATCATAAATAAACAACCACCAATAATCCTAAACCACCAGCATAGCTTATAGCCGAACTATACTTGTAATGTTCTGCTTCCGAAACAATTCCCGACTCAATGGGATTATTATGAATGTAATCTAATTTTTGATCTTTAAATTCATTTGAATACAAAGCAATTGGATGGAAGCCATCCTGCCAAAATTTATATTCTTTGTTTTTGATATTAATTCGGGCAGCAAATGAAAACTTATCTAAGAGCCATTCTCTACTTTCATTAATTTCTCCAATCGTTTTTATTATCTTTTTAGAGGTGAATTTTTTGAAATCCCTGATAATGTCCGAAAGGTTATAATTTTCTTCAGCACTAACTATCATATGTAAGTGGCTTGGCATTAAACACCATGCATAAATAATTAATCCCTTATTAGATTGACAGTATTTAAGACTTTCAATAATAACTTCTGCAAGTTCTTTCCGTGTAAAAACATCAATCCATCCAACTACTGTCGTAGTGATGAAGTAAATGTCGTTTTGATCAGTTATGGAATATTTGAAAGCCATTATCAATACCTATTTGCCTGTAATGATAAGGATTACAAATCTTTAGTCCAAGTTTTGTATTGGACTGGATTTATAATCCGAACCTAGTGTATTCCAAATTTGGAATCTGGTTAAAGGATTACAAATCCTTAGTTCAAAAGTCGGGATTACAAATCCCGACTAACACTATCCTTTAAGCAAATAAGCCTTAAACCCGTCAAAATCAACACCTAATTGGTCTGCATGTTTAGGTCTGCTTTCTAAAGTTTTAACCTGTTCAGGGATCTCGATTTTAGCGGCAATACGCGCAGGGAAAATATCTGGAAATTTACAGGCATGTGCGGTAGATAAGAAAACAGCTGCGCTTTCATCAGATGGGTTTTCAATTCTGTATTTTTCAACTGCTAAATATGCAATCGCTGTATGCGGACAGGCTACGTAGTTCAGTTTATTGTCAAGTTCTTTAATGCCTTCTAATGTCTCTTCATCTGTAAAACGGTAAGAAGTAACCACTTTTTTAACCGCTGCTATGTCCTGATCAAAAAGATCCATAATGCGGATCCAGTTGCTTGGTGCGCCAACATCCATGGCATTAGAATAGGTTTGGGTTGAAGGCCTGGTTTCATAAACACCACTTTCTAAAAAGCGTGGTACGGTATCATTAACATTGGTAGCGGCTATAAACTGTTTAACCGGTAATCCGAGTTTGTAAGCCAATAAGCCTGCACCAATATTTCCAAAATTTCCACTCGGAACAGAAAATACCACATCCTTAAGCCCTTGCTTTTTAAGTTGGGCATAAGTGTTAAAATAGTAAAATGTTTGTGGAATCAATCGGGAGATATTGATCGAATTTGCAGAAGTTAACCTGAATTTCGCATTCAGTTCATCATCAGCAAAAGCCTGTTTTACCAAGGTCTGGCAATCATCAAATGTTCCTTTTACTTCAATAGCCCTAATGTTTTCACCGTTGGTTGTTAACTGTAATTCTTGTATCGGACTTACTTTTCCTTCCGGATAAAGGATGGTTACTCTCGTATTGGGCACGCCTAAAAAACCTAATGCTACTGCACCGCCGGTATCGCCCGAAGTTGCCACCAGAACATCCAGCAGCTGCTCGCCATCTTTTAAAAAATAAGCCATTACGCGGCTCATAAAACGGGCGCCAAAATCTTTAAAAGCCAAAGAGGGGCCATGGAAGAGTTCTAAAACAAAGGTTTTGTCATCCAATTTAACAGCTGGTGCATCAAAATTAATCGCATCATCAATTAAAGCCTTTAAATCTTCAGCCGGAATTTCATCCTCTAGTAGTGTTGAAGCTACTTTATAAGCAATTTCTGGTAAAGAATATTGCTCAATATTTTGAATGAATTCGGCATCAAGCTGTGGTATTTCAACAGGCATATATAAGCCCTTATCCTGTGGCATGCTGTTAAAAACGGCTTCTTTAAAAGAAACACGTAAATCTTTATTGTTGGTTGAGTATAGTTTCATTTTTAATGAGGTTGTAGGGTTGAAAGGTTGAGGGTTGGAAGGTTTTAGACGCTTAGCCCTCCACCTTTAAACCCTCTACCTTCTAGCCTTAAGAAATTACTTTTGGTCCTTCGGCGTTCACCGGAGAAACAAAAGCTTTGCTGTTAATATTTATTTTATGTAAATGTTGTTGTTGCGATTTGGTTATTTTTCTAGCCGTTTCTTCGTCTTTGGTCAATGCGAAAACAGATGGGCCAGAACCTGATATTCCGAAGCCGATTGCACCACTTTCCATCGCCAGTTTTCTCATTTCTTCAAAACCTGGGATCAAAATCGAGCGTGTTGGTTCTACCAGAACGTCTTTCATGCTTCTTCCAATTAAATCAAAATCATTCATGAACAATCCGCTCACCAAACCTGCAACATTTCCCCATTGCGTAACCGCATCTTTTAATGCCACTTTACTGCGAATCATTTGGCGGGCATCTTTAGTAGGTACATCTACCTCTGGGTAAACAATTGCAGCATACATGCCTGCGGGAGTAGGTAAAGAAATTACATCCAATGGTTCGTAACTTCTTACCAATACAAAACCACCTAACAAAGCTGGCGCAACATTATCCGCATGGCCGTAACCACAGGCAAGTTCTTCACCTTTCATCGCAAAGGGAACTAATTCAGTAGGTGTTAATAAATCGCCCATTAATTTATTAATGGCGAACAAACCTGCTACGGTACTGGCTGAGCTCGATCCCAGTCCACTACCAATAGGCATTTTTTTGTGCAGTTCAATTTCTACACCAACATCTAAACGGTTAATATGCTGCAGGTAATGCTGAACGCTGGCACTAACTGTATTTTTAGCGGCATCTAGAGGCAGGCGGCCATCATCGCCGGTAATTTTTTTGATCACCACACCAGGCGTATCGGTGAATCGCATTTCAACTTCATCACCAGGTTCGTTTACGGCGAAACCCAGTACATCGAAACCACAAACTACGTTTGCAACGGTTGCCGGAGCGAAAATTTTTATACTATTTTTCATTATTTCTTATCAAGTGCCTACGATATCAAGAATAAAACCTTGTATCTAATGGCTTTCTTTTTAGTTTAACTGCTTAAATCTTTTGGCTTTAATCTATCTGCTCAATGTACCTACGTTAATGATATCGGCAAAAACTCCGGCAGCGGTAACTTCAGCACCAGCTCCTGGCCCTTTAACTACCAATGGGCGGGTTTTGTAACGATCTGTTGTAAAAGAGATAATATTATCGCTTCCCGATAGCATATAAAAAGGGTGACTGTCATCTACCATCTGCAGGCTGATTTCTACATTGCCATCTTCCAGTTTACCGATATAGCGTAAAACCTTTCCTTCATTGGCTGCAGTATTCTTTAGATTTTCGAAATAAGCAGCGTTCGCTTGCAATTCAGAATAGAAATCCTCTACAGAATTTGCATTTAAACAGGCTTCAGGTAAAATGTTATCGATTTTCACATCGCTGGCTTCTAATGGATAACCTGCATCGCGTGCCAGGATCAACATCTTACGCATAAAATCTTTTCCATTTAAGTCGTCGCGAGGATCTGGTTCAGTATAGCCCAGTTCCTGTGCTTCCTTTACTGTTTCGTAAAAGCCAGCATCGCCTTTAAAGTTATTGAAGATGTAAGAGATGGTTCCTGATAAAATGGCTTCAATCCGGGCTACCTTATCGCCACTCATCATCAGCTCGCGTAGTGTACGGATAATCGGTAGGCCTGCACCAACATTGGTTTCGTAATAAAAATCAACTCCGAATTTACGGGCGGTATCTTTGAATGATTTATACTGTGCATAATCTGCCGAGTTCCCTTTTTTGTTACAGGTTACCACCGAAATGCTACTTTCAAATATGCCCTGGTAAAATTCAATAGGCTGTTCAGCTGCTGTGTTATCTACAAAAACACAGTTTGGTAAGTTTAGGGCTTTCATTTTGGCAACAAAACCTGCTAAATCTGCTTGTTCACCAGCTGTATTCAATTCTGTTTCCCAATTTTCTAAAGAAAGTCCATCGGCATTAAATATCATTTTGCGTGTATTGCTGATGCCTGTTACTTTCACTTGCAGATCGTTATTGGCTGCGAGGAAAGGCATCTGCTCTTTTAACTGGTTAAATAAGGTTTTGCCGATGTTTCCCGTACCCAAACAGAAAACATTCAATGTTCTTTTCAGGTCGGTAAAAAAAGCATCGTGCACTGCATTTACTGCTTTCGACAAATCATCCTTGCTGATGATTACTGAGATGTTGTATTCTGAAGAACCTTGGGCGATTGCTCTTACGTTGATACCATTACGGCCTAATGCGCTGAACAAGCGTCCGCTCATGCCTGGGGTGCGTTTCATGTTTTCGCCAACAATGGCCAAAACGGCAAGGTTATTTTCAACTTCCGGTAATTCCAGTTTTTTAGCATCCAGTTCCAGCTCGAATTCTTTTTTAATCAGGGAAATGGCCTGCGAAGCATCTGTTGGTTTAACGGCGAAAGTAATGCTGTGTTCTGATGAAGATTGCGTAATCAATACCACATTGATCTGTTCGCGCGAAAGCAGTGAAAATAGCCTTCCGCTAAAGCCTGCTTTACCCACCATACCACTTCCGGTAAGGTTGATAATGCTGATGTGATCAATAGAAGAAATTCCTTTGATGGGTAAATTTGAAGTTTTTACATCGCTTTTGATATAAGTTCCCGCGAAATCAGGCTCGAAAGTGTTTTTAATTACAATCGGAATCTTTTTCATGAAAGCAGGGATCATTGTTGGCGGGTAGATGACTTTCGCCCCAAAATAACTCAGTTCCATAGCTTCAGTATAGCTTAATTCAGGTAACGAGAAAGCCTTTTTAACCATACGGGGATCAGCGGTCATCATACCGTTTACATCTGTCCATATCTCTATTTCTTCTGCGTTCAATGCAGCACCCCAAACCGCTGCGGTATAATCAGAACCACCACGGCCCAAAGTAGTCATCCTACCAGCAGCATTGCTGGCTATAAAGCCAGTTACAAAAAGTACTTTGTCTTTATTCTCCTGATAGAAATTGTTGATCAGTAGCTCGGTCAGTTCAGTATCAACCTTTGCCTGTCCGAAATTGCTGTCGGTTTTAATCAGGTCAGATCCATTTACATAAAGCGAATCGCCAATGTTTTTTGAGGCAATATGGCTGATCATAAAGGTAGAACAGCGCTCACCATAACTCAAAATCTGATCTTTGGTTTGTAAACTTAGCTCGCGCAGATTGGTTACAGCCTGTAGCAGATCTTCTAACTCGTTAAAAAAAATTTTTAAGCGGGTAAACACCGGGTTTTGTGCTGCCGCAGGCAAAAGAGCGCGGATTACAGCAAAGTGTTTTGCTTCTATTTCTTTTAAATGTGCGTCGTAATCTTCACCCCGTTCAGCCATTTCAGCCATATCGGTGAGCAAATTGGTTACACCACTCATTGCCGATAATACAACTACCGGGCTATTCTTCTGTTTTTCTTCGCCAACCAGGCGTAAGAGCGTTTTAATGTTCTCGGCCGAACCTACGGATGTGCCGCCGAATTTGAGTACTTTCATTTGTTTAATGAGGTTTAACTGTTTGTTCCTGTACTGCTCTGTAATTTAAAATGCTCGTTTGTACAGGTTTCATTCAGCATGGTTTAAAAAAAAAGCGTCCCGACTTTCATCGGGACGCGCTCTGTGTTTTATGTTTTTTCAATTTACAACAAATTAGCCCCGCTGGTTTATACCGGTGGTAATAATAATCGTTGTAATAATTGAAGTGTTAAAATTCATCTTGTCTTCGTGTACTTTGTACACCGTAAAGTAGAAGATTATTTTTTTAAAATGCAAATGTTTTTTCAATTTTATTTCGAAATTTCTATTAAAACGTTTAAGTAAATGAAATAGCCATATTATTCCCATCCTTTGGAGAGTCTGCTCCGATCTTTTCGGAGGGTGCCCGTAGGGCAGGGTGGTTGATCAGTAAATTTTAATTATTAGAAAAGATGTTTCAGTAGTTCTTTGGAAATTGCAGCCCTGCTAACCGCTATAGTCCCGTGGTAGTGCGGTTTTGTTGTTTGTGCGATCGGGAGCTGCCGCTTTTATCAGGTTTATTTAATGCGGGTTGGTGCTACTATTTAAGCTGCTTGTTTTTCCAGCGCCTAATTATTCCCCTTTTTTAGAGGGGGGTGTAGGGCGGGGTGGTCAGTTGATGTTTTAATATAAATGGTATGACTTCTATAATTTCTTATAAGTATGTATGTGCTCAGAAGAATTTAATCTAACTAAAACAATTTATAGATTTTACTTAGTGTATATTTTTAATTTTTTTTATGTTTAAAATTATGACTTAATTATATGATATTGAGTTAATTAAATCATAGTGTATTTGCTACAATATGTAAAAAATTATGTTTTAAAACTCGTTTTTGTGCAATATAAGTCTTTACCTTTGCTCCACTAACTAACTTATTGTTATGAGCAAAAAGAAACTGCAAACGCCAGATTTAAGCTATTTAAATCTAGGCGAGAACATTGCTGTAAAGTACCAGTTGTCTCCAAAAGAGTTGATTGATGAAGCATTATTAAATAAAGAAGGTATGTTGGCCGCTTCAGGTGCGCTTGCGGTTGATACCGGAAAGTTTACCGGACGTTCTCCAAAAGATCGTTTTATTGTATGCGACACCATCACCGAAGATCAGGTTTGGTGGGGGGATGTGAACATTAAAATCTCTTCTGAAAAATTCGATCAGTTATTTTATAAGCTAACAAATTACCTTGAAGATAAGAAAATCTATGTCCGCGATTCTTCCGCCTGTGCCCACCCGGATTACTCCGTGTCCATCAGGGTCATTACCGAAACCGCTTATCAGAATCTTTTTGCTCATCATTTGTTTATTCGCCCTGCAGAAGATCACTTGGCTTTAACACCAGAATGGACCATTCTTGCTGCGCCAGGTTTTTTGGCTGAGCCAGCGGTAGATGGAACCAGGCAACAAAACTTTTCCATTATCAATTTCACCAAAAAGATGATTTTGATTGGCGGAACAGGCTATACAGGCGAAATAAAAAAAGGAATTTTTTCTGTTTTAAATTTTATTTTGCCCGTATATCATCATACTTTATCCATGCATTGCTCAGCCAATAGGGGTAAAAATGGAGACACCGCTATATTCTTCGGCTTGTCTGGAACCGGAAAAACTACTTTGTCAGCCGATCCGGAAAGAGCATTAATTGGCGATGATGAACATGGCTGGGGAGAAGATTCGGTATTTAACTTTGAAGGCGGTTGCTATGCTAAATGTGTAGATTTAACCGAAGAAAAAGAACCTCAGATTTTTAAAGCAGTTAAATTTGGTTCACTATTAGAGAACGTTAATTTTTTTCCGGGTACGCGAGAGGTAGATTATAGTAACATCAGCAAAACAGAAAATACGCGTGTAGCTTATCCAATAGATTATATTGATAATGCCATTCTACCATCAATAGGGGCTGTTCCGAAAAACATCTTTTTCTTAACTGCAGATGCGTTTGGCGTATTACCTCCTATTTCGAAGTTAAATGTAGAACAGGCCATGTTCCACTTTATGAGCGGTTATACTGCAAAAGTTGCAGGAACAGAAACCGGGATAACAGAGCCTCAATTAACTTTTTCAGCTTGCTTTGGGAAGGCTTTTTTACCGCTACACCCATCTAAATATGCTGCGTTGTTGGGAGAGAAGATGGAAAAACACCAGGTAAATGTGTGGTTAGTGAATACGGGTTGGAGCGGAGGTGCTTATGGTGTAGGTAAAAGGATGAAATTAAGTTATACCAGAGCAATGATTTCAGCAGCATTAAACGGAGATTTAGATCATAATAAATATAAACAGCACCACGTGTTTAAATTAATGATGCCATTAACTTGCCCCGGCGTGCCTGATGAAATTTTAGACCCTTCTAAAACATGGAGCAACCAGGAAGAATATTTTTTAAAAGCATATGAACTGTCTAATGCCTTTACAGAGAATTTCAGGCAGTTCGAACTGACAAAAGTGCCAAAAAGCAGACACGAGGCGTTAAAATTATGTTAAATGTGCTTTAAAATGCATTTTTTGAACGAAAAATTTGCAATTGGAGTTTTTTTTAGTTTTTATTGTGAAAGAATTGCCTCGGCTGGGGCAATTTTTTTGTTATACACCCTAGGTAGTTACCGAAACTAAATTTTAAGTAACGATTTAATAGTTTATTGATTTATTAATTTGTAATTTAAAATCAATTTATAAATTTGTTTTTCGCAACAATTTCGGATAAGAAACGTTGAGTGTATTACAAAAAGAAAAAAACAGCTAAAATTAAAAACAAGAACTAAAACTAAAAATTCAAAAAAAATGGCAAACGCACCAAAACCAGCAACTGTTAAAAAAGAGAGCTCTTCTAGTGCTTCAAATGTTTTCGCAACATTAGTTATTCCTATTTGTATCGTTATCGGATTCGTGATTTGGAAATATGTATTGGGAGATCCGTCAAACTTTATCGATAACAACAACGAAAACTTACCATTACCTAACAATTACCCAGGTACAGCTTACAAAGGAGGTCCTATTGTTGCCGTTTTGATCGGTTTATTATTAACAACAATCGTTTTCTCTATCGAGCGTTTAATTGTTATTGGTAAAGCAAGTGGTAAATCAAGCTTAGATTCTTTTATTATTAAAGTAAAAGGTTTATTAAACTCAGGTAATATCGAAGCAGCTAAAGCAGAATGTGATAAACAACAAGGTTCAGTTGCTAACGTAATTAAATCTGGTTTGAAAAAATACAGCGAAGTTGAAGCTGATACCAACATGGATGTTGAGCAATCTATCGTTGCTATCCAAAAAGAAGTTGAAGAGGCTACAGCTTTAGAAATGCCAATGTTAGAGCAAAACTTAACTATTATTGCTACTTTGGTATCAATCGGTACTTTGATCGGTTTATTGGGTACAGTAACAGGTATGATCCGTGCATTCGCCGGTTTAGCAAACTCTGGTGCTCCAGATCAGGCAGCATTAGCGGTAGGTATCTCTGAGGCCTTGATCAACACCATGACAGGTATCTCGGTATCAACTTTGGCGATCATTATGTACAATATCTTAACATCTAAAATCGATAAGTTAACTTACGCAATCGATGAGGCTGGTTTCAGCATCGTTCAAACATACGCTAGTTCGCATAAATAAGAATTTTGAAAAAATTTTTACCGGCTTTATGGAAAACCGGAAAAAAGATCATCATTATTAAAACTAGTAAAAAAAATTATGCCTAGAATTAAAGTAAAAAGGACAAGTACAGTAACAGACATGACCGCAATGTGCGATGTGGCGGCATTGTTACTTACGTTCTTCATTTTAACCGCTACGGCAAGACAACCAGAACCCCTAGCTGTTTCTACACCCTCATCTACATATGAGTTTAAGGTGCCGGTAGAAAACAATGCGATTTTAACAATCGGACAAGGAAAGGTATTCTTCGAGGTAGCAGGTAATAAAGTGAGAGAAAAAACATTGCAGCTGATGGGCGAACAATATGGTGTAAAATTTACACCTGAAGAAGTGGTTAGATTCTCAGGAATCGGAAGCTTCGGTGTTCCTATTCAAAGCTTAAAGCAGTTAATTGCGATGAATGCGGGCGACCGTATGAAGCCAGGTATTCAGCCAGGTATTCCTTCTGATTCAACCGACAATCAATTAAATGCTTGGGTGCTGAATGCACGTAAGGCTACAAAAGAGATCAACAATCAGGATATGCGTATCAGTATCAAAGGCGATGCTAAAGAAGAGTATCCAGTTGTGAAAAAGATTATTGATGTACTTCAGAAACAAAGTGTAAACAAATTTTTGTTGGTAACTAATTCTGAAGCTAAAAAGAAGAAATAAGAAATGGCAGAATTAAACACGGGCGGGAAGAAAGCCACGCCAAGGGTTGATATGACCCCGATGGTGGATCTAATGTTTCTTTTGGTAACTTTCTTTATCTTAACAACAGTAATCTCTACGCCACAGGCGATGGATATTGCAAAACCAGATAAAAACGAGAAGTTACCTGAAAATAGATTAGAGCTGAAAGCGAGTAAAACGATGACCATTTTATTGGGTAAAAACAATAAAGTAGCTTGGTACATGGGAGTAGCTGGCGCAAGCGCACCAACAATCGAATCAGCTTCACAGATCGAAGATGCTATTGTTAAAAATAGAAAAGCAGCCGATGCTTCGGGTGTTGCAGGTGACTTTGTTGTACTTGTAAAACCAACAGCAGGTTCTACCTTTCAGAACTTCGTTGATATTATGGACGAGTTGGAAATTCTTAAAGTAAAGGTTCGTCAGATTGATGATGATAACATCCTTGAAAATGAGAAGCAGTTCATGAAAGAAAAGGGAATTTTATAATCAATAAAACCAATTTTATGTCGAAGTTAGATATATTCAGAAAAGAATGGCTTGAAGTGGTTTTTGCTGATAAAAACAAAAGCTACGGTGCGTACCAATTGCGTAAAACCAATGGTGCTAATACCACAAGAGCCTTAATTATTGGATCTGTTATCTTCCTTATTTTATTTTTCTCTCCAAAGATCTTTAGTCTGATCAAAGGCTCAATGGATCAACAGGAAGACCAGGTAAAAGCACAGGAAGTTATTTTAGCTCCACCACCACCGGTAAACCCGGAAACACCTCCACCGCCACCGGTAGAGCCACCGCCGCCAAAGGTTGACCAGGTGAAAATGCCACCTCCAATTGTAAAACCTGATATCGAGGTTAGAGATGAACCACCTACAGTTGAAAAACTAAAGGAAGCTGATCCAGGTCAGAGGGATATCAAAGGTGATCCAACGGCAGAGATTAATATCGCTGAACCGGTAGGGGAAGGACCAAAAAGAGAAGCTGCTGTTGCGGTTGATGACAATAAAGTTTATGACTTTGTGAGTATCGAGAAACAACCAGAGTTCCCAGGAGGTATCGCTAAATTTTATGGCTACTTAGGTAAAGCCATAAAGTACCCGCCAATGGCACAGGAAAACAACGTTCAGGGTAAAGTTTTTTTATCTTTCGTTGTGGAAAAAGATGGTAAATTAACTGATATCACTGTTACCCGTGGTTTGGGTAGCGGAACTGATGAAGAAGCCATCCGTGTATTGAAAGCTAGTCCACGCTGGAACCCAGGTATCCAGAATGGTAAGCCGGTAAGGGTAAAATATAACATCAACGTTAACTTTACATTGAACTAATCGTAAATGTTAAATTTCGATATCTTTAAGCAAAAATCGCCTAAACAGCGGTTTTTGCTCATTTTAGGCCTAATCATGTTTGTCTTTTATGTGATACTGGGTTGCGCATTTATATTTTATAAACCTATTGCACTTCGTTTAAGTGCTATCCCGCAATGGGGACGTATTACAATTGGTATATTCCTCATTATTTATGCTTTTGTAAGACTTTTAAGCCTTGGTAGGCGCGACTAATCATTTAAATGAAAAATTTCCTTTTAATATTTTGTGTGCTCGCTTTACTCTTATCCTGCAAGCGTAAAAACAAAGCAGTTGTTGTTAAAGAGACCAGAACGAGTGGTACCTTAAAAATATTGGTTGATGAAAGTGTTGGACCGATTGTTCAGGATCAGATCGATATTTTTAGTTTAGATTATCCCGATGCCAAGTTTCAGACTACAGTTAAACCTGAAGAAAAGTTATTACCTGCATTCCTGAATGATAGCGTAAGGGTAATTGTTTTGCCAAGGTTATTAACCAAAGCAGAAGAAAAGTATTACAATCAACGCGGTATTAAAATCAATACTTCGCGTTTCGCTGTTGATGGCATTGCTTTAATTACCAATAAGAGCAATATAGATAGTACCATTAACGTTAAAGAGGTAATCAACATCTTACAGGGGAAGAAATCAGACAAAAAATTGGTCTTTGATAATGCTTATTCAAGTACCTTTCAGTATTTTAAAGCGTTGGCCAATATTAAACAATTTCCTGCTACAGGTGTTTACTCAAAAAATTCTAGCAAAGAAGTAATTAAGCTTATTGCAGAAGATAAAAATTTTATTGGTATTTTGGGCGTGAATTGGATCACGGGCAAAGATGCAGAAATGAGCGGATACCTTTCTCAAATAAAGGTATTGGGTGTAAAGAACGTAGAAGGTAAGGTGGGTGATGATCAGTTCTATAAACCAACTCAGGATAACTTAATTAATGGTGTCTATCCTTTCTTGAGAAATATAAATATTATTGATTGCGAAGGAAGAGATGGTTTAGGCACAGGATTTGCAACGTGGTTAAGAAGTCAGAGGGGACAATTGATTGTACTTAAATCTGGACTTGGCCCACATAAATTAATGCCAAGACAAATCAACCTGACCAAAGGAAATTAAATTAAAAATTATAAATTGAACCACGAAGTAAACCCAAAAGGAACACTTCATTTTTATTAAATAAAAAACAGAATATCAGATGAAGCCCGCATGATTATGTAAGTTTCATTACCATTAAAAAACAATAAAGAACTATGAAAATTTTAAAGAAAGCAATAACCTTAAATGTAGGTTTGGTGTTGATGGGTTCTGCAGTTTTTGCTCAAAATTTAAATGACGCGAAAAAAGCCATCGACGCGGAGCAGTATCAAAAAGCATCATCAATGCTTAAATCGCTGGTGAGTTCAAAAGCTTCAGATGGTGAGAATTATTATAATCTTGGTTTAGTTTACTTAAAAACGGGTTATATCGATTCAGCTAGAGCCGTATTTAATAAAGGTGTTACTGCTGATCCTAAAAATAACTTAAACTTAATTGGTTTAGGAGAAGCGGATCTATTATCTAATGATGCAACATCTGCAAAAACTAATTTTGACAAGGCTATAGCATTAGCTTCTAAAGATTACAAAACTTATTTGTATATCGGTAAAGCTTATTTAGCACAGGATAAACCAAGTGATGATGTATCAAAGCCTGACTTTACCAATGCTTTAGCTAATATTAACAAAGCTGATGAGTTGGATGCTAAAGATAAGGATGCAGAAGTTTTCTTGGCACAAGGCGATGCTTATGCTTTGCAAAAGAAGAATTCTGAAGCGTTGGGCCCATACATGCGTGTAAATGATGTTGATCCGAACAACAGAAGAGCTAAAACGCAAATCGGTAAAATGTATAAAGAATCAAGGGCTTTTCCTGAAGGAGAAAAAGAGTTGCAAGATGTAATTACAGCTGATCCAAATTATGGTCCGGCTTACCGTGAGTTAGGTGAATTATACTTACAATGGAGTAGCTTTGGTGTTGATAAAGAAAAAGCAGCTAAGGCAATCGAGAATTATAAAAAATACATGGATTTAACCGATAAATCTTTAGAGTCTCAATTGCGTTATGCTCAATTCTTGTTTTATGCAAAAGATTTTAAAACACTAGAGCAAGTGGCATCTTCTTTACAGGTTCCGGCTAATGATCCTAAGGGTAACGTTGTTGCAAGGATGAAAGGTTGGGCGGCTTATGAAAATGGCAACTATCCTCAGGCATTAACCAGCTTAACTGAATTTTTTGCCAAAGAAAAAGATAAATCTAAAATTTTAGGTAATGATTACCTTTATTTAGGTAAAGCTCAGTTAAAAGCTGGTCAAGATAGTTTAGGTGTAAACAACATTATTGAAGCAGCTAAAATTGATTCAACTAATGCTGATGCGTTAGCTGAGGCTGGTTTAGCTTTGTACAAAGCGAAGAAATATGGTAAGGCAGCTGAAATTTATACTTTAGCGACTAAATATAATCCAAATGGTAAAGGTTCATTAACCAATTACTATTATATTGGCCAAACCAGATTCTTGGAAGGATATTTTGCACAAAAAGATAAAAAGCCTTTAAATACTGCTGCATTAGTTGAAGCCGATTCAGCATTGAGCCACTTAAATAAAGTTTCTCCTGAATTTGCATTAGGTTATTTTACAAGAGCAAGGATTGCTAACCTTTTAGAAGATAAAGCAAATCCTAAATATGCTTCTATTCCATTCTTCGAAAAATATATCAGCTTAGTTAAGCCAGAAGAACAAGCCGCTAATAAAACAAATCTTGTTGAATCTTACGATTACCTAGGTGCTTATTATGCTGATAAGGATAAGGCAAAAGCTATCGACTTTTTAAACAAAAGTATAGCATTAGATCCTCAAGGTCCTTTTGCTGCTGCCAAACTTAAAGAACTGCAGTCGCCTGCAAGTGCTTCAAAAGCAAAAGGTAAAGGCAAATAATTAATAAGTTAAATAATTTAGAAAAGGCAGAGTTTGGTTACTCTGCCTTTTTCTTTTACTTTTGCATCACAAAAACAGAAATTATGCAAGCGCAAAGTTCGGCTATAGATTTTTTACCAATTATATTTCAGGTAATTGTTGCTTTAGGTTTTGTGGTAACCACACTGGTTGCTACCCACTTTTTAGGTCCAAAACGCAAAACGAGTGATAAGTTAGAAACTTTCGAAGCAGGTATAAAATCAGTGGGTAATGCCCGCCAGCCTTTCTCTATCAAATATTTCGTAGTGGCCATACTCTTTGTATTATTCGATGTAGAGGTTATTTTTATGTATCCTTGGGCAGTTAATTTCCGTGCATTGAGGATGGATGGAATGATTGAAATGTTCATTTTCATGGGTACATTATTGCTAGGTTTCATTTACGTAATCAAGAAAAAGGTTTTAGATTGGAACTAATTCAGTTTACAGTTTTTAGTTCGCAATTAGTAGTTAGTGCCACATGGTATTAAACTGTAAACTATAAATTGTACACTTAAAACTGGATGTGTATCGCGTACACTAACTCATGGCAGCTTTTTTATTTAGAAAGGTTCTAAATCAAGTAAAGCTCGCTTGTTTGCCTTTAAAATATTGTAAATTTGTTGCTCATTCTGCAAAGGGATGAGCATTTTTTGTTTATAAACATGAGTGAAATTAATATAGTTGATGCGCCTCCAGGAATAGAAGGATCTGGCTTTTTTGCCACTTCTATTGATAAAGTGATTGGTTTGGCCCGCTCAAATTCATTATGGCCTTTACCTTTCGCAACTTCTTGTTGTGGGATCGAGTTTATGGCAACCATGGGTTCTCATTACGATCTAGGTCGTTTTGGTGCCGAACGCTTAAGCTTTTCTCCCCGCCAGGCCGATGTTTTAATGGTTATGGGTACCATTGCTAAAAAGATGGCCCCGGTATTAAAGCAGGTTTATATACAGATGGCAGAGCCCCGCTGGGTAATGGCAGTTGGTGCCTGCGCCAGTAGTGGTGGTATTTTCGATACTTATTCCGTGTTGCAGGGTATTGATGAAGTGATTCCGGTAGATGTTTACGTTCCGGGATGCCCGCCAAGACCAGAAGCTATTTTAGATGGTTTCCAGCGTATTCAGGATTTAGTGAAGAACGAATCAGGAAGAAGAAGAAATTCTGATTATTACAAAGAACTTTTAGGTCAATACGGCATTAAATAATGGAAGAAACGACACTAAATAACGATATCCACGTTAAGCTGACTGAAAAGTTTGGCGAAAAAGTTACTGCTGTTTCTGAGCCTTATGGTTTATTAACTTTTGTAACTTATAAAGATGTGATCGTAAATGTGCTTTCGCATCTTAAAGAAGAATTAAAATTCAATTTTCTAACAGATATTACTGCAGTTCATTACCCTGGTAAAGATCATGGTATAGCGGTGGTTTACCACTTGCATAACATGGTAAAAAAAGTGAGGGTCAGGATTAAAGTATTTATTTCAGAACAAAATCCAACTATCCCTACAGCAACAACCGTTTGGAAAGGTGCAAATTGGATGGAGCGTGAAACTTACGATCTGTTCGGGGTTAAATTTGAAGGCCACCCTGATTTACGCCGTATTTTAAATATGGATGATTTAGGTGTTCACCCGATGCTGAAGCAATATCCATTAGAAGATCCGAATAGGGTAGATAAAAAAGATGAATTTTTTGGAAGGTAAACTATGAATCATAACCATCCGGTATTTACAGATAACGACCCGCAAAGTGAGCTGGTAACCCTAAACTTAGGGCCAACACACCCTGCAACCCACGGCGTTTTTCAAAATGTTTTGCAGTTAGACGGCGAACGTATTGTAAGCGGCGTTTCTACTATTGGGTATATACACCGTGCATTCGAAAAGATTGCCGAGCATCGCCCATTTTATCAGATTACACCACTTACCGATCGTTTAAACTACTGTTCTTCGCCTATCAATAACATGGGCTGGCACATGACGGTGGAAAAGTTGCTAAATATTCAGATGCCGAAACGTGTAGATTATCTTCGGGTAATCATTATGGAGCTTTCGCGTATTGCCGATCACATTATTTGTAATACAATTATTGGTCAGGATACAGGAGCTACCACCACTTTCCTATATCTTTTTCAGTTTCGTGAGCATATCTACGAAATCTTTGAAGAAGTATGTGGCGCACGTTTAACCACAAACATTGGACGCATAGGTGGTTTTGAAAGAGATTTTAATGATATCGCATTTGCCAAAATCGATAAGTTTTTAAAAGAATTTCCTAAAGCACTAAAAGAGTTCGAAAATCTGTTAACACGTAACCGTATTTTTATTGATAGAACGGCAGGCGTTGCAGAAGTAACTAAAGAAACTGCTCTAGAATACAGTTGGACGGGTCCATTATTGCGTGCAACCGGCGTAGATTATGATGTGCGTATAAGCGATCCATATTCTTCATATCAGGATTTTGACTTTGAAGTGCCAGTTGGTACCAGTGGCGATATTTATGATAGGTATCTGGTACGCAATGAAGAGATGTGGCAAAGTGTCCGCATTATCGAACAGGCAATTGTGAAGCTAAAAACTGAGCCAAAAGGTATTTTCCATGCCGATGTTCCTGAATTTTACCTTCCTCCGAAGCAAGAAGTTTACAACAATATGGAAGCATTAATTTATCACTTCAAAATTGTGATGGGTGAGATTGATGCGCCAAAAGCAGAAGTTTATCACGCTGTAGAAGGCGGAAATGGTGAATTGGGATTTTATCTGATTAACGATGGAGGCCGCACACCATACCGTTTACACTTCCGCAGACCAAGTTTTATAAACTACCAGATGTTTGCACCGATGAGCGAAGGCATGTTATTGTCTGACGCCATTATCAACATGAGTAGTATGAATATTATTGCAGGAGAATTAGATGCTTAAAGTAGAAGAACAAACACCTGTAGTGTTTTCATCAGAATTGCTGGCCAAGTTTGATGATATAAAAAGCCGTTATCCGGCAGATAAGAGCAAATCAGCTTTGCTACCACTTTTGCATTTGGTACAGGCTGAGTTTCTTTGGGTGCCTACTTCAGCTATGGACCAGGTTGCTGAATATTTAAACATTCAGCCGATTGAAGTTTACGAGGTGGCCACGTTTTATACCATGTACTTTTTAAAACCACAAGGTAAGTATGCCTTAGAGGTTTGCCGTACTGGCCCATGTTGCCTGGTTGGTGCCGAAAAAATATTAAGTCACCTGGAAAATAAGTTGGGTGTTAAAGAAGGTGAAGTTACTGCCGATGGTTTATTCAGCTTTAGAGGGGTTGAATGTTTAGCCGCCTGTGGTTATGGACCGGTATTGCAAATTAGCCCGGAATATACTTTCTACGAAAACTTAACTACCGAAAGTGTAGATAAATTGATTGAAGATTTGAAAAATAAGTCCTAAGTCGAAAGTCTTAAGTCATGAGTCATTTTGATTCAGGACTAAGGACCTATGGACTACAGACTATAGACTAATTAAAATGTCTCGAAAACTGTTACTTGAGCATATAAACGTACCGGGCATCAATACACTTGAAGTCTATCGCCAGAAGGGCGGGTACCGTGCTGTGGAAAAAGCCCTGAAAACCTTAACACCAGAAGAAATTGTTGAAGAGGTTAAAAAATCAGGACTACGCGGTCGCGGAGGTGCGGGTTTCCCAACCGGGATGAAGTGGAGCTTTTTGGCTAAACCAGAAGGTGTTGCACGTTATTTGGTGTGTAATGCTGATGAATCTGAGCCAGGAACTTTTAAAGACCGTTATTTGATGACCTATATTCCTCATGCTCTAATTGAGGGAATGATTGTATCAAGTTTCGCATTAGGTGCAAAGGTTTCTTATATCTATGTACGTGGCGAGATGATGCCTCAGATCCGCATTTTAGAAAAAGCAATTGCTGAAGCTAAAGCTGCCGGATGGTTGGGTAAAAACATTTTAGGAACAGGTTACGATTTAGAATTATATGTTCAACCGGGCGGTGGCGCTTACATTTGTGGTGAAGAAACTGCTTTGTTAGAATCACTAGAAGGCAAAAGAGGTAATCCACGTATTAAACCGCCATTTCCGGCCATTGCGGGTTTATATGGTTGCCCTACTGTGGTAAATAATGTTGAATCTATTGCTGCTGTAGTGCCGATTATTAATGACGGTGGCGATGAATATGCCAAAATCGGTATCGGTAGAAGTACAGGTACAAAATTAATATCAGCATCTGGTAACTTGGTAAAACCAGGTGTTTATGAAATAGAATTAGGTTTACCTGTAGAAGAATTTATCTACTCTGATGAATATTGTGGCGGTATTGCCAATGGCAAACGCTTAAAAGCAACAGTTGCAGGTGGTTCATCTGTACCTGTTTTGCCGGCTAACCTCACTTTAAAATTAGCTAACGGTGAGCCTCGTTTAATGAGTTATGAATCCTTATCAGAAGGGGGATTTGCAACTGGAACCATGTTAGGTTCAGGTGGCTTTATCGCTTTTGATGAAGATCAGTGTATTGTGCGTAATACTTGGAACTTCTCTCGTTTTTACCACCATGAAAGTTGTGGACAATGTTCTCCTTGTCGTGAAGGTACAGGATGGATGGAAAAAGTATTGCACAAAATTGAACATGGCCATGGAACCATGGAAGATGTTGATCTATTGTGGGACATCCAACGTAAAATTGAAGGAAATACCATTTGTCCGTTGGGTGATGCAGCAGCTTGGCCAGTTGCCAGTGCAATCCGTCATTTCAGGGATGAATTTGAATGGCACATTAAAGAACCGGTAAAAAGCCAGAGCCAAAATTACGGTATCGCAAATTATGCAACACCGATTGAAAAAGCTCCGGTAGCGGAAGAGAAATAAAAAGGTATCACAAAATGTGATACCTTGGATAACAACCGGCCGCAATTTGAGACCTTATAAAATAAGAATTTATAAAAAGCGCCTTAGTTCGTGTCCCCACGAAACGAAAGCGAAATAAACTGGTTCATGGAGACACGAACCAGGGCGAGATAAAGAAATAAAAAGAATATCATTAACCATGAGTGAAAAAGTTAAGGTTACGATAGATGGGATAACAGTAGAGGTTGATAACGGAACTACCATTCTGAATGCTGCAAGGCAGATCGGAGGGGATATTGTTCCGCCAGCAATGTGCTATTATTCTAAATTACAAGGCAGTGGTGGTAAATGCCGTACCTGTATTGTAAAAGTGACTAAAGGTTCGGAGAAAGATCCTCGCCCCATGCCTAAATTGGTGGCTTCCTGCCGTACTACGGTAATGGATGGAATGGAGGTGCTTAATATTACTTCACCAGAAGTTTTGGAAGCACGTGCAGGTGTGGTAGAGATCTTATTGATTAACCATCCTTTAGATTGCCCTGTTTGTGATCAGGCAGGTGAATGCGATCTTCAGAATTTAGGTTATGAACATGGTTTGCAGAAAACCCGTTATGAGTTTGAACGCCGTACTTTTGAGCGTATTGATATTGGCGATAAGATCCAGTTGCACATGAACCGTTGTATTTTGTGCTATCGTTGTGTTTTTACTGCAGATCAAATTACCAATAAACGTGTTCACGGTATTTTAAACCGTGGCGATCACTCCGAAATTTCTACTTATATCCAACAGGCTGTTGATAACGATTTCTCAGGAAATGTAATCGATGTTTGCCCGGTGGGTGCTTTAACCGATAAAACTTTCCGTTTTAAAAACCGTGTTTGGTTTACTAAACCTGTTGATGCGCATCGCGATTGCGATTATGAGAAATGCAATGGCAAAGTAACCCTTTGGTATAAAGGAGCAGATGTTTTACGTGTTACTGCCCGTAAAGATCAGTTTGGAGAAGTAGAAGATTTTATTTGCAATACTTGCCGCTTCGATAAAAAAGCTACAGCTGATTGGGTAATTGAACATCCAACACATATTGATGATACTTCGGTAATTGCATCTAACCACTACGAAACATTAAAACCTTTGCACGTAATTCAGCCAAACGAGGCTTTACAGGCTGCAAATGAAATTGAATTACATAAAACAGTTAAATACTAATGGATAGCGCTTTTGTTATAGAAAAATTTATCCTGGTAGCTGTCATTTTCGGCATCAGTTTAGTTATTGCCATGTATTCTACTTATGCAGAACGTAAAGTTGCTGCATATTTACAAGATCGTTTAGGACCGGATAGAGCTGGCCCATTTGGTATTTTACAGCCATTGGCAGATGGTATTAAGATGTTTATGAAAGAGGAGATTATTCCTACATCATCAAACAGATTCTTGTTTATCGCTGGTCCTGGTTTAGCATTGCTTTGTGCCTGTATTGGTACGGCCGTTATTCCATGGGGTAGTCCAGTTTTAATTGCGGGTAAAACTATTCCACTACAGGTTTCAGACATCAACGTTGGTGTTTTATACATTTTTGGCGTAGTTTCTTTAGGGGTGTATGGTGTAATGATCGGTGGATGGGCTTCAAATAACAAATATTCTTTGTTAAGTGCCATTCGTGCCGCATCACAGAATATCAGTTATGAAATTGCAATGGGATTATCGATTATCGCTTTGCTTTTAATGACCAATACCTTAAGCTTAAAAGAAATTGTTGGTCAGCAGCATGGATTAAACTGGAATGTTTGGTACCAGCCACTAGGATTTTTAATCTTTATGGTTTGTTCTTTTGCTGAAACCAACCGTGCACCTTTCGATTTACCTGAGTGTGAAACCGAGCTGATTGGTGGTTACCATACCGAATATTCATCAATGAAATTAGGTTTTTACCTTTTTGCAGAATATATCAACATGTTCGTATCATCGGCGGTAATGGCAGCCTTATATTGGGGTGGTTACAACTATCCAGGTATGGATTACGTTGCTGCACATTTAGGCCCAACCTGGGCTCCGCTTATTGGTACGGCTGTTTTCTTCGGAAAAATAGTCATGTTCATCTTTTTCTTCATGTGGGTACGTTGGACAATCCCTCGTTTCCGTTACGATCAATTGATGAATTTGGGTTGGAAAGGTTTAATACCTTTGGCCATTGCCAATATTATAATAACAGGTGTTGTGATTGCGATTATTGAGAAGTTTTAATTATGGAATCATTAAGTAATAAGAAAAAAGTACTGGAACAAAAGCCATTGAGCTTTATGGAACGTATGTACCTGCCGGCAATTGCCAAGGGTATGGGCATTACCATCAGTCACTTATTTAAAAAAGAGGCTACCGTAAGATATCCTGAAGTAGAACGCGAATTCTCTACAAACTTTAGGGGGATGCACTCGCTAAAACGCGATGAGAATGGTAAAGAACGTTGTACCGCCTGCGGTTTATGTGCTTTATCTTGTCCGGCAGAGGCCATTACCATGATTGCTGCTGAACGCAAACCTGAGGAGAAAGATTTATACCGCGAAGAAAAATATGCAGCAACTTACGAAATCAATATGTTACGTTGCATTTTCTGTGGATTGTGTGAGGAAGCTTGCCCTAAAGAAGCAATTTACTTAGATGGACCGATTGTACCTGCTGATTATTTACGTAAAGATTTTATTTACGGAAAAGATAAGCTGGTAGAAGCGCCATTGGAAATGAAAAAATAATTATTGTCATCCTGAGCATGTCGAAGGACTAAACAAGAAAAGCCATTAGGCCTCGGTTCGTGTCTTCACGAAACGAAAGATAATTAATGGTTTGTGGAGACACAAACCATGGAACATAAATAAATAAACAATTAATGAGTACACAAGTATTCTATTTCGTAGCCACATTAAGTATCATCTTTTCGCTGCTGGTGATTTTTGCAAAAAATCCGATCCACAGTGTATTGTACTTAATCCTTACCTTTTTTACTTTCACTGTTCACTATGTGCTTTTAAACGCACAGTTTTTGGCAGTAGTAAACTTTATTGTTTACATGGGCGCAATTATGGTACTCTTCCTTTTTGTACTGATGCTGCTTAACCTGAACAACGAAACCGAACCAAGTAAATCTCCATTGATCAAAATTGTAGGCGTAATTGCCGGTGGGTGTTTGGTAGTAACTTTAATTGGTTCTTTAAAATCAGCAAGTATTACCAGCCCTTTGATTCTGAAAAATCCAGGATTGGGATTGGTAGAAAATCTGGGTAAGGAACTTTTTGGCCCATTCTTATTGCCATTCGAATTGTCATCTCTATTACTGTTGGCAGCAATGGTAGGAGCCGTTTTATTATCTAAAAGAGATGAGGTAGAAGCATAATGGAAAATTTAACATCACAACTTCAGGGCGTTCCGCTAAACCACTACATCTATTTAAGTGCCATTATTTTTTCTATTGGCGTAATTGGTGTACTTACCCGCAGAAATGCCATCGTAATCTTTATGTCGGTTGAGCTGATGCTTAATGCTGTTAACTTGCTGTTAACCGCTTTTTCTGTGCATAGTAACGATCCATCCGGACAGGTTTTTGTATTCTTCATTATGGCCTTGGCCGCTGCAGAGGTTGCTGTAGGTTTAGCCATCATCGTAATGGTTTACAGAAATACGAAATCGATAGATATTAATGTTTTAAATCGCCTTAAGTGGTAAATATATAATAAGAATGACAATAGAACAATTGATTTGGTTGGTTCCGTTACTTCCTTTCTTAGGGTTTGTAATTAATGGACTGGGCAGAAACACTTTATCTAAAGGACTTGTTGGTATCATCGGGAGCGGCGTAATCCTGGCCTCCTTTGTTATCAGCGTAGTTATTTTCTTTAGTTTACAAGGCGACACACAAAAATCTCACGAAGTATTTTTATTCGATTGGATCAGCGCGGGTGCATTACACATTCCGCTATCTTTCCTGGTTGACCCTCTAAGCTCGATCATGCTTTTGATCATTACCGGAATTGGCTTCCTGATCCATTTATATTCCACCAGCTATATGCATGATGATGCAGGGTTTGGTAAATTTTTCTCTTACCTGAATCTGTTTGTGTTCTTCATGCTTTTATTAGTATTGGGTTCAAACTATATCGTCATGTTCATCGGTTGGGAAGGTGTTGGTTTATGCTCTTACCTGCTAATCGGGTTCTGGTATACCAACAGTGCTTATGCATCAGCAGCTAAAAAAGCTTTTGTAATGAACCGTATCGGCGATTTGGGTTTTCTACTAGGCGTGTTTTTAATTTTCACCACTTTTGGCAGTGTAGAATTTGCTAAAGTTTTCCCTCAGGCAGCTAATATGTTGCCAGGCAAGGATACATTGGTTTTAATTACCATTTTGCTGTTTATCGGCGCTTGTGGTAAATCGGCTCAATTGCCTTTGTTTACCTGGTTACCTGATGCAATGGCCGGACCAACACCAGTTTCAGCTTTAATCCACGCTGCAACGATGGTAACGGCAGGTATTTATATGATTGCACGTTCCAGTATATTGTTCGATCTAGCACCGCTTACTCAGCATATTATTGCCATTGTAGGCGCAGCAACAGCTTTAGTGGCTGCCATTATTGCTTTAACGCAGACTGATATTAAAAAGGTATTGGCTTACTCTACCGTATCGCAATTGGGATATATGTTTTTAGGTTTGGGTGTTGGAGCTTATACCGGTTCATTCTTCCATGTATTAACCCACGCATTCTTTAAAGCATTGTTATTTTTGGGTGCAGGTTCTGTAATTCATGCCATGCACCATGAACAAGATATGCGACATATGGGCGGATTGAGAAAGAAACTTCCGGTTACTTTTTTAACTATGCTGATTGGCACCATCGCTATTGCAGGTTTACCACCATTCTCGGGTTTCTTCTCTAAAGATGAAATTTTGGCACATGCTTTCCAGGCTAGTCCGATACTTTGGGGAGTTGGGGTTTTAACTGCATTTTTAACAGCATTCTATATGTTCAGGATGATGTTTTTGACTTTCTCTGGAAAATACCGCGGAACGCACCATGAAGAAAGTCATGTACACGAATCGCCAACAGCGATGACCTTCCCTTTAATCATTTTAGCTATTCTTGCTGCAATTGGTGGATTAATTAATCTTCCTCATGTTTTTGGTGGCAACGAATGGTTGGCGCATTGGTTATCAGGCGCAGGTGTTGCGCAGCATGAATTGGAGTTGAGCCACTCAACTGAATACTCGTTAATGGGTGTTTCTGTAGCGGCAGCTGTAATCGCTTTATTGTATGCTTACACCAGATATGTTAAAGGCGCACAGGTTCCTGTTGCTGATGAAGCACCACGTTCACCATTGGCAAAACTATCTTATAACAAATTCTATTTAGATGAGCTTTATGATTTCATCATCACAAAACCTTTAGATGCATTATCAAAATTCTTTTATAGGATTATCGATAATAAATTTATTGATGGAATTGTAAATGGATTGGGATGGAGCACTAATGAGGCCAGTAAAGGTATTCGTTTATTGCAAAGTGGAAACGTAGGTTTCTATATATTTATGATGGTATTCGGTATCGTCGCATTGCTATTGTATACATTTTTCTACATATAAAAAGGGTTCAAAATAAATAATGGAACAACTTTTACTACTTATATTTCTACCGCTTGTAGGTGCAATTATTACTGCATTTACTGGTAAGTCGGCTAAAATCGTTTCTACCGTGTTTTCGGTGGCTTCTTTGGTGTTGGCTTTGGTTGTCGCCGGTAATTTCATTCCAGATGCAAGTACCCAGTTTGAGGTTAACCTGCCATGGATTGCTGGTCTGGGTATTAATTTCCACGCAGGTATTGATGGCATTAGCCTTCTGGTGGTATTGCTTACTAATTTACTGGTACCAATTATCATTTTATCAAGCTACAACCATGAATATAAAAATCCGGCTGCATTTTATGCACTGATTTTATTCATGCAAACAGGCTTATTATTGGTATTTACCGCATTGGATGCTTTCTTGTTCTATATCGGGTGGGAAGCAGCATTAATTCCAATCTATTTTATCTGTGCCATTTGGGGTGGAAAAGACCGTATCCGGATCAACATGAAATTTTTTGTGTATACCATTGCAGGTTCATTATTTATGTTGATGGGGATTATTTACTTATATCTTCAAAACCCGGCACACAATTTTAACATTCAAGCTTTTTATGCTTTAAACTTAGATAGTGCTCAACAGGGATGGATTTTCTGGGCATTTTTTATTGCTTTTGCCATCAAGATGCCGATTTTTCCTTTCCATACCTGGCAACCTGATACTTATACTGCAGCACCTGCACAAGGAACCATGCTGTTGTCAGGTATCATGCTAAAAATGGGTATTTATGGTGTAATTAGGTGGTTGTTACCAATTGTTCCAGCTGGCGTTCACGATTGGGGCCAGGTTGCTATTATTTTATCAATCATTGGTATTGTTTATGCTTCGCTGATTGCTTTTACCCAAAAGGATGCAAAACGTCTAGTTGCTTATTCATCTATCGCTCACGTTGGATTAATATCTGCTGGTATCTTTGCTTTTAATCAGCAAGGTATGCAAGGCGCAATGGTGCAGATGTTGAGCCATGGTATTAATGTAGTGGGTCTATTCTTTGTTTTAGATATCATCTTCTCTCGCGTTAAAACCAATAAGATTGAAGAGTTGGGAGGCATTGCAAAAGTAGCACCACAGTTGGCGCTTACTTTTCTGATTATTGTTTTAGGCACCGTAGCTTTACCGGGAACAAACGGATTTATTGGTGAATTCTTATTGCTAATGGGCGTTTATAACTACGGTATCTGGGCTGCAGCCATTGCCGGTCTAACCATTATCTACGGAGCAGTTTACATGTTGCGCATGTACCAGAACGTGATGCTGGGCGAAACCAATAGTTTAACTATCACTTTCACCGATATCAAAGGAACTGAAAAACTGGTTCTTTATACCATATGTGCATTGATTATTGTTTTGGGTGTTTATCCGAAACCGGTTTTGCATTTAACAGAGGCATCTGTACAACATTTATTAGAACAGGTAAATCAAAAATTAAACACAGTAAATTAAGCAATGAATATTATTATAACCATTAGTATAACAGCTTTTATAGTGCTTTATGCAGGTTTGTTTAAGGCAAATAAAGCATTACTACCACTTACCGTTGTTGGCTTACTTACTGCACTGGGATTTACTTTTTCTGCATGGAATGGTAATGCTGTTCATTTCGGGATGATGCAGACAGATAACTTCGCACTGGCATTTTCAGGAATATGTATTGTTGGTACACTTTTAATATTTTTATTAACACAGAACTACTTCCACGCCAAAAGCGATAATATAGCCGAGTATTATACCTTGATTCTTTTCGCATTAGCGGGCATGATCATGATGGTATCATATAAAAATATGGCCATGTTGTTTGTAGGCTTGGAAATTATGTCGGTGAGTTTATACATTTTGGCGGGTATCCGTAAAAAGGATTTTGCATCTAATGAAGCTTCACTAAAGTATTTCTTGATGGGAGCCTTTTCAACCGGTTTCCTGTTATTTGGAATTACCCTAATTTATGGTGCTACAGGCTCATTTGATTTAGATAAAATACAAGCTTACCTGGTAAATAGTCAAACAATTTCTCCAATATTTTATCCTGGAGTGATCCTGATGATGATTGGTTTAAGCTTTAAAGTTGGTGCTGCCCCGTTCCACTTCTGGACACCAGATGTATATGAAGGTTCGCCATCTTTGATCACTACTTTTATGAGTACGGTGGTTAAAACTGCAGGTTTTGCTGCATTTTTAAGATTATTTGCTGATGCATTTGCACCACTCCACGATTTTTGGGTTGCACCACTGATGGTGATTGTTTGTTTAACTTTATTTATAGGCAATGTAACGGCGCTGTTCCAGAAGAACTTCAAGCGTATGTTGGCATACTCCAGTATTTCACATGCAGGTTACCTTTTGTTCTCGTTAATTGTACTGACCAAAAACTCTGGAAACAATGTACTGGTTTATGCAGCAGCTTATACTTTCGCATCCATTATCGCTTTTGCTGTATTAATTTTGGTAAAACAAAAAACAGGTAGCGATAGCTTCGAAAGCTTTAATGGTTTGGCTAAGCGGAATCCATTCATTGCAATATGTTTAACCGTAGCAATGCTTTCGTTGGCTGGTATTCCACTTACCGCTGGCTTTATTGGTAAATATTTAATGTTCCTGAATGTAATGACCGAATATAAAACCCTGCTGGTTGCATTCGCGATTTTAAATGCACTGGTAGGTTTCTATTATTATTTTAAGGTGATTGTTGCCATGTGGTTTAAAGAGGGGGCAGAAACAGAGCTTTCTGCGCCTGCACAGTATAAAGTGGTTTTGTTGGTTTCTGTTGCAATTACATTGGTATTGGGTATTTATCCGGCAATTATTTTAAACCTAATATAGGTATGCTGTTGTTTAATAATTATTTGTAGTTTTACGAATAATTGAATATGCACGATTTTTGGAATAACCTGCATCAGCTACTTGATCCCGAGAAATTATTGAGGGAGGGCGGATTCTATTTAGTCGTATTCGTTATCTATGCAGAAACAGGCCTGTTTTTTGGCTTCTTCCTTCCTGGTGATTATTTATTGTTTTTAGCGGGAATGTTTGTGGCCACAGGCAAACTTGATGTAAACATTGCGGTACTCTTGGCTGGTTTATGTGTAGCGGCCATTTCTGGAAATTTTACAGGTTATTGGTTCGGCCGGAAAACTGGCCCGGTGTTGTACACCAGAAAAGACAGTTTCTTTTTTAAGAAGAGATATTTAACCGCTGCAAAGGAATATTATCAGAAACAGGGTGCTTTTGCATTAATAATGGGAAGATTTGTACCCATCGTTAGAACTTTTGCACCGATTTTTGCAGGAGTTGTAAAACTAGACTTTAAGAAATTTGCTTTATATAACATCTTAGGTGGAGTACTTTGGATCTGTTCCTTAACTTTGCTTGGTTATTTTTTAGGCAGAAGATTTGAAAAAGAAATAAACGATTATTTATTATATATTATTATTGGCTTTATCCTTATTACAACTATTCCATTATTAATTACCTTTGTAAAAAGTAAAGTAGTGAGTAGTCCTGAAGAGGATAAAACAGATTTAAATTAAAAATGGCAAAAGACGATCATCACGCATGGCATAGCGTATCTCCTGGAGACAACGTTCCAGAAATTGTAAACGCAATTATTGAAATTCCCAAAGGCTCAAAAGCAAAATACGAAATAGATAAAGAATCTGGGTTAATTAAGTTAGACAGGGTTCTTTTTTCATCTGTAATGTATCCTGCAAACTATGGCTTTATTCCGCAAACTTACTGCGATGATAAAGATCCATTAGATATTTTAGTACTTTGTTCAGTAGATGTTTATCCAATGACATTGATTGAAGCAAAAGTAGTTGGTGTAATGCATATGGTAGATAATGGTGAACAGGATGATAAAATCATTGCTGTCGCTGCTCACGATATGTCGGTAAACTATATCAACGATTTAGATGAGTTGCCTCCGCACCAAATGAAAGAGATTGTTCGTTTCTTTCAGGATTATAAAGCATTAGAAGATAAAAATGTGACTATCGAACATTTACTTGGTGTTCGCTATGCGCATAAAGTAATCAAAGAAAGCATAGAACTTTATAACACAACATTTAGAGAATTAGCTTAATGGATTTACCCACGGTCTGTTTGTTTTTAAATTTACAGCTAAGTGCAATTCTGCCCACAAACGTAGTTTTGGCTGCAGTACAGGAAACTGATACCACTTCTGTTGGATGGAGATTATTCCTTGCATTATTTTTGGTGTTACTTAATGGGTTTTTTGTTGCAGCAGAATTTGCAATTGTAAAAGTTAGGGCATCACAAATTGAAATTAAAGCAAAAACAGGCAGTCGTGTTGGCAAAATGGCCAAAGGGATTATTCATAATCTCGACGGATATTTGGCCGCCACACAGCTCGGTATAACGCTTGCATCACTTGGCTTAGGTTGGGTAGGTGAAGGCGTTATGCATACTATTTTCAAAAATCTTTTCGATAGTTTACAGTGGGGTTTAAGCGATGCATCTATCCACACGGCATCTACAGTTGTTGCCTTTTCGCTCATCACGATCATGCATATTGTGTTTGGTGAACTGGCCCCAAAATCTTTCGCTATTCAAAGACCTGTAGCCACAACCCTTTTTGTTTCTGTACCGCTTCAATTATTCTATGTGGTGTTTAAACCATTCATTTGGACACTAAATAGTTTAGCTGCCATTATTCTTAAACCATTTGGCATTGATGCCTCTGCTGGCCATGAATCTATCCATAGTACCGAAGAATTGCAGTATTTGCTCGATCAGGGTAAAGAAAGTGGTGCATTGGATAATAACGAACATGAGCTGATTAAAAATGTGTTTGATTTTAATGAGCGCGTGGTGAAAAATATCATGGTGCCTAGAACCAAGATTTCTGGTATTGAGTTAACTTCTCCAAAAGAAGAAGTAATTGATACCATTATTAAGGAAGGATATTCCCGTTTGCCGGTTTACGATGAGATTATGGATAAAATTGTAGGGATTATCCATGCAAAAGACATTTTACCATTGGTTGCGGCAGGTAACCAGCACTGGACATTAAACGATATCATCAGAAAACCATATTTCGTAACAGAAACCAAAAAAATTAACGATCTGATGAGCGAACTGCAAAGTAACCGCATACAGATTGCTATTGTATTGGATGAATTTGGTGGTACAGCAGGTATGGTTACCTTAGAAGATATTGTAGAAGAGCTTGTAGGTGAAATACAAGACGAATACGATGAAGAAAAACCGTTGGTAGAAAAGGTTTCTGATAACGAGTTTATCGTAAATGCATTTGCTACAGTATATGATGTGAACGAGCACCTGCCTCACGATTTGCCAGAGGATGAAGATTTTGATACCGTGGGGGGATTGGTTTCACACATTTTTGAACGTATTCCTGAGGTAGGAGAAAGCAACGAATCATATGGTTACTTGTTTACCATCTTGAAAAAGACGGAACAAAATATCGAAACCATCAAATTAGAACTGGTAATCAATAAAGAAGATATGGTTGATAATCATTAATTTCATCCATGCATATTTTTTATACACCAGATATAACCCAAAATACTTACACCCTTAACGAAGAAGAGAGTAAACATTGCGTTAGGGTACTTCGCCTTACCATAGGTTCAATCGTAAACCTGGTTGATGGGAAAGGTGGTTTTTATACCGCTGAAATTACTGCCGATAATCCTAAAAAAGTTTCTTTATCCATTTTAAAGGTAGAAACGGAGTTTCACAAAAGAAATCATTACCTGCACATTGCAGTTGCGCCAACTAAGAATATCGACCGCATGGAGTGGTTTTTAGAAAAAGCTACAGAATTGGGCATTGATGAGATTACACCAATTATTACCGACAGATCGGAGCGCAGGGTGGTTAAAGAAGACCGCCTTAATAAAGTAATTACTTCTGCTGTAAAACAATCTATTAAAGCCTACCACCCCAAATTAAATGACGCTATCGCTTTTGATGCTTTCTTAAAAGAACCATTTGACGGCAATAAGTTAATTGCGCATTGTATTGATAACGGAGAAAAACATTTTATATCCGAATTGGTAGCTCCCCATCAAAAATATTTAATTCTTATTGGTCCCGAAGGAGATTTCACACCTGATGAAGTTAATTTAGCTTTGAACAAAGGCTTTAAAGCATTAACTTTAGGTGATAACAGGTTGCGCACAGAAACTGCGGCTTTATCTGTTTGTTTTGAAGTCAATTACCTTAACCGATAATCAGTTTGAAGTTTTCAGTTTTCAGTTTTCAGGTTCCGAAATTTTTGACACTGGCTTTTAGCTTTGCTGTTTTAGTCTTTAGCTTTATGCTTTTCGCTTTCACTCCACCAACCTATCGCATGGCCAAATTAAAGTATAGTGGTGGTGGCGATTGGTATGCAGACAGAACAGCTTTGCCAAATTTAATTGCCTATTGCAATGCCAATCTGAAGACAAATTTTTATGCCGAAGAAAGCATTGTAGAGGTTGGCTCAAAAGAAATTTTCAATTATCCCTTTGTTTATATGACGGGACATGGAAACGTGGTGTTTAGCGACCAGGAAATCAAAAATTTACGGCAATACCTCACAGGTGGTGGCTTTCTTCATATAGATGATAACTATGGCTTAGATAAATTTATCAGGCCACAGATGAAGAAAGTATTTCCTGAACTGAGTTTTGTAGAACTGCCAGCCAACCATGCCATTTATAATCAAAAGTTTAAGTTTCCCGGCGGTTTGCCAAAAATTCATGAGCATGATAATAAACGTCCGCAAGGATTTGCTTTAATTTACAAGGGTAGGGTGGTTTGTTATTATACCTATGAGTGCGATTTAGGGAACGGCTGGGAAGATTTTGGCACTTACCCTGAAGATACACAAGAAACACGAACCAAAGCGCTAAAAATGGGTGCAAATTTAGTTCAGTATGCTTTAACACAATAAGCTATGTATAAAGTAAAAGTAAATGATCAGTTTTTATTCGAAGTGGAGAATAAGGATTCAGCTTTTTTGGTGAATGGCGGGCAGGTTCAACTCGATCTAAGTACCATTGGACATGCAAATACGCATGTGCTATACCAAAACAAGTCTTTTAATACAGAACTTGTTGACATCAATAAGGCGGAAAAAACCTGCAAAATAAAGGTAAATGGGAATATTTATCATATCAGTATCGAAGATCAGTTTGATGTTTTATTAAAACAACTCGGTCTTGATAATATGTCTGCTAATAAAGTTTTAGAAATAAAAGCACCTATGCCTGGTTTAGTGCTAAAGGTTTTGGTTGAAGAAAATGCTGAGGTAAAAAAAGGTGATAACCTTTTGGTACTGGAGGCGATGAAAATGGAAAATGTCCTAAAATCATCAACAGATGGAGTAGTTAAAAAGATCTTGATTAAGCAGGGAGATAAGGTAGAAAAAAACCAGATCCTAGTTCAGTTTAAGTAGCTATGTGTTTTTATCATGAAGGTATTAATTAGTGTCGTCACCCTGAATTTATTTCAGGATCTTTTAACAGGAAAGATGCTGACCACGAAGTAGCTATTAGACCTTTAAAACAATGAAAACTGCTAATAAAATAAATTCAGCATGACGATCCGTCTAAATAAAAGTAGTGGAGTGCAAAGCAATTGAGAATCATAAAGTGCTCAGCGAAGCTAAATCTGTCTGAATAGATCTCTCCATTTCACTGCGTTTCAGTCGAGATGACGAGTTTCGTTTGAATTGTTCATTTAGATTACCAAAATATAACGCATAAAAAAGTCCCGATTTAATTCGGGACTTTTCTTTTTTTATTTACCTCTACTCACCCTGTAAGGCCTTTGTGGAGGATTTTTAAAACTTCTTTTGCCAGCAGTACTAATTTCTGGAGCACCAAGCATGGTCATGGCACAACGGAAACCTACTTCAGCTGATGATTCATCCTGTTGCATAAAGCGGCGGGTTGCTGGGTTTAACCAGTAAGCCATATCATTCCATGAACCACCTTTATAAACCCTTGATTTATCGTTTACAAGCGTTACACCTTCTTCATTTAATAAAATATTTTGTCTATCACGGTAACCCCTCTGATCGGCTTGATAGCTGGTTGATGCCACAGGCGATTGTGGATCTGTCGATTTTGAAATCGAATCAGTACGTTTCGCTTGTGCCTGTTTTTCTGCCCAGGTTTGTTTTCTTCCGGCGTAAGCGTTTTCCTTAATCGGATTACCATATTTATCCAATGCAATCTTTCCGCTTTGAGGATCTGCTAATTTTTTATTGGTAAAATAGTTACCACGGTAAGGGTTAAATGCATCTGCATCAGTAAATGTAGCTGTTCTGTAAACATCATTCACCCATTCATTTACGTTTCCAGCCATGTTATACAAACCAAAATCATTTGGTGCATATTGAATAACCGGGACCGTTAAATCTCCTTTATCGTTCAATGAGCCAGCAACACCCATATAATCTCCAGGAGCCCTTTTAAAGTTGGCCTGAATCATACCTCTGGTTTTCTTTTTAGCAGAACTAACACCTAAGCCATTCCAAGGGTAAATTTTATTCTGATTAATATTTTCATATTCCGTATTGCCAATTAAACCCAAAGCAGCATATTCCCATTCTGCCTCCGTTGGTAGGCGGTATGGTTGCATAATTACACCATCTTCTAAGGTAGCTGTTCTTCTTGGCTGATTGTTTTTGCCTGCACCGCCTGTTCCGCCTGCTGTTGTGGTAGCGGCACCTGCTTTAGTGTTATAATCAACAAATGCATTTTTACCTTTATCATCATACTGACCATTTAAATAAGCATCTGTATTGAAAGGTTTATCTGGTTTAGGCGTTGCAGCAGCAGTTGTCGCACCAGCTTTACCTTTTCCATTACCGGCAAGCGTTTTATAATCAGTTAAGATTCCTTTTTCACGTAAAATAAATTCATTTGCTCTTGAAGTTCTCCACTCACAATAACGTGAAGCTTGTTCCCAGGAAACACCTACCACAGGATAATCACGGTAAGCAGGGTGTCTTAGGTAGTTGTCTACGTAAGGTTCATTATAAGATAATGCCTGGCGCCAAACCAAAGTATCAGGGAGC
This sequence comes from Pedobacter sp. PF22-3, assembly GCF_026239555.1. Lineage (GTDB taxonomy): Bacteria > Bacteroidota > Bacteroidia > Sphingobacteriales > Sphingobacteriaceae > Pedobacter. The sequence continues at coordinate 26,880 of NZ_JAPIVP010000010.1, read as the reverse complement.
TCATTGTAGTAAAATTCTTGGTCTTCTGGATAATTGTATCTGATCCAGTGCAGGTATTCTAACCAATCGGTATTTGATACCTCAGTTTCATCCATATAAAAAGATGGAACTGTTACCTGTCTTTTGTAATTGTAAATATTGGGCTCAACACCTGGTACTTCGATGGCGCTACCACCAACAACTAAAACCCCACCTTCAATTGGAATTAAACCAGGTCCCGGCGCTCTTTTATACTTTGTAGCCACCGCAAAAGCACCTGATTGGTTGTTTTTGCTTTTCCTATCGGCATAAGGAATACCTGTTTTGCTAGAACTCGCACTTTTTGAGCTACAGCTCGAAAGCAGGGCGGCTAATGATAAACAAGTAAAAGAATAGAGTAATAGTTTTTTCATATGAAGCAAATGGATATAACCTAATGGCCTTTCAACCGATAAAATTAAACAAATTTTAAATGAATATATAAATTATGGAGCAATAAATATCTAATATATTTTTGATTGATAGTGTATTATTCTAAAGCGTATTTCGTCTCTTTGATTTTTAAACGAAATTATTGCTAAATAATTATAAATAAGCTAGATAAAATAATTAATTCATGATTGTACAGTCTATTGGTAATCAATTACAATTTGTATAAATGAAGTTTATGCTCGTGTAGTTTGATTAAAATTGATGGATAATCTGGCCTGGCATATGGCTCGCGGTTCGTATTTTTGTTAAGAAACGGCAAAAATAATACCTAGTTTGTAATATATCAAGGGATTAACCACATTTCGTTTTGAGCTTTTTAACAGTTAAATTGGTTTATATATGGGATAAAAATATATATGTGTTACTTTTTTAAGCTAAATAGCTATTAGCTTTATACTTACATTTCAGGTACCAACACCCATATGTAAAAATCGTATGTTTAATTAGTAAATAATCATAGAATTCGTATTTTGGTGAAATATAAGTTTTGGTTTTACGTTACTGATATATTCTGCAGTGATTACTAAATACCAAAATCTAAAATTACGTACCTTTAAAAGGATGAATTTCAAGTACATCAGTAAACTTGCTTTTTCTGCACTCTCAATGGCATTGGTGTTTGGTAAAACAAACGCACAGGTAACCATAGGTAATACCCAAACAAACGGTAGCGAGGCAAACAATATTGTAACAGCGGTTCCATTTCTGCTCATTACTCCCGATGCCCGTGCAGGTGCAATGGGTGATGCAGGTGTAGCCGTAGCGGGTGATGTAAACTCAGCCAGCATTAATGCTGCTAAGCTTGCTTTTCTAAATAAACCTTACGGATTTGCTGTATCTTATAGTCCATGGTTAAAAAGTTTGGTGCCTGACATTAATCTTGCTTATTTAAGCGGGTTTTATAAGCTTGACGACCGCAATACCATTGGTGCGTCTTTACGATATTTTTCTTTGGGGTCTATTCAGCTTACAGATATTAATCAGCAGGATCTTGGGATTGCCAATCCTAATGAACTTGCTTTTGATGTTTCTTTTGCCCGTAATTTTGGTGAGGAATTTTCGCTGGGAACTTCATTAAGGTATATTTATTCGAATTTGGCTTCCGGTCAATTTTCTTCTTCAGGCCAGGTGCACAGTGGCAATGCTGTCGCAGTTGATGTTTCAGGGTTATACAAAACAACAACTACTATGTTCGGAAGGCAGACTGTTCTTTCTGCTGGTGCCAATATATCTAACATTGGAACAAAAATGAGCTATTCTGATGGTGGAGAGAATTTCTTTTTACCAACGAATTTTAAAATCGGAGGGGCATCTACATTTACCTTAGATGATTTTAGCACTTTGACCTTTGCGCTTGATTTTAATAAATTGCTGGTACCAACACAACCTATATACGATTCGAACAATAACATTGTAAGCGGGAAAAACCCAAACCGTTCGGTACCTGCCGGAATTTTTGGTTCATTTAGCGATGCGCCGGGTGGTTTTAGCGAAGAATTGAAAGAAGTAGGAATTTCAACTGGTCTCGAATACTGGTACAATCAGCAGTTTGCGGTTCGGGCAGGTTACAACTATCAGAGCCCGATGAAAGGCGATAGCCGGTATTTTACCTTAGGACTTGGCTTAAAATACAATGTTTTTAATATCGATTTCTCTTATTTAATTGCAAATGCACAGACTAGTCCACTTGCAAATACCCTCCGTTTTAGTCTATTGTTTAACTTTGGCGAAAATAAAGCGAAAAGATAAATAAGATTAAAGCAAATAAACATGAAAATTAGAGTAGGTTTCGGATTTGATGTACATCAGTTAAAAGATCAACATCCTTTTGTTGTTGGCGGTGTTATCTTAGAGCACCATAAAGGAGCTTTTGGGCATTCGGATGCTGATGTTTTACTTCATGCCATTTGTGATGCGCTTTTAGGTGCAGCTAACCTTCGCGATATTGGCTTCCATTTTAAGAATACAGATGATAGGTGGAAAGGCATTAGTAGTTTAATCCTGCTGAAAGAAACTGTTAAATTATTGGCTGAAAAAGGGTGGCGGATCGGAAATATCGATGCCATGCTTTGTTTAGAAGCGCCAAAAATTAACCCTCATATTCCTGCTATGCAGCAAAACATTGCTGAAGCAACTGGAATTTCTACTGAAGATATCTCTATTAAGGCAACAACTAACGAACAGATGGGGTTTATTGGTAGAGAAGAGGGCGTTGTTTCTTATGCCGTTTGCTTAATCGAAAAGTAAAAGATTTTTTTAATTGTAATCAAAGAAGTCAAGTTTTTTATAGCACACTGGCTATTAAAGCTTGACTTCTTTTTTAAACTGGGGTTACATTAGGCTACTTGTTCCTTAACATTTCCCGTTCTTTTTATCGTTCCCCAGGTTTCCAGTTCTCCTTTAATTGCTTTCCTGAACGAACGGAATAACACTACATACATCAATTGTCTCCAGAAAAAGCGCTGAGGAAAAATGTAAAGTAAATTGGTGTACTTTTCTTTCTCCATCCGGAAAGCAATTGCCGCAAAGATCATATCAACAATGATGAAGATAATGTAGTAAAAGAGTACTTGGCCAAAACCATTGTGAAGGCTTAAAATTCCTGAGAATCCGGTTAGTGTTAAATTATTAATAGCACTTAATGAAAAGAGGCCGCTAATTAAAGAAATGAGCATAAAAAGATCAGCAAGCGGAGAAAACAACGGTAAAATAATCTGATAAATTAAGATATTTGGCATGCCTACCATTCCAAAATAGCCATATTTCTTGTTTAGCAACGTTTTCCTGTTTTTCCAAAAACTTTGCATTACCCCAAAACTCCAGCGGAACCGCTGTTTGAGCAGCATATTTACTGTTTCTGGTGCTTCTGTATAGGCAATTGCGCCATCACAGTTTTTAACTTTATAACCAGCTCTTAAAATTCGCATCGTTAAGTCACAATCTTCTGCAAGGGTATCGATAGTGAAACCACCAATTTCAAGAATTACATTTTTTCTAAAGGCACCTATTGCTCCTGGTACCACAGTAATCGTATTTAGTAAATCGAAAGCCCTTCTATCCATGTTTTGAGCAGTGATGTATTCTATCGACTGCCATTTGGTAATGATATTGTTGGCATTTCCAACTTTCACGGTTCCCGCTACAGCTGCTACCTTATCTTTGTAGAAATAGCGCATCAGTTCGGTTACTGCATCGTTTTTTAACTGCGTATCCGCATCTATACAGACTACAAATTCGGCGGTAGCTTTTGAAATACCATAATTTAATGCAGATGCTTTGCCACCATTTTCTTTACGGAAAACTTTTACCTGAGGATGGTTACCAAAATGTTCAGTAACGATTTGAAAGGTTTTATCCTTTGAACCATCATCAACAAAAATCAATTCAAAATCAGGATAGGTAGTTTTTAAAAGACTATTAATGGTTTGAACTGCAGTAACTTCTTCATTGTAGGCCGGAATGATAATACTTACTTTTTCTGAAGGATGCTGTACTAATTTACCCACGTTACGTTTTGCTCTTTTGCGCTGTCTAATGGCTAAATAAGCGATAAATATGGTCCTTAAGATCGCAAGTACAATTGCAACAGAAAATATGATGTTTAAAATCATGTTGCCGTAATAGAAGAAATTGATGAAAAAGTAATCACCAGAACCTGAAAAGCCACTGTTTGCCGTAGATTTTACGGCAGGCATGAGCTCCGATCTTTTTTTGCCCATCAAATCGCCCACAGTGGTAAAGGTGTAGCCTTTGTCTTTAAAGAATTTTATGATCCGGGGTAGGGCTGCAACGGTAGCTTCACGGTTTCCGCCGGCATCGTGCAGTAAAAGGATATTGCCATTGTCTTGTTGTTTTACCACCTCGTTAAAAATCTGATCAGCTGTTTTCCCGGGCTCCCAATCCTCCGGATCGATATATTCTCCAATGTTGATGTAGTTCTCTTTACGGCTTTGTGCAACCGGTAAAATTTCGGAAATGTTTTGTGGCTCGGCATCGGCATTAAATGGCGCGCGGAACAAAATAGTACTGTGTCCGGTAACGGCTTCAATTAACCTTCGCGTTGCATTCAGCTCAAACTTTACTCTTTTAGGGCCAATGGCTGACATATCTGGATGAAAAAAGGTATGGTTTCCAATTTCGTAACCATCATTATATTCCTGCCTTAATAACTCCATATTCTTTTCGGCCATAACACCAACTACAAAGAAACAGCCAGGTACTTTTTCCCGTTTCAAAATCTCCAGTACCTGCGGTGTATAAACAGGATCGGGGCCATCATCAAAAGTTAAAGCAATTTTTTTATCGGCCTCTCCAAACCTTTTAATTACGTATTGCTCTGGAAGCCTGATGTACTTTTGATCGGCAATGGAGAAGTCTTCTTTATTTAAAGTGAATTTTACGCTGCCTGGTTTGGGAGTAGAAATCAGGTCTAATATTTCACCATCGCCCAAATAGGAGATTCCTCCCATATTTAACGAAGCAATTTTGCGTAAATCGAATGGTTTTTTCTTTAACGTATCCAAACTTAGGTCGTTAGAAATAAAAGACCATAAACGTTTATCTTCCGAACCTAAACGCCATAAAGCTACGCCGGCAATATCCCAGTCATCAGCCTTGCGGATTAAATTAAAATAGGTAGATGCATCTGTAAAATAAACTTCGTGTTTAATTCCGCTGCCATCATTGTAAGTATAGTTTAAATTGGCAGAAGCAGGATCGTAGTTTATTTTGCTTTTATAAGTAACAGCCCTTGTCATCGCCTGCTCGTAGGTAACAGGTTCTCCAACGCTATTTTTTGGCCAATCGTAACCATAGCAGGCCAAAGCCAGGATTACTTTTTCAGCATCAACTTTATTGCAGATATCATCAAGCTTTTCTTCAACCCATTCCTGATGTGAAATATCGCCAGCATTACTTACTTCGGTGTGCTGATCATAAGCCATTAATATTAGGTAGTCGTTATACTTTTGAAGAATTTCTGGCTTATAATCGTCATTTTCTGGAGAAATATCCTGAGATACAATCAGTTTTTCAGCGTGAAACTGCGCATACAGATTCTTCATAAAAGCGTTAAAACTATCGCTGTTTTTTAGGTTTAGGTCTTCGAAATCGATGTTGATTCCCCTATATCCGTATTTTTTGGTTATGGCTATCAGTTCGTAGATCAATTTTTGCTGAGCGGGTTGATCATCTAATAATCTTCTTACTGCTGCACCATCCCAATGGTCTTTATTATAATTTGAAACCACTGCAAGAGCCGATTTTTTGCCGGCATGTATCACCTTTAAGGCCGCAGTATCTGCCTTATCTACAATAGAATCTCCATTCAAAAAGAAAGATTCTGTAGCCACCATATCCAAATGGCTGATGTTGCGTTTTAAATCCGATATTGATGATTCTTTGCTTCCTGACCAACTCACATAAAATGCCAGGTTTATTCGCTTATTATTGCCGTGATGGGTTAAAATGCGGTGCTCGCGATCTTTTTTGATCTTTTGCAACTTTGATTTTTCGATAGTGAAATCCTTATACCGTTGCGATTTTTTTAACTTCTCTAACTGTTTTTGCGTTAAAGGTGTATTCGTGTTGATAAAAGGCAAATTAGGTGCCTGCACTGAAGACAGTGTGTACACTACACAAATGATTGCGATAATGAAGACTACAAAAAACGTACGGCTTACCCATGTAAATGTATGCCAGCGTGCTTTAGTCTCAGTTTGAAATATTTGTTTTCCGGACATTTTTCTTTTCTGATTTATTGATCAAATGTCACTAACGAATATGAAGATTGGATGAATGATTTAGAAATTAAGCAACGTAAATTTAGATCGTTAGTTGTACTCTAAGATACTATTTTATTGATTGAAGAATGAATTTTTGGATACTCTTTGTCATTAATAAATTAAGGATTTTATAATGTGAATTAAAAAGCAATCATAGTAAAACAAGCATAGGCTAGGATGGTCCAACTATTCATTCGAGCAGATGACAAATAGACATTGGTACGGGTTTAAATTATTCCGGGTCCTGCCAATATGAGGGGTTTTCCTTGCCATAGGCCCAACTTATTTAGCCCTTGCCGAAGCGTACAAGCGCAGCGAAGGAATAAACGATGTTTCTTGCACGGTACTTGCGCTCCTAAAACCATTTTCGCAGAAAATAATTTAATTAGCGAGATAACTTCCCTCGCCAATCGGATAAGTGGCTTTTTGGAAATGAACAGTTCTGTGCTTGTGGAGGATTACAGCCCCGCTATCCCTACTGCCGATTGAAAAAATCGGCATTCGTACTCTCGGGTTTAGATGACTACTGTTCTTGCCACTATGAGGGGTTTTCCTTACCATAGGCCCAACCTATTTAGCCCTTGGCGAAGCGGTACCCTGCAGGCCAGGAGGTACGATGGCCGAAGCGTACAAGCGCAGCGAAGGAATAAACGATGTTTCTTGCACGGTACTTGCGCTCCTAAAACCATTTTCATAGAAAATAATTTAATTAGCCACATAACTTCCCGCGCCAATCGGATAAAAAGTTTTTAGGAAATGTAGCGTTCTACGCTTGTGGAGGATTACAGCTTATCATAACGCAATGATTGGACACTGTTTTAATATAAAGTCACAAAAAAAGCCGACAATTACAAAAATGCCGGCTAATTTTATCTATTCAGTATGATGGATGCTGAAACCAATCCGATAACTATCGGATCAGCATGATTTTACGTTTACTCTTCTAAATAACCAAATCTGCCTTGATTGTAATCTTCAATGGCCTGATGAATCTCGGCCTCGGTATTCATTAAAAATGGCCCATATTGTGCAATCGGTTCGTCGATTGGTTCTCCGCTCAACACTAAAATCACACTATTTTCTAAGGCTTCAATTTTAATAGCTGTGCCTTTGTTGCTGAAATAGATAAAATTATCTGCAACAGTGGTTTCCGATCCATTTATATTAATTGAACCTTCAATCACCATCAATCCGGTGTTAAAATGTTCAGGAAAATTAAAAGTAGCTTGGCCACCTTTATTAAGCCGGGCATTATAGAGTTCGATTGGGCTAAAAGTCTTTGCATTGCCTTTTATGCCTTCATAATTGCCTGCTATAATTTCAATTTTTCCTCCATTTTCTGGAATATCAAAACGGGCCATATCAGCTTGTTCAATAGCTTGATAGCCAGGTTTACCCATTTTATATTTGGCAGGTAAATTAACCCATAGCTGTACCATTTGAAAAGGACCTCCAGCCAAACTGTAGTTCGCTTCATGATACTCTTTGTGCAGTATACCACTTGCTGCAGTCATCCATTGAACATCACCCGGATAAATCACTCCGCTGTTTCCAGAGCTATCGTGATGTGCAACCGCACCGTGATAGGCAAGCGTTACTGTTTCGAAGCCCCGGTGGGGATGAATGCCAACGCCCCTTGGTTCTTTCCTTGCAGAAAATTCGATCTTTGAGCCATAATCCATTAAGAAAAAAGGGCTCATATTGAGTTGATATCCGCTTGGAAAAAAATTATGTACTCTAAAGCCATCGCCAACCATATGTGGCGCGGGAGCTTTTAGTACTTTTTCTATTTGTTTTGTTTCCATGATTGGAACCTTTCTGTTATGCGTTTGGCGTATGGCGTACATTACGCTAATCGCCAAACGCCTATCGCTTATACGCGCTACGCTTGTTTCACAAACTGTAATTCGCCTAAAATGCGAACTTCTTCACTTACCATTACACCACCAGTTTCCAGTGCCGCATTCCAGGTTAAACCAAAATCGGAGCGGTTAATTTTTCCACTTAAAGTAAATCCTGCTTTGGTATTTCCCCAAGGATCGGTAGCAATGCCACCAAATTCTGCGGTTAATTTTACGGGTTTAGTTTCACCCTTAATAGTTAAATCACCTTTAACGATATAATCGCTGCCATCTTTTTCTACCGAGCTGGATTTAAATTCAATGTGTGCAAATTTTTCAGCATCGAAAAAATCACCACTTTTTAAATGGTTATCGCGGTCCGTATTTCCGGTATCAAGCGAACTGATATCACCTTTAAAGGAAATCTCTGCATTTTCAAATTCATCACCTTCAGACAATAGTTCTGCTGAGAACGATTTTAAACTACCTGTTACAGTAGTAATCATTAAGTGTTTTACTTTAAATTGTAATTCGCTGTGGGTTGGATCTAATGTCCATTTTGTAGTTGCCATATCTTTTGTTTTTGAGATGTTTAATATTTACAACACAAAAGTACAGCGCAGGTTTTTATTACCTATTGATGTATGGTAAGTAATTGGAAATGATTGAATGATAGATTGATTAGATGAGAGAATATTGAAATATTAACGGTTGAAAAGTTAAATTTAATTAAAGTATTCACTCATTCAAAATTCACTCATTCAATTAAGGTCTGAAGTGTTTGTTCGCCAGTTCTTTTCTTACACGGCTTAACGATTCGGGCGTGATGCCAAGATAGGAGGCAATCATCCACTGTGGTACACGGAGCGTAAGGTTAGGGTAAAGTTTAATAAAGTCCAGGTATCTTTCTTCGGCTGTTGCACTTAATAACATGTTAATTCTTTTCTGCATAAAGCGGATCGAATTATTTAACAGTTTGATTTGCATGGGCTGTAAGCATGGTACTTTCCTTGCTGCTTCTTCCATGAAATTGTTGGGCATTAAAACCGCCTCGGTTGTTTCAATAGCATCGATAAAAAATATCGATGGCTCATTGTTCATATTGTTACGATCAGAAACCAGCCAGTTTTCTGGGGCGAACTGAAGGATGTGTTCTTTACCTTTTGCATCAATTGAATAGGCACGTAACAAACCTTTGCCTACAAAATAACCATGTTTAAAATTATCGCCTGTATACTGAACTATTTCGCTTTTCTCGAACTTTTTAATCTTTAAAACAGACGATATGCTTTCGAACTGTTCATCAGTTATCTCTATTTTTTCCTGTAAGTATTTTTGAAACTGATGAATCATAAAAGGTAGAATATTATTTTTTTACGGGCTTAATATCGGAAAAATCTACGCCACATTTACAATTGCCACCACATCCATCTTTTTTTACCTGTAAAGATTTAAAAACCAAACGGCCAACATATACCAATGCGACCGCAAAAAGTAAAAAGACTAAAATCGTTTGAATATCCATAATACAAATATAAGTGCTTTTAAGAGGATGGGATTCAGCTAAATGTAAATATTGAATACAAATCTTGTTTTACCACAGAGAGAACGGAGTTTTACACTAAGGACAAGAAGAGGTTTTATGTGTATGGATGGTCTATCATTAACCGCAAAGTACGAAGATTTTCGCGAAGAGCCCTAAGTAGAATGCGTTTTTTACCACGTAGATAACGGAGTTTTGCACTGAGGACAGAGAGACGTTTTTATGCGTATGCATGGTTTATTAGTAACCGCAAAGTACGCGAAGGGTTTCGCGAAGAGCGCTAAGTTTGTTTTTACCACAGCGGAAATGAGTTTTCCACAGCGGCTGAGAGATTTTATACACAGGATGGTTTATCAGATCAATGCTAGATTATGCTCTGTGATCCTTTGTGACTTTCTTTGCGACCTTTGTGGTTAATAATCTTTGCGTGCTTTGCGGTTAAACACAGAATTATTCCATAAAACCTATAGTACCGCCAACCCAATCAAAATCGGCATTGTACCGTACACCAATCATTTTACCACGGCTTAGTCTGGCAAGATTAATGCACAGTTGGGGTTCGCCACCATCAGGCCATAAATACATCATCCTGATTTCGGCTTTTACACCACCATCGGGCGACTGTACTGCGGGCTCATAATTTACTTTACGTTGTAAAATCCAGTTTTCAGGATCCTTTATATCGGCAATATCTTCTTCATTTACATCAATAATAACGCCCATGCCGGCGAAAGAAAATAAGGGTTTAAGCACATAGTTTTCTAAATCGGCAGGAAGTTTTTCTATCTCGTTTAAAAAACGTGTTTCGGGTACAAATTCACTTTTCAGGAAAGGCATGGTAAACTTACTGATCCGATAAAACCAGTTGGGATGCGTTACCCATTCCACGTCAAGTTCTTCACGAGGATCGAAGCTGTTTTGAAAGATTTCGGTTTTATTAGCCACCTCATCAAAGATCAGGCGGTTATAAATTCTTTTAAGTTGAACCTTTCTGCCGTTTTCTTCGTAAAACAATTGTTTGCCTACTTTTTTAATCTCTTCCAATGCCAGAATTTTGATTCCCAGCATTTTCTGTGTAACGAAAAAATCTATAGCAGTTTTCTGGTTGGGGGCATCTACATCCATTAGTGCCACTTCTTCAGCTTCATGCTGGCCAATAATAACTTCTTTAAGCAGCTTAGTGTACTTTTCTTCGGTAAAGCCGTTTAAAAAATAATTTACGGAATCATCTATGCCGAAACTGCTTTTAAAAGTTTTACCCAGATGATGTTGAAAGCCATAAAGGGAAGGAAATCCCTGCATTTCGATTAACATCGGCGTAAGTTCTCCGGCTTGGTTTTTACATATGCCGAAATCGAAAGTTAAAAAGTGTGGTTGTTTATTTTCATTGGGCACGTTCCAATTTGTTGGAATCGATTTTTGGGTGAGTGCCTTAAAGTTAGGTTGCTTAATGAGGTTTATAATTTCTTCTCCTGCTGCGATTAGTTTTTCTTTTAAAGCTTTTGGAATAAAAACAGGCGTTTCTGCAACCCTAAAAGGGATTTCAGGATAACCACTTTGTAGTTGAGCGAGGAAGTTTTGGTACTTTTCGTTAGTGAATTCTTGGTTATATTTTTGGCGTTGGGCAGGTATCATAGGTTTTTGTGTCTTATTTCTGTTGCCGAATTCGTCATTACAAAAGAGTGATCGTCCTTTCGACCGTAGTGGAGAAATCTATCGACGATTATCATATACTTTTTTAATAGATTTCTCCATTCCGCTGCGCTCCAGTCGAAATGACGAATATATACGAAAGATTGCTTCACTCATTCGCTCAATCCATTTCTTCAGTTCGCAATGACGACTGTTTTTTGCAAATTACCAATTGCTTTCTGTAAGAAATTAGGTAAGATAACACTTTGCGTTAATACAATCCTTGCCGGATCATCTAAACTGTTCAGCATATCGAGGTACTTTTGTTCGCCATGCATGTCAACGATTGCTTTTTTCTTTTCTTCCTGAAGTAAGTACATTTTCATGCCTACCGGATCAGCCTCTGGGTGGAATTGTGTACCGATGATTTCATCAGAAAATCGGATTGACATCATACAACGTTCTAAATCTACATGTTTACGCTCTTTTTCAATGGCCAATAATTTTGCACCTTTTTTTTCAAAAGCAGCAAAATCTGGTTCTATAACCTGCCAGTCTCTGCTGTCTACCGAAAAGAAAGGGTTCGTAATGCCATTAAAAATTTCGTCTTTTTCTCCATCTTCAGTCAAGGTTATCGGGAAAATACCAAAAGCATTCGACCGTCTTTCTGTAACATTGCCCAGATCATATTTTCTACAAGCCAATTGAAAGGAGTGGCAGATCAAAAAAGCATACTTTTTTCTTTCGTTGTTTTGATGGTTAAAATCTTCTATCTGATCTAAAAGGTTAAAGAAAACATTTTCCCATTGCTCGCCTTTACTTTCAATTGGACTACCCGGGCCACCGCTTGAAATATAAGCATCATAATCAATGCCTGGTATTTCTCCTTTTTGCCTTAAATCAAAAATATCAAAACTTAAATCGATATTGTTTTCGTTTTTAAAGCGGGATAAAATTTCCTGAATTCCCCGCATGCCCTGGTTAGGTGCACCGTTATTCATGTCAATAACAGCTACCTTTAAGCTTCTTTTATCCATTTCTAAAATTACTTTGCGCCTATAAGTGTTTGATTAGTAATATAATCCACCACCGCCTCAAAGTTACCGGTTTGTTGGTAAACGGCCAACTGCCGGTCTGCACCGGTGCCGTGTTCTAATATTTTATGCACGTAATTGATATCATCGCGACAACCTAAATCATCCACTACATCATCCACAAAATCCAATAATTCTAAAACCAGGTTACGGCAGTTTACTTCCATTTCTTTTCCAAAATCAATTAGGTTTCCATCAATTCCGTAACGTGCAGCCCGCCATTTGTTTTCGTTAATCAATGCCCTGGAATAGCTGATGAACTCCATGTTCTGTAGGCGCAATTTGTAAAGTTTGGCACACAGGGATTGAAATAAGGCGGTAAGCGCCATCGTTTCATCAATCAGCATCGGGCAATCGCAAATGCGGAATTCAACGGTATCAAAGAAAGGATGCACACGAATATCCCACCAGATTTTTTTGGCGTTATCCATGCAATTGGTTTTGATGAGCAGTTTTACATAATTGTCATAATCTTCAATGCTGTTAAAAATATCAGGAATTCCCGTACGCGGAAATTTGTCGAAAATTTTAGTACGGAAAGATTTGTAACCGGTATTGCGCGATTCCCAGAATGGAGAATTGGTTGATAAAGCAAAAACGTGTGGTAAGAAATACCGCACCTGATTGGCAATGTGGATAGCCAGTTCGCGCGATTGGAAACCTACGTGTACGTGCAGACCAAAAATAAGATTAGAACGTGCAGCTTCCTGTAGCTCGTTCACAATTTCGTTGTAACGTGGATGTTCGGTAATCAACTGCTTTTCCCAGTGTGAAAAAGGGTGTGTGCCTGCAGCGCCAATTCTTAAACCTTGCTCTCCGGCCAGTTGAGAAACCGTATAGCGCAATTGAGCAATTTCTTGACGGGCTTCGGTAGTGGTGCGGCAAATACCTGTACCAACCTCTACCACGGCCTGGTGCATTTCTGCCTTAACCTGGTCTTTGTGTATTTTTTGTGCGGCCTCGACAATTTTTTGTTCGTGAGAAGTAAGTTCTCTGGTAACGGGATCAATTACCATGTATTCTTCTTCTATGCCCAGCGTAAACTCATTCATCCTTCTATTGATTAAAAATTAAATCCCCACTATTTTTTTGCTGCAGCTTTTTTAGGTTTTGCAGGTGTTTTTTCTGTTTTAGCCTTTTCGGTAGCGTTAACTTTTTTCGCGGCGGCTGTTTTGGCTGCTGTTGTTCCAGCCTGAGCGATTAAAGGTTTACCACCAACTGACGATTTAATGTATTCTCCCCAAGTCAAATTATCTTGTCCGTCTTTTTGCGTTTTAGCTCGTTCTATAGCATAATTTGCGGTGGTTTCTACTACCCAGTCAAAATTCTCCTGACCAACACTTTTAATATCGGCATCAGGGGCAGGGTTACAAAAGTCGATAGCAATAGGTACTCCATTACGCACAGCGAACTCAACCGTATTAAAATCGTATCCTAAATAATTACATAATTTTAAGGTGTACTCTTCTACTGTTTTAAGTAATTTTGGATCTGGCGATTTACCTTCTGTTGCATAGCGTAAATGATGTGGATTGCGTGGATCGTACTGCATAATGCGTACATGTTTGCCACCTATACAATAACACCTAAAATATTCTTCGAAAATAATTTCTTCCTGCAAAAGCATTACCAGTTGTTGGGTGCCGCTGTGTTTATCAAAAAAGTCTTCCTTGTCATGAAGTTTATATACATCTCTCCAGCCACCGCCATCGTAAGGTTTCATATAGGCCGGAAAACCCACGTATTCAAAAATAGCATCCCAATTTAATGGCATTTCGAGATTAGAAAATGATTCTGATGTTGTTCCCGTTGGATGTTCTCTGGAAGGGATCAGAGCTGTTTTGGGAACGGGAACACCGATTTGTTCGGCAAGGGCATTGTTAAAAAACTTCTCATCGGCACTCCACCAAAATGGATTATTGATTACGGCAGTTCCGGTAATGGCAGCATTTTTTAAGGATGCGCGGTAGAATGGCACATCCTGCGAAATCCGGTCGATAATCACCGAATAATCCAGTGGTACATTTTGGAATATCTTATCTATTTTAACAGCTTCGGCAGTAATGCCTTTTTCTGCTTTTTGATTAATCCTTTCGATTACGGCTTCAGGAAAAGAGCGTTCTTGTCCAAATAAAATCCCTATTTTTTTCATAGTTTTAATTGTCTTTCAATGGTAATGAAGCGATCATGAGCCCTTTGTGGTTATACTTGTTTGCTCATGAAGGTTACATTGGTAATTTTGTTTAATTGTTAACTGGTTAATCGGCTAATTGTTTGATGCTTGGGACTTAAATCGACTACAGACTTAGCACTCCGGACTAATCTATAGCTGTGCAATATAGTCCGGAAACATTTCTCTCCAGATTGGCCAATCGTGGTCTGCATTTTGTCTGATATCAAGCCAGTGGTTAATCCCCTTTTTGTTTAAAATATTCGATAATCGTTCATTATCCGGTCTGCACATATCGCGGTCTGTTGTGCCCAAAACCATTTTCATATAATGCAGCTCTGGGTTGCTGTTGTTTAAGAGGTAATCAACCGGGTTGTTGAAATAAACATCATCATTGTAAAAGCCATCTAGTTGACCAGAAATATCGAAAGCGCCACTCATGCTGAACATATGACTAACCAGCCATGGATGCCTGAATGCAAAATTTGCAGCGTGATAACCACCAAAACTGCAGCCGGCAGTAATAATTTTACTGTGCCCGGTTTCTTGTCTGGCCAGCGGGGCCACCTCTTCTAATAAATATTTATCGTACCAGATGTGATTTTTAACCCTGTCGGCAGGATGAATGCTTTTGTTGTACCAGCTTTGTTTGTCAACACCGTCCGGGCAATAAATTTTGATTTTTCCTTCGTTGATAAATCCCTCAACAGAATCTATCAATTTAAAATCCTTGTTCTCAAAATATCGACCCATGCTTGTTGGGAACAGTAGGATCGGGATACCACCGTGACCAAAGATGAGCATGTCGATTTCGCCACTTAAATTCGGGCTGTACCATTTCTTATGTTCTTCTTTAACCATAATACAAATTGAATGTTTAAGGTATAAATTAAAATTTATAATAAGAATAGTATAAATGGTAAAAATGAATCAAATGGGGAGGCTTTTGTAAAAATTAACCTATGATAATTAATAATTTATGGAGATTTGTAACTTTGCAGCCTAATTCTGAGGCGATAGCCATGTGATAGGGATCTTGATTATGATGTACACCACAATTTTATCTGTAAAAGTTAATACCAGCAACTTTAAAATATCTTCAAATTATTTAAAACGTGAGGTAGAGATAGATATTTATACACCCGAAGGTATTTTAGGGAATGAGAAAATAGAACTTCTTTTATTAAATGACGGGCAAGATGTGGCCAAAATGGATTTTGGCCGGATTTTGGAAGATGCCCACCACGCCAAAAGAAACCATAGGTTAATTGTTGTAGCCATCAAAGCCTCAGAAGACCGTTTAATGGAATACGGTGTTGCATGTACGCCCGATTTTAAAGGACGTGGAGCAAAAGCTAACCTATATACCGATTTTGTGATCAAAGAGCTTTTGCCTTTTGTTAAAAAGAAAATTGCGATGCCCATTACCGGTAAAGTTGGTTTTGCAGGATTTTCTTTGGGAGGTTTGTCTGCTTTTGATATTGCATGGAATAATCCTGCTGCATTTGATGTTGTAGGTGTTTTTTCAGGTGCATTTTGGTGGAGAAAAAAAGATTTGAATGATGGCTACACCGATACCGACCGCATTATGCATCAGCAATTGGAGAACACCTTTAGCAAGCCGGATATGAAATTCTGGTTGATGACCGGAACAGAAGATGAAAAGGCTGATCGTAATAAAAATATGATTATCGATTCTATAGACGATACTATAGATCTTGTTAAAATCCTTCTGAATAAAGGATACAAACGGCCTGATCATATTTTTTACTATGAAAAAGTTGGTGGTAAACATGATGTGCCAACCTGGGAAAATGTAATGCCCGCCTTTTTAGATTGGGCATTTGAGGTTTAGTTAGAACTTCGTCAAATCCCAAGAGGTCGTCATTTCGAGCGGAGTGCAACGAAGTCGAGAACCCGAAGGCTCAGCGAAGCTAAATCTATCTAGAGATAGATCTCTCCATTCCACTGCGTTTCAGTCGAGATGACGCCTGGTATAAATTTCAATCGAGATGACGCCTGTTATAAAAAAGTTATTTACTCATACTTCAAAAAAATACCGGTATCAAATATCGTCCACAAACAACTGCGTTGTCCGCAGCTTTTTAATGCGGCATTAGCCCAGGTATTGCAGGTTTTGAAAATACTGTAACTGCCCTTTGCTTCGTAAAAGGCATCGCCAATATCATAATGAATGTTTGATTTAACGGGGATTAAATGTCCTGCCTCATCTTTTTGAAAACTATTTAAAATATAATGAATCAGCTGCCGATATTGTGTTTTGCTGATCATGATTTTTATACAGTTCGCATCTTCCCTTATATTTTTATAATAAGTAGTGTGCATGGCCGATGTACTCAGGCCAGAGATTGCCCGCAATCCGTTACTGAGTTTAAGGTCTGAAAATTCTGGGGTTTCCAGGTAAAATTTTTTATCTCCCCAGCCCATGGCCAGGTATTGGTAACTGCTATCTGCTTCTAAAGTGTTCCGGTAACGGATTTCTTTTGTCCAGTTTATTTCTGTGCTAACAGCCGGAACCACAATATCAGTGTGCACGCCATTGGTCATAATGTATATGGTAACTTCTTTAGTGTTGGTTGGATTGGCATTTATGGTAATGCGCGAGCAGCAAAATGCAGTAAGGAAGTAAATCCCGATCAATGCCATAAAAACAATTAAAAATCTGCCTGTATACTTTAGAATCCTTTTGTTCATCCCAGCTTTATTGTTTCAGTTAATACATCAACTGCATTTTTGGTAACCCAATTTATAGAAAATTATGCTAATCGATTTTATTGATATTGATATCGAAAAACATGATTTTTTGCGTGTAGAAGTTATCCCTACCTTGACCACATGATAAAAGGATTATTTGAGACGCATATTTATGTTGAGGATCTGGAAAGATCGATTGATTTTTACAGCAATGTTTTAGGTTTAACGCAATGCCATTATGAAGCGGAACGCAGAATTGCATTTTTCTGGATTGGCAAGCCGCAGGAAGCCATGTTGGGGATTTGGGAAAAGCCAAAAGCAGAAATTGATGTGAGGCATTTTGCATTCCGCTGTGAGGTAGATGATGTACTGAATAAATCAGTTCAGTTTCTAGAATCTAAAAACCTTCAGCCTTATAATTTTCTTAAGCGTGACAATCGTGAGCCCATGGTTTTTGCCTGGATGCCTGCTTTGGCTATTTATTTTAATGATCCTGATGGACATGCTTTGGAGTTTATTGCCATTTTGGAAGGAGAAACAAGACCAGAATTAGGTGTGATTTCTTATCCGGATTGGTTAAAGGTAAACTTATAATTGGCATTTATGAATGCTATCTTAACGCCTTAATGGTTCAAATTAACAGGTATAATTTTATGACTTATTAATAGTTAAGGTGTTAATTAATTTCTTTATCTTCAATCATAATGCCGCCACCTTCGCAATGAATCAACACGGTGCATTCATCCCGTCTATCTTTTACCAGAACCTTGGTATTGATTTTACAAAGTTTTTCTGCCAGTTCATCCTGAATTTCAGCCCACTCCTGGCTAAGCGTTTCCAGTTCCTTTTCTTTGCGTTCCTTTTCTATACAGGCAATAAGGTGTTCGTCGGCCTGTGTGGAAGTAATGTAGGCTTCCTTTGATAAATCTGGTACTTCGGCCGCGTCCATAGCTCTTTTTGCTGCTTCTACTTCTAGCGACTTTTCTTCATAATTATCGAATAATTCTTGTATTGATTTTTCCATTTACATAATACCCTCAAAATTATTCATTTGTTTTGTTCATTTGAACCTGAAGGTTTTTTTTAAAACAGGCTTTAGTTTCTAAACCTGATGGAAACGGCAGCCCCGAATTTTTCATGAGGGCTAAAGTGTACAGCAGGACCGGTTAAACCGAAATGCCACTACAATTGCTTTTCTAACTAAAAATGAGACCATTGCAGCATTATTAAAGCATTAAATAGTGAGCGATATAGTAGAAAATCCATTTCTAAACACTATCTTTGCGCCAAATTTGAGGCGCATTTTATGCAAAAGATTAGAAATATAGCTATTATAGCACACGTTGACCACGGTAAAACCACGTTGGTTGATAAGATTTTACACTCTTGTTCTATTTTTCGTGACAACGAACAAACAGGAGAGTTGATATTGGATAATAACGATTTAGAGCGCGAACGTGGTATCACAATCGTATCTAAAAACGTATCAGTTCAATACAAAGATGTAAAAATTAACATTATCGATACACCTGGTCACGCGGATTTTGGCGGTGAGGTAGAGCGTGTTTTGAAAATGGCCGATGGTGTACTTTTACTTTGTGATGCTTTTGAAGGTGCAATGCCTCAAACGCGTTTCGTAACACAAAAAGCTTTGGCACTTGGTTTAAAACCAATTGTGGTAGTAAACAAAGTAGATAAAGAAAACTGTCGCCCAGAAGAGGTTTATGAGCAAATTTTCGAATTGTTCTTTAACCTTGAAGCTACTGAAGAGCAATTGGATTTCCCGGTTATTTACGGTTCATCTAAACAAGGATGGATGAGTACTGACTGGCAGAAACCAACTACTGATATTTTCGCTTTATTGGATGCTGTTGTAGCTAACATTCCGCCAGCACCAATTAACGATGGTACTTTGCAGATGCAGATTACCTCTTTAGATTATTCATCTTTCGTAGGTCGTATTGCAATCGGTCGTGTTCACCGCGGTACCATTAAAGAAAACCAGCCGGTTACTTTAATTAAACGCGATGGTAAAATTGTTAAAACAAGAGTAAAAGAACTTTACACTTTCGAAGGTTTAGGAAAAATCCGTACCACAGAAGTAGGTTCTGGAGATATTTGTGCAGTTGTAGGTATTGATGGTTTTGATATTGGTGATACTATCGCTGATTTCGAGGCACCAGAGCAATTGCCGGTAATTAGCATTGACGAGCCAACAATGAACATGTTGTTCACCATCAATAACTCACCATTCTTCGGTAAAGAAGGTAAATTGGTTACTTCTCAACGGATTAAAGACCGTTTGATGAAGGAAATGGAGAA
This sequence comes from Pedobacter sp. PF22-3, assembly GCF_026239555.1. GTDB lineage: Bacteria > Bacteroidota > Bacteroidia > Sphingobacteriales > Sphingobacteriaceae > Pedobacter. Next base: position 7,309 of record NZ_JAPIVP010000010.1, on the reverse strand, counting down.
AAACTTAGCATTAAAAGTTGTTGAAACTCAAGGTGCAGATTCATGGTTGGTTTATGGCCGTGGTATTCTTCACTTATCTGTATTGATCGAAACGATGCGTCGTGAAGGTTATGAGTTGCAAGTTGGTCAGCCACAGGTAATTGTAAAAGAAATCGACGGTAAAAAACATGAGCCAATTGAAACTTTAATTGTAGATGTACCTGCTGAAGTTTCTGGTAAAGTAATCGAATTGGTAACCCAACGTAAAGGTGAGTTATTGATCATGGAACCAAAAGGCGATTTGCAACACTTAGAATTCGAAATTCCATCTCGTGGTATCATCGGTTTACGTAATAACGTTTTAACAGCTACTGCTGGTGAGGCAATTATGGCACACCGTTTCAAAGCTTACGAGCCTTGGAAAGGTACTATCCCAGGCCGTTTAAATGGTGTGTTAATTTCGATGGATAAAGGTACTACTACTGCATATTCAATTGATAAATTACAGGATAGAGGTCGTTTCTTTGTAGATCCGGGTGTTGATATTTATGAAGGTCAGATTTTAGGAGAGCATATTCGCGATAACGATTTAGTAATCAACATCGTTAAAGGAAAAGCATTAACCAATATGCGTGCTTCCGGTACAGATGATAATGCACGTATCGCACCGGCAATTAAATTCTCGTTGGAAGAGGCAATGGAATACATCCAGGCTGATGAGTACATCGAAGTTACTCCGGTAAGCATGCGTTTACGTAAAATCTTCTTAACTGAGCAAGAACGTAAAGTTAAAGGAAAGCAATTCGCTTAGACTCCTAACTCCCCTAAAGGGGACTTAAAATATATACATTACAAAAGCCTCGATGTTGATCGGGGCTTTTTTTGCGTTTAAAAGGGTTTTATTTGAGTGCAACTTTAATCGTAAATAAGCCTTGATTTGTTAATCTCCGGGAGTTAGATTATTAACTTGAGTTCGATTATTAATATCTGTTTGAAAGATGTTCTGCTGATTTTTACTTCAAAGTCGTCACCCTGAATTTATTTCAGGGTCTTAATAGCAGAAAAGATGCTGACCACGAAGTAGCTATTAGGCCTTTAAAACAATAAAAACTGCTAATAAAATAAATTCAGCATGACGATAGCTTTAGAAAAAGGAGGTTAAAACTAATTAAAATGCATAAATATTAGTCGAAATCAGGTTATTAGGTATTGATAAAAATGATATGGAAAGCAGTTTCAGTACATTTTTATGGTTAGTCCTTTTTTCCGCAAAATACCCGATGAAAAATCGGGTGATACCGCTCCAATAAGGTTTAGGATCGTTAAGGCTGTTGTAATAGGTTACAATCTAATTATTAATCAGTAGGGCATTTTTCTGTCAGTAGTTTTTCATAAAACCTGTGAGAATAAAAAGTTAACAATCGGATGGCAATCAATTTTCTTATGGCTTTTAATTTTGTGTTTTATCAAACAAACTAATCGTCATAATTGTGATTAATAAAGGATTATCCAAGGTGGGGATATTTTTATTAAATATGCTCTCTCTATTGCCGCTCTTTGTATTGTATAGGTTGGCAGATGCTTTTTATGTAATAATCTTTTATATTTTCGGTTACCGCAGAAAAGTGGTTAAAGAAAACCTGATTAACGCTTTTCCGGAAAAAACCTCTACTGAAATTTATGCAATAGAAAAACGGTTCTATAAATTTTTGGCTTCACTTTTTATCGAAGTGATCAAAATGAAAAGCATTTCTAAAAGAGAATTAAACAAGCGGGTAAAATTTAAAAATACCGATCTGGTAGAAGCCTATCTGAAAAATAACGAGAGCGTACTTTTCTGTTCTTCACATTATGGTAATTATGAATGGGTGTGCATGGCTATTGGTTTAAACTTTTCGGGCACACATCTTCCGATTTATAAACCTTTAAGCAGCGACGTTTTCGATAACTGGTTCCTGACGATGAGAAGTAAATTTGGTAACCACATGGTATCGATGCGCCAAACTTTAAGGGCTATCCAAGCCAATAAACATAGGCCAACCATGTTTACTTTTGGTAGCGATCAGGCGCCTTCAAAAGACGAATCGAATTACTGGACAACTTTTTTAAATCAGGAATCTTCTATACAGCTAGGAATAGAGAAAATCGCAAAGAAAACTAACCGTCCGGTCTTTTATCTTAAAATCAATTATTTAAAAAGGGGATATTACGAAGTTGACTGCGTTCCGATCTGTTTAAATCCATCCGAAACAGCCGAGTTTGAAATTACCGAAATGCATACCCATTTTTTAGAGGATATGATTAAAGAAACGCCTGCTTACTGGCTATGGAGCCATCGCAGATGGAAATATAAACCGGAACCAAAGGTTTCAGCTATCGTTGAAAAGGATTGTGTTTTAATAGATGAACTGGCTTAACCAGAGCCATTTATAGAATTATTAAATCTAACATTTTCGTGGCATAATTTCATATCCTGCTGTTTAAATTAGCATTTCAACTCACCCTAATGTGATTAAAACGTGGATTTCCCGTTTGGGAATATTTCTTTTAAGCGTATTATCCCTGCTTCCATTATCTGTATTGTACATTATGGCTGATGGAGCTTATCTATTACTTTATTTTGTATTTCGGTACCGTAGGAAAGTGGTGAGGGACAATCTGTTAAATGCACTTCCCGATAGGGCATTACAAGAGATTTTAATTATCGAAAAGCGATTTTACCGTTATTTGGCCTCTCTGATTTTTGAAGTTGTTAAAATGAGTAATATCTCTAAGCAGGAGATCGAAAGACGTTTTGTATTTACAAACAAAGAGCGTATTCAGGAATACTTAGACCACGGCCAGAGTATATTAATCTGTTCAGCACATTATGGCAACTGGGAGTGGGGCACTTTGGGCTTAGGACTTAACTTTTCTGCAGATCATTACCCAATTTACAAACCCTTAAGCAATCCAACATTTGATCATTGGTTTAAAAAAGTACGAAGTAAATTTGGTAATAAATTAGTTGCCATGCGGCAAACCATGCGTGCATTGCAGGCTAGTAATGGTAAGCCAAGCATGTTTAGTTTCGGTAATGATCAGGCACCCGCTAAAGACGAATCGCATTATTGGACTAATTTTATGAACCAGCCCAGTTCTATACAGTTAGGGATTGAAAAAATAGCCAGACGTACCAATCAGCCTATTTTTTATCTCAAAGTGAAAGTGATAAGGCGTGGTTTTTATGAAGTTGATTGTGTGCCGCTCTGTTTAAATCCGGCTGAAACCGCTACTTTCGAAATTACTGAGCTGCATACCCGTTTTCTGGAAGAAATTATCAATGCACAGCCCGAATATTGGTTGTGGAGCCATAAGCGCTGGAAATATAAACCTCAACATTAACTACTTTTTTGAAAGGGATGCGCGAAAGCAGGTATAGTTTCCTAAATATTTTATATTTGCTATTACATACGCCTACCCATGAGAACCTTCAAAAAAATACTATTAATCCTGATTTATTCGGTTTTTTTATCGTTGCTGGCCTTATTTCTTTGGAAACCATATTTGTTGAAGGTATTAAAATACAGAACACCGAATGCCGAAACCTATAAAATTTTTCCACAGGAAGTTTCGCATAAAAGTGATTCGGTTTTTCATTTCATCAGATCGGTAAAACAACGGAATGACTTAGATACCATGCAGGTTTTGGATGGGAATAATCAATCTATTCCTTTGAAAGAATATTTGAAAAATGGACAGATTAATGCTTTTATCGTGATCAGGAACGATAGTGTCTTGTATGAAAGATATGTTAAAGGTTATAGCGATAGTACCTTGACGAGTATATTTTCAGGCGCTAAAAGCATGATTTCTATTGCAATTGGTCAGGCATTGGCAGATAGAAGTATTAAAAGCTTGGATGATAAAGTTATACAGTACATTCCCGAATTAAAACCAAACCCTGCTTTTGCACAGATTACCTTAAAAAATTTGTTGGATATGAAATCAGGTCTTGAGTTTCAGGATGCATTAGGTGGAGTAGTAAAAGCATTTTTTTCTGACGAGGCTAAATATTATTATACCAATGATATGAAAGCGCAGCTAATGAAAGTTAAATTGGTTAATAAACCTGGTACGGTTTGGGTATATAAAAGTATCGATCCTATTTTGTTGGGCTGGGTTTTAAAAAAGGCAACAGGTAAATCGGTAGCTCAATATTTTGAAGCCAATATATGGAAAAAGATAGGGACAGCATACCATGCAACCTGGGGTTTAGACCAGGCTAATGGCCTCACCAATACCGCAAGCCGTTTTCAGGTTACGGCCATTGATTTTGCGAAAATCGGCCGTTTATATTTAAATAATGGTAAATATAATGGAAAGCAGATCGTTCCGGAAAGTTGGGTAAATCAATCAACACATATTGGCACGGAAAAGCCCGCCTCTGCGAAAGGCTGGCAAAAATCGGCACATCATTATCTCTGGTGGATTCCGCAAGAAGGGTACCATGGCGATTATGCGGCAGAAGGTATGCTTGGACAAAGGTTATATGTTGATCCAAAAACAAATACCATCATTGTACAGTTTGCCGATCACGGCGCAGGGAATTATCCTTACCGGAAAATCAGCAGGTATCTCGCTGGATTGCCATTTAGTTATCCGAAGCCTTAAACGCAAAGAACGCTATGGGGTCGCAAAGTAGGCCAATAAATTTCAACTTTGCATTCCTTTGCGTAAAACTCTGTGGCCTTTGCGGTTAATTTTTTAAAATAGTAACTTGTCATTAAATGGAAAACAACGACGTAAAAATTTCAAAAAAGAAGCCGATTTTTCCCGTAACGCCTGCTTTGCAAAAATATTTGCGAACCTACCAGCGTGAAGCGAAATTGCCCATTGGTTATAACGACCTGATGCAATTTAACGAGGCTTTTCCATTAATGGATAAGTTTGGTAAAGATTCACTTTGGGAAGGCCCGATATATGCACAGGATTTAATTGAAAGATTGCATGATGGTTTAAAGGAAATTTATGCCAATCTAAAGGCATCGGGTAACCTGCGCATAGTTGAGCATAAGTACATCGATAAAATAGAGTATTGCACTTTCGGCAATACCCATCCTTTCCGTATCCGCATTGTGAACCGTTTAAATGATGTATATGATTACTTCTATATTAAAAAGGCTGATGCTTCGCGTATTTATGGCCTTGAAATGGAAGAAATACTTTCTCCCAATCAGGTAAATTACCTGGTAGATGGCAATACCTTGGTAGAAGAACACATCGCCGGGATTCCGGGTGATGTGTTTACGAAAGGACAGTTGTATACTCCTGAGTTTAATCCTACGCGTATAGCAAAAGAGTTTGTAAAGTTTAATGAGCGTTGTTTGATTATGCTTTTGGGCGATATGCGTGCGTACAATTTTGTGGTTCAGATTACACCCGATTTTGATGATATCCAGTTCCGTATCCGGGCAATAGATTTTGACCAGCAGTTTTATGAGGGGAATTTAAAAGTATACCTGCCCCAGTTTTTTAAAGAGAATTTGCCTTATGTAAAAATGAGTATGGAGCAATTGACAGAGAAAACGGTACTGCAATACCAGCAGGAAGAACGCTCGTCTATTGTACACCGCGTGAGGAGTGAGCGACACCGATTAACTGATCTCCGTGACGTTTCTAACAAAGAAGAACTCACCACGCCAGAAAATATCGCTTTGTTAAAACAGGGCATGAGCGATTATTTTAAGGATACGAATTACCTGCGCTGCAAAACCATGACCGATATTATTGAACTGAATATTAAAAATATTATCAGGCAAGTTAAGCTTTAAGAAATAATTAATTAAATTAACATCTCAAAATCAAGTCTTTATGAAAAATATAATTCTTTACAGTTTTTTTATTTTATTTATCAGTAGTGCTTTTAAACCGGATACACCACCTGCAAGTGCCGATGTGATATTAACCCACGCAATTGCCAAGGCGAAAAAAGAGAAGAAATATGTTTTTGTATTATTTCATGCTTCTTGGTGTGGCTGGTGCCATAAAATGGACGATAGTATGAACGATCCAGAAATTAAAGCTTATTTTGAGAAAAGTTACATAATTGAGCATTTAACAGTATTGGAATCGAAAGGAAAAGAAAACCTTGAAAATCCTGGTGCTGCCGAATTGTTGAAGAAGTATAAAAGTGATGGTTTCGGTATTCCGGTGTGGTTTATTTTTGATACCAATGGCAAATTAATTGTTGATTCACATCTCCGTCCCAAGGGAACAGGATTGGAAGTAAAAGGTCAAAATATCATTGGTTGCCCTGCTTCTAAGGAGGAGGTAAAGGCCTTTACAGATGCGCTCAAAAAGACGTCTAAATTAAATGATGCAGAATTAGCAAAAATAGCTGAACGTTTCAGGAAAAACGATCCAAAATATAAAGGGTAATTACCAGATTGTTTAATCCGCACTGATCTTTTTAGTGGTGTTGGATGTTACCATCCAACATTGAAAACGGTTCTGTTGGGTAATTCCACTTATAGAGAACAAGGCTCCATCAGATGGTAACATCTGACGGCACAAAAGTGCAGGTTAAAATAAAAACGGCTGGCAATTTGCCAACCGTTTTTGAGTGAATCTAGAAAGAGCGTCCAAAGTTTTTAAGCATGTTGCCCTTCATGAACACCTTCGGCAAATTCCTCTACAATTTTATCGTTAAATGCAGGTAAATCTTTAGGTGTACGGCTCGTTACCACACCTTGGTCTACCACTACTTCTTCATCAGACCAGATGGCGCCTGCATTAATTAAATCCTTTGAAATGTTTTTTACTGAGGTTAATTTTCTACCCTGTACTACATCTGCATTAATTAAAGTTTGAGGTCCGTGGCAAATGGCTGCTACAGGTTTTCCATCAGCGAAAAAAGATTTTACAAAAGCCAATGCATCTTCGTTAACACGTAACTGATCAGGATTGATTACGCCGCCTGGTAAGAGTAATCCGTTATAATCATTGGCATTTGCTTCTGCAATGGTTTTATCTACATCAACTTCTATCGACCAGTGGTCCTGATCCCAGGCTTTTATTTTTCCGCTTTTTGAGGAGATAATGTGAACGGTTGCTCCTTCTTCTTTTAACCTTTTAACTGGTTCGGTTAATTCTACTTCTTCAAATCCGCTTTCTGAAAGTACAGCAATGGTGCGGTTACTTAATTGTCCCATAATCTTTAATGTTTTTAATAGGTGATGTATTAAAGACAGTTGAGGAAAATTATTGTTTTTAGAAATTTAAGATTTAGGCTGGCATCTTGTATCGTCCGAACCATTTAACAGTGTCCAATAGGAGGCGTCATCTCGAT
>NZ_JAPIVP010000001.1 GCF_026239555.1 Pedobacter sp. PF22-3 | reverse complement strand
TACCTTTTCAGGGCTTCGCTTCGCTCCGGTACCGATGAAGGATCGGTACTGAACCCTTACTATCCCTAACGCGGAATCATTGGTGTCATTCTGAACGCAGTGAAGAATCTCTATCTACAATATAAAGACTTGAAGCAATATTGATCGATGAGTCAGTAATCTATCGCTTAAAGATCTTTCGTGCCTAGCAATGACAGGCACCCAAAAAAGGTCGTCATTGCGAGGAGGAACGACGAAGCAATCTTTCCTGCTAGTAATCCTTGCTATAAAGATTGCTTCGTCGGCTGAAAAAGCCTTCTCGCAATGACGATCCTTGGAGAGATTTTCCATTAAATTCTACTGTCTTTCATATTGATTTTTATCCAATAAATTATCCCTCAGGATGACAACATAAAAAAACAAATCCATTAAGAACCTAGGAGGTCTGAATTATTTTTGGGCTTTCTGCTCAATTATATACTTACCAGCTGCTAAATCTATTTTTCCAATGTTGTTTACCTTACCATTTATATAAATACCCACGCCACGCGTAAGTGGTAATTTAATGCTTGCTGTAGAATTTGCCGGAACGGTGATATCGTATCTAATTCCATCATTTGTTCTTTTCCAGGCGCTGATAATTTTCCCATAAGGACCAATGTGACTGGCCTCAAAAGAATTCAGGCCTTCCACCACATGCGGATCCAGTATGATATGTTTAAAGCCAGGCTGTTTTTCATCTGGCTTAATACCACCCGGTGATTTGTATAACCAGGCGCCAATTTCTCCAAACATGATGTGGTTCATTGAAATATCCGATTTGGCATCTATTGGCCAATTCTCGTATAAAGTGGTGGCGCCGTTTTCCATCCACCAGCCCCAGCTTGGATAGGTTTTTTGCGACGCGACTTTGTAGGCAATATTGCTGTAACCATTTTCGCTCAGCGCATTTAAAATGGCTTTGGTTCCTAGTAATCCCACATCTAAGTGGAAACCGTCGGCTTCTACACGTTTGGCTAAATTTTTGGCAACCAAAGCAACAGATTCTTCCGGAACAATTTTCCAATATAACGGAACACTCATTTCGGTTTGGATCCCCGTGTTGTAAATCCCTTTTTCTTTATTCAGGTATTTTGCATTAAAAGCATCTTTTATTTTTTTGGCAAGTGCTGTATATTTAATGTGATCATCATTTTTACCTAAAATTTTGGCTGCCTTCGCCAAAATAACTACATCGGCATAATAATAACAGGTTGAAGTAAGTTCTACAGGAGATTTAGATTTTACTGGTATCCAATCGCCCAAACCCCAGGTGGTTAAACCTGTTGGGTAGGTTTCATCAATATGGTTCACGTATTTTCTGATATTTTCGTAACAATCCGCAAGTAGTTTTTTGTCTCCATAAAACAGGTAAACATTCCATGGAATAATCGCAATGGTACTTGTCCAGTCTGGTCCGTTGCCCCATTCATAACCCCAGCCATCGGTAGGAATAATGGAAGGTAACACACCATTTGGCTGTTGTTCATCGCGGTGATCGGCGAGCCATTTTTCGTAAATGGTGATACCGTCAAAACCGTAAAGACCCGTTTCTATTGCAATCTGTGCATCGCCCGTCCAGCCATTCTTTTCTCTCTGCGGACAATCTGTGGGGTAGCCAAAGAGATTAGATAAGTAAGAATTATTGGTGGCATAGTAAATTTTATTAATGATCGGTTCTGAAGATTTAACGTCACCAACAACCGGTACATCACTGTGCATAAAATAACCTGTGAGATTTTCTTTTTTTAATTCAATGTGAGCAGAGCTGCTTACTTCTACATATTGAAAACCCTTATAATTAAAATGAGGCATAAAACTTTGTTCACCTTTTCCGTTTAAAATCAGGATGTCGGTTTGGAAAGGATCGGTATCATCGGTTGGGCGATAATGGGCATCAATGTTTGAGATATCCACGTGCCCATTGGGGTATAAACGCTCGCCGTGTTTTAGTTTAATAACTGTTCCGGCAGGCCCATTTACAGTAATTTTACTTACGCCCGAAATATTCCTGCCCAGATCAAACAGGTAGGTGGTATCATTAAACTTTCTTAAACTTTTGCTGGCTATTTCTTCAACATTACGGATGGGATGCATGACCTGTGCAACAACATTTTTAGATGGTGCTGAACGGTAAATCACATTTTTCCAATCTTTATCATCAAAATTTGGGGTATTCCAGCCTGCTTTTTCCAGGCGGGCATCGTAATGTTCGGCGGTATAAATACTATTAAAAATAATTGGGCTTAAAGCCGTTTTCCATTCTTTACCCGATTTAATGGTTTCGGTTGTACCGTCTTCATATGTGATTTTTAAATCAAGACAAAAAGTTGGCCTATTGCGCCAGGGGGCACGGTCGAAATCCCAGACTGCGGTTGACTGGTGATTGTACCATCCGTTGCCCAGCAGTACGCCAATCGCATTTTTGCCTATATTAATGGCATTCGTTACATCGTAGGTAACATATAATGTACGCCTATCAAAACGGGTATACATCGGATCCATACGGTGATTACCTATCTTTTTGCCATTGATTGAAAGCTCGTATAAGCCGGCAGCAGCAATGTAAGCCCTGGCGGATTTAATTTTTTTATGGGTGCTAAAGGTATTGCGGAAATAGGGTGCAGGCTTAAGTTTTGTATTTTCGTTATCCGAAATCCAGGCACCTTGCCAGTTTTCCATTTTCATCATCCCTGTTTCAAAACTGGCGATGTGGGTTTTATCTGATTTTTTATTTCTCCCATCTGCAATATCAATCCGCCAGAAATATTTAGTAAAAGGTTTTAGTAATTTACCAGAATAAATAACCAAATTTTGGTCTGACTTTACCCAACCCGTGTTCCATAATTTTGCATTGGCTTTTACCAGTAAAGCAGAATCGGTATCAACCAGAATGCGGTAAGCACTTTGTTTAGCACCTTGATTGGCATCGTTCATTTGCCAGGTAAAACGTGGGTGCGGACTATCCAAGCCAATCGGGCTGGCTAAATATTCGGTTTTTAAGGCTGTGAGCGATTGAGCTGATATCTTAGAAAGAGGAGAAAGAGCAAAAAATAAAGTAGTTATCTGTAAAAATTTGAGATTCATAGTTTTAGGCTTATCAAAACTAAGGTATTAAAATAATATACTGATAAAAGAACGCAATAGAATTTTTACGCATAAAAAAAGACGAAGTTTAATTCGTCTCATTGATCTGTATACACAATATTATTTAATGTTTATCCTAAAATCTCTTTCAGTTTTTCTGTTTGATGATCGGCCAGTTTTTGTAGTGGACCAGATGCCAACATTTTCATCATCATATTTAAATCAGCTGAAATGATGTGTTTTGCTGTAGTAGTTCCGTTTCCATTATCTGCTACTGTCCACTTTAATTCAACATCAAAAGGTGCTTTTTCACTCGGAATTGCGATTATTTCCTGGTTTTCTACCCGACTCGAAATCTTGATGGCCAATTTTGCCATATTCTGAATGGTAAACCGTGCATCATCTTCGGTTGATTCCCAGTTGTAAATATTTTCTGGCATCAATTGCTGGTGATTGTTCATATTGGATAGAAAAGCATAAACCTCAGCAACCGGTTTATTAACTTCTACTGTGCTCTCGATAACAGTCATTATATATTTGTATAGATTTGTTTTACTCCGAACTTAAGACTCTGAACTCAAAGCTTGACCCTGTCCCCATTGTGAAGGATTTAAGCGCCATTTGCTTAATAATTCCATATCACTTTTGGCAATAATGCTGTGCTCGGCAGCATAATCAATCAACGCGCCATAGTTTGATAAGGTTAAGTAACGACATTTTGCAGCTGCAAAGTTTTCATCTGCTTTTTCGAAACCGTAAGTAAAAATTGCCGCTAAGCCAGCTACCGATAAGCCTGCAGCCCTTAATGCTTCAACAGCTTGTAAGCTGCTTTTTCCGGTTGAAATTAAATCTTCGATAACTACCACACGTTGACCTTCTACCACTTCGCCTTCAATTAAACTTCCGGTACCATGTTCTTTTGCTTTCGCTCTTACATAGATAAATGGTAAACCCAGTTCCTGCGCTACTAAAACGCCTTGAGGAATTCCGGCAGTGGCAACACCTGCAATAACATCTACTGAACCAAACTCTTCTTGTATGGCCTGTGCAAGTTTCTGCCTGATGTAAGTTCTAACCTGAGGATGGGAAAGGGTAATTCTGTTATCGCAATAAATTGGCGATTTCCAACCAGATGCCCATGTAAAAGGATTATTTGGTTGTAATTTAATTGCTTTTATCTGTAATAAAAATTCCGCTACCTTTAATTCAATATCACTTTTATTATACATGGCTCAAAATTACAGATTTATTTGTGTTTGTCATAACGTTTATTAAACCCCTTTATTTTGCAATTGGGGAAGAAAAATGTAAGAATCGGGATTTGATTTCGGCATTTCAATACTACAAATATTGGAAATTTTGATGGATGCTAAAAGCGATTTCTTGTCACTAGCTGTAAATCAGTATGATAAAGAATTGTTAGTTTAGAAAATCGATTATAAATAAATTATGATCAGCTTAAAGCAACGCGAAGTATCCAATTGATCACTAGGGCCAACCTTTCATTCACTTATCAAACGGTTACTGAATATATGGATATTCCTTTTGATTCAAATTTGTTTACCTCGGGTCCCTTATAGTCGGTTATTAAAATATTCACAATCGATAAATCATTAAATTTCAGATACGATGTTTTTCCAATTTTACTGGCATCACAAAGCATATAAGTGCAACCGGTTTGTGCTGCCATAGCCAAGGTATTAGAAGCCTCGTATTCACTGCCTGCATATAGTCCTTCAGCAGTAATCCCATCAACGCCTAAAAAGGCTTTAGCAGCCTGGTATCTGCCAATATGTTCGTGTGCCATAGTTCCATGAACGGCTTGTCTGCTTGCATCCACTTCGCCTCCTATGAGGTTTATCGTTACTGCGCTGTGTTGCAACTCATTTACTATTGGTAGCGAATTGGTAATTACCTTTATCTTTTTGTCTTTAATAAACTGGCATAACCTAAAGGCTGTGCTGCCACAATCAATAAATATTACATCTCCTTCAACTATATCTTCAGCTGCCCTTTTGCAGATTGCATCTTTTGCCTTTAGATTAACTTCTGCTTTATTGGCAAATGAAACTGGCTTGATCACATCACTTATTTTCATGGCACCTCCATGTGTACGGTAGAGTAGGCCGTTTGCAGCCATGCTGGTCAGGTCTCTTCTTACCGTAACTTCAGAAACACCAATTTTAGTGGCTAACTGGCGGATCTCAACTTCACCAGATGTTTCTAAAAGTTCAAGGATTTTATGCGCTCTTTTTTGAAATGTCATATATAATGATTTAATTCGATCAAATTTAATCATAATTAATCAAAAATAATCATAATGAAAAATATTCATATTCTTGATACCAAAGTTTTATCTGATAATTGGTACACCCTCAAAAAAGTCAGTTTTGAAATGACTGGTACTGATGGTGCTAAATCTATTCTGGAGCGCGAAGCATATGATAGGGGAAATGGTGCAACTATTTTATTATATAATAAAGATAATCAAACGGTTGTACTTACCCGCCAGTTCAGGTTGCCGACATTTATTAATGGAAATGATACAGGTTACCTGATTGAGAGCTGTGCAGGATTATTGGATCAGGATAACCCAGAAGATTGTATCAGAAGGGAAACGGAAGAAGAAACCGGATTCAGGATTGAACAGGTAGAAAAAGTCTTCGAGGCTTATATGTCACCAGGCTCAGTTACTGAACTATTATACTTTTTTGTTGCAGCGTATTCAAATGATATGAAATTGCATGATGGAGGAGGCCTTGAAGAAGAAAACGAAGATATAGAAGTGTTGGAACTACCTTTAGAAAAGGCACTTGAAATGATGAAATCTGGTGAAATAAGAGATGGGAAAACAATTATGTTGTTGCAATATGCACAGTTAAAGGGATTGATGTTATAGTTGATTGTTTGAATTTTGTAATGATTGATTTGATTTGTGTAATTATTCTTAACAAATGACTGTTTACATTTGTTATCTCTAATTAATTTAAATTTTTATGATAGCAACAAAAGGATATGCGGCACAAAATGCCGAAACGGATCTCGCACCCTGGAATTTTGAACGCCGCGAAGTAGGTCCTCATGATGTTCAGTTCGAAATACTTTTCTGCGGGGTTTGCCATTCAGATCTGCACCAGATAAAAAACGATTGGTTTGAGGGAATATTTCCTATGGTTCCCGGCCATGAAATTGTAGGTAGGGTGGTGAAGGTTGGAGATCACGTGAAGAAATTTAAGGTGGGCGACTTAGCGGGGACAGGCTGTATGGTCGATTCTTGTCAGGTTTGTGAAAACTGTAAGCAAGATTTAGAACAATATTGTTTAGAAGGCAATACCCAAACATACAATGGTTTAGAAAGAGATGGTAAAACACCAACTTATGGCGGCTATTCTGATACGATTGTTGTAAGGGAAGAGTTTGTACTTCATGTATCAGACAAATTGAATCTTGCTGCTGTAGCACCACTTTTATGTGCAGGTATTACCACTTATTCTCCATTAAAACACTGGAAAGTGGGAAAAGGACATAAACTGGCCGTATTGGGTTTAGGTGGTTTAGGCCATATGGCGGTGAAATTTGGTGTAGCTTTTGGCGCTGAAGTGACCGTATTAAGTACTTCGCCTAAAAAAGAAGAAGATGCTAAAAAATTGGGTGCCCATCATTTTGTGGTAACTACCGATCCGTCACAGGTTAAGGCAGCAAAGGGTACGTTCGATTTTATACTGGATACGGTATCTGCCGAACATGATTTTAACATGTACCTTTCTTTGTTAAGGACAAATGGGGTACACATTTGTGTAGGTGTTCCTCCTAAACCTGCAGAAATTGCAGCTTTCAGTTTATTGGGTGGTAGAAAAAGTCTGGCAGGATCAGGTATTGGTGGTATTGCTGAAACTCAGGAAATGCTGGATTTCTGTGCAGAAAACAATATCGTTTCAGATATCGAAATGATTGATATGAAAGATATTCACACCGCATACGATAGGATGCAAAAGGGTGATGTACGCTACAGGTTTGTGATTGATATGGCTACATTGTAGTTCAGATTGTAACAAAGGTAAAAGGGATTTAGAGGTAGCAATATTTCTAAATCCCTTTTTTATTTAAGGATAGCTAATCAACCAGGGCATCTCCATTTTTCTTTACAAATTCAGAGAAAGAAATGCGGTGTTCTGACTCTGTTTTTGCTAGCTGTCTTTTGTTTTCAGTTAATAGGTTACCGAGCGTATTCAGCGATTCTTTAAGATAAGATATTGATAACATCTGTGAAATCCTGTTTCTGATTTTATCGGCAAGGAATAATTCGATCAAAATCAAACTGATCAAAAATATGTAATGATTGAAAATAATATTATTGGTACCCTTGAATAAAGTAGGCAAGCCTATTACGCCAAAAAATAAATCTATAATTAAAGGAATACCGATAATGGCCAGGAGCGAAAATCCCCGGACTTTTAAAGTAATTGCTTTTTCAGCATTCTTGATCTGTTCGCTAAAGGCCGAAAACTTGCCTTTAAACGGAGTTTCCCTATTGTTTTGTTGTTGTTCTAATTTTTGAAGCGCTTTACCATGTTCGATATCTATTTTGCGTACCTGCTCTACAATATGTGTTTCGGCATTGTTCAGCTTTTCCTGGTCTTCTACAATAGATTCCTGTTCGGCAATAATTTTGTCCATCACCAGCAGGTCTTCCGGAATGCCATGTCGAAGTTTCTGTTCTGCAGCCACAATCCGGTTATCCAGTTGTTTAAACTGCCTTTTTAGCTCAGCAATTTCTTTATTAAAATGCTCTTTTTTGGAGGCATAACTACTTTCGAGGCTGTTAAGTGCCGAAACATATTCGAAATCTGCCAGGAGCTGTTCATTATTGGCAAAATGCTGATAAAGCCCATTTAATTTGATGAAGAGCTCGCCAGTTGATTTTTCCGGATTAGATAGATCATTTCGGTATGCTTCCAGATCTTTTTCTGATAATGAAGGTATGGGCATAGTAGATTAAAAAGCTAAAATTATGAAAAAAAATATCGTTAAAGGTATTATAAATGGTGTTTTCCCTTCAAATATTCCATTATGACTATTAAACCATTTTTTTAAAGATATAGTGTATTACGGCTTTGATGGGAAAATATTTTTCTTTAAAACACAAGCTATTAGCAATCAGATCTTTAAAGTCAAATTATTAATATGTCCGAAATATTTTTTGATTTTTTTTATCAGGTTGATAAATTATTATATATTTGTGCCAAGCAAGGGGTGAGAGCCTTGCATCAATCTTTGATTGAGAGCGTTAATTTAGATAAGGTTACAACATTAATTGTTGTAACCTTTTTTTATACCTTATAAATAACTAAACAATTTTTCTACTTTAGGGTAAGCAAATATATTTTTTGCCGAAATTAAAATATCCTTTAGGGGTAATAGGAGAAGGAGTGATTTTGTGAAGATCATTTATGCTCCAATTAAATATGCTTTAAACTATATGCCAAGGAACTATAGAATTTATATCAACGATAACACATTGTTTATCTCCGATTTTTTGCCAGAACAAAAAGAAAAAATACAGCAGCTTGAATTTCAGGATTTTAATCTGGAAACGTTCTACAAAAAACTAAAAAACGGATCTAAAAAGAGTTATATTTTCTTGACTAAAAATCCAAAAGAAACCTTTCAGAAATTAAAGAAAGACTGTGCCATTATTAAAGCTGCAGGTGGTTTGGTAGAAAGTGCAAATGGCAATTACCTGTTTATTTTCAGGAACAAAAAATGGGACCTGCCGAAAGGGAAGCTGGAAGAAGGCGAAAAAATGAAGGAAGCTGCTGTTCGTGAGGTAGAAGAGGAGTGTGGAATCAGGGTTTTTAAACGCGAAGAAAAGCTTTGTAAAACCTATCATGTTTATCCGATGGGTAATAAAATGGTGATCAAGAAAACCAACTGGTACAAAATGAAGGTTAAAGGCGAACCTAAATTGGTCCCTCAAAAAGAAGAAGGGATTGAAGAGGCGGTTTGGTTGGATAAAAACCATATTTCGCCGGTTGTTAAAAATACTTTTCCTTCCATTATGGATGTGTTGAGGACTGGTGGATTGCTATAAGTGTTCTATTTCAAAGATCGCCCTGCTTAACTTGTTTTACAAGTAGCGGATGGCGTGTTATTAATTGCCTTGTAGCTACTGCGTGGTCAGCATCTTTTGTTATTATTATTAGTTGTGGTGTCAGATATTGCTATCTGACACGGATTAAATAAAACTAATACACGGATCTATTGGATGTTATCATCTGGCAGCACAGATTATTATTCAGAATCTAATTCATCAATTACTTTTTTAACCTGTTTTAGGTATTTTCCGTAATAAAACCATGCCCATAACTCAGTAATTGCACCAATAATGAGGATGGTTACAAAGCAATTGAGCAAGATGTAAACAGGAGATAATTTATTTAATATCTTCGAAAATATAGATGCCTTTTCGATAAACACGAAAGCGTTGAGAAAACCGACTGAGATGAAAGCCACAATGTAAGTTAAGGCTTTATACAACTCTATATTCAGCTTCATTTCGTAATAAAACCAGAGGATATTTTTTCGGGTATCCATACTTAAATTGTATGAGTTTTTATAAAATATATAAAACTTGAAAAAATAATAAGCTGTAAAGCCACAGGTAGTGGAATAGGTCATCAAAAATACCCTGTTAATTAAAGCTGAAAATCCAAAAATATGGGGAATAATAGCCATAAACACTAAAAAAAACAGCTGGTAGAAAAATTCATGTTTCATTTTAGCCCTGATTTTATCTATAGGGGTGTGTGCTTGATTTATCTTAAGCATGTCTGAAGAAATGTTGCTTTCTGCGGGATTTTCAGCATTCCATTCATTTTTTAAATTGTCAAAATTCATAACCGTTTTTCTTAATGATGAACTGTAATTTTTCTTTTGTCCTGTTAAGTTTTACACGTGCATTAACCTCACTTATTCCCAGGTTTTCGGCAATTTCGCGATGTGATTGATTTTCGAGAAAAAGGAAGATCAATGCTTTTTCAATTGCATTTAATTCTTGAACAGCAGTGTACAAATAGGCTAGTTTCTCTTCTTTCCCTTCGTTTTCATTTACATCTATTATATCAATGTTTCCATCGTATGGTGTTTTGTCTACTTTTCTGCTTTCTTTTTTGAAACAGATTATGGCTGTATTGAGGCAAACGCGGTACATCCATGTGGTAAATTTGCTATTTCCTTTAAAAGAGGGATAAGCTTTCCATAATTGGAATACGATTTCCTGAAACAGGTCACGTTGTTCTTCGGCATCGTTCATATACATTTTTGAAATTTTATGTATAATCGCTTTGTGCTGATTGATCAGGGTGAGAAATGTGTTTTCTGTTTCTTTCATTTAATATATCCAATTGGTAAAGGATTTTTAAAAACGTTACAGATTATGTTAAAAATAATATTTAATCACAGAAAAGGGGGTAGATAATGCGATAATATAAGTGAGAAGGTATAAGCGGTTATAGGTTCCCATAGTCAAGTCATGATCTCAATCAGATAGCTATTGGATGAAGCGAAATTGTAATTTGCATAGATAGATTAATCTTGCATCCTCAACAGAATACCAGGGAAGGTCTTAATTATGCGGATAAAATCTTCCCAATCTTACGGATACTCCTCCGAAAGAAAGTATTAATTTATCTAAAATGAGCCTTTATTTATTCGTGCTCATCTGTGGTTTATGAGAACTATAAAAAACTAAGTGCTTCTTTGGGTACAAACGGACTTACATCGCCATGGTTTCTTAAAATATCGCGAACAATGGTAGAGCTAATGGCCGAATATTCTGGTTTGCTTAAAAGCAGGATGGTTTCTACTTCAGGCATCATGGTCTGATTGATCTGTGCAATAGCCCGTTCATATTCAAAATCAGCAGCTGAACGGATGCCCCGGACCATGTATTTGGCGTTTATTTTTCGGCAGAAATCTACGGTTAAGCCTTCGTAAGTTTGGATTTCGATGTTTTGATAGCCTTTAAAAACAGTCTGTAAAATCTGAAGGCGCTGCTCGGCACTTAAGAAATTCTGTTTAGAACTGTTTAGTCCGATACCCACTACAATTTTATCGAAAAGCGGGGTAGCACGTTGTAAAATGTTTACATGGGCGATGGTGATCGGATCAAATGAGCCTGGAAATAGCGCTATCTTCATGATTCAAATATAGATTTTTATAGTTAAAAGCGGAATAATTTAGCGCTGAGAGTTTAGTGGTTAGCGTGTAGTAAGTACAAAGACTGCTTCACGCCCGCACAAATTATCCTGTTCTTCGATTCATAATGACGGATCTGGGGAGAATGTTTAGCATTTTTGGTTAAGCTATTTATCCATCTAAAATAAGCTGTCAAACAATTAATTAACTAATAGTTACCTTCGAACGAAATTTACTTCAGTTAAATGCTTAACCAGTTAAACAGTTAACCAATCAACTAAACTCGAAAAAGCTAAAAGAAGAATTTCCATACTTCCTCGTTTCTGTGTAACCTGGCTGGCTGTTCAATTTCATGTTGCTCTGGTGTTCTACAATTAACAAGCCATCGGGTTTAAGCAGTTGTTGCTCCTTTACCATCACCGGAATCTGCGGAATGTTAGGCATGTTGTAGGGTGGATCGGCAAAAATCAGGTCATAAGCGCCGGTCATTTGTTTCAATAATTTAAAAACATCGCCTTTACGTACATCGATCTGATCAAATTGATGTTGTTTAGCCGTATTTTTCACCCAGTTTACGCAGCCATAATCCATATCAACCGCTAAAATACGTTCTGCTCCACGTGAAGCAAATTCGAAAGTTAAATTACCGGTGCCACAAAATAAATCTAATACAACACAGGTTTCGAAGTCATATTTATTATTCAGGATATTGAAGAGTGCTTCTTTGGCCATATCCGTAGTTGGGCGTACGGGTAAATTTGCAGGGGGCTGCAAACGAATGCCCTTTAATTTGCCACCAATTATCCGCATAAATCTAAAGCAAGGAGACCGCTGAAATAGTGTTTAGGCATATCGGCCAATAATTCGCTATTTTTTTTTCCAGCGGGAAGGAAAAAATAAAGTTGGTTAAAATATTTTAATAAGCAATTATAATGCTCATCATCTTCATTTATTATACCTTGTAAATAAATAGGAATAGTATCATTTAGGCCCAACTGTTCAATCATCAGCAGTAGAAAATAATTAAATTCCTCTGCATTTTCCGATTCATAGTGGTTTTGGAAAACAACCTTTTTATCTTTTAAATAGAGTACATTAAATGATACTGCAGTAAAATCGATTAATAAAGATTCATCTTCCAAATGATTAAATAAAGCCATTAATGGTTCAGATTGTGGAAAAAGATCGGTTTGATCCGGCAGATTTGCTTTTAACTCCTCATTTAAACAAAAAACAGTATTAAAACCCAGCTTTTCATTGTGTTTGGTATAAACTTTACTGTCAGAACCAAGGTATTGAGCATAAACAGCCAGATTTTCTCCATCAAACCATTCATCAGGGATAAAAATAAAGTTTGGAGTATGGATTGCAGCTTTGACGGTTCCATAATTTAAAGAAAGGTAACTATCGGTTGTAAAGGCAGATTTTAGTTCTTTTTGCACATCATCGCAGCCTTGTTTATCAAAAATGATATTAATCTCCTCTGTATCCTTACTTACCACAGCATAAGAAAAGCTATCATTCGTTATTTTTAATAATAAATGGCAGTTTGCAGATGCATCAGCTTTAAAATTCGGATCAACCAATAAGAGGCTATTGTTACGCATTGAAACAAAAATAGCGTTTTTTAATAATTAATGATAAAAAAGTTGATTTCAAGGAGATATTTACCATCACCAGGTTCAATTAACCAATTGGCAAGAATCCAGGTAGACAGCATTCTTTAATCGGAAGTTCGAATTCAATTAACCGGTTTAATCAATAAACCCAATTTCTTCACCTTAGTTATCTGAGTGCATCTTTAAAAAATTAAAAGGAAAATAAGACCAAACTTTGTGTTCTGTGCATCTTTGGGTTAATAACTTCTTTGCGCGCTTTGCGGTTAAAGCTTAGAGATTTTTTTACCAAAATCAAACCTTTTGTCTATTCAAAAATTAAAATATTCGGCTTAAATTCGGGACATGAGTTATAAGCCAACCTATAAAGCAGCAAACACCATTGCGGCCACGATAGAACAACATTTTGTTAAACTGCATAAAAATGCCATTGCACAAGGTGAGATAGATTTGGCTACTCAACCAGATCAAAAAATAATTGAAGCGATAATTGATGTTGCTTTTTGGAGCAGTTTACGTAAAGAGGAAGGGCATTCGCCACGGATTTCGATTGCTTTTTTGCCTCCTGAGCAAACTTCTAAACCATTACGTTTTGCCAAAAAACTAGCCTTAAATGCTAATACTTTAACCAAAATAGCCCCTGGAATTGAACGTTCTGGAATTCACTTAGGCGTGTGGGAGGAAAACGGTGAACTTTATATCTGGGGTACAACCCTTAATATCCCTAATTTTTGTTTTGTAGTTGATGTTTCCGAACCTGGGTTAATTGTGATCAAACACCGCAGAATTTATGGTATTGGCAAGTTTACCAACGTAGCTGTGCTAAAAGGGGAACAGATCCGTATTGTTGATGACAGGAGCTGTAACAATAGAGATTGTCCACCTATTTTGCAGGCTTTATTGGATTTAACCGTTTTAGCGAGCTGGAACGATCCGATCAATATTCTGATTCAGTTTTCGGTTTCTATGCGTGCACATGGCAGAGGCGGGGCATTGTTAATTGTGCCTAAGGGTGATACTAAATGGGAGGAATCCATTATTCACCCGATACAGTATTTGGTAGAACCTCCTTTCTGTGGCTTATCTAACCTGGCAAAACAGAATGGCAACCAGAGCGAAATTTTCTCGCAAGGGGCTGTGCGCCGAGAGGTAGAACATTTGGCAGGCTTAACCGCGGTTGACGGTGCTACCATCATCAACGAAGAATTTGACCTTATTGCATTTGGTGCCAAAATAGGACGTGCAAAGGGGAAACCTACCGTAGAGCAGATTGCGTTTTCGGAGCCGATTGTTGGTGGAGAAGATAAAATTCTTTATCCCGGACAGCTTGGTGGTACCCGCCATTTTTCTGTTGCCCAGTTTGTGAACGATCAGCCTCAGTCTATTGGCTTGGTAGCCTCACAAGACGGCCATTTTACCATCTTTAGCTATAGCAAAAAACAAAATATGGTAATGGCACATCGTATTGAAACCTTACTTTTGTAATAGCAATGAGCAGAAAGCATAGCGCATCGCGATTGCAATTATTCGGAAAGGTACCGTACTGCTAATCGGATACTGTAGTCCGTCTTTCCGCTAAATTCCCGATCAAACTTTTGCTAAAAAACAAATGTTCATTGAGATCGGGAAATATCGCTTCAATACGGTTTAGTTAAAACAGGGCTGTGCTAAAAACTCAGGTGCTATTTTATGCACACTAAACAGTTAACCGATTAACCGTTAAAATATTAACCATTAGAAATGATCCTCGATAAAAGCCAGCTTATTGCCTCTGCATACGAACATACGCCAACCAAGGAGCAAATGCTTTTTTGCGAGCGGATGTCGGCATTTTTGCAACAGGAAGATGAGTACCGCTGTTTTGTGCTGAAAGGTTATGCAGGTACAGGTAAAACTACTTCTGTAGCGGCTTTGGTAAAGGTTTTGAGACAATTTAATCTACGTAGTGAACTACTGGCACCAACGGGTAGGGCGGCAAAGGTGATGAGCCAATATTCATTTCGTAAAGCTTTAACCATACATAAACGGATTTACAGAAAACGTTCTGCCGCATCGCCTGAAATGCAGTTTCAGCTGGCGCCGAATCTTTCCGAAAATACGCTTTTTATTATCGATGAAGCTTCGATGATCGCCGATGAATTTAACGAAACAGGTTCTTCGATCTTACGTGATCTGCTCGAGTTTGTATATAATACCAAAAACTGTTTCCTGCTTTTTGTGGGTGATACGGCACAGTTGCCTCCGGTTGGAAGTTTAGATAGCCCGGCATTAAACGAACAGTACCTCAAAGATAAATTTGCTTTAACGGTTTCATCGGTCGAGTTAAAGGAAGTGGTTCGGCAGGGCAAGAAATCGGGTATTTTGGCCAATGCCACGATGTTGCGAAACCAGATTGCCAAAAACCCTGAAAATCCATTGCCTAAATTTCTGACAAAAAACTATACCGATATTTACAACATGGCCGGTGCACGTTTAGTAGAAGGGTTGGAGTATGCTTACCGGAAATTTGGGATGGAAAATACCCTGGTGGTTTGCCGTTCCAATAAATCTGCCAATGTGTATAACCAGCAGATTAGAGCAAGGTTGTTATACCGTGAAGAGGAATTAACAGGTGGCGACCAGATTATGGTGGTGCGGAATAATTATTTCTGGCTTCCTGAGAACGAGGATACTGCTTTTATTGCCAATGGCGACATGGCGAAAGTAATCCGCGTAAGGGGAGAAGAAGAACGTTATGGTTTCCGTTTTGCCGATGCTACTTTAGAGTTTATGGATTTTCCGGCGGCAGGGCAGATCAGCTGTAAGGTAATGCTGGATACTTTAAATCTGGAAAGTGCAAATCTTCCGTACGAACAGAATAAGAAGCTTTTTGATGGTCTTAATGAAGATTATGAACATATAGCCAATAAGAGGCAACGTATGCTGGCTATAAAGGCCGATCCTTTTTACAACGCCCTACAGATTAAGTTTGCTTATGCAGTAACCTGTCATAAAGCACAAGGTGGGCAATGGGATGCTGTTTTTGCAGATCAGGGTTATCTTACGGAAGAAATGATCGATCTTGATTTTTTGCGTTGGTTATATACCGCTGTAACCCGGGCAAAAAAAGAGTTATATTTAGTCAATTTTGCGCCACAGCTTTTCGCGAAGACGGCACAGGAGGATTATTTTTAGAACGTGATTGCACAGATTTAAGGATTGCACAGATTGGGTTCTCTCTGTCCTTATGGTGAACATATTAACCGGTTATATTATGAAATTTGCCTTTAGCATTAAAAATAAGCTAAAAACTGCTTTTTTGCTTTTCTGTATCATGTGCTGTACTTTGATGATTCGTTTTTTAGAGGATAAAAGTGTAGAAAAAATCAATGACTCGTTTATCTCGATGTATAACGACAGACTTGTTCCGGCTACGGACTTATATTTCATTGCAGAAAATCTATATTACAAAAATGCCATCCTTCAGGAAATATTACTCGGAAACGATGCTGTGCAGGGTTCAACGCTGCTTGTAAAAATGAATAAACATAACCGAAAAATAGATTCGGTGATCAGTAAATACGAACGTACTTTTTTGGTAAAGCAGGAAAAAAGCTATTTAAATAAGCTTAAAAAGGCATTACTTGTTCAACAGCATTTGGAAACCAAAATGTTAAATGGAGCGGGTGCTGAAGAAGGAAGAACAATTTATATATCGACTGGAAAAAATGCAATTAATCAGACGTTGGCCAAGCTATCGGCTCTGATTAAAATACAATCTAAAGTGGGTAATGACTTGATTAAGGATTCAAGGATTTTTGTTTCGGGAACGAAAGTTTACTCTACATTTCAGGTTGTTCTGGCAATAATGATCGGAATTATGATCGTATACATCGTTTCGGCTTCGAATATGGTAAAGATTACGAGCGATAAATTTAATCTGAATTAGATCCATCTTTACTGGTTGGTATCGCACCAACCAGTATAAGTTTTCTTGTTTCGGTCGGTGCGGCACCAAACGATAAAAACTAAATGTTATTCTCTCAGTCGGTGCTATACTAAGTAATAAAATTATAATTATTCAGCGTCTTCGTCTGTTATTAATCTAATCGAATCATCAGAAAGTACAATTAAACGTTCTTTATATAATGAGCCAATTGTTTTTTTGAATGCGCTTTTACTGATCTGAAAGCGATGGTAAATCTCTTCCGGAGAACTTTTGTCGCCCAGTTCAATCACGCCGCCATTTTTTTTGAGTTCTTTTAATATCATCTCTTTCGAATCGAGGATATGGCCATAACCGCTAGGTTGCAGGGTCAAATCAATTTTGCCCTCCACACGGATTTTCTTGATCCAGCCTTTACGCATGTCGCCCGGTTGGATATTATCGAAAACCTCATTATTGTAAAGTAAACCAATGTAGGTATTGTTGATTATGGCGTTGTAACCAAGATCGGTTTCTTCGGTAATTAATAAACTCACTTCATCACCCTCTTCAAAATCGAAACCATCCTCTTCAACAAAATCGTACAATTTAGAGGAAGCCAAAAGACGATCGTTATTTTCATCTAAATAAAGGTAAACTACATATTTGTAGCCCTTTTGCATGGGTCTTTTTTGTTCGCGTGTAGGTACATATACATCTTTATCAATACCCAGATCCATAAAAACGCCATCATCACCATCAGAAACTACCTTTAAGAAAGCAAAATCGCCTACCTCGGCATATGCTTTTTGAGTAGTTCCGGTTAAGCGACCATCTTTTTGTACAAATACAAAAACATTAATGTTATCTCCAATTTCTACTCCATTCGGAACGTATTGGTAAGGCAGTATGACTAGTTTATCACCGTCTGTTAAGTTTAATCCAGCTTCTGTTTTGCTTAAAATCCTTAACTCGTTATATTTTCCTATTTCAATCATTTTATTTGGGTTTACCATTTTCTTCAATGGCTTTTGCTACAAAGGTAGTAATGTTTAGACGCAAATTGGTTTTAAATTACTGGAGATAATTTTAGTTGTAGTAAACCATCTTTTATAAGCCTTTCGACTCCGCTCAGGGTGACAAACCGTGGAAGATTTTCGCTAGTATCCGCGTTTATCTGTGGAGGGCCGTCATTGCGAGGCACGAAGCAATCTTAAAGCGCACGCAGGTAGCGATCGTTGTAAGATTGCTTCGTCGGCTGAAAAAGCCTTCTTGCAATGACGAACCTTTGTGGCCCATGCGGCATGGAATGCAGCTACTTCAAATGGGAATGAAAAAAAATATATATTTTAGCGACTTATCTAACATTAAATCTACAATATGAACAAGCAGATTCCTCCATTTTTTTTAAGCGACGAATATTTTATTGACGAGAAAGTAAACTTTTTAAAGTTTGCGAACGAGTACAAAGTTTACAACGATCAGGGCACTCAGATCGGGATTATTAAACAGCGCATTTCTGGCTGGCACAAGGTTCTAACCTTATTGGTTGATAAGCGAATGATGCCTTTTAAATTAGAAATTACCGACACCAACGACCAGTTGCAGGCTACCATTACAAGAGGCTGGACATTCTGGATGTCGAAAATTATCGTTACCGATCCGCTTGGTGTTGAAGTGGGTATTATTAAACAAAAATTTAAACTCTTTAAACCAACTTTTACCATTTCCAGCCCAAGTTCAGGAGAGGAGATTGCAAAAATATCTGGCGATTGGAAGGCGTGGAATTTTACCATCACCAATAATGCAGGTGCCGAAATGGGCAAAATAAGTAAAAAATGGGCTGGCGCTTTGAAAGAGGTTTTTACCACAGCCGATAAATACAATGTTTCTATTGATCCCAGTTATGCAGAAAGCAATCAGAAAGTGGCCATTGTGGCGACTGCCATTACCATTGATATGGTTTTGAAGGAGAGTAAGTAATTGTTTAAACTGTTAATTATTGAGTGAGCGAATGACTGAATTGTACATCACTCGTACACAGTCATTTCGCTCATTTCTAAATATCTTTCTTCTTTAATATCTTTCTTACAAACGATATCAATTAATTCGGCTAAATTTGGAACCTACAATTTAAGGTATCTTCATTGATATGAAAAAAACCAAAGAAGCCAAAAAGCCAGGTATTTTCAGTTTACTTGGAAATTATAAGGGCTTAGTATTTATGCTGATTGTGTTTGCGTTGCTCAGTAACGGCATCAACTTACTTTTACCCAAGATTATTGCCAGCGGTATCGATTCCTATACCAATAAAACTTTCAACCTTCAATCCATTCTGCTTCAGTTTTCGCTGGTCATTGTTTTGGTTTTTATCTTCACTTATTTACAAAGCATTGTGCAAACCTATGCTTCTGAACGGGTGGCCAGAGATTTGAGGACAAAGTTATCTGATCAGATTTCGCGACAAAGCCATGCTTATATTATTCAGGCTAATCCCTCAAAACTGCTAACCAACCTTACTGCTGATGCCGATTCGATTAAAATGTTTGTTTCGCAGGCTATCGTTTCCATTTGTTCGTCTATTTTTTTAATTGTTGGGGCAAGTATTCTGCTGCTTATGATCAATTGGAAACTGGCACTCTGCGTAATCGCCATAGTGCCGATTATTGGCGGGGCATTTTTCTATGTGTTGAGCAAAGTTAAAGTACTTTTTAAAAAGAGCAGGGAAGTAATCGATTGGCTTAATAAGGTAATTAGCGAAAGTATTATGGGGTCAGCTTTGATCCGTATCATCAATTCGCAGATGCTGGAATACAATAAGTTTTTAGATGCAAATGCCAAAGCCAGAGATTTGGGGATATCCATACTCCGGATGTTTGCAGCTTTGATTCCGGTTATCGTTTTTACAGCCAATTTGTCCGGTTTATGCATTTTGGTACTCGGTGGTCATTTTGTAATCAACAATTCGATGACGTTGGGCGAGTTTACTGCTTTTAACAGTTACCTCACACTCATCATATTTCCTATTTTGGTAATCGGTTTTATGAGTAATGTTATTGCACAGGCCACGGCATCTTACCAGAGGATAGAAAGCGTGCTCAATGCTGCGGAAATTAACCATCCTGGAATGTTAAGCACTTCTTTAAAAGGTGATGTGGAGGCAAAAGACATCAGCTTAAGTTTTGGCCAAAAACCAGTTTTGAAATCAATTTCTTTTTCTGCCAAAGCAGGCTCAAAAACAGCTATTATTGGTCCTACAGCTGCCGGTAAAACTCAGCTGCTCTATATTTTAACGGGTTTGATTGATGCTGATGCCGGATCTGTATTGTTTGATGGGGAAGACATTAAACAGTATAAGCAAGAAGATTTTCATAAACAGGTTGGCTTTGTATTTCAGGACAGCATTATGTTTAACATGAGCATCAGGGAAAATATTGCCTTTAGTGATACGGTTACAGACGAATCGCTGGCTAAAGCAATTGCTACGGCTGAACTTAAGGATTTTGTAGAAGCCTTGCCAGATCAACTCAACACGATTGTTTCAGAACGCGGAAATAGCCTTTCTGGCGGACAAAAACAAAGAATTATGCTGGCACGGGCTTTAGCGGTGAATCCGAAAATCTTATTACTGGATGATTTTACAGCCCGTGTTGATACCAATACAGAGCAAAGGATTTTAGAAAATATTCAACAAAATTATCCAGGTTTAACATTACTTTCCATCACCCAAAAAATAGCTTCTGTTGAACATTATGATAAAGTGATCTTGCTGATGCAAGGCGAAATTATTGCAGAAGGAACCCACCAGGAATTGTTAAAAAGCAGTCCTGAATATGTTCAGATTTACAATTCACAACAGAGCACCAGTAATTATGAACTACAATCTTAACCAGCTTAGCACCGGGCAGGAAAAGCAATCTACTTATAAAGCGCTGAAAAGCCTGCTAAAACTGATTTCTTCCGAACACAAAAACCTTTGGCTGGCATTGATTGCCATTTTGGTCAACTCAGGATTATTGCTTTTGGGACCGTTACTGGTAGGCCATACGGTTGATACCTATATCCGTACCAAACAATTTCATGGTGTACTTATTTTTGGCGGTATCCTGTTGGTAATGTATATGATTGCGATGGTTACGGGCTATACCCAAACGCGGTTAATGGGTGGGGTAGGTCAGCGAATGTTATACACCTTACGCAATGCCATTTTTAATAAATTACAAGAATTACCCGTTTCTTTTTTTAACCAGAACAAAGCGGGAGATCTGATTTCGAGGGTGAATAACGATACAGATAAACTGAACCAGTTTTTTTCGCAATCCTTAATGCAGTTTATAGGCAGTATTGTAACTATGATCGGTGCTGGTATTTTCTTGCTTTCCATTAACCCCGAGTTGGGCGCTGCTACGCTTGCGCCTGCTGTGGTTATTGTACTTTTTACGGTGGCTTTATCGCCTTGGGTAAAAAGGAAAAATGCTAAAAACTTAAAAAGCGTTGGCGGAATGAGTGCCGAAATACAGGAAAGTCTGAACAACTTTAAGGTTATTATTGCCTTTAACCGCAGGGATTATTTTAGGAAACGATTTAATGAAGCCAATGCCAAAAATTATAAAACAGCTATTGGTGCGGGTTTAGCTAACAATATTTTTGTGCCGGTTTATGGGCTATTATCCAGCATTGCGCAATTAATTACTTTGCTATTTGGTATTTATTTAATTGCTAAGGGCAATTTTACCTTGGGTTTATTAGTGAGTTATATTTCTTATACCACCAATTTTTATAACCCGCTAAGGCAGTTGGCCGCGCTTTGGACCAGTTTTCAGGTGGCTATGGCCAGCTGGGATAGGATTTCGCAGATTTTATCTTTGGAAAGCAATTTAAAACAAATAACGTTAAATGAAACGGCTGCTTCAAGTGCGCTGATGGAATTTAAAAATGTGCACTTTTCTTATGATGACAGTAAAGAAATTTTACATAACATTAATTTAAGGTTCGAAAAAGGTAAAACTTATGCTTTAATTGGGCCAACCGGCGGTGGAAAAACAACAACGGCTTCATTAATTTCCCGTTTATACGATCCTACAAAAGGAACTGTTTTATTAAAAGGTAAAGATATCAGGTCATTTTCTGCGGCAGAAAGAACACAAAAAATCGGATTTATCCTGCAAGAGCCATTTTTATTTACCGGAACCGTAAAAGAGAATATTTTATATGGCAATAGTCAGTATGCAGCGGTTACGGATGCTGAACTGGAAAAAATAATTGAAGAAGCCAGCCTGAATGCACTTTTAGCCATATTTGATGAAGGATTGAATACGCAGATTACTTCAGGATCAGACAGTATCAGTTTGGGGCAGAAGCAGTTGATTGCTTTTATGCGTGCAGTGCTTAGAAATCCTGAACTGTTGATTCTTGATGAAGCTACAGCGAACATTGATACCATAACCGAGCAACTTTTGGGAACTATTTTAAATAAACTTTCAAAGGAAACAACATTGGTAATTATTGCCCACCGTTTGAATACCATTGAAAATGCCGACGAAATTTATTTTGTAAACGAAGGCGAAGTGCAAAAAGCAGGAACGCTGAACGATGCATTAAATATGTTACTAAAAGGAAAGCGGGTAAGTTGATATATTTACTTTAGGTTGTTGGGATTTATATGCCCGACTAACATTAACGGGCTTTAATAACAAACATACATGAAAAAGTATCTATTTCTCTTTGCCTTTTCGGCCTTAAGCTTAACTTCTTATGCACAGGGTGCAGCACAAAACCTTTTTGTTCAGGATAGTTTAAAATTGATTTCTGCACAGTTTAAGTTTACAGAAGGCGCTTCAGTTGATAAAGAGGGGAACGTTTTTTTTACGGATCAGCCTAATGATAAAATCTGGAAATACGATATTAATGGGAAATTGAGCCTATATATGGATAAATCAGGAAGGGCGAATGGTACTTATTTTGATAAAAAGGGAAACTTAATTGTATGTGCCGACGAAAATAACCAAATCTGGTCTATCGACAAAAACAAGAAAATTAAAGTGCTCTTCAGTGATTATGAAGGTAAAAAAGTAAATGGTCCGAATGATATCTGGTTGGACGCAACAGGTGGGATATATTTTACCGATCCCTATTATCAGCGTGATTATTGGATACGTAAATCGCCCGAAATTCAGGGCCAAAAAGTTTATTACATCCCTAGGGGTAAAAAAGAGGCGATTGTTGCTGCGGATGATGTGATTAAGCCTAACGGAATAGTAGGCACACCCGATGGTAAATTTTTGTATGTGGCCGATATGGAGGCGAATAAAACTTACCGTTACCGTATTGGTGCTGATGCCAGATTAACCGATAAACAAATTATCCTTAACCAGCACTCTGATGGGATGACTTTAGATAACAAAGGAAATATTTATGTAACCGGAAAAGGAGTGAATGTTTACAAACCAACAGGCGAAAAAATAGCTCATATTGATGTACCTGAAGCGTGGTGTGGTAACATTTGTTTTGGCGGAAAAGATAAAAATCTGCTTTTCATTACGGCCTCAAAATCATTGTACGTTATCCCAACTTATGCAAAAGGCGTTGAATAATAGTTTTTTAAGCAATATGTAAAGCCTAAAAGGCACGATGAATTAAGCCGAAAAAAAAATCTGTTCAGTTTATTCAACCCCCAAAAATATAAATCACATTAATTAGTTTTGAAATTCCTACTTATAGGGATAGACGACTATGAAAAAGCCCTCTCAGGATTGAAGGGCTTTTTTACTTTATGTGGAGATCTAAAAAAGTTAATATTTAAAAATAAATATTAGCATCGTTATTTCGACTGAAGCTAGTCGGTTTTTCACCGGTGGCGGAATGGAGAAATCTATAAGTGAAAAGTTATATAACTTAAAATGGTACACCCAGACCCTGAAAGAAGCTCATGGTGAAGAACCTTTTAAGCGTGATAATCGCCCGAGTTGGATATTTTTATCAGGATTGTATATGTACTGTTACAATTAATCTAATTTGGAATAATTTTTTAAATTAGCATATATTAAAAAAACCTGATAAGCTTATGGAAAATCTAAAAGAAGAAACCAAAATCAAAGCTTTTCTCACCAGGATAAAAGCAGAGTGGCCGGGAGTGGTAGAGCGCTTTGAGTTTAAAACAGGCAGTGTAATTTATGTTCATTTAAAAGAAGGTATATCAAGCATGGATTTTCTTGGTAAACTTTCCAGACAGGTAGAACGTTTTGTCGATTTCAGTATGCCCATTATCTTATATCACATTGAAAGTGATGGCATGAATTTAAGGTCGCACCCCATAAATTGGTACTCTTCCATCAAGCAGTAAAAATCTTTTTAAAGCGCGTAAATATTTTTCGTTAATGCCTTAAGCTGTAAATGGCAACCATAATTTTTACAGTTGTAAATCTTTTTTTACATAATTAGCAATTTTGTTGCTCAGTAATTTTGGTTTTTGGGTTTTAATCCTATTTTTGATTTTTAATTTAAAAACATCCAGTATAATGAAAAACGGAACAGTAAAATTTTTTAACTCAGAAAAAGGCTTTGGTTTTATCAAAGAAGAAAACGGATCTGAGATTTTTGTGCATGCATCAGGCCTGATTGACGAAATCAGAGAAAATGATACAGTTGAATATGAAGTTCAAGAAGGCAAAAAAGGCCTTAATGCAGTAAAAGTAAGAGTTGTTTAATTCTTTCCCAAAAAGATTTAGAGCAGGATTTATTCCTGCTTTTTTTTTGCCCGGATATTTTTAGAGCGATCAATCTTAATTGAAGCTTATACTGAACAAAATGGTCGAAAAAATTTCTTGCTCATTTCTAGTCAATTACCGATCTGATTGATTTTATCCACATGCCATATTATCGTTTTCTGAACGGGATTTTTATTTTTGCCAATATTGATATAGTCGGCCGGAACCAAACAAATTAAATTTTTGCAACTCTCTATTTTTTCAATTCAGGAACATGTTACCTGCAAGAAACCTCTTGATAAGGGCACATTTATGGCCGCTGCACAATTTGTAATGGCGCTTAACTTTGCTGACGAATTTGAGCTGTTAAATTTATCGATGCTTAACATTCAAACTGGCATGGCTAAGAAAGGGGGACTGGTATTTGTACGTAATGGAAAACTTAAAATGCATCCCGAAATTTATGATCATTTAGCACTGATATCCATATCATCTATCTGTGCAGGGAGTGTTTATATCCATGGCCGGGATAAAATTGCTGCAGAAATTGTAAATCTTCCTTACAGTGATGGTATTTTAAACCTGGCAGGTGCAGAAGAGGATTATATGGCATTTAAACGTTTGTGCAGCCCGGTATCACGATTCTTTTTGCTGCACACCAAAAAAGTACAATGGTCTGTAATATTATCTGTATTTCGGTTTTTTATGATGCATGGCATTTGGGATGTGATTAATTTTGTTGCCGAAAGGCTGCGGCAGGCTGATGTTGATGTACTGGCTTGTGCACAACTTTTAGAAAGTATGCAAGAACAAGAATGGTATACTGGTTTTAATCAGTCAATTCAGGATTTCCATGCGTCCCGTTATCCTTTAAGTAAAGTTGTCTTAACGTCAGAATTGCCAGAGATGGCTTAAATTATTTTAGATAATTTTCCAATAAAGCACTTATTTCCTCTCCAACAGGCCTATTGCCCATATTGTTAAGTTTCTGTTGCGAAGAATTGTGCTTTTCGATATAGGTAGCCTCTGTTTTATTAAATTTAAGATAACCCTGTTCAAAATATCGTTCTTCAATTTCCGTAGACGAATCCATTGATCTGAACCATAATTTAATCAATGACCCAGTAATTTTATCATAGTAAAGCCAGTGATAAGTCGCCTCTGCATCTGCGTTTTCTGGCAGGCCAAGACGCTGAATTTCCAGGATAGTAGTATCAGAATTTTGGAAAAAGTATAAAATCTTATATTTAGACGACATGCCGCAAAAATAGAACTTAAATTTTGATCACAAAAAACATTTTTGTGGTTTAAATTTAATATTGTTAACGATTGCGCTGGTCAGGATCTGTGATCTTGGCCTTTAGCCTCCGGATTTTTAATCCGGTTTATCATTCAATTTATTGCCAAAATGATTACAAATCCTTAGCTCTCAATACGGATTACAAATCCCAACAAACAAATGTTAATGTTTTTCCCCTTTAACTACCTTAAATAAATGCAAAACCTGTGGAAAAAGGGCATCCATGCTTTCTTCTGCACCACTTTTCGAACCAGGGAATGTAAGCACTAATGTTTTTCCGATAAAACCAGCTACACCGCGCGAGAGCATGGCATAAGGCATGCGTTCCTGGCCGTAACGACGAGCCGTTTCCATAATGCCTTCAATATTCCGATCAATTAAAGGTGCAAGGGCTTCCGGAGTTACATCGCGTGGTGAAAGGCCAGTTCCTCCTGTAAAAATGATTAGATCATAATCACTGTCATTTAATTCACTTGCTTTATCTCTGATCACATTAACTTCATCAGGAACGATTTCATATTTCGCTGTATGAATTTCCCATTGTTCCAATCGCGAAATAATGGCTTTTCCAGAAGTATCCTGTGCTTTATTTTCGAAAATAGAATCTGAACAAACTACAACAGCTGCTTTTATTTCAGGGAATTTGGCATTTTTAAGGTCAGATTTTCCTCCTGATTTTTTTAATAGCCTGATATTTTCTATCTCAACACCTTTGTCAATTGGTTTTAACATATCGTACATGGTTAAAGCGGTAACCGATGCACCGTGCATGGCTTCAACTTCTACCCCTGTTTTGTAAATGGTATGTACTTCAACATTAATGATGATGGATAAACCTACGATTTCATACGTAATAGCCGTATATTCAATCGGAAGCGGATGACAATCCGGAATAACGTCACTCGTTTTTTTTACGCCAAATAAACCCGCTGCACGGGCAAATTCAAATACATCGCCTTTGGGTATTTTGCGCTGTTCAACAGCATCAATGGTTTCCTGTTTCGATACCTTAACAGTAGCACTTGCAATGGCAATCCTTAAAGTATTGGATTTTTTTGTGATGTTTACCATGAATTAACTATTTTCTTTCCACTGATGGGTTTCGTCTTCGAATATTTCTTTGCCCCAGATTGGTAATTCTACCTTTAGCCGGTCTACTACTTCACTACAAGCAGCTATTGCTGGCTTTCGGTGTGCAGAAGAGGTAAAAACAAAAAGGCAGATTTCGCCAGTTTTAACTGTACCTAGGCTATGGTAAATATGCATGCAATTGAGTGGATATTTTTCGAAAATTTCTTCCCTTATCTGATGCATTTTTTCAAGGGCGAGCTCCTCATATGCAGTATATGTTATCGCAGCAACGAATTTGCCGTTAATTTCATCTTTTCTTACCTGACCCATAAAAATACTATGGCCACCAATAGCTGTTTTGCTACTGTGTCTGGCAATGCTATCGGCTATAAAATCAGGTGCTATGGGGCCGTTAACAAAGATATTCTTTATTTTTTTTTCGCTCATGTTAAGATTTGAGAAAATGATCTCTCCATTTAATGATACCACCTTTTAAACTGTAAATCTTTTTGGCATCACCATATTTTTCCTGCATGGCCTCAGCTGCTGCAACACTTCTGATGCCGTGCTGGCAAATTAACACCACATGTTTTTGATAAAATTCTTTGCTCATAAATGCACCAAACTCCGACATTGGCACTTGCGTAAAGATTTGTTTATCCAATACCGGAACTTCATGTCTTTCGCGTACATCGATTAAAATTGTTGAATCTAACTGCTGAAGTTTCACCAGTTCGGTAGCATCAATTTCAATATAACCTTGCGGTCCTTCGCTCGTGTTTTGATAATCCATATTTAAAAATTCATCAACTGTTTTAGGCAGTGTATAACCGTGTCCCTGACTGAGGTTGATGGTATATTGTTCTTGTGTAAGTAAATTATAACTTAATATTTTATTGGTTAACGGTTGCCCGATTTCGGCAATCAGTTTAATGATTTCTGCAGCAGCCATGGTGCCTAAAACACCTGGTAATACACCGATAATGCCATTCTCTGAACAATTTGGGATTTCGCCTTTGGTTGGTGGAATGGGAAAGATATCGCGGTAATTGGTGCTGGGCGTTAAATGATCAGGCGTATTAAATATGGCTAACTGACCTTCGAAACCTGATACTGCAGCAAATATGAGTGGTTTGTTGAGAAGTGCACAGGCGTCGTTAATGAGGTATCTGGATTCGAAATTGTCTGTGCCATCCAATATGTAATCGTATCTGGATAGAATATCGAGGATATTATTTTTCTGCAAACGGATGGGATGACGGATGATCCCGATCTGGGTATTCATTTCCTGCAGGCGTTTTGCAGCAACCTCAACCTTCAGCTTTCCAATATCAGCCGTAGTAAAAAGAATTTGTCTATGTAAATTAGATAATGAAATGGTATCATCATCAACAATTCCAATGTGGCCAATGCCGGCAGCAGCCAGGTATTGCAAAGCAGGACAGCCTAAGCCCCCGACGCCAATAACAAGAACTTTTGCTCTTAAAAGCTTTTGCTGTGCTTCCTCCCCAAATCCTTTAAGGATAATCTGCCTGTTATATCGCTCTGCACTCATATTGCTTAACCACCAGAAAAAGGTGGCATTATGGCTATTGTAGCCTGGTTTGTAATTTCGGTATTCTGTTGAACAATATTTTTGTTCAGGGCAAGTTTGTATTTAATACCTTTCAAAGCTGGGAACCGATCTTCAAGGTATTGTTTAAAGGAATTGGTATCAGCAATGCCATTAACTTCAATTTTTTGATTATTGATGAATTCGGTAATTTGACCAAAACTGATGATTTCAATTTCCATGCGGCTAATTTACCGATAAGATGCCATTTTTATGTAATGTGAAGTTGTTGAAATTGTCATACTATCCAAATTAACGGATTTATAAGCACTTAAATTGTTTAAAGTAATTGTTAACGCCTTTCTAACCTTCCCTTCGATTGTAAATTGCCTGCTCTATTGTGTACTAGCCGTAATACTTAAAAATAATAAGGCAATGATCAGGTATTTGATATTATGCATGTGTAAAAACTAATTTATAAGCGGCTAGTGCCAATACAAAGGCCAAAACATTTTTTAAAACGGTTTGCGGGAATTTTAAGGCGCCAAAGTAAGCACCGCAAATACCACCAACAAAAGCTACCCCAACATAACCGAGCATATGGCCGTTAAATTCGAAACCTTTAATGAGTTGACCACCTAAACCAGCAATTGAATTTACAAAAATAAATGATGCACTAATGGCTGCAGTCTGTTTTTGGTCCGTCCATTTTAACAGCAGGAGGATAGGAGAAAGGATAATCCCTCCACCGATGCCGATCATGCCCGAAAGTAGGCCGATAGCACCTCCAATAGTAAGCGATAATGGGATATTTGATGGTTTGAAATCTTTTGGATCTGTATTTTTAAAGAAGAAAAAACGGATTACCGGGATGAGCAGAAGT
The DNA here is from genome assembly GCF_026239555.1 of Pedobacter sp. PF22-3. Classification (GTDB taxonomy): domain Bacteria; phylum Bacteroidota; class Bacteroidia; order Sphingobacteriales; family Sphingobacteriaceae; genus Pedobacter. The sequence continues at coordinate 698,674 of NZ_JAPIVP010000001.1, read as the reverse complement.
AGTCCTAAAATCTTTTTATAAATGGAACTTTCAATAGCCATCAAACCGCCAACAAAAGAAAGTGGGATAGAGGCCAGTGCAAAGGGCCAAAAGGTTTTCCATTTAAAATGGCCACCGCGGTAAAACTGGATAAATGAAGTGGAAGAAACAAACAGATTAAGTAAGAGCGCTGTTGGTTTCATAATGACTGGAGAAATGGCAAAAATAGCCATCAGCGCAAGGTAGCCGCTTGCCCCGCCATGCCCAACCGATGCATATAAAAAAGCAACTATAAAAAGTAAACAATAAAAGAGGATGAAACTTTCTTGCATGGTTTATCCAGGTAAAATCAATACGGTTAGGATTTCGCCTTCTTTAAAGTGTTCTTTTGTTTCATCGAGGCAGATCAGGCAATTGGCTTGTGCAAAAGAGCTTAAACGGTAAGATTCCTGGGCAGTTAGTGGAGTAACCAGCCCATTTTCATATTTTCCTTTCAGGAAATGTGTTAATCCCAAAGCTTTAGAATAGGCATGTGTAAGCTTGGCCTGCACTTCAATTACATTATTTCGTTTATGAGATAAAGCTTTGATCGCTGGTAATACATAATTATAATAGCAACTAAGAACAGACGATGGATTGCCAGGAAGCCCGAAGATGAGTTTTTGATCCATTGTTCCAAAAAACAAAGGTTTGCCGGGTTTCTGTTTTACTTTGTGAAAAATCTTGTTGATGCCACAATATGAGGCCGCTTCAATTACGAAATCATAGTCGCCAACACTTACCCCTCCTGTTAACAGCACAACATCACTGCTTGCCAGTGCAATTTGTAGTGTTTTTTTAAGTACTTCGAGATCATCATCCGCTTCGTAAACCGCAATCTGTTCAATTCCCTCATGTTTTAAAGCAGCAGTAAGCGAAAAGGAATTCGATTCGTACACCTGTCCAAATTCGAGTACTTTGCCTGGCTGTTGTAATTCTTTTCCTGTTACAATAATCGAAATCTTTGGCATAGGGTAAACACTAACTTCATTAATGCCAATCCCTGCGAGAAAGCCGATAGCAGCAGGGCTAAGAAAATCTCCTTTTTCCATTGCCAGTGCCCCGGCTTTAATCTCCGAACCCTTATCGCGAACGTTTAAGCCGGGTTTTAAATTTGGATCCTGTAAAGTTATTTTTTCATCAATCCTTGTAATTCTTTCCTGCATTACAACCGTATCTGCACCTGTAGGAAGTGGAGCACCCGTAAATATTCTACTGGTTTCTCCCTCTTGGATGGTAATACTGGTTGTCGATCCAGCAGCCATTTCACCAATTAAGCGGAGCACCCTTTCGTGATCAGCAAATTTTAACGCATAACCATCCATTGAGGATTGGTTAAATGCTGGAATATCATATTTTGCATAAATATTGGCTGCAAGAATATGGCCTGACGCTTTTGCCAAGTCAACTGAAACGGGATTTAATACTGCTATATGTTGAGAAATGAGGTATTTTGCTTCTTTTACGCTAATCATGAAAATGTTATCCTCCAATGGTAATCATACTTCTATTTTGAATGGTTGTGGCATCAATTTTTTCGAAATCGCTTACCAATTGTCCGCCCAATGCTTTCTTTTTGCTCCAAATAGCCGATTGAATTAGTGGGAGTACATCTTCATTTTTACGAAATGCACTGAGCAGATCGGTTTCGCTATCCGAAAACAGGCAGTTTTTTAGTTTTCCATCCGCCGTTAAGCGCATGCGGTTACAGGTATCGCAAAAAGGGTTGGTCATGGTGCTGATAATGGCAAACGAACCTTCGTGACCAGGGATCATGAAACTTTTAGCCGTATCGTGTGGTTCTCCTTTAACAGGTAATATTGTGAAATCTTTTTCGACCACCGATAGGATTTCATCTAATGAAAATAGCTGATTGCTCGTCCATTTGTTGCCACTAAATGGCATAAACTCAATAAATCTGATCTGAATAGGATTATGTTTGGTCCAACTGATGAAATCGGTGATCTCATTATCGTTAAGTCCTTTCATCACCACCATATTTACTTTTACCTTGATCTTGTGTTGCAAAAGCAGTTCGATATTGCTACGTACCTGATGGAAAACATCCCGTCGCGTGATCATAAAAAACTTCTCAGGTTGCAAGGTATCCAGGCTGATGTTAATGGTTTTAATGCCTGCTTCTTTTAGTACAGGTAACATTTCTGCAATGCGGGTTCCGTTTGTAGTAATAACCAGCTCAACCGGTAGTTTACCCAGCGCCGCAATAATTTGTGCTGCATCTTTTCTTACCAATGGTTCGCCACCTGTAAGCCTTATTTTTTTTACGCCATTGGCCACAAAAATTTCTGCCAGTTTAATAATTTCGTCGGTTTGCATGAGCCGGGAGGCAGGTGTAAAATCGTATTCTTCTTCAGGCATGCAATAAAAACAGCGAAAATTGCAGTTATCGGTAAGCGATATCCGCAGGTAATCGTGTATTCTTCCAAAAGAATCTGCTATCATTGCTGGCTAATTAAACTATTGTAATCGGTTTCTGTATCAATATCAATTCCTCCTTGTTCAAAAAACACTGTCTCCAGATCCTGTGCGGATTGTTTTAATATATTTTTAGCGCCTTCAGTTCCTTTTAGTGATAAAAGTGCTTGGAAGTAGTCTTTTTTGAAAATAACAGGTGTTCCTATTGTTCCGTCATATGCACTGGCAATGATATTTTTGCCTGTTTCTTTTTGCTTTTTAATTAAGTTATTAAAGTTACTCTTTTTTATAAAAACCTGGTCGGCCACAACGATAATAATACTTTCTATTTCATTATGGAGTTTAATCATGGTTGAAACTCCGGCCACAATACTTGATGCTATGCCATTTTTCCAGTTTTTATTTATAACGATGTTGATCTGATTGTGCTTGTGCAAAGCAGCTATTTCCTGAGCATGTGCACCTAAAACAACAATTACAGGTTTATGATCGGTTTTTAGCGCTTCATATATTACCGTCTGTAAGAGCGTTTTTCCTTTGTAATCCAAAAGCTGTTTTGGTCTGCCTAAACGGGAGGAACTGCCCGCTGCCAATATGATGATGCCCGTTTTCAATATCTAATTACATTTTACTTGTAAACGTGGATCGGTTTATTCTTATCTTTTAAAAAGATAGCCGAAGCACCTGCAAAAACGGATTTAATCTCTGCGAGAATAGAAATAGCAATTTCTTCTGCAGTTTCTGCACCAATATCCAACCCAATCGGTCCATACACCCTGGCTTGGTTTATCCTTGTGGCCAAATCCAGTTCATCCAACATTCTAAGCAGTTTTTTCTTTGGACCTAGTGTACCAATATAGGGTGCGTTTGTTTCTAAAAGAGACTTAAGGAGTTCGAGGTCATAATTGTAATTATGTGTCATTAATACGAAAGCGGTTTGCTCATCTATCTGAATTTGAGCTAAAACATTTTCCGGTTTGCTTACTAAAACTTTGGTTGCATTTGCAAAACGTTGAGGCGTGGCATGTGTGGGCCTTCCATCTATTACAGTTACCTCCCAGCCTAACAGGTAAGCCATTTCGGCCAGAGGCTGTGCATCATTGCCTGCACCAGCAATTATTAATGAAATGGGCGGTTTTATAAACTCCAAAAAGGCATCAATCTGTTGATTTTCTTGCTCATACACCTTAAAGGCCGAAGTTTTATTTTCAAAAATTTTATGAACATCCTGGACTATTTCATCACGGATTAATTTTGGGATTTTAGAAAGTACAGGTTTATTTTTAAAAAGCATCCCAGTACCAAATTGTTGCCTGTGTGTTAACGAAAAAAGTGTTACCAATACAGCATTTTCCCTATTGCTTTGCAAAGCGGTTAAAATAGCAATTGGATTTAACTCATCAGTTTCTATAATGGGTTCGAAAAGAATATGTACTATACCATTACAGCCTAATTGTATGCCAAATTTAGCATCATCTTCGTCGGTGGTATCGTAGGTAATCAGTTTGTTTTCTTGCTGTATTATTGCCGAAAGTGCTTTACGCAAGGCATCGCCTTCTAAGCAACCTCCGCTAATGGCTCCTGTTAACTGGCCATCTTCAGTAATCAGCATCCTGGCGCCAGGTCTGCGGTAAGAAGAACCCTCTACCTTAACTACCGTTGCAAGAGCTGTGCTTTTTCCTTCTTTGGACGCCTTTTGGTACGCTTTGATAATATCAGTAATTTCTTTCATTAGGCATTGATGCAGTAGATGATGCAATTTAAGGATAATCTATTTAAAAATGACCACACGAAAGTCCTAAGGTATGCTTTAATGCAGCAGTCCCTATTATTTGTGCAGTCAGATGTTTCCATCTGACTGATAAAGTAAATTCCAATGCTTATTATCTTTTAGAACGAGGTTAGTGTCAGATAGTAATATCTGACACCACCAAAAAGATATTTTTCGATCAATGTTTGTGCAGTCGGATAGTATATCTGGCACCACTAGAATATAATTCCGTAATAATTACCGGAAATTTCAATGTTAGGCTTAAAAAGGCGCTGAATGAAAAATTTCCAGATTGATACAATGCAAACCAATGCTGTTAAAAAGTTCAGTGATTTCTTTTGTCCAATCTTTTGGAGAATCTACCCGAAGGATTTTATCTGCATCCCACAAATCGATATTCCATTTAATTTCTTTAAAATGGCTGTTCAGTAGAGGGCTGATTACGTTTAACTCGCTGTCTGTAAATACATTTGTTTTGAAAACGGCTATCATATAGATTGTTTTTAGGTCTGTTATCAGCTGTAGACGTTTTAAATTAGAAATTACTTTAAATTGAAGTGGTTTTTTTAACTTTTTATGCTAACAGCTAAGTGAACGTTTCTGAAAATCTAAAAACATAAATAATCTGTAAGAATGTTTCCGTTTTTACTACTAAGAATTAATGAATTATTTTGAGCTATTCTATTTTATAGAAGTTTTCATTTCTTCAACAGTTTTGATGATTTCTTTAGATAGAATCTTTGCATTTACATCAGCGTTTTCTTCATCATATCTTAAGTATTTCCAGGTATTTTTGGTGTAGGCATCTTTTATTGCTAGCAAATAAGCGCTACCCTTAATTCTTACTTTGTTTTTACCAAGCTTTTCAATCACGTTGTCTTTCAACTTTGTTTGTGTTAAAATACCCAGCATATTGGCATCCGCTGCTTCCAAAACCATACTTTGATTATACTTGCCTAAACAGATGGAGCCTTTTGGAAAAGGCTTAACCGGCGTCATCTTTAGATTTACAGGAACCTGTTCATAAATCATTTTAATACCCATACCTGATAGCATCCCTTTTCCCATTGCACTCATTTGAGCCTTTGGCATTACATTAAATAATTTTGGATAAGTCATATTAAGCACCTCGTCAATCTTCATCTGTGAAGTGTACTTTATGATTGTTTGAAAATCGCGTTTAATAATTTCCTGATCCTGGGCAAGGACTGTGCTTGCCGAAAAAATCAATAGAAGGAGGAAGATGTGTTTCATAGTATCTTTAAACGAAAGTCGTTACTTAATCATTAGATTAGTGATAATAAGGGAATTGTATTTGCTTATTTGATAATAATTAGACAAATAAGTTAGTTGGCATTTACAGCTATTACTGTCGATAAGGCACAACTAGTTGCTAGCAGTTTTTAATCCATATCCTTTAACTTTTTAAATCTTTTCTTAAATTTATGGATATATTTTTGTTTTATACCGTAAAATTATCCATTAATTTCATGGTAATTAAAGCATCTTCACCACTACATGGATTTGGCCCTTTATCTAAGAAGTAATCAACTACTTTTTCGATCATGGGTTGTTGCACATGTTGTAAAGGTTCAAATGTATATTCTTCAAATGATTGGCTGGTTGTGACCTTAATTTTATTGCCAAACATTGGGAAATCAATGTGGCCTTTTGAACCATACATAATGCAAAGATCTGCTTCCTCTTGTTGTGCTACAGAGAAACACCAGTTACCGCTAAAAACCACCCCGTTTTCGAAAAGGATATTTCCCACAACCAAATCATCTACTGCAGTATTTTCTTGTTGCCTGGTTGCAATGCCAATGGCATTTTTTACGGCGCCGAAATAGTATGTCATTAAGTCTAGTTGATGTGGCGCCAGATCATGAAATAAACCACCACCAGAAATGGCAGGGTTAATTCGCCAATTGCTGGCGGTTTTTGCAATAAGTGAAGGGTTGGGCGACTGAAGCATTTTTAAGCTAACTAATCGGATATCGCCAATAATATTTGCGGCCAACAGTTCTTTAACTTTTAAGAACATGGGTTGTGCCCGGCGGTAATGAGCTACACAAAGTTTCACATTTAACTTATTGGCTGCATCAGTCATGCGTTGAGCAGCTTCAGCATCTAAAGTCATTGGTTTTTCTACATATACCGGCTTTCCGGCTTTTAAGGCCTCAATGGTGTAAGCTTCATGCTGTAAGGGTGGGGTAGCAATGTAAATGGCATTCACCTCGGGGTCGTTAATCAATTTAGTGGCATCATCAAACCATTTGGGTACTTGATGCCGTTTGGCATAATCAGCAGCCTTGGTACCATCGCGACGCATAACTGCAACAAGTTTGGAATTATTCACCTTACTAAAAGCAGGTCCGCTTTTTACTTCGGTCACATCTCCACAGCCAATAATACCCCATCTGATTTCTTTCATTTTAGAAAATATTGTCCGTAATACACAATGGATAAAGAATTTATAAAAAAAGGGATTCACTTTGAGGGTGATCCCTAATCAACTAACCAAACAAATGTATTCCGGAAACCACGCCGGAATCAAATTATAAACGAAAAAATTTAGGGATTGTTTTAAAGGAGGTGTCTGTTTTTTTTAAAAAGAAAAATAAAGGCAGTTTTCCCGAAATTTGCCTCTTCTTTTTTTAGCTTTGTATTATGCAAAATCTTTCCCAAAAGCTTCAGATTGATCTCATAGAACTTAAGGCAAAATACGCCTTTATTATGGATGAACTTGAAGTAACATTTGCCGATGCTTACCTATTGAAATTAAAGGCTAAACATCGTTTGGCCGAACAAATGATGATAGAAATGGAAAGGATACTAAGTGATGGGGCTGGAGCGCATGAGCACTGACCCATTATGAAAATGGGAATTTTTGTTTTTACTGCCGGATTTAAATCTCAGTTGCACCAGCAAGTAAAGATTAATGTGAAAGAATAATTTAGCTATCTTTTTATCAAAGCAGGCGGAATGTTAAACGTGGGTTTTTTGTCGGCGTCTTTAAAATCTACTTCCATAAAATAACGCTTTTGTTTAATGATGTAACTATCTATAAACCATAGAATATCCGGCAAATTTTCGACCATCGGTGAACCAGCTATTTCGTGGCCCATATCTTGCACGTATTGAAAGTAATATGGATAGCTGTTTTTTTTGAAAGTGCGCGCAAGATACCTGGAGCCAAAAAAGCCTCTGTTAAACAATCTCACTTTGTTATAGGGTACAAGTTTATCGGCCGTGCCGTGGAAAAGCATCGTTGGAGCTGGTGGTATGGTATATTTTGGTGCACCGTGATAACTTAATATCGCTCCGGCAAAAGAGATCACCCCTTTGTATTGAAAATCTCTAGGTAATTTTTTGGATAATGCTGTGGCATTCCGCTTGTTATAATCGGCATGTAGTGCTGTAATAGCGCCAGCACTTGATCCCGATAGGATGATCATGGCCGTATCAATACCGAGTTCTTTTGCATTTTTGATCAGATAAGCTGTTGCATCGAAAATATCTGTTGTAGCAGTATCAATAGCAGCTTTCAAGTTTGAAGTGTTAAATGGGCTAGGAAATTTCTTTCCCTTAAGGCCCAATCGATAATCAACTGATACTACTTTATAATGATTTTCGATTAAGGCGTTAAAGTACTGATCATATAATTTGCTATCTCTGCGCCCCATTACAAAACCACCACCAAAAACAAAAAGTACTGTTGGCTTAGTTTCTGTTATCTTTCCGCTGTAATAAATATCCAGTTTGAGTGTGCCAGAGTCGGTTTTCGAAAATGCTTTAGTGTCTACGTGATATTTTTTATCCTGAAGTACAATCTGCCCTGTTGAAGATAAAGAGTTGAATAAAAGTACCAGGAAAATTGTGCTCAGTAGATATAATTTGTAATTGGGCATCATATTTTTTAAGGAAAAGGTTCGCCATCAGCTATATGATCGGCTTTAATTTATTATGCTAATTTATTGCATTTTCAGCTCAAGTGCAATTAGATTTAAACGTTATATAGTCAGTTATAATTACTTTTATACTATTTTCTATAGCCATTTAACTTAAACAATAAAATGTTTTTACATATGGCACCATTCCTGAAAATAGGGAGAATAATTGGTGGCTTACAACTTTTAAATTGGGATTTAACAAAGTTGATGCTGTTTTCATCGTAAAGATTGGAAGGTAAAATATAATAGGCATTGTCGCCAACAGTTAATTTTGGTTTGCTTTGGTTAGACCAGTAATACTGATGAAGATCGAATATTTCTCCAATGCCATAAGTATGCAAACCAGTTTGGGTACAAACATAAAAATCTAAATGGGCAGCAGGAAACCACTTTGTTATCACAATGGTATGAGCTGTTTTATTCTTTTCTAATGATTTATCCACGCGATAAATAGAATCAATTATTCTTCCTGTTTCCTTCCAGCCGTATAAATCTAACGTAGGATCGCCCATACCCAATTTTACAGCATCTTTTTGCGTTGAAAATGTACCCTTATAAAAATTTATAGCCATGAGGCCTGTACTTACTATTAACAAGAAAAACAGCATACCTGCACCTATAACTGCTTTTACTTTTGGGAGGCTAAAAGATTCGAGTTTCAATGCAGAAAGAAATATTAAACAGCTATACGCTGGGCCAGACCAATGCGGCAAGGTATCTCTAAAAATGGAAAGAAAAATCAGTGTTGCAATAAGCGGTAGCGCAAAAAATAGTAACAGTTGGATTTCGCTCTTAAGAAGAAGATTTTTGGTTTTGATGAAACTAAAAACAGCCACCCAAGCCAGAAAAAAAACAATAGGATTATTGTAAAATATTTGTCCGCCAATTTCTCTGGCAAAAGCTAGTGGGTTTATGCCGGCATGGAAAAGACTCACCCGACTGCTATGGTAGGTGTAGGTAATAAAGTGATGCTTGATGTTCCAGATGATAAAGGGAGATAGTATAATTAAACTAATTAGCATAGAGATATGCATACCCTTTTGTACTAATAATTTTCTATTGCTAAACAAAGCGAACATGATAACGCCAACCCATAAATAGATACCATGGATCTTACACATCATGCAAAGTCCTGCCGCTAAGCCAAACCAGCACCACAGATTTAATGTGGGTAAGCCTTGCTTGGTGGATATAGTAATTCTAAGCAATAAAAATATGCTCCACAGCCAGAAAATCATTTGAGGACTATCGGGCAAAATAAACGTGCCGGCAATGATACTGCAATAAAAAGAAGAAGAGTAGAGTAAAACAGCATACCAACCCACGCGTTCATTCAGCAATAATTTACCTGTTTTATATACCATTACGGTTCCTAATGTAGATGCTATTATGGCACCGAACCGAACGGCCAGTTCGTTGTGAATATATAAATTTGCCGTTGTGGTTCTGATCAACCAGGCTACAAATGGTGGATGATCAAAATAATTCCATTGCAAGTTTAAAGCGTATGTCCAGTAATATACTTCATCATTTCCAAGCGCTGTTGCTGAGGCTATGATCAGTTTGATTACAGTCATTGCCATTATAAATAGCCATAATTTAACTGGTATTTTTTTCACTTAGATAGTGTTTGACTGATTGATGATTTTAAGCTGTTTATATCTTTTGTTAAGCTTAGCCGGTCTGAAAAGCTTAAGATCGTATACTTGATGATAGCTCGCGATTGCGCAAATAATACCAGTTATTGCACCAAAAATTACATCAATAAGAAAATGTTGAGCCAGATATATTCGTGAATAGCCAATTAGAAAGGCAAAAAACAGACAGTAAGGGGAAATTTTCTTTTTTTTGAAAACCAGTACCAATACTGTGGCTAAGGCAAAAGCAGATGCAGTATGTCCTGAAGGAAAAGAATTTTCATTATGCGTACTTAATCCATTTACAAAATGAGAATAATGAAATAAAGTCTGCTCAAAAAAATATTTAGGACGTGGCATGTGAAATATCCTTTTGGCGATCTGAATGAGTAAACCCGAATAAATGTAAGCAATAACTATAGTAAATGCTTTTTTCTTTTTTTGGAATGAAAGCAGGATCACAGCTGCCAGAATACTGATTAAACCATCTCCCAGATTAGTGAAATACTTAAAAAAAATATCTAACCATGTTGGATGGAATCGGTTAAAAATGATGAATCCATCTGTTTTAGAAAAGCTAAAATTAAAAATGAGTGCCACCAGCAGTATTGATATCGCTGTAAAGAAATAATGCTGGAGTTTAGTCAATCTTTTTATGGTACGCATGAGTTGTTGTTTACACAAAACTACTAGCCATACGTGATCTGGAAGTTAAGCGAATATCATATTTATGTCAGTCAGAATTGTTTGAAGAAATTACCGTGGTGATTTTAATAAACAGTTTTCAGTAGCGGTAGAAGCAGCTGAATTCAAAAAACACAACATTATTTCTTAATAAGTTAATATGAAGTTGTAGATAATTTAAAACGCTTTGTGTTGCTTTGCGGCCATAGAACTAAATTAATTATGCAAAACAATCAGATAAAAGTTAGTCCGGATTTACAGCAGTTTATTGATAAATTTGAACCCAGCAAGTTTAAATTGCTGCAGGGCGGGATCGAAATCAGGGGAATAAACGATATCCATAGAAATATTGCTCAAGCCAGAGAAATTATAGCAAGATTAAAACTTCGCTTAATTGTTTCGCATAATGCTGAAATGCTTAGCTATCGTGGTTTTGAAGTAAATAACTTCTAAGCCAAAAAATAGAATTTAGAAAAGGAAGTTTAGTTTCTAATAAACAATGATATGTATTTAACAATACTTTAAGGCAATCTAAATAAAACAGGGAGCTATTTTAATTCGGTAGATCATTTATAAATTATTAAGCCTCTGTTAGGCTGATCGTAATTAACACTTCAAAATACTTGCCTTTTGGGCCTGAAATGATTTTTGCTTTTTCTTCGTAGGTATGCAGCAATCTATGCCGTATGTTTTCAAGACCTGTGTGGAAACCGGTATCATTCAAGCCAGTATTAATCAGGTTATTTGTTAGAATGCTAAATATACCATCTTGCAGTTTTACTATAATCTTTCCGGGGTCTTCTGGCTGGCTGAGGTTTCCATGTTTAACCATATTTTCCGTTAGACTAAGCAAGAGTAGTGGAATCACTTCCGTCGATTTGGTTTTCTGGTCATAAATAAAATCTATAACTAAATCAGGCTGCTTTATTCTGCAAAGCTGAAGCAGGTTTTCCACTTGACGGATCTCTGCTTCAAGCGGCATAATTTCTGGTCCATGTTCGCATTCCAATGCGTAACGCATCAATTTAGAAAGGTATCGCACCGCTTCTGCGGCATTGGGCTCACTTTTATGTGTGCTATTGTAAATATAAGTTAATGTATTAAACAAAAAATGTGGATTTATTTGTGCCTTTAGGTAGGCATTTTTAGCATTGGCCAATTCAAGTGTTATTTGTTTTTGCTTCAACACTTCTTCAATGGCTTCTTTTTCCAGTTGGGTTGTTCTATGTTTTTGATGAATATAACTTTTGATAAAATAATAAGCTGTTGAGAAAAGCAGGAAGTAAATGCCTCTCCATATAGTTAAAGAAATTTGCTTCCAGTCTGCAACTGTCATTTTACCAATAGAAAGAGTTAACACTTTCGAAAGAGAACGGTCGGCAAGGTATGACGCTAATGTATATAAGCAAATTTCTAGTACAGATAGTATGATCATACTAAAATAAGCGGCTTTTTGTGTTTTCAAGGCCCATTTCAGCACGAGTTCTGCATGTACATAAAAGAAAGTGATAATAATAATGTAATGAATACCATAGTTTATTACAGGGCTATTTATTTTAAGGACCAGAGAGACCAATAAATATTCATAAAGAATGAAAGTAGCCCATGAGATAATATGCCAGCGATAATTTTTAAGCCAGTTCTTCATTTTGTTCTTTGGTTAAAATTCAGTTTCACAACAGTCAACAATTGCTTTGCGTAATGTACTCTTTTGATGGTTTTTAGGCGGCTAATTTTCTTTTATGAAAAGAATAACAGACATAAAATCAACCCGGAAAACTGCATTTGTTTTCCGCTCGGAGAAAGCGGCTAATGTTCGCTTCCAAAAAACTGATCCAACAACCAGTACGGTAACCGTCATTACCACACTTACCGGTGTACAGAGATCAACCCCTTAAACGTTTTGATACCAGCGTTTGGTTTTCAATGTAATCCATAAATGCCTCTTTGTATTGTGGGGTCATGAGCACTTCGTACTTTCCAAGGTCGATTTTGTGCCCATTGATCTCCTTTACATAGGAGGTGTTTATGATGTATGATTTGTGAACGCGGAAGAAATGCTCATTTTCCTTGAGCTTTTCTTCCATTTCCTTAATGGTCATGTACACAGAATAATCATTTGTTGGTGTGTAAATATGCACATGGTTGTTTGATCCTTGGATATAAATAATATCCTTTTTGAGAACTTTGGTCAATCTACCGCGTTCTCCATTTGTACGCAAGAAAAATGCGTCTTCATTTTCGTTTACAATTTGCTGTGCATCATAACACTCCGAAATTACTTCATTAACCACTATTGCAAAATCTCCAATGTCAAAAGGTTTTAACAGGTAATGTTTTGCCCTTACCTTAAAAGCATCCAATGCAAATTCTGGATAGGACGTAGTAAAAATAATGTTATGCGATTTGTGTTTAATGTTGTCAGCAAGTCGTAGTCCAGACATTGCTGGCATATCGATATCCAGAAAAATCAATTGTTTATTGCGCTCTGCACTGATTTCACTTAGTGCTTCTATCGGTTTAGTGAAGACACGGTGAACCTTTAACCTTGGCATTTCCTCAATATGGTCTTTCAAAATATTTATTGCTGTAGGATCATCATCAATAATGATACATGAGATAGGGTTTTTCATTAAGATCGATTTAAATTAGATAAAGGCAATTTAACAAATTATCCTTAAATGGGATAGTAAAAAGAGTAATAATACGGTAGGAGTGATGAAGTAAAAGCACTTATTTTTTCGATTCCATTTTAGCATAAATGAAAAATTTATAGGTGAGATCTGAAAAAAAGACATGATTTATTTATATAGATCATGTCTTTTTTAAAGTACAAAAAAACTTTATTTGGCTGTTGTTTTTGATGCACAAAATGTGCTTCTTTGCATCCTAATTTTAAAACAGTCTAAATAAGAATTAAATGATTATAAATTTATTTTCTACTCATAATTGTAAACCTAAGCTGAACTTTATCACCCTGCTTTTCATTTTTCAATTTGTTTCAAGTTTGGTTATGGCTCAAAGCAGCAAGCCTGAAAAAGGGAGTATTACCGGCAAGATTACTATAACAGATGGCAGCAGTGCTCAGGGTGTAACTGTTAAACTTAAAGAAATTAAAAAGGGAACCGTAAGCGATGCAGATGGAAAATTTGAGCTAAAAAACCTTTCTTTTGGCAAATATACAGTACAGATGATCAGAGTAGGTTTTGGTGGTTCTGCACAAACGGTCGAAATTACTGCTGAAAATCCTGTAGTTTACATCGAATTGAAACTTGATATTACTTCCCAAAAACTGGAGGAGGTAATCATTAGCAGTGGAGGAAACCGTTTTGCTAAGAAAGAAAGTGAAGATGTTTCTAAAATGCAGCTTAAGAACATGGAAAACCCGCAGGTATATAGTGTTGTAAGTAAAGAGCTGATGAAAGAGCAGCTAATAACCGATTATAACAGTGCTTTTAAAAATGTCCCAGGGGCAGGCATTGCCGAAGTCCGTAACCAGGGTAGAACAAGTAACATTTCAAGAGGTTTTAGCACTCCGCAATTGGTAAGGAATGGGGTTGGAAGTTTTACTTATACCACCATTGATCCGGCTAATCTAGAACGTATTGAAGTAATTAAAGGCCCTGCAGCAACCTTATTTGGCAGCACCATATCATCCTTCGGTGGTTTATTTAACCGTGTAACCAAAAAACCTTTCGATACGTTTAGGGGAGAAATTTCTTATTCTGCTGCAAGTTACGATCTTAACCGTTTAACAGCTGATGTAAATACGCCATTGAATGAGGAAAAAACAGCTTTATTAAGAATTAACACCGCTTTACACAGTGAAAGAAGTTTCCAGGATGCAGGTTTTTATAAAAACTACTTAATTGCACCTAGTTTTTCCTACATGGTAAATGATAGGCTAACCTTGGCCTTAGATGTTGAAATGAGCGGTTCGAAAGCCACTTCACCTACGCGTTTGGTAATAGCACCAACATTGGTAAACTTAAAAGCCAGAAGTATAACCGACTTGCAGATGCCCTACAAACTCTCTTTTGCCAATAATACCGTTAACTACACCAGCCAACAGTATAACATTTTTGCACAGGCTAAGTACAAAATATCTGAACAATGGAAATCGCAGACGATTGTATCACGTACCCGTTCCTCTTCTGAAGGTTATACCGTGGCGCTCAACTTATTAACAGACTCTACTTTAAGGCAATCGGTTACCAATCAGGATTATCCTTACTACGGAACTGATATCCAGCAGAATTTTAATGGCGATTTTAAAATAGGCAGTTTACGAAACCGGGTAGTACTAGGTGTAGATTTTTACAGCCTGCGTGCTACACGTAACGATGCTACGGTAAATATGCCGGCTTTAAATTTTAAAAAACCTGGTACTGCTTACAATAATTTTAATTCAACCAAGATCTCACCATTATTCACAACGGCAACCTATAATAATCAGGTTTCGAATGAGGAAACCACTTATAGTGCTTATGTTTCTGATGTGTTGAACATAACCGATAAATTGCTGGTTATGGCTGGTGTAAGGGTAGATCGTTATTTTAATGGAGGAACGTATGATTTTGCCAACGACATTACCAAAGGAAAATATAACCAAACTGCTTTTTCGCCAAGGTTCGGTGCGGTTTATCAAATCGTGAAAGACAAGGTTTCGATATTTGGTAATTACATGAACGGGTTTAGCAACAACGGCGGTTCTGATTTTGAAGGAAATACCTTTAAGCCAAGTTATGCCAACCAGTTTGAGGGTGGTGCCAAGTTTGATCTTGATAAAATCAGTGCTACTTTGAGCTATTACGACATCAAGGTAACCAATACATTATACGATGATGTTGTACACGCCAACTTTTCATTACAGGATGGTACCCAGTTAAGTAAAGGGTTTGAGGCAGAAATTATTGCCAATCCAGTACCTGGATTAAACATTATTGCTGGCTACACTTATAATGACAGTAAATATACCAAAGCCAATGCCAGTATTGAAGGTTTAAGACCAGCAACTGCCGGAGCACCAAAAATGGCTAATATATGGATCAGTTATCGTTTAATTGATGGTGCTGCTCAAGGCTTGGGACTGGGTTTTGGCGGGATTTACGGTAGTTCTTATAACCAGGTAAATACGGCTACATTTAAATTCAGTATTCCATCTTATACCGTGCTTGATGCTGCTGTATTTTACGACAAACCCAAATATAGGATCGGTTTAAAGATAGATAACCTCACTAACGAAAAATACTGGTCGTTTAGGTATGCCGCTCAAAGTCCGGCTAAAGTTACGGGTAATTTTACTTTCAAGTTTTAACAGGAAATTTTCAAATAGTACTAAAGGCTGATACCATTTGGTATCAGCCTTTTTTGTTTTAATGCAAGGATTTTTCAGTGTTGCTGCGATTGATAAACGCTAAGTGAGTCCCTCTTATCCAATCTGTCTTTTTGTATCATTGAACCCTCCATAAACTTTTTTTTGGTACGACCAATAAAATACGATCGGATAAACAAAAAGATTAAATAAAGTATTTGTTACCAACCCACCAATAACTACGATAGCCAATGGTTTTGAAGCTTCTGAACCGATTCCTGTAGAGAGTGCAGCGGGCATCAGACCAATAGCCGCCATTAATGCCGTCATCAATACCGGCCTAAACCTACTGGCTATTCCATCACGCATGGCATCAGTAAAAGTCCAGTTTGGGTGGTATTTCAGCTCAGTAATATTGGTTTTGAAACGCGTAATAAGAATTACACCGTTCTGCACACAGATGCCAAATAATGCGATAAAACCAATCCCTGCCGAAATATTGAAGTTAACACCAGCAGCCAAAAGGGCTAATATGCCACCAATCATGGCAAAAGGAACGTTATTCAATACCAATAATGCATCTTTGAAGTTTCCAAAAAGTACAAAAAGGATAAAAAATATTAACAACAAACTTACCGGTACGGCCTTCGACAACCTCGCAATAGCTCTTTGCTGGTTTTCAAAATCGCCAGCCCACTCCAGCTGATAACCTTGTGGCAATTTGATTTTTGCATTTACCTTTTGCTGTGCTTCGGCAATTACACTTCCCATATCTCTGCCGCGGATCGAGAATTTAATAGCCCCGTAACGTTTGTGTTTATCACGGTAAATCATACTTGGCCCTGTAATTTTGCTAATGCTCGATATTTCACCCAATTGAACATTTGAACCGGATAGGGTAGGTACGCTTAATTTACTGATGGAACTTTCATCATTCCTAAAATCTTCGGGATAACGGATAATCAGATCAAATTTGCGTTCGCCTTCATAAATCTGCGTAGCGGCTTTTCCGCCAATAGCCATTTCAATTACGGCATTTGCATCAGCTGTGCTTACTCCATATAAAGCCATTTTTTTCTGATCAAGGTTAATCTGCAGTTCGGGCTGACCAAGATTTCTTAAAATTCCTAAATCTTCAATACCATCAACCGTTTTTAAAATGCTTTCTATTTTTTCCTCTTCCTGTTCGATATATTCAAAGTTCTCACCAAATAATTTTACCACAATCGATCCCTTTACACCTGAAACAGCTTCTTCCACATTATCTGAAATGGGCTGTGAAAAATTGAGGCTGATGCCTGGAAAGCTCTTTAATTTCTCCTGCATGCGTTCTATCAGTTGTTCTTTGCTCTGCTTGCGTTTCCATTCTTTCCGTGGATAGATATCCACATGAAATTCCATATTATAAAAACCGGTGGCATCTGTTCCGTCATTCGGTCGGCCAGTTTGCGACATCACCTGTTTTACCTCTTCAAAACTTAAAAAGATCTTCCTCATTTCGTTCGAAAGTCTTTTGGTTTCATCTAATGAAATACTCAATGGCCCCGTGGCGCGGACATAAATGGACCCCTCATCCAAACTGGGTAGAAATTCGGTGCCTAAAAAATTAAAGCTGAAAGCGCCCAGAAAAAGTACAATAATGGATATGCCAAACACCAGTTTCTTCTTTTTGAAACATATATCATAAAATTTAAGGGTTGCCTTGGTGATCCACGCTAAAAAGATATTGTGTTTCTCTTTTACATTTTTTTTCAAAAGTACGCTGGCCATGGCAGGCACGAGGGTAAAGGTTAAAATTAGCGCACCCAATAAGGCAAAACTTAAGGTCCAGGCCAAGGGAGAGAACATTTTGCCCTCTACCTTTTCGAATGTAAAAATGGGGAGCAAACCAGTAATAATGATTAGCTTGGCAAATAAAATGCCTTTTCCATTTTCAAGGCAAGCTTTTTTGATAAAGCCGAGTTTGCTCATTTTATCAAACTTTTCCATGCCCAGTTTCCTGGCCTTTGCATCTAATACGACGAAAATCCCTTCAACCATCACTACTGCACCATCAATAATAATCCCGAAGTCGATAGCCCCCATAGATAGCAGGTTGGCAGGCATGCCCTTTAATTTGAGACAGATAAAGGCAAAAAGTAAGGCCAATGGAATGATAATCGAAACAATTAAAGTAGTGCGCCAATCGGCCATGAAAAGGAATACAATCAGGGTAACAAATAAAATACCTTCGAGCATGTTGCCCATTACGGTATGTACGGAGTAATTAACCAGGTCTTCGCGGTCGTAAAAAGGTTTGATCTTTACATCATCAGGTAAAATGGTGCTGTTTATGGTATTGATCTTTTCTTTTAATCTTGCTATTATCTCACTGGGATTACCGCCTTTTCTCATGACGATAATGCCTTCTACCACATCAGGATCCCCGTCGCGGCCAACCTGCCCCAATCTGGGTAATGCCGATTCGGCTACATCGGCAATGGTTTTGACGTAAATTGGTGTACCATTGATGTTGTCAACAACCACGTTTCTGATCTCATCGATGTTGTTGAGCACGCCTATACCGCGTACCACATAAGCCTGACCGCTCTGCACAATTACATCACCGCCCACATTGATATTGCTTTTAGATACCGCTTCGAAAAGTTCGGTTGCACTTACACCGTATTGGATCGCTTTCTGCGGATCGACCGTGATCTGGTAGGTTTTAACCTCGCCTCCAAAACTTACGACATCGGCAATGCCTGAAACGGATAAGAGTTCGCGTTGTACAACCCAATCTTGTAAGGTTTTTAGTTCCCGGACCGATTTTGTATCACTTGCTAAGGTATAGCGAAAAATTTCTCCGGTTGGTCCATAAGGAGGTTGCACTTCAGGCTGGATGCCTTCTGGAAGATCGGCTTCTTCAAGATGATTATTTACCTGAACCCGTGCCTCGGCATAATCTACATCATCTTCGAAACTTACTTTTACAATGGATAAGCCAAATAGCGAGGAAGACCGGATGCTGGTTCTCTTTTCGGTAGGGTTCATGGCAATTTCCAAAGGTCTGCTCACAAATTTTTCTACCTCTTCTGCACTACGGCCCGGCCATTGGGTAATAATGGTGATATTGGTATTGGTTACATCGGGGAAGGCATCAATTGTAGTATGTTTGAAGCTTAAATAGCCTGCCAGAAGTAAAATAAAAGTAGCAAAAAAGATGAAATATTTATTTTTCAGCGCAAAGCCGATAATGCTTTTTATGAATTTATTCATTTTTAAAATCTAGGGTGTTGGAAAAAAAATTATTGCGTTTTCAGGCTTTCGAACAAGAAAACCTGTTTGGAGGCAATAATGCGCTCACCGGCCTGTACACCTTTGCTGATGTAGGTTTTATCAGCGGTTTTACGCCCGATTTCGATCTCTTGAACCTTTACTTTATGATCCTGCCCCAGAACGATTACATAATTTTTATTTTCATCGAAAATTACAGCCCTTGAGTTTAAAACCGGAAGATCAACTGCAGAATTTGCAGAAACCTTTACTGTGCCGAGCATGCCTGGCTTAAGCAGAAAGCCTGGATTTGCGATCACCACCCTGGCATTCATTACTTTGCTGTCCTGATCTACCTGATTATATAATTTCTCTATTTTTCCTTTAAAAACTTTATTTGGATAGGATAGGGTAGATAAACTCACCTCATCACCTGCCTTAACACGCGAAATATCCGATTCGTAAATATT
Organism: Pedobacter sp. PF22-3; assembly: GCF_026239555.1. Lineage (GTDB taxonomy): Bacteria > Bacteroidota > Bacteroidia > Sphingobacteriales > Sphingobacteriaceae > Pedobacter. The sequence goes on along the minus strand of NZ_JAPIVP010000001.1, from coordinate 679,136 downwards.
GATCATGGCCCAAACGTTAGAGAGATCGGCAATGGTGAAAAGGCTTTTGTCGTTATCGCCACGCAGCTGCATGTTCTGTGTAACATTTTTTTCGATCACAAAACCGCTAATCGGCGATTTAATCGCGTATAATCCTGTACTGCTTCCACCATTGAGTTTTAATACAGAACTCGCCCTTTTCGCCTCAGCTTTTTTGATCTCATAGTCATTTTTGGCTTCTTCGAGTTCTTTTGCCGATGATAAACCACTCTGGAAAAGTTGTTCGGCTTGCTTTACGGCTCTTTCTGCATTTTTAAGTTCGGCATTGGCCGCTATAACTTCTTTATCAAAACCAGCCATTTCAGAACTGATTAGCGTAGCCAGTATTTGTCCGGTCGAAACCTGATCGCCCAACCTTACCCCAACGCGGTTTACCGTTCCGCTTACCATGGGGAAAAGTTCTGACCTTCGTTCTTCATTTGCGGTAATTTTGGCCGAAAAAATAAGTTCGGTTTTGCCATTTGCCTGCTGTACAGTATCGATTAGTAAGCGGCTGATCAAAGAATCGGTGATGACAAATTTATCGTTTGGTGCAGCCTTTTTGTGTTCGCTACAAGCAAAAAATAAACTGGTTGCAGCAATAAGTACAGTGTTTTTATAGAAATTTTGCATGAGATTTTTTTAAAAAATATTAGAACCGGTAACATAATTGAGTTCAGCACGTGTGCTCATTCTTTCGGATTGGAGTTTGTTGAGCTGAAGCGTATTTTCTTTATAGGCATCGTAGAGGTCCAAAAATTCGATCAGGCTGATATTCCTTGCCTTAAAATTTTTGATCAGGCCCGAAATCAGTGTATTAAAGTCGGAACTGAACGCAGGATCAATCTCTCCATACAATTTTTCATTACGTAAAGCAGTCCTGTAGCTGTTGAATACCTCGTTCTCCAGTAAAGCTTCCTGTTTTTTAATATTTACATCTGCCGCAATGATGCCAATTTGTGCCTTTTTAATTTCTCCCTGATTCCTGGAGAACAGGGGAATAGGGATTTTAATGCCTAAACCAGTATATTTTTCTGGATAATTACCTTTGAGGTCGTAACTGAGTCCAATTTCTATATCAGGTATGGCCATTGCTTTTTGCAGCTTTAAATTACGTTCGTTATAAAGCAGATTGGTTTTGGCCTGTTTAAGGTCAGCACGGTTCGTCCTGGCCGAATCGAGCAATGCCTGATAAGGGATTTTATCCAGAGAAGGGGATGTGAGGACTGATTTATCTAAAATAAGCGTGATTGAAGTAGAAGCATTAATGCCACAGAGCAGTTTTAAATCTTTATAGTAATCTTCCAGTTCATTCAGTAGCCCTGCCTGTTCGGCTTTGAGGTTGATCAATAATGACTTAATCCTGATTACATCCTTCGCAGCAACATTGCCCATTTTTAACTGTAGGTCATAAGCCTTCATCAACTGATTGGTAGAACTGATTTGTTCCTGATATACGTTAACCGACTGTGCAGTAAAATAGGTTTTGTAAAAGGTGTTAACGAGTTCAAATTTCAGCGTTCTGATCAGGTCGAAATATTCGTATTCGGCCATTTTAACTCCAGTTTGGGCCAGCTTGATATTCTTATTTCGTTTGCCGGCAAGTCTGAATAGCTGAGAAACAGATCCGGCATATTGGCCATGTGCATAAGAGGTTTGCAGGAATTTCTTTGTTTCCTGATTATAAAAAAGGTTTTCGTATTCTAGCGTAGGATTTTCGAAAAGCCTGGCCGTGATGATTTCTGCTTTGGCCTTGTCAACATCGTAATTACTGGCCAGGAGGTCGAAATTGTTTTTTAAAAAGAGGCTTTCGGCCTGGCTCAGGTTTAAGCTTAACGTATCACTTTGTGCGAAAGTTGCTCTGGCCGTTAAAACCAAAAAGAAAATGAGCCACGAAAATATCCTTATCATGTAAGCAAAACTATCCTTGCCGAATTAAAGGGGGATTAAATGCGAATTAAAAGGGGATTAAAGTTGTTAGGCATTCTTGCACTCGTTTCCAAACGAGTGCATAAATAGTAACACGATATTATCGTTGTAAACGATATGCTATTCAACGCTGGTTAGAAACGAGCTTAGCGAAATGGATGTAATTAATCATTAAAGTTTTGTCAATCTCACCGTAAAAGTGCAGCCACCTTGCTCGAGGTTATTTACGGTTATTTCGCCTTTTAACAAATCGACGATTTTTTTTGCCATGTAAAGCCCCATGCCTTCGCCCTGATGGCCCTGTTCTTTTGCACGGGTATAAAATGGGTTAAAAATAGCTGCCTGATCTTCGGTAGAGATGCCGGTTCCCTGATCAGTGATGTGGATGAAAAAATCATTTTCAACAGTTTCTACACGAATATTAACTTCCTGATTGTCTGAAAATTTAAATGCATTCGAGATGATATTGTCTAAAGCTATCTGTAATAAAACGGCATTGGCCATTATTTCAGTTTTTGTATCAATGGATTTTTGATAAGTAATTTTGAGCTCAAGGTTTTTCTGCACTTTCCATTCAGTTTGGATTTTAGAAAGCAAATCATCAAGTTTGATCGGAACAAGTTTCGAATTAATCAGGTCAAGATCCATTTTTGCCAGGGCCACTAAACCAGTTATGGTGTGTTCCATTTTTTCGGCATCCTCAAGCATGGAAGCGATTACTTTCTGATAGGCAGCCTCATCTCTCTCTTTTGAGAGGGCAAGTTCAGCGGTTATCATCATCCGCGTAACGGGGGTACGAAGTTCATGCGAAGCATTGGCTACAAAAGTTTTCTGCAAAATAAAAGCCTGTTCCAGCTCTTCCATCAAATGGTTAAAACTTTGGGCAATGAGGTTAATTTCATCTTTATTGTTATTTTCTTCTACCCTAAACTCCATGTTTTGAGCGCCTGCCTGTTTTACTTCGAGCATAAATTTTTGCAGCGGTTTCAGCATTTTCTGCGCAACCCATCTGCTTAACAATAATACCACGAGCGAAATAAGGAAGAAGATAAAAATCATGATCTTCAACAGTTTGTCGAGCCTGTTGTGTGAGCCCTGGTCATCAGCCGAAGCGAGGATGACGAAGTCGCCCTGGTTATCTTTATAATAAATACCCACCACTTGTCGCTGACCGTCCGTATATTTTAAATGACCTTTCCTCCTTACCTGATCAATGGTGGCAGGGGTCCAGTATTGAGCAGTATCACCAATAAAAGTAGCCCTGTTCTTTTTGTCGTAAACACGGATTACTTCACTGTTCAACTTTTGAAGGTATTTATGGCGTACCGTGTTCAGCGCATCCCGACTGATTTCATCGGCTTCAAGGTACAATTTAGCGGTAACCATAGTACGGTCGGTCAGGCGTTCGAAGAAATCGGCCTCCAAAAATTTCATAAAAGTAAAATATACCGTGCAGAGCACTGCGAAGAGCATAGAAGTACTGATCAGCGTAAAATATAGTGCTATGCGGTCCTTAATCTTCATTTATTTCAAAATATAGCCCATATTGATTTTAGTGTGGATAAGTTTGCGTTCAAAGCCTTTTTCGATCTTTTTTCGCAGAAAATTGATATACACATCGATTACGTTAGTGCCGGTTTCGAAGTTGATATCCCAGGCTTGTTCTGCTATAAATTGTCGCGAGAGTAAACGATTTGGGTTGCGCATAAATAGTTCGAGCAGGATAAATTCTTTGGCACTTAATTCGATCGGTTTACCCGCGCGGCTTACTTCTTTGCTGTAGGTATCAAGAATAAGATCTTCGAAATATAATTTAGGGTCTGTTTGCGTTTCAATAGGTGGCTGCCTGCGCAAAAGTGCTGCAACCCTGGCCAAAAGTTCCTTCAGGTGAAAGGGTTTTACAAGATAATCATCAGCACCGGCTTCTAAACCAGTAACTTTATCATCAACGGTACCCATGGCCGTAAGCATGAGGATTGGTGTTTGCAGCGCGTTTTCTCTGAGGTGTTTACAAAGCTGGATGCCGTTGAGACCGGGCATCATCACGTCAATAATCAGGAGGTTAAAACTGTCACGTAAAAAAAGATCTAGCGCATCAATCCCATTAGATAAAGTAAGTACCAGATAATCGTTCTCTTCGAGCGCCGACTTTAAAAGTTCGGCAATTTTAGGGTCGTCTTCAGCTATTCCAATCTTTAGCATCCAACAAAAGTAACCATCTCATCTTAAAATAGGATTAAAATACGGGTTTTTCCTTTACCTTCGGAGATTTGAGGCTTAATTAATTCGCTCATACTGACTAAGTAAGGTTATACAGGACTAACGCTCTATTGGAATCGATAGTCGGTGTCTCACTAACCGAAATCAATTCTATTTATTAACCATCCTTATTATATTTGGGATTGAATAAAAACAGCTTCATGTTCGAAACATTTGATCAGACTAATTTCCATCAGCTTTGTGATCTAGCGGGTAAAAGGGATGCCGATTTACAGGTTATTTTAAATCGATACGGTTATCCACCCTTTTGGTCGAGGCCGAATACTTTCGAATCATTGGTGCATGTTATTTTGGAGCAGCAGGTTTCTTTGGCTTCGGCGTTGGCCACATTGAATAAATTGAAAGAAAAAATAAAGGATATTACACCTGTAGGGTTGTTATTACTTACCGATCAGGAATTAAGGGATTGTTATTTCAGTCGACAAAAAACGGCTTATGTACGCCATTTGGCAGAAAATATAGTTAGCGGAACATTGTCTTTAAGCGAAATGGAGAAAATGGACGATCTGACCATTAGAAACCAGCTTAAAAGTATCAAAGGGATTGGCGATTGGACGGTTGATATTTATCTGATTTTTATGCTGCACCATAAGGATATTTTCCCGATAGGGGATTTGGCTGCGGTAAACTCGTTAAAGAAAATAAAAGGTTTGGCAAAGGGAGTAAGTAAAGAAGAAATATTTGCGGTGGCCAATCAGTTTAAACCTTACCGCACTATTGCCACGATGCTGTTGTGGCATGCGTATTTAGAAGAAAGAAAGAAAAAATAAAATGGTCATTCTGAGTGCAACGAAGAATCTGCCAGCGATAGAAAACCGAACCCAAAACAGGTCGATAGTAGAAACCTATAATTAAAAAGATTCTTCACTTCGTTCAGAATGACAGAAAAGACGGAGGACACAGACCGAGGATATAATTGTCATTCTGAGCGCAGCGAAGAATTTCCAGCCTATGAAATACAGAACCAAAAATGAGCTGATGTCAAAGGAAATAATGTGATTTAAGGCATTGCATATTAAAAAAAGATTCTTCACTACGTTCAGAATGACAGAAAAGGTGTGGGGGATTAATATACCTACAACAAAGCCCTATCTAAGTGTACATAACCGCCATCTACATGAATGAGTTGGCCAGTAGTATGACTAGATTTATCTGATAATAAGAATACGGCGGTGTGGGCAATTTCTTCCACAGTGGTCATTCGGTTTTCGAACGGAATTTTATCGGTGATGTTTTTAAGCTTTGCATCACGATCTTCAAAAGAGTTAATCCATTTCTCGTATAGCGGAGTCCAGGCTTCGGCAACAATAATGGCATTTACACGGATGCTAAACGGCAATAGTTCTACTGCCCACTCACGTGTTAAAGCATTTCTGGCGCCGTTTGATGCCGCATAACCAGATGTTCCACCTTGCCCGGTTTCTGCAGTCTTGCTCCCTATATTTAAAATTGAACCTTTGCTTCGCTTTAGCGCAGGAAGGGCATATTTGGCCAAAAGATAATAATGTACCACGTTTTTATGTAGTGATTCTATAAAACCTTCGTAAGTACCACTCTCAAGACCTACACCATCGTTAACACCCGCATTGTTTACTAAACCATCAATTCTACCATATTTGGTTAGTATAGCGTCAATAATGTTTTTGCAATGATCTGGCATGGTGAGCTCAGCTGTGAAATAATCAGCTTTTAAACCTAAATCTGTTATTTCCTGAAGCATTTTTACATTATCGTTTTCACTACGGCCAATAATGATTGGGAAAGCATTTTCAATAGCTAGGGCTTTAACAATTGCTCCGCCGATGCCTTTGGCTCCGCCACTTACTAGGATTATTTTGCCGTTTAAATTTAAATTCATATCTGGTTATATTTTTATTTTGTTATTTAATGAATTAAGCATAGTGCTTTTTGCATAGGGCATAGCGGTGGACTTAGCCATTTAGATTTCCCCCGTTCTGTATTACGCTATTCCATAGCTGTCTGGACTTCATGACAGTTTTTATTTTGAGGTCCTCCATCTCACATCGTCCATCTCACATCTTACCTCGTTCTATAGGCTTACCCCTCTTTTCCATGGGATAAAATCATCCTGATTAAGCTGTACGGCTTTTGGTATTTCTTCGCCACTGGCAACTTTAATACAGTATTCCAATATATCTTCACCCATTTCGTTAATGGTTTTTTCGCCATTAATTACTGGTCCGGTATCAATATCGATAATATCACTCATGCGTTTGGCCAGAACAGAATTGGTGGCCACTTTAATGGTTGGACAAACCGGATTTCCTGTTGGCGTACCTAAGCCTGTAGTGAATAAAATTAACGTTGCTCCGGCAGCTGCCTTACCTGTAGTTGCTTCTACATCATTTCCGGGTGTACAGACTAAACTTAAGCCAGGTTTTGTTGCAGGTTCTGTATAATCTAAAACATCTACAATAGGCGAGGAGCCAGCTTTACGTGCCGCACCTGCTGATTTGATGGCATCGGTAATTAAACCATCTTTAATGTTGCCCGGAGAAGGATTCATGTAAAATCCGGATCCAACTTTATGCGCCAGTTCATCATACTCCGTCATTAAACGGATAAACTTTTCAGCTGTTGACTGATCAACAGATCTATCAATCATTTCCTGCTCTACACCGCAAAGTTCGGGGAACTCTGCCAATAAAACCTTTGCGCCTAATGCTACCAACAAATCGGCACAATAACCAACCGCTGGGTTGGCAGAAATACCGCTGAAACCATCGCTACCGCCGCATTTAACCCCTACACACATTTTGCTGAGTGGCGCCGCTGCACGTTCTTGTTTATTAATAAACATCAATCCTTCAAAAGTACTGCGGATTGCGTTTTGAATCAATTGTTCTTCACTTTGTGCTTTTTGTTGCTCAAAAATTAAAAGTGGTTTCTCAAAATCAGGATCCAGTGCAAAAAGATCGCGTTTAAAATCCGCTACCTGTAAATGCTGGCAGCCCAAACTTAAAACCGTTATACCTGCTACATTTGGGTGGTGGGCATAAGCCGCCAATAGTTTGCTTAAGGTGTCCGAATCCTGTCGTGTTCCACCACATCCACCATTATGCGTCAGGAATTTAATTCCGTTTACATTTTTAAAAGTACGGTTGGCCTGATTTACTTTAGGTTCAAAACTAATCTTATTAATGTCTTCTCCTTGTTCAAAAGCCTGAACTAATTTGTGGGTATAAGACTTGTATTTATCATCTACGGCATAACCCAATTCACTATATAGCGATTCTTTAATAATATCCAGATTTCTGTTTTCGCAAAATACAGTAGGGATAAACAACCAGTAGTTTGCTGTACCTATTGCACCATTTTTACGGTGATAACCATTAAAACTGCGGTTGGCATATTTGCTCACATCAGGGGCTACCCAATTGTAATGAACACTGCGAAAAGCAAATGGTTCTGCGGCATGTTTGGTATTATCTACGTTCATCCGCATGCCTGCTTTTACACTAAACTGCACTTTTCCAACCAAAACGCCATACATCATAACTTCATCGCCAGCTTTCATATCCTGCATAAAAAATTTGTGCTTGGCCGGAATTTCATCAACAGTAACGTAAGTATTGCCTTCGTGTAGTATTGGAGTGCCTGCTGGTAAATCTTGTAACGCAACTAAAACGTTATCAACATTGTTAATCTTGATGACTAATTTTTTCATTATCAATTTATACTTCTAAACTTATTTCTTTTTCGATATGGTTGGGTTTCCATCCTTTCCAGCCAAAGTAGAAAACCACTAAAAAGCATACAAAAGGCACCAGGTATCCATATTGGATGTTATGGGTAGCGTCTGATATAAGGCCTAAAACCGGAGGTAAAAATGCACCACCCACAATAGACATTACAATTAATGACGAACCCAGTTTTGTATCTTTACCCAAGCCTGCTATGCCTAACGAGAATATGGTTGGAAACATGATCGACATAAAAAATGCAACGCCAATTAATGCGTAAACAGTAATCATTCCGCTTCCAAAAATAGAGACAAGTGTAAGCAAAGCACTAATTAATGCATACAGCATCAATAGTTTATGTGGCGCTACAAATTTCATAAACACGGTACCAACAAACCTGCCAATCATAAAAGCCAAGCCTGCTGCACCAGCGTACCATTTGGCTTCATCCTGGCTAATACCCGCTGATGAGGTTACGAAACTGATGAATAAACTTAATACGCAAACCTGGGCGCCTACATAAAAAAACTGACCAATAATTCCCCAGCGCAAATGGCTATGGCCTAATACATGGCGAAAACTGCTTTTTTCCTGAACATTTTCTTCTTCCTTGATATCAGGCAGTTTAGTGAAAATGAATAGAATAGCTACTACAATAATCAGGATACCTAAAATTAAATACGGTGCTTTTACGGTCGATGCTTCTTCGAGCATATAAGCCTGTTTTTCTAAAGGCAGCATTTTTGCCAATTGGGCGTCGGTATATTTTACTTCGGTAAAAATAAATTTACCTCCGAGTACAGGGGCTAAAAAAGCGGCAAAACCATTAAAAGATTGAGAGAAATTTAAGCGCTGTGTGGCAGTTTCTGGTGGCCCCAAAACAGTAACATAAGGATTTGCGGCTGTTTCCAGAAAGGTTAAACCACAGGCGATGATAAAAAGTGCACCTAAGAAAAATACATATTGCGCAGTATTGGCCGCGGGTATAAATAATAAACAGCCAACGGCGAATAAAACGAGCCCTAATATAATACCGCTTTTATAGCCATATTTGCGCATGATGTAGCCTGCAGGTAACGCCAATAAAAAATAAGCGATAAAAACAGATGAATCGACCAGGGTTGATTCGAAAACATTCAGCTGAAAGGCTTTACGTAAATGTGGAATCAATATCGGATCGAGGTTGTGGACAAAACCCCAGAAGAAAAATAGGCTGGTAACTAAAATTAAGGGGAATAGATATCCTTTGCCATTGTTTGGTTGATCGGATACTTTAAAGTTTGCAGGTGTAATTTGGCTCATGTTTATTTGGTTATAAAATGGTTTAAGCAAGTGTTGCTAAAATAAAAATAGTTAAACTTCTGGAAACCTCAGGCATTAACTACCAACAGTAGGTAGATGGATGAAGACCAGGCCAGTTTTTTCTAACCACGCGGTGGTGGTAAGGGCAAATTTAGCATACAATTTGTCTATATAACAAAGCGTAAATAATCCAACTTTCGTATAAGGTTTCGGATGAATTGCAGCTTTACAAATTAAACCGTTCAGCTTTAATTAAAATTTAACTTTATCATCTAATTATTAAATGATATTGGCTTGATTTTTTACATTATAAATTAAATTTGCATATTAGATTGATTTTTAAAGATTTTATGAAACCGCATTTACTCAACGTATCTACCAATTCTGTAGATTCTTTTAGCGCCCGAAGAGATGTTATGCCCGATGTAAATAACCGTTGGCATTACCATTCTGCGTTAGAATTGATCTACATCAAAAAAGGCAGAGGCACTCAGTTTATTGGCGATAGCATTAAAAATTTTAAGGAGGGTGATGTGGTTTTACTGGGGAGCAATCTGCCACATTACTGGCGTTTTGATCCGGAATTTTTTGATGGAAAAGATTGTGAGCCGGTTGATGTTTATGTGATTCATTTTAAAGCAGATTTTTTAGGAAGGGATTTTCTCGATCTTCCCGAAAATCAGGAACTTAAAAAAGTTTTGCTCCAATCAACCCAGGGAATTCAGCTGCATGGATTTTCAAAAGAAAAAATTGCTGGCTTAATGCCGCAGATTATTACCGCAACAGGGACAATGCGGATTATAAAGATACTCGAAGTATTAACAGAAATAGCCAATTGCGAAGAACGAAGCACATTGGTTTCATTAGGTTTTAAACCAAACTTTTTGGAGAACGAAAAAGACCGGATCCAATCTATTTATAATTATACCATTAGCAATTACAAGAATAAGATTGAACTCAAGGAAATTGCTGCAGTAGCTAAAATTAGCCCCAATTCGTTTTGTAAATTCTTTAAAACCAAAAGTAGGAAAACCTATACACAGTTTCTGAATGAGATTAGAGTAGGGCAGGCCTGTAAATTATTGATTGAGAATAACCTGACCGTAAAAGAAATCTGCTATGATTGTGGGTTTTACAATTTTACCAGCTTTCATAAATATTTTAGGGAAATAACGGGTAAAACCCCATTAAAATATCAGCAGGCTTTTTCTAAGTAATAATATCTGTTAATGAATTCGATTTTAAACATTAACAATCTTTCTTGAAAATATTTGCAAAGCTTTCAACGTTGAATACATTATCTTGTTTTGTGCATCTTTAAATAATGTTTTTGCTTTTGATTGATCTCAATAGAAAGGTATGTTAAAACTTATTTTTGATATTATGCGTTTATAGCTTAAATTTGTACACTAACCAAATATTTTATGAGCGATACCTCTAATCCGAAACCAAAAGAAAAAGGTGAATGGATGGACAATGACCATAATAACCTTAATGATCCTTATACGACTAGCTCCAAACACAAATTTGAAGGATGGCCGATTTTATGGATTCTCATTGCTATATTTTTAATTGCTGCAGTTTTATGGTATACAGGAACTGCTCCCTATTTAATTAAATGGATAGCCAATAAATAGGATTATTGCAATAAATCTTAAATGCAGATTTGGTGGTGATACTTCATAAGTTTCTCTAAAAGGTTGATGTTTTAACTTGAAGGGAGACGTTAATTTTGATGACGGAAAAGAACTGATTAAAATTTTTCATCATCGCTGGGAATCTGCTCAGCGGAGAAATAACAGTACAACATTAATCCAAAAGAAATAATATAAAATACCGCTGTAACTAAAAGGAATGTGCTCATAATGTTTGTTATTTGGTTAGTATAATTATAACGTTAAGTTATCCTTAAAATGCCATTATAGTGCATTAATTTTATGTTAATTATTAACATTTTGGATTTTGTATGTTGAAAACTATTTATTTAGTTTTTATACTTGGTTGTTTGTGCTTTTATTTTTTAATCATTTATCTATTTTGGCTGGAATTTATCACGGTATTGGGTTGGTGTCATCCCTACAGATTTTCTAAATACTTTTCTGAATGCTTTTGGATCGTTGTAACCAGAATTATAAATAACCTCTGTCATTTGTTGTGCAGTTTGTTCCAGTAATTTTTTCGCAGCTTCGATACGGGTTTGCTGAAGATATTCAATAGGGGTCATCCCAATTACCTGCTTAAAGCGGCGTACAATATTTCTTCTGCTGGAAGGAATATCTTTAATCATCTCTTCAATGGTGGCAACATCCTGATAATTATTTTCAATTTTTTCCTGTGCGGAAGCAACTATACTGTCGTTATGATTACGGACAGGCTGGAAAGTACTAAAATAAGACTGGGTTACGCGGTCCATATCAATTGCGAAAATCTTGGCTACCTTAATGGCCATATCTTTTCCACAATGAAGCTGTAAAAGATGCAGCAATAAATGAAAAGTAGAGGTGGCGCCACCGCTTGTAAATAATCTGCCGTCTTGTGTTACCGTTTTATCAGGCTTTAAATGAACCAAAGGAAAAGCTGTGGAAAAAGCAGAACAGGCATCAACATGTGTGGTTGCAGTTTTACCATTTAGCAGTCCGGATGCGGCAAGTAAAAAAGCACCGGTACAAAAGGTAGCAATTTCTGCTCCTCCTGCATATTGTTTGTTTAACCATGTGATGTATCCGCTGTTGGCGTTGATGCAATCTTTTATATCAGGGCTGGCAAAAGATGGAACCAAAACTAACCCCAACTGCCCTGTGCCTTCTAGGTTTATGCGTGGATGTTTACTAAAATTATAATAAGTATCGCCAAAGGTAATTAAACTAATGTTGAATGGGGCTTCAATACCATCCTTTTTATAAAAACCATTCACTGTATCAAATACATCTAAAATAGCCGCCAAGCTTAATAATCTGAAGTTTTGCGGCAATAAAACACCCACTTGCGTCATCTGGTTAAAAATTTAGATATCGTAAATATATGAAATTTGTCTGAAATGCCCCTCAAGATTGACTTCTACGGCAATGATGTTCATTTGAGTTAATCATTAATTTTATTTCAAGTTATTACCTAATGAATAATACTTGCAGGAATCTATAAAATGGCTACAGATAAAAAATCATAGAAAACGTGTTATGCCCCGATGGAATCCTATCATTTGAAATAGTCGGTTTAGTAACTAGCGAAAGCTCATTATATTGGGCAGAGATGAATTTCAAGTAGGTTATAGAAAAGGAGATGATATAAGAGGCCAATGAAAAATGTAAACATGAGTATAAATTTATGAGAAACAACAAGCTTGACCTATTAAATCCATATATCGGCAAATGGAAAACAGAAGGTTTAACAAAATCAGGTGATGTAATTGCAGGAACAGGTAGTTACGAGTGGGTTGATGGTGGCTTTTTCTTAAAACATCAGGTTGATGTGATGTTTGGAAATAAAACTATCCGATCAATAGAGATTACACACTATGATGATATGGATGATGTCTTCCGATCGCAATCTTTCGATAATGAGGGGCGTATTTCAATATCCACCCTTAAAATTTATAATGATATCATTTTAATATTTGCTGATGCCGAAAGATTTAATGGAAATTTTAAAACCCATACCATTGAAGGCACATGGGAACAATTTGATGGTAAAAACTGGGTGCAGTGGATGGATATAAAGTTGACGAGAATTCCCTTGTAAAGTTTTGCTGAACTTGTTTCAGCATCTTAGCTAAATAGATTCTGGAACAAGTTCAGGATGACGACCTTCTTAACAAGAATATAATAGAAACTAAATAATAACAACCAGTCCTAAAGGGATAAAAACAAAAAAAAATGGCAACACTTAACACGTATTTAAATTTTAACGGAAACACCGAAGAAGCATTCAACTTTTACAAGTCAGTTTTTGGCGGCGAATTTTTGGTAGTGCAGCGTTATAAAGATTCTCCAGGATGTGAAGGCATGCCTATGAGCGATCAGGAAAAATTGATGCACATTGCTTTACCTATTGGGGGCAATATTTTAATGGGTACCGATATAACCAATCCAATGCCGTCAGCAACATTTGGTTCGGGTGTTTCACTTTCGGTTGATGCGGCCAGCGAAGAGGAAGCCAAACGTTTATTTGATCGTTTATCAACAGGAGGTACCATAACTATGGCGCTAGAAAAAACCTTTTGGAATGCACTTTTTGGTATGACTACTGATAAATTCGGTATTCAATGGATGGTGAATTATGATTACAAGTAGGTCGGGAGTCCAAAGTCCGTAGTCGTTAGTCCTTAGTCCAAAATTGCCAATAGAATAATGATCAATTACCAATCATTAATTATCAAGAACCAATGATTGATCTACCAATTAAAGATCAACTATACATAATTAGACCATTAAGAAGTTAAGGTTTTTAGTAGTTATTACAAGTTATTTATATATAAAATTTTGGTTGTCAAAGCATTAACAAAACAGGCGATTTAAAGTTCCGCGTTTACTATCTATTAACCAGTTAACGAATTTGAATAAACTAATTAACCGATAAATTTTATTATTTTTAATATATAAACCAAAACCAATTAAATATGAAAATTGCAGTAATTGTTGTGCGCGTGCTTTTGGCCGCCATGTATCTGTTTGCTTCTGTTAGCTTTTTCTTTAATATGATGCCTAAAGAAGCGCCATCAATGTCGGCAGCTCAAACCACATTTATGTCGGGCGTAATGGCATCTGTTTATTTAATGCCTTTAATTAAAGCCACAGAGTTAATAGGTGGAATACTCTTGCTTATTAACCGTACTGCGCCATTGGCTGCACTGATCATTTTTCCGGTTACACTTAACATTTTCCTGTATCATGCGTTTTTAGGTCCTAAGGATTTACCTCTGGTTGGCGCAATGCTTTTATTTAATTTATTCCTGTTTTATGCCTATCGCGCAAAGTATCTGCCCATTGTTTCAAAGTAATTTTCAAATTTTTAAGAATTCTCATACTTTTTCTCTTTATTTAGTGTTTCGATATAAGGTGTAATGATTATCTTTAAAAACTAACTAGAAATAAAAAAAAATATGAGAAAATTCCCATTTTTAATGCTACTCTTTGTAGCTATATCATTTTCTGCTTTTGCGCAGAACAAAGATGCAATTGTAGGCAAGTGGCTTAATCCATCAGGCGAAGGACAAATAGAAATCTACAAAAAAGGTGATAAATTCTATGGTAAACTGGCCTGGATAAAAGAGCCAAACATAAACGGTAAGCCAAAATTGGATGTTAAAAATCCTGACGCAAGTCTGCAAAAGCGTCCTTTGTTAAATCTGGAAATATTAAAGAATTTTGTTTATGATGATGGCAAATGGACTGATGGGACTATTTATGATCCTAAAAGTGGTAAAACGTATAGCTGTAATATGAGCTTAAAAAGTGTTGATGTGCTAAATATCCGCGGATATGTAGGTATTTCACTTTTAGGACGATCTGAAACTTTTAGACGGGTAAAATAATTTATAAATGAAGAAAATTTTATGGTGCCTTTTATTGGCACCTTTTTTTTGCACCGCGCAGTCGTATTCCATAAAACCTTTAAATGAGCATACCAAAACCAGCTTACGCGGATTAAGTGTGGTATCCGATCAGGTTACCTGGGTAAGCGGGAGTAATGGAGCAGTTGGTAAAACCATTGATGGCGGTATCACCTGGAAATGGGTAAACCCGAAAGGTTACGGAAAAATCGATTTCAGGGATATTGAAGCTTTCGATGATAAACAGGCTATTATTGTAGGCATTGCATCGCCAGCTTATATCTTAAAAACCGTTGATGGAGGAGAAACCTGGACAGAAAATTATAAAAATGTAGATTCAGCAATATTTTTGGATGGTTTAGGTTTTTGGGATAAAAATAGAGGAATCATTTTCGGCGATCCCATAAATGATAAAATGCAATTGCTTAAAACTGTCGATGCAGGCAAAAGCTGGCAGGATATTTCAAAAAGTCTAAAAATCAACCTGACTAAAGGAGAAGCCAGTTTTGCGGCAAGTGGAACCACCGTTAAAACATTGCCAGGGGGTAAAACCTGGATTGCAACAGGGGGAACCGTGTCTAATATCTACTTTTCTCTGAATTACGGACAAACCTGGCAGGTATTCAAATGCCCGATTTTACAGGGCGAGGGGAGTACAGGCCCTTTCTCTATTGATTTTTTTAACGAAAAAACGGGTATAGTTGTTGGCGGTAACTATTTAAAGGATAAAGAAAATTCGAATAATGTGCTTTTAACAAACGATGGAGGCAAAAACTGGCAAAAGCCGGCTAGTCCGGTTTTAGGTTTTCGATCGGCTGTGACTTATATTAATGCTAAAATTTTAATTGCTGCAGGTACTTCAGGCGTTGATATTTCTACCGATGGCGGTGAGCACTGGAAACAGATTTCAAATAAGAGTTTTAATGCTGTTCAAAAAGCTAAAAAAGGCACAGCAGTTTTGTTAGCTGGCAATAATGGCGTAATCTATCAGTTAGATGCTGCCAATTAATATTAGGCTTCGAATATGTAACAATTTTAATAACTGCCATTCTAACAATAAAACAATAATTTAAATAGCGGAAATGATAAAATTTTGTTTCTTTGCTGTTAACTAAAACTTTAATTTAAAACATATACACAATCGCTCGATGGATTTTTTGCACACAATTTTAGGTGATGATATACAAGCTGGATTATTAATTATTTTAAACTTAATTGTAATCGAGAGTTTATTATCGGTTGATAATGCTGCTGTTTTGGCTACCATGGTAATGGATCTGCCTAAATCGCAAAGAGAAAAAGCACTAAAATATGGCATTATCGGTGCTTATGTTTTCAGGGGAATCTGTTTATTCTTAGCAGCATGGTTAGTTAAAATCTGGTGGTTAAAACCACTTGGCGGTTTATACTTATTATACCTTGCTTTCGATTATTTTAGAAAAAAGAACAGTAAAAAGAATGAGGAAGAAGAGGAAGTAGATAAAAGCAAAAGCTGGATCTATAAATCTACTGTTGGCTTGGTGGGTACTTTTTGGGCTACTGTTGCCTTGGTAGAAGTGATGGATTTGGCCTTCTCTATTGATAATGTTTTTGCTGCGGTAGCATTTACCGACCACATCTGGTTAATCTATATTGGTGTTTTTATCGGTATTTTGGCCATGCGCTTTGTGGCACAGGCTTTTGTAAAACTGATGGAGAAATTTACTTTTTTAGAAACAGTGGCATTTATTGTAATTGGTGTTTTGGGTATTAAACTTACCTCTTCATTATTTACGCATTTTTATCCGGAGTCGCCAATTTCTCATGCCATTGAAGGGGAGAAAACAGATCTTTTCGTGTCTATTTTTACTGTAGCTATTTTCATTATACCGGTATTAACCTCTCTTTTGTTTAACTATCCCAAAAAACACAAAAGCGATATTGTTATTTCGGAAGAAGCTGAAGAAGTATTGGATAAATCGTAAATTTTACGGCTTGTCTGTCATAAATCTTACAATCAACCGCTTCTGATTATACAATCAAATGTGTAATATTAGAATTTATTAAACAGATTACGAAACAGGGTGCAATGGCTTTTTACAAACACTACTCATTCGATCTTTGGTTAACGTTGATTAAGTCTAATCCAACTTATAAGCAGGAACGGGTTCAGTATTTTTTCAGAAATTTTAATAGCAAGCATAAAAGCATTGATGAAATTGCCATCACTTTTCGCCAGGTAGATTTAATGGTAAATGCCATTAATGAAAAAGCCGGTAAAAATGTTGATGCTGATGAAATGTATTTAATGATCATCAGTATGATCAATGATTACGATTTCAACTTTAGTGATGTGGATCTAAAAGTGCTCGACCAGGATATGGAGCAGATCGTATTTAACCATATGCCTCAACTTTACTGTGATGATTGTTTAGCTGTATTGGAAAAGATTAAAGATTCGGGTAAAAGCTCTACCAATATACTAAGTAACACTGGCTTTATTAAAGGTAAAACCTTAAAAAAAGTCATCGAACATTTAGGCATCGGTCAGTTTATAGATTTTCAGCTTTATTCTGATGAGGTACGCATGTCTAAACCCAATGCAGGCTTTTTTCAGTTGATGTTAGACCGTATTGACAGAACAAAACATCCTGGATTATTGTTATCAGAAGTGATCCATGTTGGAGATAATCCCCATGCCGACATTCGCGGTGCAGAAGCAATGGGTATTAACAGTATGCTGATCAATTCCAACAAATTATCTATCTTAAACCTACTCTATGATACCGTATAATTTCTCTCTTCACAAAATAGACAATACCGTCGATTTTGGCTTTAGTGCCGATGATTACAGCCGTTTTAAATTTGGTGATGATCTGGTTGCCAGATATTTTGGAAAAGACCTCGCAGACGGTTTTATCAGGTATTACCTGGCCGATAATTTAATTACCGATCAGATTGTGGTTATTTCCAGTCCTTACAGTTTTATCCCTACGGCAACTTTTGCCATGAAAAACTATTTCGTTTGCCAGCTTAACCGCTGGCTGGTTGAAAACGGTGGTTTAGCCGTACAGGAAACCAAGGTGCATAGAACCATTACCTACAAAGAAGATTATGGCGAATTAAGTGCTGAAGAAAGGCTGTCGCTCATTGGTAACGATTCATTCCATATTGATAAAGATTTTCTAACGGGTAAAACACTATTATTTCTGGATGATATCAGGATTACCGGGAGCCATGAGCGGATGATTTTAAAAATGGCGAAGGAGTATGGTTTAAAGAACGAAATGCATATGCTTTATTTTGCCGAACTGGTGAATAAAAACATCCATCCCAATATAGAAAACTTCCTGAATTACCATCAGATCAAATCAATCTTTGACCTGGAAGATATTATTGATAGCGGCAATTTCAGGTTTAATACCCGTATTGTGAAATACATTTTAAATACGACTTCGAGCAGTTTTACCATCTTTTTAGAACGCAGGAGTACCGATTTTATTAATCAGCTTTACGACCTGTCGCTAGGGAATAATTACCATACCATAGAGGCGTACTCTAAAAATTTACATCTTATAAAAGACTATATCAAAAACAACAATTATAAATTAATTTAAATATGGCTATTAATTTGCAAAAGGGGCAAAGAGAAAATATCGATGCTCCTAAATTTACAATAGGTTTAGGATGGGATACCAACAGCTCTTCAACAGGTTCTGCATTCGATTTAGATGCTTCAATTTTTATATTAAATGACCAGAAAAAACTAATTTCTGACGAAAATTTTGTGTTCTACAATAACCTGGTTTCACCAGATGGGGCAGTAGAACATACAGGTGATAATTTAACAGGTGATGGTGACGGCGATGATGAGCAGATTAAAATTGATTTAACCAAGGCTGATGCCAAAGTAAATGAGATTTGCGTTGTGGTAACCATTCATGATGCAGAAAGCAGAAGACAGAATTTTGGTCAGGTTAGAAATTCTTTCATCCGTATTTTTGATGCGGTAACCAATGAGGTAATTTTGAAATATGAATTAGAAGAAGACTTCTCTATTGAAACAGCTGTAGAATTCGGAAGGATTTACAAACGCGAAGGCAAATGGAAATTTGAAGCTGTTGGCGTAGGTATGAAAGGCGGTTTACAGGATTATTTAAACAAATATCAATAATATTATGGCAATCAATCTTCAAAAAGGACAACGTATCAGTCTGGAAAAAAGCAATGGAAGCACACTTCAACAAGCCTGTGTTGGGATCAACTGGGGTGCAATTGAAAAGAAAGGCTTATTTGGCTTCGGATCGTCAAAAGAGGCAGTAGATTTAGACGCAAGCTGTGCTTTATATAACGAAAACAAACAGCTTTTAGAGGTAGTGTACTTTGGTAACCTTAAATCTAAAAATGGTTCGGTAAAACATAGTGGCGATGATTTAACTGGCGATATGGGTGGCGATGATGGTTTAGATAACGAGATCATCACCCTCGATTTTTCGCAGTTGGATGCTAATGTAAACTATGTTGCCTTTGTATTAAACAGCTTTAGAGGCCATGATTTTGGTACTATTCCTTTTGCTTCCATCCGTATTTATGAAGGCACAACGAAACGTGTGAACGAGGTTTTTGCTAAATTCGACATTGCTAATGGAGCCAATTTTGCAGGTCATGTATCAATGGTAATGGGTGTTTTTTACAAGAAAAACGGCGAATGGAAATTTAATGCCATTGGCGAACCAACCAAAGATAGAAAACTGGAAGATACCGTTAAAACCGTAACTCAAAACTATTTATAAGCCGTAAAAGCTGGTAATTGATCAAATTATGGAAACCAACCCAAACGTTACTCAGGCCCTTACTCCGGTTAAACTGGATAAGGACGGAAATGTTGACCTCGAAAAAATAACAGCCGAGGAAACAACTAAATATAAGGAAATTGGAAAATCGTTAGAACCATCGGATGTAAATTCGATCCTGAATTATGGAAGCGATGCCCAAAACTCAATGGAGAAATACAGTAACGATTTTTTATCGTCTGTACGTACCTACAACAGTGGCGAAGTTGGTGGTTTAATTAACGAACTGCTAACCGAACTGAATTATATCGATGTATCTGAATTAGAACAGAGCGGCTTTAAGAGTTTTATCTCGAGAATTCCATTCTTAAAAAATTTAGTGGTTGATGTGAAGAAACTTTTCCAGAAATATGATGTGGTGGTCAATAATATTGATAAAATTACCAACAAAATTAAAGCCGGAAGATTAAATTCAATTAAAGATAACAGCTCGCTGCAAACCATGTTCGATAGCAACGTTGGTTATATCCACCAGATGGAAGAACTGATTATTGCCGGGCAGTTAAAGTACAACGAACTAAGTATTAAACTAGCCGAAATGGAAGGTCGCCCGGCCGATTACCAGGATTATGAAATTGCCGATTTAAGGGATTTTATTAGTCGATTGGATAAGAGACTGGCCGATATGAAGATTGTGCGTTTTATTATGTTGCAATCTTTAGCACAGATCCGTGTGGTGCAGAACAACAACACTTCTATTGCAGAAAAAGCACAGTCGATTGTTTCTACCACCATTCCGGTATGGAAAAACCAATTGACTATTGCGGTTGCTTTACAAAGGCAAAAGGCCAATGTAGAGATGCAGAAGAAAATTTCGGATACCACCAATACCATTTTGCAGAAAAATGCAGAGATGCTAAAACAAAACAGTATTGATGTAGCCAAAGAGAATGAAAAAACAGTAGTATCTTTGGAAACCTTGAAACGAACCACTTCATCGCTGATTGAAACCCTTAACGAGGTGAAACAGATCCATGAAGCAGGTGCACAGAGTAGAAGAGTGTTGGATGGCGAACTTAAAACTTTGGAAGCAGAGTTGAAAAAGAACGTAACGAGGGTGAATTAATTAAAATATGGATGAATACCGTTTAAATATTCTCAAAAAATCAAGCGCAGAGATCAACCGTTTGCAGTTGCTCTCTGTGTTTTTTGATGATGAGGTGATTTATAAAATTTACCTGCGGAGCCAGGTTATTCATCAACTTTTTGCCAATAATGAAGAGTTGGAGATCGAAAAATTAGATCTTTTCCACCTTCAATTTACCGATAGTGTAATCGAACTGCTTAGAAAGATTAAAAAGAGCAACGAGAAAAACGTATCGCTCATTTATGATGAAATTGATCTGAATGAAGAACTGATCGATCGAATGGCGGGTTCGCTCATTGATCAGAAAAATTTTCAGCAGGATAAACAAAAACAGTCGCTTAAAATTAACTTATCGCTTAGGAAGCTGTTCAGCGTATTATCTGAGCTGAGTTCAGATTTTCCCTTTTCAAAAAACATCAATGTTTTTAGTTCCAAATACGCCAATGATTTTTATTTCGATCTCACTACAGATCAGTTTTCTAAACTGATTGATTTTCAGGGTAAACAAGTATATACGAATGTGTATGCAACCATTGAGAAAAAATTGATGGGTAAGCTTTGTAAGAACGATTTCCGGACCGAATTTTATATTGGTTTAAAATCGGGAGAAATGGTTGTTGAAGTTTATAAATTTTTAGATGAAGACTATTATTACCTGTTTTTCCCCAGTAGAAACCTATTTCTGTTCTGCGATCTAACCATTTTGAAAGATTTAGACATGACAAACAACCTTTCAGAACGGGAGCGGATTGTACAAGAATTGCAGTATAAAAACGATAAATTAAAAAGTAACGCGGCGGTTTTAAAAACCGCCATTCCCAATGATGTTGTTCATTTATTGGAAGATAGTTATGGTAAAATATCGGATATCAATTTCCTGAATCACCTCAATAATTTTGATGTTCAATCGAATATTTTGAAGACCATGCTAAAGACAGACTTGTTTTAGGTTGGTTTTTTATCACATACATAGCTGAGCATTATTAATGAGGATTACTCCATAAAAAAGCCGTCATTGCGAGGAGGAACGACGAAGCAATCTTACAACGCTGGATAATTGAACTGTCGCATTAAGATTGCTTCGTCGGCTGAAAAAGCCTTCTCGCAATGACGATCTTATGAAAGAAATTATTACTACCTCGTTAACACCGCCAATTTATGCTTAAACAGGTCAATTGTTCTGCTCCAGGCGAGTTTTGCGGCAGCTTCATTGTAGCGGGTAGGCGAGGTATTGTTGTTAAAAGCATGGTTTACCCCGTCGTAGATGTAAATTTTGTAATTAATCTTATTGTCTTTCAAAGCCTGTTCGTAAGCTGGAATGCCAGCATTAATCCTTTCATCTAAACCGGCGTAATGCAGCATTAAACTCGCTTTAATTTTAGGAACATCGGCAGCATTGGCCTGCGCCCCATAATAAGCCACTGCGGCTTGCAGTTTAGGATCGTTAACCGCTAATTTATTAGCCATGCCACCGCCCCAGCAAAAGCCAACACAGCCTACTTTGCCGTTGCCATCTTTTCTCTTTCGTAAATAATCAAGTCCCCTTAAATAATTCTGGAGGTTTTTTTTAGGATCTAATTTGCCAATCAGCTCGCGTCCCTTATCTTCATCTGCAGGCGTTCCACCAAGCGGCGAAAGGGCGTCAACGCCCAAAGCCAGAAAGCCTTCGGCGGCAATACGTTTGGTTACATCAATAATATGTGGATTTAAGCCCCTGTTTTCATGAATAACCAATACACAGCCCAAATTCTTTTTACCTTTTGGTTTAGCCAATACTGCTTTCATTTCACCATCAATACCAGTATAAGTGATATTTTCAACTTCGATATCATCACTATTAAAATCTGCAGCAGCAGCATAGTTATTCTCCAGCATAGGCAGGATCGTCATGGCCAAAGCTGTACTGCCAGCCAGTATTGCCAACTTTTTCATAAAATCTTTTCTACCGATCTGACTGTGGGTGTACTCATCGTACAGGTTAATTATTTTCTGGTCCATCTTATTGATTTTGATATAATTACAAGATAAAAAAGGAAGCTGATATTTAACCTAGCCTTGCCTAAAAGTTACAATACAATTCTTCCCACTTTTTAATCAATCCAACACGGTGTTTAGTATATCGTGGCGTTAAAAATATGTTCGACCAATCATCATAATTATCGTAAAAGAATTTAAGGAAAAAAATATGAAAGGTAACGCCCAGATAAGGAATGGCCTTTAATTCATCATTTGTTAAGGGCCTAACTTTTTGGTAGGCATTTAAAAAAGTATCGAAATCCTTTTCTGCCTGTTCTTTAGAAATTAGGTTATTCAATTGATGGAAGAAATAATGGTTAAGGAAGGACATTAGGTCATTAATCAGATAACCTTCTCCTGCAAAATCGAAATCAAAGAAGGTGATTTTCCCCTGTTCATCAAAGTGGAAGTTTTTAGGAAAGAAATCGTAATGGCAATAGCCATAACTGAAGGTTGAAGTATCGAATTCTTTAAACTTTTGAACTACTTTTTCTGAAATATTACTTAAGTATTCATATTCTTCTTTCATTTCTGAAAAATGAGATTCGAGGTATTTCAAAGGCTCAAATAAGGTTGTTTCGAAGTTAAATACCGGTCTTGGATTGTTTAGTTTAATTGACGAAGTGCTTTGATGCAATTTAGCCATATCATGCCCCAACTGAATGAGATGCCTATCCTCAAGGTCTAAAATTACTTTTCCCTCGGCAAACGAAAACAATATGCCATTTCTTAAACCCTCAATAGCATTAAACTGTTGGATCTGCTTTCCTTCCACATCATTAATGGGATAGGAAACTGAATTTCCATTGGCGATTAAAATGTTCAGCAATTCTATTTCAGCTTCAATTTCGTTGCGTTTGCGGTGCGCATCGCGATAAATTTTGAAGATATATTTCTGGTTCTGATTTTCCAGGATATAGGTGTCGCTTACATTTCTGATGAGTAAACGGCAGGTCGTACATGGATCTAACTGATAAGCTTCAATTAAATAATTTTTTAAAGCAGCGGCTGATAAAGTGGAGTATTGTGCGGGAAAGAGATGCTGCATGGAGATATTGGTTTTGGGGGACTAAATATAAATTTTTAAATCGACATCTTCGTCATTAAATAAGACTACCTTACAAACCTTAGGCATGCTGTTTTAAGATTAAACCCATCAGTTGGAAAAAATATTTGATTGCCTGATAGATAGTTTTATCGAAAATAAAGTTGGTGTTGCGGAGGGATTTTTAAGTGCATCTTTATCTGCACACCTTAAAGAAAACCTGATTGCCTTATTTGAAAATAAAAAGTTTTTAAATGCCGGCGTGGGGAATGATGTACTTGTTCATGAGGATAAGCGGATCAGGAGTGATGTGATTTACTGGCTGGATAGAAAACATGAAAATCAATACGAAAATGATTTTTTCGATCTGATGGACGGATTTGTGGCTTATCTGAACCGTACCTGTTATACCGGCATCACTGGTTACGAATTTCATTATACACTATACGAGCCAGGTACTTTTTACAAAAAACATATCGATCAGTTCCAGCATAACGGGTGCAGGCAATACTCGATGATTATGTATTTAAATGCCGATTGGAAAACAGAAGATGGCGGTGAGTTGCGCATTTATCGTGCTGATGAAGAACAGAATATCTCACCTGATAGCGGTAAAAGTGTTTTCTTTAAAAGTTCTGACCTGGCACATGAAGTACTCATCACCCATAAACAGCGGATGAGCATTACGGGTTGGTTAAAGATCGGTTAATGGTTAATCTTCAATATTGAGTAGCTGTTTGATCGTGCCCTTAAAATTTTTACCAATAGGTACCTGCTGACCATTTTTAAGCACAATGGTATTGCCCTCTAAATAATCGACATATTTTTTGTTAAGCATAAAAGATTTATGAATTCGGATGAAATCTGTTGACAACTGGTCTTCAAAACTGGCCAACGTTCTGGGGGTGAGCAGAAAATCACCGTTTTTCCAAACTTTTACATAATTACCCAGGCTTTCCAGATATTGTATTTCGTCTATTTTGATCAGGATGTACTTTTTATCAACCTTAAGAGAGATTTGTCCATTATTTTTAGTCGGAATTTTTTCAATTTCACTAGTTGTAGCTGTTTGCTTTTTAAGGTTGTGCAATTCAAGTGCACGGTTAACCGCTTTTAAAAAACGATCGAGCCTGAAGGGTTTTAAAAGATAATCGCAAACGGCCAGATCAAAACCTGATAAAGCGTATTCTTCGTATGCAGAGGTTATAATTACAAGAGGTTTATGCGCTAAAGTCCTTAAAAAATCCAAACCATTTAATTTTGGCATCCGGATATCTAGGAAAATTAAATCCACTGGTTGTTTACTTAAAAAATCTAATGCTGCCGTAGCACGATAACAATTGCCAACGATGT
The DNA here is from genome assembly GCF_026239555.1 of Pedobacter sp. PF22-3. GTDB lineage: Bacteria > Bacteroidota > Bacteroidia > Sphingobacteriales > Sphingobacteriaceae > Pedobacter. Next base: position 654,022 of record NZ_JAPIVP010000001.1, on the reverse strand, counting down.
TAATAAAAGGAATATCTTTTGCATATTCAGTAATTACACCATGTGCAAGCGGTTCATCATCTACTATTAAACAACGTAAGCTCATGTTAGCTGGAGTTTAAGTTCTGCCTTAAAGATATTACCAATTGTGGTGATATGCAATGTGTAACGGTTAGGATAAAGCAATTCAAGCCTTTTTTTAAGGTTATCGAGGCCAATTCCTCTAGTCTTGTTTAATTCTTCAGGATCGAAGGAATTTTCACATTTGAAACTGAGTAAATCGTCGGTCGTAATTAATGAAAGCTTTAACGTGGCGGCATCTTCCGCAGGTTCTATCCCATGTTTAAAGGCATTTTCGATAAAAACGATGAGCAATAGCGGGGCAATATCAATCTGATCGTTTTCAACCTGTTGATCAAACTCAAAGTGCAACGTTTTCCGCAAGCGGATTTGTTGCAATTGAATGTAATCATTAACATAATCAATTTCCTGCGAAAGTTTAACTGTTTTTTCCTGGCCTTTATATATGGTGTAGCGCATCAATTCAGATAACTGCAGGATACTTTCGGGTGTTTTATCCGATTTTTGGAGACTCAAAGCATAAAGGTTGTTCAACGTATTAAAGAAAAAATGAGGATTAAGTTGTTGTTTTAATAAATCGAGTTCATGTTGCGATTTTTCCTTCTCTAAAGAAAGGATTTTGTTGTTCTGTTTGCCCCATTGCAGTGCCAGAACTACCGGCAAACTGATGAGCATAATGGCAAAGGCGCCAAATGCATTTTCAAGCTCGAATGGATTGGTTTCGAAAATGCTCCGACCGAAAACCGTATTAATGGGTAGTGAAATTAATAATTGAGCCAATAGGGGGTACAGCAATGCAATGGTAGTAGAAAGTGCTAACAGATAAATTAGCAGTCCTTTTTCTTTGAGGATTTTAGATACCAGTAAACGGCTATTGATCAGAAAAAGCAGGTATCCGCATAAGTACATAATCAGAAATTGCAAAAAGAAGCCGAAAAACGTTCCAATATTAAACCAAAGTGCTTTTAAGTTGAATTCAAAACCTACTAAACGGAAACCATTTCTTTGGTAAATGGGGTTGTCTGAACTTGAAACAGCCATTATGGAAATGGTTGCAGCAAGTAAAATAATGGTGATGAGTACTGCATGCTCCAGGCCAATTTTTTTGATCCATTTAATGTGCTGCACTTTTTTCTGGTAATACTGATTGGCAATCAACATCATTTCGAGGGAAGTTGCCGCCAAAGCAGTTGAAATAAAAACAGTATGGTCAAGCTTAGCAATTTGCAGGTAAAATGCAAGATCAGTAAAAAGCGGAAGCAGGATGAAGAAGCAAGTGCACCAGTAGGTAACGTATCGATTTCGAGTTAAGACGTTTTTTAGTCTGACTTTAAGAAAGGAAAAAACGAGAATAGGAAGTAAACAAAAACCTAATCCCAAAATGCAGCTGACATAGTTAAGCCAAATTTTGCTGGTTAAGTTGTAAGTATTAAATATAGCTATCCACAACAACAGGCCAAGAAATATGAAAAAGTCCTGGTACTTATAATTGTAGCTGAATTTTTTTGTACTAAGCATTTCGTATTTAATGTATCCGTGAGTTCACATGCCACACTCGTATTATTATTTCGGTTCGTGGAGACACGAACCGATGCGATAATATTTTTTTAATCTTTCCATCGCCGTGGTCTGTGTCCCCACAGACCAATTTTTCCATTCTTTAAAATTAAGAAACTTTGCAGGTTGTTTAAAATATAGATGATGAAAGGCATATTTTTCATGATGAAAGGCGCATCGCTGTTCATTATTCCTTTCATCATCATTTCTGCTTCCTTTGTCACTTAAATTTAACAGACTGGTTTCATCAGTCTAATTTGCGGCCATCTTAATTATTTGATATGGTACGACTTAAAATACAGCAACTTACAAAATCTTATCAAAATGGGGTAAAGGCTCTTGATGATGTTACGCTAAATATTGCAAATGGAATGTTTGGTTTGTTGGGCCCTAATGGAGCTGGTAAATCTTCACTTATGCGTACGCTTGCTACGCTACAACTGCCAGATGCCGGTTGCGTTCATTTTGATGGAAATGATGTGTTGCAGAATCCGCAGGAGATGCGCAACAAATTGGGGTATCTGCCACAGGATTTTGGTGTGTATCCTAACATTTCAGCTGTAGATTTATTAAATCATCTTGCGATTTTAAAAGGACTGCAAAATAAGAGTGAACGAGAGGAACAGGTGACTTCATTGCTGCAACAGACCAATTTATTTGAAGTTAGGAAGAGAGCTGTCAGTACTTTTTCTGGTGGTATGCGGCAGCGTTTCGGAATTGCACAGGCTTTATTGGGTAACCCGCAGTTGATTATTGTTGATGAGCCCACCGCAGGGCTTGATCCACAGGAAAGGAACAGGTTCCACGATCTGTTGAGTGAAATTGGCGCCAATCGGGTGTTGATCCTGTCTACGCATATTGTGGAGGACGTGAATGACCTCTGTGCTGAAATGGCAGTGATGGCTAATGGAAAATTGATTTTACAAGGTAAACCTTCAGAACTGATCGAAAAATTAGATGGAAAAATCTGGCGAAAGGCAATTGATAAGGTAGAGCTGGCTCAATATTCATCCATTTTTAATGTTATTTCTACTAAAGTTATTTCGGGTAAGTTACACGTGTTTGTTCTGGCAGATCAATTACCCGCAGTAGGTTTCAAATCCGTTTACCCAGGTTTGGAAGAGGTTTATTTTTCTTCATTATCTGGCGTAGTGAATTTAAACATGGAGGCAAAAAGATGATACCAGATTTACTAAAATTTGAGCTGAAATATCATTTCGGGCAGATATCGTTTAAAGCTGCAGCACTTTTATTTTTTATACTGGGCTATTTTTGTGCAGTAAATGGCGGCTTTGGCTCAGCAGAGGTGCATAAAAATTCACCTTATGTTATCACCAATATCATCGCCCTGCTCTCGCTCTTCTCCATCTTTTCAGCTACATTATTTAGTGCGAACGTGGTGCTTCGAGATAGTATGTTTAAAATGGAAGCAGTTGTTTTTACCACATCAATTAAAAAGTTGCCCTATTTTGGTGTAAGGTTGCTGGGCTTGATCATCACAGTTTTTAGCTTATTGTTGCTGGTAGCGCTGGGGATTTTTGCAGGTTCTTTTTTTATTGACGAAGATCGCTTGGGCGTCTTTCAAATGAGTTACTATTTACAACCGCTTTTAGTTTTTGCCTTGCCAAATGTGCTATTTTCAGCAGGAACCTTATTTTGTACTGCCATATTAACCAAAAGTGTAAGGGCCATTTATGTAGTTGGTGTGTTGATTTACATTTTATACCTGCTGGCTTCCATATTTGGCAATTCTCCTTTATTGGCCACCTCCACAATGAAAGCAGGGAGTGCTGATATTTTGCCGATTCTTTTAGACCCTTTTGCTTTGGCTTCGTTTTTTGGCGAAACCAGAACATGGACTAATCTACAGCGTAATCAACAGTTATTTCCTTTTGAAGGTATACTTTTACTCAACAGGATCCTGTGGACTTCTTCTACAAGTCTGCTAATCTTGATGAGCTATCGCTTATTCAATTTTAGGCTAACGCAACAGCAACAATTAAAGATTAAAACAGCTAAAACAGCGTATACGGCTTTGATTTCCTATCGTACTTTAATGGTTTTACCAAGTGGTATGTCTTATTATTTCAGGACCTTTAAAGCCCAGTTAAAATTAGAAATGATCTTCCTGTTTAAAAATATACCCATCATGGTTATGCTGTTGCTGTGGGTATTTTTGTTTGGCATAGAGTTAAAAGATAGACTATTTAGCGGCATTTATGGCATTCATAGTTATCCGGCAACTGGCATTATTATAGAAGAAATGCGTTCGATGAAATTTGGATTGATCCTGATTGTATTTTATGCTGCAGAAACCATCAGCAGGGAGAAAACGGCTAATATACATGCATTAATTTATAGCACCCCTGTCCGAAATGCTGCGTTATGGATGGCTAAAAGTTTCAGCTTGTTTACTTTGGTTTTTATCCTTGTTACATTAAATATCTTTATTGGAATTGTTTTACAGGTTAGCCACGGTTATTTCCACATCGAATTGCCTTTATATCTAACTTTATATTATTACAGTGCTTTCCCGATGTTGCTTTTTGTGGTGTTGATTTTATTTATCCAGAATCTGAGTGTTAATAAATACCTCGGTATGGTATTAAGCATGTTGGTTATTTTTCTGATTTCTTTTGCGGAAAGGTTTGGGATATCGCATTATCTGTTCCGCTTTGCTACTGTTCCAGATCTCCAACATTCTTATTTTAATGGTTTTGGATATTATACCACAGCTTTTAACTGGTATATGCTTTACTGGTTGGCCTTTACAACTGTTATTGCTGTGTTAACCATTGGATTATGGCAGCGTTTAGTTGAAATAAAGATTAAACCGAGATTCAAATCAATGGTTGTGGCTTTGAAGCAATATCAATGGATTATAGCACCAGCATTATTGATCTGGATTTCCTGTGCTGCATTTATTTACCATCAAACGAATAGCATTGGGAAATATAAAAATAAACAGTCCCAATTAAATTGGCGCCTGGCTTATGAGCAAAAATATAAATCATGGGCAAATCTCCCTCAGCCTGTTATTAAAGCCGTTAAAACCAACGTTGATTTATATCCAGGCGAAGGAAAATATACCGTTAAGGGAACGTACTTGCTTAAAAATGAAACAAATGAGCCAATTACCAAAATCTGGACTTCTGTTAGCCCCGCTGTATATTCATTTTCCGTAAACATTAGTGAAATTAAAAGTGATGAAAGGGATGAAGTTTTTAGCCAACAGTTTCTGATTTTAAAGACGCCATTACAGCCCGATCAAGAAATCGTAATGAATTTTTCTATTGAAGTCATTAGGAACGGATTTACAACTTTCGATACGGAGAATTCGATCGTGGAGAACGGTACTTATATCGAACTGGAGAAATTTATTCCGCAGTTGGGTTACTGTTATAACTTTGAAAGTGATGATCAGCAGGAACGGAAAAAAGCAGGTCTGCCTAAAGTTGCCACAAAGCCACCATTCAACAATACGTACCATCTGGTGAACTTTGAAACAACTATTTCTACCACTGTCGATCAACAGGTGATTACTGTTGGAGACTTGCAGAAGATTTGGCGAGCCAATAACCGGCAATACTTTAAATACAAAACTGCTGCTCCGATTAATTTTATGTTTGCACTGAGCAGTGCAAAATATGTAGTCAAAAACGAGAAACATAAGGGCATAAATGTTCGTGTTTATTATCAACCAGGACAGGAGTATAACCTGAAAAGTATTTTTGAAGGTGTTAAGGATGCGCTGAACTATGGCAATAAAAATTTCGCAAATTATCCACTTAAACAATTCGCTATCGCCGAAATACCGCAATACAGGGGGGCAGCAACAGCTTATCCTGGAATAGTTTTTAGCGCAGAACGTATTAGTTTTTTAGGAAATTATAGCCAGAACAACAGTATTAATCAAAGCTATGCCATTGCCGCTCATGAAACGGCACATCAATGGTGGGCAAACATAATGGCTCCAGCAGATGGTGCAGGTTATGCCATGCTCACTGAATCGTTGGCTAAATACACCGAAAATGTATTGATTGAAAATACTTTTGGCAAAATGTATTTGAAAAAATACCTCTCTTACGATAACGACCTCTACTTTTTGAACCGGAATAATGATAAAAAAGAATTGCCTCTCGCCAAAACTTTAGATCAGCCTTATGTACATTACCAAAAGGGTGGATTGATGATGTATGCCTTAAAAGAGACGATAGGGGAACAAAAATTTAACGCAATACTGCATCAACTGATTGTAGCGCATAAATACCCTAAGCCTAAAGCAACAGCTACCGATCTCGTAAACTTACTTTTAAAGCAGGCGCTTCCTAAAGACAAAAAGTTTATCATCGATTGTTTTAATGAGGTAGTGACTTACGATCTGGGGATCGAATTGATTCGTTGTAAAGCCTTGAATGATGGAAAATATAGCGTTGACCTGGAAATTTCTACTGAAAGAATAAGTGATGGCGGTAAGCAATTACCTGATCTTGATATAGATTTAGCCTGTTTTGATCATTTGGAAAGTGACTGGGATACAAATACAAAACCGGTTTATTATCAAAAGCATCACATCGGGCAAAATAAGACCAGGCTGTCGATTGTAGTTAACCATAAACCAAAAACAATAGCAATTGATCCTTATGGATATTTGTTAGATGTGGATAGAAGCAATAATATTTGGGTGGTAAAATAAAATGATAAAATAACAATGCATTGAAACAAAAACCCTTTGAACATACCTAATGTCTTCATTTAGAGAGGAGTGCAACGCAGTCGAGAACCCGAAAGCTCAGCGAAGCTAAATCTATAAAATTAGATTTTTCATACTTGCGCTCGTTTCCAAACGAGTACATAAATAGTTACTCGATTTTATCGTTGTAAACGATATACTATTCAACGCTCGTTAGAAACGAGCGTTAGCGGAAATCATTAGATTGTTAAGAATAAGACCCAGAAATAAATTCAGGGTGACGAGCTGTCTTTATTAGAATCGGTTACAACTAATTTGCCCTAAAACCTTTCGGTGTACACTGCATCTGGCGTTTAAAAAATATATTGAAATTGGCTGGGTACTCAAAACCTAAACAGTAAGCAATCTGGGCAATATTCCATTCGGTATGTTTAAGCAAAGCCACTGCCTCTGTAGCTATTCTTCTCGAAATATGTTCGGAAGTGGTTTTGCCCGTTACTTCTTTTACCGCATGGTTTAAATGATTTACATGCACCAGCAGACGCAAAGCAAAGTCGTGCGCAGTTTTTAGCTCCAAAATATGTTCCGTAGAGCCAATTGGGAACTGCCTTTCCAATAATTCGAGAAACAATGATGTTAAACGTACCGATGCATTATTCTGTTTAAAAATAATATCCTGAGGTTTAACCTTTAATGCTTCATGAACAATAAGCTGAACGTAGTTTCTTAACAGATCATACTTATGGATGTAATCACCATCCATTTCTTTCATCATTTTACTGAAAATGTCCTTTAATGTTACTTCCTGTTCTTCATCGATATGAATGACCGGACTATCGTTTATGCGCCACAACAAAGAATCGCGCAGGGTTTCATTACGGTTATGGATAAAATTTTCGGTAAATAAACAAAAGAAACCGGCAGGTTTTGGCGATGTACTTTCCCATGAATAGGGAATATTCGGATTTGTAAACAGTAATGCCCTTTCTTTAATTTCGATTTGTGCATCAGGGTAATGCAAGATTCCATTCCCAATAATTAACGAAATTTTGTAAAAATCTCTCCGGCTAAAAGCAGAGGGTACATTAGTACAAACGTTACCTCTGTTAAAAACATTAAAATGCCCAATATCATTAATCATTCCTAAACTTGGCGTAGGAATTTCAGGCCTGGTGATTTTTAGTTTATTATAAAAATCTTCTAATGTTTCCTTTTTTTGTAGGGTAGAAAGCTCTTGGTTTTTTGACAACATATTTTAAGTGCTTTATACAGGTAAAGTTAAGGTTTAATCGTTATTCCTTCGTGCATTTCTTCTGTTGGTTCTGCAACTAATTTGTCACCTTCTGTTAAATTGCCAAAAATTTCAACCCGATCGTCCGTTTCTCTACCTTTCTTCACAGCTACCTTAACTGCTTTATTATCGACTACTTTTAACACAAATAGTCCTTCACTGGTATCTAATAAAGCCTTCTTCGCAATAATAAATGTACTGGCATTGGCCGGAAGCGGAATATTGACCTCTGCAACCATTCCGGGCAATAAAACTTTCGATGCATTTGGTACATCCATTTCAATGCGCTCAGAACGCAAGCGTAAATCTAAGGCGCCTGATAAACGTTTCACTTTAGCTTTAAAAGTCTGACTGGGCAAAGATTTAACCGTAAAACTAATTTCGTCGCCAGCTTTTAGATAACCAGTATAAACCTCTGGAATAGAAACAGCCAGACGCAGGTTTCTCTGGTCCTGTAAGGTAAACAAAGGTAAATCGGAACCTTTACCTGTTGGACCAACGTAGGCTCCTAAATTCACATTTCTGGCTGAGATAATACCGCTGAAAGGCGCCCTGATGGTTAAATAATCCTGAACTGAACTTACTTCCTTATAGGCCGCTTTTGCTGCTTCAAGCTGCGCTAAATCTGCGTTCTTTTTCGCCATCGCCTGGTCCAGATCGTTTGTGGAAATCGTTCCAGGGGTTTTGCTCGTTTCGTACAAACGGTTATAATTTGCTTTGCTTGCCGTATAAATGGCTTCCTGTGCTTTTATCCGAGATTGTGTTGCAGCCAGTTGCGAACTCATTTCTGGAGCCTCCAAAGTCATCAGTAACTGCCCCTTGCTTACTTCTGAGCCGATATCAACTTTTAAGGTTTTAACAAAACTGCTTACTTTGGCGTATAGATCAACTTGTTGCAAGGCAATTAATTCGCCGGGTAGACTCAGTTTGGTGGATAGTTTTTCTTTTTTAAGGTCGAACGTTGCTATTACAGCTTCTTTTTCTTTCTTGGGGGCCACTTTCGATTCGGAGTGCCCGCAACCATATATAGCCGTTAGCACTAAAAATCCTGTACTTAATAATCCTGTTGAAAATATCTTCGTATTCATTTGTAATGATGATTTATTCTTTTTCTTGTAAACCTTTAATGTAGTGGATGCTTTCTTCATCTTCCGGATCAAGCGATATCGAATGGGTAGTCTGTTTGCCCTGCACCCATGCAAATACCAATGGTAATATGATTAATACGGCGAATGTGGAGGCCACTAAACCACCAATAACAGCCCTGCCCAATGGTGAAACAGCGCCACCGCCTTCACCGTGGCCAATGGCCATTGGTAACATACCCGCAATCATTGCAATACTCGTCATGATGATTGGACGTAAACGTAATGCAGCAGCTTCGCGTGCCGATTCTAGCGCATTGCCATTGTGTTTTCTTAATTGCTCTGCATTGGTAATGAGCAATACCGCATTGGCGATAGATACCCCGACCGACATGATAATCCCCATGTATGATTGCAGGTTTAAGGTTGATCCGGTAATGGTTAATAACAATAACGAACCTAAAATAACGGCTGGCACAGTGGCTAAAATAACCAGTGGAACTTTAAAAGACTGGAAATTAGCTGCCAGCATCAGAAAAATGACCACAATGGCCACTAATAAACCCGATTGTAAGCTGTTTAAAGTATCTGTTAATACTTTGCTTAAACCAATGGCGGTAACATTTAATCCCCTTGGTAATTCGCCAACGTCTGCAATGGCTTTTTCTACATCCTTCGATGCCGACCCCAGATCTGTATGGTAAAGGTTTGCGGTTACCGATAGGAAAGGCATCGCACCAATGTTATCATTTTCGCCAGCAGTAGTATCTGGGGTGATTTTTGCCACATCACTCAACACCGGCCTCGCCGAATTTTTTAATAAAGGAATTTCTCCAATATCATCTTTACTGGTCATCTGATTAAGTGGTACCTGAACTTGTACACTGTAAGGTAAAGCTGCTTTTTCATCCAGCCAGATGTTTTTATCCGTATAACGTGATGATGAAGTGGAGGCAATTAATGAGCGTGAAATATCAGCCATATCTACCCCGATCTGGGCTGCACGGGTTCTGTCTATATCAATATTTAATGATGGATATTTAATGGGTTGCGCGATCTGAACATCCCTCATATAAGGAATCTCTTTCAATTCTGCCAGTATTTTATTGGCATATTTTTCATTCAGTTTTTTGTTTTTTCCTGCAATACGTACCTCAACAGGGGTAGGAGAGCCTTGGCTCAATACTTTATCGGTTAGCTCTATCGGCTCAAAAGAAAGTTTAACATCAGGTAACAATTTTTTGATTTTTTCCCTGAACTGATCTTTAAAGTCGTCCATATCTTCTTCAAAATCTTTTAAACTTACCTGAAAAACAGCTTCATGCGGACCAGCCATAAACTGATAGATGGGGTTTACCGAAAATTGTGCAGGGTGCTGACCAACATAAACGGAAGAAATGCCCATGTGTTCTTCTCCAACCATTTTTTTAAGCTCAGCTAAAACCACATTTGCCTTTTCTTCGGTACGCTCTAAACGCGTTCCATCGGGTGCACGTAAACGTAACTGAAACTGACTTGAATTTACCCTGGGCAGAACATCGCGGCCAATATTAGCTAAAAGTAACGCAGCTAAGCCAATAATAACAACTAAATAAACCAAAACAACAGATTTTCGGTAAGGCAAAATCCGATCAAGGAAACGCATAAAACGGTTGCGAAACTTATCGAAGAAACCAATTTTACCATTGCCGCTAAAATCTTCACGTTCTACCAGCACCTTTTTTTGGTTCAGGGTGTCTTTTTCTGAATCGAGTGTAATGCCTGTTGCTGTAAAATCAGCCTCATCTTCTGTAATGCCCGGATGGGGCGCATTGCCCTTTTTAGGATGCGCGATCATCAGCCAGTTGGCCATAATGGGAACAAAAGTTTGTGATAACAGGAATGATACCACCATTGAAAAACCAATTGCCAATGCCAGCGGCAAAAATAATGCCCCTGGGATACCAGTCATGGTAAAGGCAGGTGCGAATACGGCAAGGATACAGAACAGGATTAACAGTTTAGGGAAGGCAATTTCCTTACAGGCATCCCAAATGGCCAGGGCCTTGGGCTTGCCCATATCAAAATGCTGGTGGATGTTTTCTATCGTTACCGTCGATTCATCTACCAAAATACCGATGGCTAAAGCCAATCCGCTCAGCGTCATGATATTAATTGTTTGCCCAAATAGTTTCAGGAACAGCACCCCTGCAATAATAGAGGTAGGAATGGTTAAGATTACGATCAGTGCGGCGCGTTTATCCCCTAGGAAAAGTAAAACCATCAAACCCGTTAATATCGCACCGATTGCCCCCTCACTGATCAGACTTTTTACCGCGTTAATGACGTAAACAGATTGGTCGAACTCATAAGAAAGTTTGACATCCTCTGGTAAGGTGCTTTGGATATTGGGTAGGTTTTTCTTTAAGTTTTTAACCACATCCCAGGTAGAAGCATCTCCAGATTTAGCAATACTTAAGTAAACTGAGCGCTTACCATTAATTAAGGCATAACCAGCTACTAAATCTGCTCCATCTTTAACTGTAGCCACATCGCGGAGCTGTAAATTTTGCACACTGCCTTTAAATAAGGGAATATTCTCAAAATCCTTAACCTTTTTAATGGTATAATTGGTTGGGGTAAGGTAGTTTTTATCGCCAATCCTCACATTTCCTGAAGGTGCAGTCTGGTTATTTAACCTGATGGCTTCCACCACCTGGTCTACCGTTAGGTTATGAGAGCGCAATAGCGAAGGGTTTACATTAATCTCGATGGTGCGTGGACTACCGCCAAATGGTGCGGGAGAGAGCAAACCCGGTATAGCTGAGAAACTAGGGCGTACATAAGTATTAGCCAGATCCTGCAATTCGTTATTGGTACGGATAGCGCTGCTTAATACCAACTGTCCAACGGGAAGCGAAGAAGCATCAAAACGGATGACGAATGGCGGTTGGGAACCTGGCGGAAAAATGGCTTGCGCACGCGTAGAGAGCGCGCTTAGTTCTGCTGCAGCCTGGGCCATGTTGGTCCCTTCGTAATAGGTGAGTTTCATGAGCATTAAACCCTGCGTATTCTTGGTTTCGATACTTTTAATGCCGTTGGCAAAAAGCAGGATATTCACATATTGCTTGCCAAAATAAGCCTCCATCTGATCGGGAGTATAACCGCCAAATGGATGGGCAATATAAATTACCGGAAGGTTCATCTGCGGCAGGATATCAACCTTGATCTGGTTGATGGCACCAATACCGAAAAAAAACAATCCAGCCACTAAAACCAAGATGGATATGGGTTTGCGGAGTGCGAAACGTATTAAATTCATTTATATAGCCAGATTAAAATTCGTTGATAAATATGTCGTAATTCCCCAATGCTGAAGACTTTAGCAATAAGGCCTGCCAAACATTGGTAAAGGCAATATCTCTGTCTGTTTCGGCGCGGTTTAAGGTAAAAAGTGCCTGTGTAAGGTCAACCAATGTAGTAAGTCCGTTTTTGTACAAAGTGCTTTTTTGCAGATAAGCATCAGATGCTGCCTTTACCTGGATAGGTGCCTCCCTGTAATTGGCTAATGCATTGCTCAGTTTGGCTTCGGCTAGGGCCAGTTGCGCTTTTAATTGCTGATCGATAAGGTTATATTCTTCTTTTAAACCTTGACTAATGTATTCCTGCGCACGTACTTGCGGGCGATTTTTTAATAATGTGGATAGATTCCAGGTCATTCCTATGCCAATCAAATAGTTTCCGCGAGTGGGGTTTATTCCATCTGCATAACTGGTAGAATAGGCCGTTTGATCTAAGGCATAAGCAGAACTGAAACCAGAACCTTTACCCTGCACCACACCAAAAAAAGTAAATGTTGGATAATATAATTTTTTGAAATAATTAACCTGCTGCTGGCTCACCTCTACCCGGTTTTGGTAAAACTTTAATACTGGATGTGAACTTTTGATTACCGTATCTTCGAGCAGGTTACCTGGAATCCTCGTTATGGAAGTGGTATCCAGCATATACGATGTGGCTGTTAATCCCATTAAAACGCCTAATCGGTTGGCTTGTTCCTGTTCCAGATCTTTAGCTTTGGTTAAAGCGATTTTGGCATTGGAAACTTCGGCTTTTGCGAATGAAGAATCTACCCCGGCAATTAATCCGTTTTTGGCCCTGATTACGGCCGTATTTTTAAAGGTAATGGCACGATCGAGATTTTTCTGTTGCGATTTGCTTAACCTTTGCGCAGCGAGCAGATTTAAGTAGGCTGCGGAAACTCGGATTTCCTGTTGGAACTTTTCCTGTTCCAGGTCATTTTTATCTCTTTGGTAGGTAGCATCAGCAATTTTAATGCGTTCCTTGATTTTTCCAAAAGTGAAAAAATCCCAGTTTACGTTCGCTAGATAAAGTCCGCCAAAAGCGGCATTCCAGTTTTGTTTGTTTAACGCCGGACCTGAAGAAGCAGTTCCTAAACCGCCAAAGCCGTATTGTGGACCGTTTTGGCCGTTAATGGTTCCGTAATCTTGCTGTGCACTTAAGTTTAAATTCGGTAAGTATTCTCTTCTGGCTTGTTGGATAGAAGTTTTTGATGCATTGGCATAATTATCTTTGGCCTTAATGGTGCCATAATTGGTTAATGCATTATTTACCGCCTGCTTTAAGCTGAGTGTTTGTGCATTAACACCAGAAGGCAAACCGATTGATAACAGGAATGAAAGATAAAATAAAGATATACGAGGCATAGTGTATAATTTACACGGCAAATGTAAATTATGAGCGCTATATCAAAGTAATTCGGTTCAAATCAAAAATTATGCGAATCAAATAATAATCGAATTGTTACTTAAGGATTAAAGAGGATAATTGATGTGGCTAAATTGGAAAAGTTCGTCTCATAAAATTAAATTTAAAAACATCACGTTTTTAAGCGCATAGCTCCTAGAGAAATTTTTAATATAGCCTAAGATCTTTCCCCGCCAGCAGAGGCGGGCACTCCGCGAAGCTTCAGTCAAGATGACGATTTTTCTATTGGAATCTGTGAACGATAGCCTGGCGAAGGATTTTTTTAAATATCTCGCAAGAAGTTTTGACTACTTGTTTCCATTATTCCTATTGGAAATGATTCATTCACCTTACGTCATTCCCGTGAAAACGGGAATCTTAAAGCTTATGGCTCATCGACCCTCCAGTTGCATTAAGATTGCCAGCCAAGCTGGCAATGACGGTCAATGCAAAAGATACCAATGATATATCTTTAGCATTGAATTCTCTGGAATAACAAAGTCGCGTGGAATACAGATACGATACAGCCTTTATTAAAAATATGTTTACGACTCTTCCGTATATTTTTTAAAGTTATCCAGAATGGCCTGCCAGCCGCTGCGTTGCATTTCTATCGGGTGGGTAGATTCTGGATCGAAAGTTTCGGTTATCCTGGTCTGTTCGCTCAGCAGATCAAAAACAATACTAACCTTTCTTCCATCTTCTAAGGTATATTCAATTTTTTTGTGCTGATCAACTGTAGTATAAGTTCCGCCGAAATCAAAACTCATGCTGCCATCTTTTGCAGCCATGGTGTTTTTAAATTTACCACCAACCGTTAAATCGTTTTCAGCATTAGGCGTATGCCAGTCACGTGAAGCAAAGCTCCATTTGGTAATGTGATCTGGATTGTTCCAAAATTCCCAAACCTTTTCTATTGGCGCATTAACTGTGGTTTCTACGGTGATTGATGTACTATTTCCCATTTTTTTCTCTGTTTAAATTCGTAGCATAAAGTTATGGGAACTTTTGCATCCCGGAAAGTGTAAATGCGACAAAAGAGGGGGTGGAATACCCTTAATTGATTTGGCAGATTAATTCATTCTGACTAGTATAGATTCGGTTAATTGTAGGTGCGATTCTATAATAGATTTATTTTTTGTTTTTAAGGAAGTGTCACCACTTAAGAAATATAAGGCCATTTAAGTTGATATGGCCTCATATATCTTTATAATTGCTATTCAAAAACTCTTTTAAAGATGCCGATAACTGCTAAAAATGTGCATTAGAGGCAAAGAAACCTCAAATTAATGTAGATCAGTATAAATAAAGGTAACCGTGTCTCTGGATGATAAACCGCTCATGTTTCCACCTGTATAAACGGCTTTATAACTCGATCCTTTTTTTAAATCGTATGCTTTAAGCAAATCAGCATTTGCCACCAGGCTATCACCCGGCTTTACCTGTGTATAACTAGAGGCTGGAGGTGGCATAACCCTTTTGGCCATTGCGCCTTTATATTGGGCTTCTTCTCCTTTGTCATTGGTAATACTTAAGTAACTGCTCATTAAAGGTTCAAATGGCGTATGCCAGATACAGAATTTTTTTACGCTATCGGTATTGTTGTACACCACAAATCTTAACAGTAATGGCTCACCTGTGGCTACATTGCCATTTATATTTAGTTTAACTTCTAGCGAATCGGTTTTGTTGGCAGCAGTCTGACTGGTGCTTTCATTTTTTGTGCTAGCGGTATTTCTTGTCGCTTCGCTACAGGCCGAAAATAATACCAAAAGGGCTGGAATAATTAGTCTGATGTTTTTCATGCTTTATAAGCAAATAAGAACTGATTTTGTTTGAAACTGATTAAACTAAAACGATTAAGTTTCGTGTGATGCTTTTACAAGCAAAAAGCAGATATGCTACTTTGACACACCAGGAGGAGATTGTAATTTATTTGGGCAAAACTTTTAGAAATTATTGCCGTTAACTTATGATGGGATCAAGAAAGAAATCCGTTTCGTGTTGATTGGAATAAGCCAAATGCAGTAAAATTACGTTTGGTTTAATTAGTCTTTGATTGACCAAAATATTTTTTGATCCCTTTTATGAGATTAAACGTATGTAGAAATAAATCCTTAAGAAATGAAAATAAATATCGCAACAACCACATTAGTTCTCTTAGGCCTGATTGGGATAGGAACTGATGCACAGGATGCAAAACCGAAGTCTAAAAATCAACCAATTGAGGTTGGAAACAAAATTCCAGATTTTACCCTTAAAGATGATAGTGGTAAAGATTTTAAAGTGAGTAACTACATCGGGAAGAAAAAACTGGTGATTTATTTTTATCCTAAAGATGAAAGTAGCGTTTGTACTAAAGAGGCCTGTGCCTTCCGGGATAGTTATGAGGAGTTTAAATCTACAGATGCAATGATTATCGGGATAAATTCTGGTACTGTACAAAGCCATGCCGATTTTAAGAAGCACCATAATCTGCCATTTACCCTTTTAAGCGATCCTGATAATAAAGTTTTGAAAATGTTTGGCGTTAAAGATGTCATGTTTTTAACCGGTAGAGAAACTTTCCTGGTCGATCTGAATGGTAGAGTGGTGTTTAAGTTTAAAGGAATGTTAAAAGGAGATGAGCATGCCAGTAGCGTTTTAGCCTTTCTCAAAAAGAAGTAATTTTTCTCCTAAAGCCTTTCAATTTGGAAGGCTTTTCTTTTTCCTTGGATTTTTTAATGATAGATTAGAGAGCAATTTGGTACAGCAATTAAGATTTATTTCATAAAGATAAATATGAATGAAGTGTATTTATTGAATTGATAGTAGGCGAATAGTCGTCATTGCAATGACGACTATTCTATTGGAGTCTGTCAATGGTGGTGAGATATTTTTTATCAAATTATACTTTTATGTAGCAACCTTTATTCAATAAACCCGGTAGTAGCGGACATCCCGATTTAAGCACTGGGTTTATGTTATGTTTTGGTGCGCTTGCTTGTTTCACAGGTTTTCTATCGGGATAAAGCGAATAACGGGACTGTTGTTTGCGAAGGACTACTGAACGATCGTTTTCAAAAAATAACTATTAATCTGTAGCCAATTTTTTCTTTTTCCTAAACCTTTTTACCTGCCCCATATGCTCAGTGGGAATATTATCTCCCAATAATTTACCCCATGGCTTAAGGCCGTCTATCCGGTCAAAGATGATTTTCAGTACCGCAATAAACGGAATGGAAAGAAACATGCCGGGGATACCCCAAAGTGCAGCACCCATTAATACAATTACAATAGAAATAAGGGCATTGATCTGTACCTTGCTTGATACAATGCGTGGAACAAGAATATTGTTATCAATAAACTGAATCAGCGCATATGCACCGATAATTAAAAGTTGGGTAGTAAAGCCATCTTTGGTTAAGGTGGCCATTAATACCGGAAGTGCGATGGCGATAATCCCACCAATATATGGCAGCAGGTTTAATATTGCTCCGATAACACCAATAAGGATGGCATTTGGCACACCAAGAATAAGCAGGGCAGCAGAATTCATTATGGCAACCACAGACGTTTCGATCAATAAGCCAATAATGTAACTTTGAATGGCTGCTTTCGTTTCACTTAAAATTTCTGCAACTTTTTGCTTGTTCTCTTCTGAAAATACTTCGTAAATGAAGTTTAAGATCAGTGTTTTATATAATAAGATTAAAAAAGTGTAAACCGGGATCAGGAAAACTACACTTAAAACACCCATCAAACCACTTAGTGTTTGACCTATCAATGCCTTGCTACCATTAGCAGCATCATTAAGCATTTGCACCTGCTTTTTTGTAGAAATACCAAAGGTGCCTTGCAGCCAACTCCTGATCTGCTCAAGCAACTGTGATAATTTTTGTTTAATGCTATCAAGATCATCGAAAAAGTGAGCTACTTGTGATGACAAAAAATAAAATATGGCCACTATCACTAACAAACCAATGAGCATGGAAAGAATAATACTGACGATTTTTGGCATTTTTCTTTCGAAACGGTTGGTGAGTGGGTTAAGTAGTATGGCTACTAAGGCTGCGAAAGCAAGTGGCACAAGAATATCTCTCAGCACACTCATGATGAATACCGTAATTACTAATCCTAAAAGGATTACAGGTGCTTTGATGTAAAATGGGTAGGTTTTAAGCATTTTTAGATGGGTTAACCGTTCAAGAACCTAAAATGTAACAAAATTGTTTTAAAGTTTTTAGCTGTCTAAGGAATAGTTAAGCAGTCATGACCATTTTTTAGGTTTCCAATTCATAGAAATGCCAAACCATAACCAGTTATTTTATAAATTTAGCGCGCTGTTATAATCATTATTAAAAACCACCACATGAAAAAAAGTCTCCTCATAATTGCCTGTTTGTTTTTGTGTAGCCAAGTTATACGTGCTGCGGAAGTAGATACAGCATTGACCTACAGCAAATCGATGAAAAAAAATATAAAGGCTGTGGTGATTAAGCCGGATAGCTACAAAACCGGAAAAGCTTTTCCGGTGGTTTACCTGCTTCATGGAGCAGGGGGAAGTTATGCAGAATGGGCAAAAAAAGTACCTGGGATAAAAAAACTGGTCGATCAGTATCAATTTATTATTGTATGCCCTGATGGTAATGTAACCAGTTGGTATTTCGATAGTCCGGTAGACCCTGCCTGGAAATACGAAACTTATGTAGCTACCGAGCTGGTAAGTTATATTGATGAACATTATAAGACCATTGCGGATAAAAAGGGGCGGGCCATTACCGGTTTAAGTATGGGCGGTCATGGGGCATTTTACCTGGCCATTAAACACCAGGATGTATATGGGGCTATTGGCAGCATGAGTGGAGGCGTAGATATTAAACCTTTTCCGAATGGATGGGATATTTCGAAAAGACTGGGCAAACAGGATGAATTTCCGGAACGCTGGAAACAGAATAGTGTAATTGATATGATTTACCTGATTAAACCTGGATCGCTGTCTATTGCTTTTGAATGTGGTGTCGACGATTTTTTCTATAAAATGAACGTACGCTTGCATGATGAGCTATTGTACAATAATATTCAGCACGATTTTACCACGCGGCCTGGTGTACACAATTGGGATTACTGGGCAAATGCCATTAAATATCAAAGTGTTTTTTTTAGTAATTATTTCAATCAGAAACCTTAGTGCAGTTATTGGCAAAGGTTAAATCATTTTGTGTTTTTAGCCGGAAAGTTGTGTGTTTTGAGTTTTAAACTGTTGGCTTGTGGCTGTAATCATGCTGCTTGAATTTAAATTGATACATGCTTTACCTTAAAAATTAACTTTTAGATTACATACAAAATAAACGGTTACTATATTTTTGGTCTTTCTTGAAATCTTATTTATATAACAGGAAACGAAGATTTAAAACCAAAATGAAATACTTAGTCAAAGAAATCAGTGAAGGAAATTGCGATATTACTTTATTGCCTGAAAACCTGAATGATAGAAATCTTTTAGCAGAAACAACAAAAGGCCTGCAGAACGATTATCAGAAAACGATCCAATCGCATTATGAACATGCATTGAAAAATGAAGTTCATGGCAATGCTGCATTTGTTTCTCTCAATACTGAACAAAGCAATTATCCGAAAAGAGTAAATGTGAATTACCAGATTATTTTAAGCTAAAAAACTTAATTTACTACACAAAGGGGACTAAAATTTAGCCCCCTTTGTGTTTATGGTTCAGCGCTGATTTTAAACTTTAATTTTTTGCAGGTTTTATATAGCCTGTTAAAGGGTTAATCTTAAAGTACTCATTATCTTCAGTCTGATTAACTTAGCATATTTCTTCCTGCTTTACCAAAAAAAATAGCTTAACGGTAAATGCGCAAGTATTTTTTTAAACTTAGGCGTGCCTGGTAGATATAGGTTTTTACTGTCCCCTGGGGAATATTTAATTCAAGGGCTATCTCATCATAACTGTAGCCTTCAAAATATCGCTGAAATGCAGTCCTGTAATCTGCTCTAAGTGTGTTCATTGCCTTTTGAATATCCTCCAGTATCATCTTGGTTTCCGAAAGGTTATTAACAGGGCTGTTCATCAGTTTCTGATCATAGAGGCAATCGTCGCTCTCCCAGATGGCCGTACGTCTTTTTTGTTTACAACAGCTGTTGTAAAATGTGTTTTTCATAATGACATAAAGCCAGCCTCTGATATTGGTTCCTTCAGAGAAATTACTACAAGATCCGACTGCTCTGATCAGGGTATCCTGAACCAGATCTTTTGCATCATCTTCATCAGCGGTAAGTTTAAGGGCTTGTGCCAGTAATGACTGTTTATGATATTCAGCAGCTACACAGAAATTCTCTTGTTCCATGATCTATTTTTTTAACCAGTTTAAAAAATGTTCAGCCAGTGAACGTTGATTACTTAAAAAGAACTCCTTTATTTTTTTTTGGTTTTGGAGATCGGGTAGATGTTGCAACAACGGGTATAAACAACAAAGTGGAGAGGTATAAGTCGTATATCGAAAACGTATAAAATGATAGTTAGAAATCAAATACCTATCATAATTCGTCAGCATAAAAGGCTTTAGTTGTTTATTTTATGATGCTCGGTATAACCAGGTTTAACAACATTTTTTGCATGGGAAAAATAAGCCTTTTTATATTTAGGCCGTATAATTAAAAAGCTTGTTTACGCTCCCAAAGGGTGCAATTATCAAACTTCAGTACCGCCCCTAAAACTTAGGACTTCGGACTCAAGACTATGGACTTCCACTTGTACAGGTTCCTAATAAAAATGCGATGTGTTAAATCAATTTAAATAACCATTTACCACAGCAAAACGGATTAGTGATGCGGTGTTTTTAGATCCTGTTTTATCAATCAGCGTTTGGCGGTGCCCTTCAACGGTGCGTTTACTTAAGAATAACTTATCTGCCATTTCCTGGTTGGTATAACCTTCTGCAACCAGATGCAGCACTTCAATTTCCCTCATGGAAAGATCTACCTGAATTTCCCCCTGTTCAGTTTGAGCCGAAGTTTGGTGGATAAAGCGGTTAAGCAGTGTTTCGGTCAGTTCTACGCAAAGATATTTAGCTCCGCCAGCCACCGTTTTAAGGGCAAACAGCATTTCGCTTTCATTTACATTTTTCAAAATATAACCACAACTCCCTTCCATAAAGGCCTGCATCACATATTTTTCATTATCCAACATAGATAGGATAACTACTTTAATATCAGGGTAGGTTAATTTAATGGCTTTTATCAGGCTAATGCCGTCCATTTCTGGCATATTGATGTCTGTAAGAACAATGTCGGGAATAATTCCGGATGCAAGATGTTCCAATACCTGCTTGCCGTCATCGGCCTCAGCAATCACTTCAATATCAGCCTGCGATTCAAGTAACATTTTAATTCCGTTCCTTACCAGGTTATGATCTTCTGCAAGGATTATTTTTAATTTGTTCATATTAATTCCAGTTGATATCACTTAAAGCTGATTTGCTAGTACGTGAGAAAATCTATCCTTTTGTTTTCAACAATAAAAAATGGTTTTGGATATAAGTAGAACTGACCATTCAGCTTAAAAGTTTTAACTGATGATGTGATGGGCCTAAACTTATTAGTTTCTGGTATTACATCAAATGTGTAAAGACGCTTTTTTATTATCCAGGCAAAACTTCATAGTCTATTTCCTGTTGTATCATAAACAACAAAATTTATTATGGAAAAAGATCATAAAAACAACAATCTTGCAGATCCAAAAGCAGATAATACTGCGGATAAATCGAATATGCCCGATAATCAGGTTCCCCGCCATCGTAGCAATGATAGCAGTGAATTAGATAAAGTAAAAGATGGTGCTGGTATGCTCGGCCGTGAAATGGGCGAAGGAGATTACGGAGCTGAAGAGGCAAGGGCAGATCCGGATAAGGGTAATCCTGGCGAAGCTGGAAATATGCCAAATTCTACCCAGAATAACAACACGGAAGTAAAGGACTAATCTTGTGATGAGAGAATTAAAATTTGCTGACAGGGCAGGTGTTTACTAAATGCCTATCCAAAAGGTAGCAGATGAGCCATATGATTTTGTAATGTGAGATTTAGGTATTTTAGTTGATAACATACGGCAGCAATACAGAATATTTAAGTTTCTACTTCAGTCCATTATTCTACACCAACATAGCCTAATGGATTGACTCCGCTTACGGCAGAGGCGAAAACTAATTTGTTAAACCTGCGGAACGGCAAAGTCGCTGGTTATCATAAATTGCTGTTACATTTGATTATGGAAGCTGACGAGGATTTTAATTGGCCTGCATGTTGAAGCTTCCGGATCTGTTGAATTAAAAGATGCTGCATTGCGCCTGTGAACAAAAAAAAAAGCCCAACTCATTAAACGGCTCTACGCCAGTAAGGCACTATGGTGTGCAAAATAAAATTCATTAATACATTGCAAATCAGTTAATTATATTGTGGCAGTTAAAATTTAATTGGTAATTTAAAATTCAAGGTATTGTTGATGTTCAGGTAAACCAGATGTGGATTAAGAATCGCACATCTGATCACTGGAATTGCTATCTTTTTTTTCGCGTCAGATAACTTAATAAAACGAGACTGATTACACCTGTCACCAAGATCTTTTTAGTCAATCCTGCGCGGTTGTATTTCAGTTCCGACTTCCATCCACGCTCGGCAGGGATGTTGGGAATAATACCTTTTCTAAAATCATCTATAATTCCTTCCCAGGCATTTACCCGATCGGCAAGAATCAAGGGGATCCAGTGTCGGTAGCGGTCTTCGCTATGTTTAAAGGCATATCGGCGTATCATACCACTGAGACCTGAAGGAGGCGACGCATTGCCGAATACGGCGCTTAATGCGGGGCGTTCGGTGGATTGAAGTATTTCTACATCTGCAGGTTGTTGCGGCGGTTTTTCATAATCCGACCGTTTATGGTCATCACCTGTATAATTTTTCATCGGATAAGTGGGCTCATTATGCTCATCTATATCCAAGCCCCAACCGGGAATGTTTTTATAATCAAAATTGTTGGTTTCCATGTTTTAAGATTTAGTTGATGGGATAAGTACGACCTTGATACATTCATCTAGCTTAGCTGAAAAAATATGGTAGGCATCTGCTATTTCTTCCAAAGGTACTTTGTGGGTAATGAGTCCTTTAGGATCAAGCCTTCCGGCCTGTACATGTTCAATAAGTTTGGGAAGCAGCCTTTTTACTGAGGCCTGGTTGGCCCGTAGGGTAATCCCCTTGTTCAGTACATTGCCAATAGGCACATAATTAAACGGCGGACCATAAACACCTACCACCGAAACAATCCCGCCTTTTTTTACCGAATTAATTGCCCACTGTAGGGCAGTGGCGGCACCGGCTTGCATCAACGTTACTTTGCCGGTAAAAGTCTGTAACGCATTTCCTTCGGCCTCACAACCTACGCAGTCTATGCAAACATCAGCTCCATACCAATCGGTTATTTTTTTTAGAAATACCACGGGATCTTCCATCGATTTAAAATTGTAGGCTTCGCACTTTGCATAGTTCCTGGCAAATTCCAGCCGATAATCGATGTGGTCGATAATGATTACTCTGGCTGCACCAAAAAACCAGGCACACCTGGCTGCCATAATCCCGATGGGGCCTGCTCCAAAAACAACTACAGTATCTCCCTCTTTAATTCCGCCCATCTCTGCCGCCTGGTATCCGGTAGGTACAACATCAGTTAGTAAAACGGCATCATCAGGATCCATATCCGGAGGGATTACCGTTGGACCTGTGTTGGCATACGGCACACGTACATATTCAGCCTGCCCGCCATTAAATCCTCCTGCCGTATGCGAATACCCAAAAATACCACTGACTGCGGTGGCCATAGGGTTAGATTCGTGACAGTTGCCATAAAGCCCCTGTTTACAAAAATTGCATCTTCCACAGGCTATATTAAAAGGAACCAGTACCTGATCGCCAATTTTTACATTAGTTACCAGTGGACCAATTTCTTCAATAATACCGATAAATTCATGTCCAAAGGTTGAACCTACCCTCGTATCGGGCACCATTCCGTGGTAAAGGTGCAGATCCGAACCACAGATGCAGGTACGGGTAACCCTTACTATCGCATCCTCGGGATGCAAAATTTCTGGCATTGGACGCTGTTCAATTCTGACCCTGTACGGGCCACGATAGTTCATTGCTAGCATATTTTCTGGTTTTGTTTAAGTGAAATGGTTATTTAGATGGAGAATCCATGTTTCCAACTCCTTATAAAACCTGATCGGTTGGTAAAAGTTTAGGTGTCAATTACGTGTTTTTACCGTGCTAAATACCTGACAAGGCTTTGGAAATAGGATTTTGAAGGCCTTATCAAAGAGGAGTTTACTCACCATCGGCAAAAAGCAGGCTTGCCGGCGCTATAAGTATAAAGAAGTGCCGCGACGATGTTATTGTATATTAATAACAACCATTTAAATCTTTCATTCACGGGGATGGTGGTGCGAAACGTCCTTACGTGCAGCAAGCTCATTTTAATTTAAGAAATAAATAAGGAGTGAAACAGGCTCTCGGGATGAAGAATAATTGATCATGGTTCGCTGATCACGAAGTCGCTGAAAGCAAATGAAAACCGCTATTTCTCTTGCCAAATAAATCCGATATGCTGCAGCCTCGTGCTATATATTAAAAGATGTTGAGATTGAAAATGTCACCAGAATCATTCGAAAGGTTTATGCAACAGGTTAATTATGATATGTTTTTATCACGATTGATGCACCAACCTCTCGAAAATTCAATCGTTAATCTTGTATAGTCCAAACCAGGTCTTTTGTCTGATACCCCAGATCATT
Organism: Pedobacter sp. PF22-3; assembly: GCF_026239555.1. Lineage (GTDB taxonomy): Bacteria > Bacteroidota > Bacteroidia > Sphingobacteriales > Sphingobacteriaceae > Pedobacter. The sequence goes on along the minus strand of NZ_JAPIVP010000001.1, from coordinate 629,755 downwards.
TGCTTTTTTTAGGTAATCTGCCTTTACCGCATCCGGAATATGCTTAGTGCGAGACAGTATCCAGAGGTAATCCAGGTTATTTCCGGCTATAAGGGCGTATTGGTAGTCTTTATCGATTTCAATTACGTTGTACCCTGCGTAAAAAGGGCCAAAAAAGGAGACTTTTAACCGAGCTTCATCATTACCTTTCACAAATTTGGCTTTTCCAATGCTCTGTTTCCATTTGTTTTTGACCATATCGTATCCCTTATTATCTACCCTGATAGATCCGTCGTCATTTTTTGAATAGGTAGCCGTTACATTCTTTAGATTTTTTTCGAACTTAAAATCCATTCTGGCAATTTCGTACCAGGTGCCCAGGTATTTATCTTTGTTAAATGGTTTAACTGCGGTTGCCCCATTGGGAATTGAAACTTTACAGCTTGTATAGGTTGCTGCTACGACGGCTAATGTGGCAAGCAAAAGTGTATTTCTATATATTTTTTTCATGGTTGTAATCTTAAATAACTGCAACAAAGGTGAAGCGCAAATGTTTGGATGCTAAAGATGAGCATGACTATACCGTTTTTGCTAAGTTTTTCGTGCGTCTGCATTTTTGACTACAATAGATCACCTCTTCCCAGTGCCTTGCCCATTTTGCGCGCCACATAAACGAGCGGTTACAAACCGGGCAGGTTTTTACCGGTAGATGCTGCTTTTTTACATCTTTCATAAGGCTTTTAAGTCACAATTTTTTTAATCATGCCATTAAAAATAAAATAGTGAAATGGTAGTACTGCGTACCAATATAAGCGTCCAGCTAATCCAAGCGGTCTGAAAGTGGCAGTTTGGTAAACACAGTCATCCACTATTTTAAACTCCAGCCAGGCTTCACCCGGTAATTTCATTTCTGCATATAACAGCAAACGACTTTCCTGGGTGTTTGAATAAATTACACGCCAAAAATCGAGCCGATCGCCTGTGCTGATGGCTGTTGGGTTTTTTCTTCCCCGGTTAAGCCCGACACCGCCGAATAACTTATCCAGGAAACCCCTAAAGTTCCATAGCCAATTTGCATAGTACCATCCCGATTTGCCACCAATGGCAAAAATTCTTGCCGTAGCCAATTTTCGGTCACTCGTGTGGGCCGATTTTCGATCTACAAACACGCCGTTGGTAGGAACAGCGAGCAGCTTTTTGATCATTTCCTTTGAATAGGTTTTTCCCATCGCATCGTACCAGCTTGAAAGCACCATATTTTGCTCAATCTTTTGAAAGGCAAGATCAATAGCTTCTTTGTATGGGATTAATTTAATATCAAGTTTGTCTGCAAGATCATTCGGTTCGGCCACTACATCCACATGCATACTGTCTACAAGATTCCGTGCCAGGCTATAAGAGGTTGACGTTACAAAATATAACCAATAAGATGAAAGTTTAGGCGTCATAACAGGTAGAATCAAGATGCGTCTTTTAAGCTTTCTCACTGCTGCAAACTCCAATAACATCTCCTTGTAGCTTAATATATCCGGACCATAAATGTCGTAATGCTTACCGAAAGTAAACTCCTTTAACAATACTTTAAACAGGAATTCTATCACATTTCGGATGGCAATAGGCTGGCATTTGGTATGAAGCCACTTTGGTGCAACCATTACCGGTAACTTTTCCACCAGATCGCGTATAATTTCGAAGGAGGCACTGCCAGAACCCACTATTATTCCTGCCCTGAGTGTGGTAAGTGGTACTTTGCATTCACTCAACAGTTGCTCCACTTTTTTGCGCGAGGCCAGGTGTTTAGAAAGCTCAACACTATTTACTATTCCGCTTAAAAATATAATTTGTTTGGCTGCTGTTTCGCCTATTGCTTTTGAAAAGTTACGGGCAGACTTTGCCTCACTGTCACTAAAGTCTTTGTTGCCGCTCATTGAATGAACCAGGTAGTAAGCCGCATCAATATCTTTTGGTAGTGAGTGTAAGCTTTCAGGTTTCATGAGGTCAGCTTCGATAACGGTTATCTTCGCATCCTGGCCAAATTTGTTTTTGTCGAAGCGAGCTGCATTTCTAACCAGGCAAAAAACAGTATTGCCCTGTTCTAACAGAACTGGAAGCAATCGCTGAGCAATATATCCGGTTGCGCCGGTAAGTAGTATGTTCAAATCGCAATTTTAAATATATCAACAGCTATTCGCTTGTTTATGTTTGCTAGGAGGGGAATGAATCTAAAAAAATGGGATACTAAAAATCATTCATTCACTTGGTAAGTGAGGTTTCCTAATTCATTATTTTAAGATTTTATACGAAAAATCAGTTCACATATTTATTCAAAATAGGATCCTGCCCCGGGTTATGGTAGCCAATAATCACTTTATCCTTAAAAGCTTTTTTTGAAATGATAATAAGCTGGTTATCAACAACGTTCCCGGTTGGTGAAAAGGTAAGCTGATAGATCAGGTGTAATGTTTTTAACATGGGTAAAACAGCACAAAATTAATCAATCAACTGAATTATTGTTCCGTTTAAAGAATTGCGGTGAAGTGCTTCCTAACTTTTTTGCTTGATCTATAAGAGGTTCTGTATTTTAACATCCGATGTCTTAATTCTTCACAACAATCAGACCGATCATAAAAGCAAAAGCCTTGATTTTCATCAAGGCTTTTGTTCGATTTTTTTGTTGTACAGTAGGTGGGAAATTATCACAATACCTTTCTGGCTTCTTAGAGGTGTTAGATAAAAAAAAAGTTGCATAAAGAACTTCAAAATTTCCAAAAAAAGTTAAAATATTTTGTTCTAAAAATCCTTCACGCTCATAGTTCGGGAGGTTTTTAAAACTAAGGTGCCTGAAAAGGAAAATAGCAAGAAATAATCAGAAAGATTGTTTTGGGGAATGAACTGCTGACGATTGTCAGTGGCTTTATTTTATTTTTTCTCATTTTGATATCGGCATGTTGATGCCGTTACTCTCCTGTAGATTTGGATCTGCAGCTTGTCTTTTTGGATGTTTTTGTTTTTGTTTGATCTGATTTTGCTATGTTTGTGGACTAAATTCTCTTATGGCGCTCGATTTTTTACTGTTTGAATCTCTCTGTTTTTTTTGCGGCTTCTGTTTTTGCATCCACTAGATGGAATTCCATTTAATTACTGACTGTTATTTTTTTATGCGTAGAATCTATTTCGCTCTTTTTATTTTTTTGCTTGATAGCTTTTCGCTATCTGCGCAAGTGATCCTTAAAAATGAGGGTTTTTCTAAAGTTTATGTGGCTTACGGTTATAGGGACGTGCATACTGGCTGGACTACTAAAGGATGGTTTCCTGTTGAACCTGGAGAAGAGAAGCCAGTATATAATTATACAGCTTTAAGTAATCCCAATTTTTATTACTGTGCGAAGATTGAGAAATGTGACCAGGGCTATTTTGGCCAGTATTCTCTTTATGTAAATACTCAGGATGCCTTTACTATTCCCAATGCTGATAAGGCTATTGATTATGCCTCGCAGCTCATAAAGATTTACCGTTTCAACCTGGTTAATTTAGAAGGTAAAAGCTCTTATACAATTACTTTCAATCCGGTGAACTTAAAATGTGGAGGGAAGGCGCAAGGAAAATGGCGCTTTCCTTTGGATAAATATGGGGATTATGCGGAGAAAAAGGAAGATGAAAAGATGTATCGGGAAGTAACTTTTGATGATGGAAAGCCCATCGGATGGTGTAAGGATTTTTATGCTGATGGTAAGCTTCGCGCGGAATTTAAGCTGGTATCGGCAAAGCCTTTGTTATATAACGGTCATTGCATTTGGTATAAGGAAGATGGTAGCAAAGAAAGAGAAGCTGACTATGAACAGGGAGCCCTCATTTCCAAAACTGATTTTTCTGGAAATGAAGTGAAAGTCTCTAAATCCATGTTTGAGGTGGTAAAGTTTCCATTGCAATCTTTCTTTTTGAATAGTACAGGTAATGAAGCGCTTCTTGATGGAAAGTCCAGGACGATGTATCCTATTGTATTACCCAAGGGGACTGTAGAATGGTATTATGAGTTTTCTGCCTCCAGAAATAAGGATGATATTGATGGGTATACCAAATTGTTTAGCCTGGCAGGGCAATTGACTAAGCTTATTGATAAAAGCGGGGTTCTATCTGCCGGTGTTGGTATGTTAACGGCTCCTCCCGGAGGGGATTTTTGTAATGTTTATCTACTTGATGGCTCTTATAATGCTTTTCGCTCTAAACAGAATTTTTCGTTTTGGAGAGCGGGCAGCAGGACTAACTTTAAATCAGGTATTGTAGATTTAAAGGGGAATAGTCTTTTAAATCCTGTAATTGGTATTGAAAATCCAAGTCTGACTTACGGGATACATGTAGCTATTCAGGTAGTGGCTATAGTCTCCAGGATTGATGATTAGACTGTTATCCTCACAGGAAAAATCTATAATAATATAAATCAAGCCTGTTTGTTTTTTTGTGGGCTATGCTCAGGACCTTGATTTTATTTGGTTATTTTTATATTTTAAAATATTGATTTTTAGTATTTATTTGGTGAAGTATTATGCTATAAAACGATCTATTATGATTAAGCGTGAAAGAGTGCCTGTGCCTGTAGTAATATTAAGTCCCTGAATTAATAAAGCAAAAGTTCAACTTTGGGAACAATATTGCTGCAGTTCCCAGAAACGCATCTCTATTAAAAGAGAGCTTTTAAAGTATGTCAGGAATGAACTGTATTATGTCTCAGAGAACAAGTTTGCCTAAAGTGTTGTTTTTTAGTGATATTTTCACTTTTATGAATAATTTAGAAAACAATCAGACCGATCATAAAAGCAAAAGCCTTGATTTTCATCAAGGCTTTTGTTCGATTTTTTGTTGTACTCGGGGCGGGAATCGAACCCGCACGCCTTTGAAAGCACAGGATTTTAAGTCCTGCGTGTCTACCAGTTCCACCACCCGAGCATTAGCCGCTGCCGATCTCCATCGACTTGGTTAACTTAAAAATAAATGCCTTCTGGTAGGAAGGCATTTAGAGCGAAAGACGAGATTCGAACTCGCGACCCCGACCTTGGCAAGGTCGTGCTCTACCAACTGAGCTACTTTCGCAAATTAATACATGGTGTTGTATTCCTTTGGGGTTGCAAATATAGAAATATAAATATAACTATCAAAAAATAATTTTATTTTTTTTGTTTTTTAAGGCGTGTTTAGTGGCTTTTTGTGTTGAGGTAGTTGATCAATTTTTATGATTTAATCTTGAAATTTGAAGATTATCAGGGATTTAAAATGAGGGTTGTTAGCAGATGGGGGATTTGATCAGGCATAAAAAAAATAATAAAATTGCTGTCTATCCATTACATCAGCTACAATTAATTATTTTGATCAATATTAACTTTTTGTAAATTGCTCAGACCTATATAAATGAAGGTTAGTATTTGCAGCTTAGAATGGAAACACGGTTTGATTTTATTTAAGCAAATGATAAAACAGTTTACCGAATGAATAAACTAATAAATGCACTCAACATTATAGGGATGTGCGGTCTGTTGGCCTGCCATTCAAAAACAGTAGAAAGGAAAGAATCAGGAAAGCTAAGTCCTGTTTATGACCAAAATGTTACCCCAAAAAAACAAAATAATAAACTTGAGCATGTTGCCCAATTAACTTTTGTGGAATATCTTGATGACGGTGATTATTTTCAAATTTTAGCAAACAAAGGTGATAGTACATTTAGTTTCATCAATGAAACTGATACTGCCAGAAACCTAAATCGTGGAGACCAGATACAAGTTGTCTGGAAAAATGATATGGTTACCATTCCTGGAGATAATGAGTCTGAAATGCCCGCCAAATTAATACTTTCCATAAAGAAAACAGGTGACGGTCCGGTAACTTCATTCAGAAAGACCTACGATAAAAAAATAAAATATACATGGTCTACTGACGAGGAATTTACCTCATCATACCTTAACAAAATTTATTTGTTAATGGAGTATTACCTTACACAAACGAAAAATCCTTCGCTGCAGGCTGCTATAAAAAACCGGCAGGAGCTGACTTATTCTATCGAATCGGCAGAAAGAAACGGTCAGCACTACAGGGTGATTGGTATTGCCCCGGTTGGGCCAAATGGCCGTAATATTGTTCAATGGCTTTATTTAGGAGAAGAAAATGGCCGGATTTATGAGTATAATCTGGCGGAGAATAAACTGGTCGTATTTAATTAATGCTATATTTAATCGGCTAAGTGCTTTTAACCTGGTAATACATTTTATAATAATTGGATCACGCAGCAACCGGTAAACTTTAACAATGCACAAAATTATTTTAAAATATTGGATAATAGATTTATTGTTAGGTTTAGTTTTATATGCTGCCTACACCATTACCATTATGAATAAAACTGCTACCGGCAGTGGGTTCTTCTCAAATGTGCTGTATTTATTAAATATCGTTTTAAATCTGGGGTATTCATTATTATACCTTACTGCAGTGGTAATTTGCTCTTTTACCGTTTTTCTGAATTTCATCCATAAGGTAAGGCGTAATGCTGTTCTTTCCTGGCTTAGCTTTTCTGGAGCACCTATTTTAGGGGTGGCGATACCCGTGATTAGTTTATGGATATCAACTTATGAAGTGAGTAAAAATGTGCTCACAGAACTTTTGATCTTTTCGATAGTTTATCCATGCATCACTACAATCTTATATCTGCGGTTTAGAAGAAAAAATAGGATATTAAATAGTTTCACTAGTACAGATACAATCGCTGGGTAATATTAAGTGAGCGCTACTAAAGTATGCAGATCAAAAACAAAAAAGTCCGATCAATTTTGACCGGACTTTTTGTTGTGTACTCGGGGCGGGAATCGAACCCGCACGCCTTTGAAAGCACAGGATTTTAAGTCCTGCGTGTCTACCAGTTCCACCACCCGAGCATTAGCCGCTGCCGATCTCCAACGGCTTGGTTAACTTTAAAATAAATGCCTTCTGGTAGGAAGGCATTTTGGAGCGAAAGACGAGATTCGAACTCGCGACCCCGACCTTGGCAAGGTCGTGCTCTACCAACTGAGCTACTTTCGCATTTACAAAACTGATGTTGTCGTTTCGTTTTGGTGATGCAAATATAGGCAGATTTATATTTCTGTCAAGAGATTTTTTATTAAAAATTTAATATTTAATTTAAATTGCTGGCTTTCAGTACCAGTAAAATTAAATCAGTTTCAAATCCTTTTGCCTGAAGGTAGCTCATCAGCCTATTTTTCCTTTTAAAAGGATCATTTTCTCCCAAACTTTCCGCTTTTTTTACCGCTAATTTTTCTATCGTTTGCAAATAATCATCCTCATCAATACTATAAATTGCTTTTTGCAGTATTTTATCCGGAACACCTTTTAATTTCAGCCCCTGCTTAATTTTAATCCGGCCCCAATGTTTGATGTTAAATTTACCTGATGCATAACTTTTGGCAAATCTTTCTTCATTTAAAAAATTGTTGATGATCAGGTCGGTAATAATTTCTTCCAGTTCGTCGCCACGCATGCCCCATTCAACCAATTTGTATCGCACTTCTTTTTGCGAGCGCTCCTGGTAAACGCAAAAACTTTCGGCTTTGGCCAAAGCTTGTTTTTTATCTAATAATACTGCTTCTTGTTTACCGCTTTTCATAATTAATTACTGAAATTCGTAAAAATAAAAGCGATTACCGTATTTTTCTGAATATAATAGCATGCAAAATCCAATATATACCGTTGCCAAAATTGCCGAAATTTTAAACGCCAATACGAAATTAGTTGATGGCGAGGTGATTATCCATTATCTGGTAATCGATAGCCGTTCGGTTTTGGTACCTGAAAGTTCTATGTTTTTTGCCCTTTCTTCGCACCGCAACGGCCACGAATTTATTAAAGATGCCTATGCAAAAGAAATCAGGAATTTTGTCGTTACCGAAGCAAGATACATTCTCGAATATCCAGACTGCAACTTTTTATTGGTAAATGATGCCTTGGAAGCACTACAAAAGTTAAGCACTTATCATCGAAATCAATTCAATCTAAAAATAATTGGTATAACAGGTAGCAATGGGAAAACGATTGTTAAAGAATGGTTATATCAGCTTCTGGCATCCGATTTTAATATTGTGAAGAGTCCGAAAAGTTATAATTCGCAAATTGGGGTGCCGCTTTCTGTATGGCAAATTGAGGCCGACGATACCTTGGGCATTTTTGAAGCTGGTATTTCTGCCGTTAATGAGATGCAATATCTGGCAGAAATTATCCGCCCTGAAATCGGAATTTTAACCAACATCGGTGAGGCACATGCTGAAGGATTCAGTTCCAAAAAAGAAAAACTCACCGAAAAATTGAAACTCTTTGCAGCATCTCAACTATTTATTTATTCACCAGAGTATGTAAATGAAATTGGCGTAAAAAATCTGCCGGGTAAAAAACAGTTTAGCTGGAGCAGCAAACAGGCAGCAGATCTTCAGATCACCACTGTTGAACCTATTGAAGGAAAATGTTATTTAAGAGCCATTTATCAAAATAGAGAAATTGAATGCATATTACCTTTTAAAGATAAAGCATCGATAGAAAATGGCATGATCTGCTGGGCAACTTTATTGGCTTTAGGTTATACACCAGAGCAGGCCGATCTGCGCCTGGAGAAACTGAGCCATGTAAGTATGCGCCTGGAGCTGAAAAACGGCATCAATCAGTGCTCCATTATTGACGATTCGTACAGTGCTGATATTTCTTCTTTAGCTATTGCGCTGGATTTTTTAAATCAACAGAACCAGCATCCCAAGAAAACCGTTATTCTTTCTGAATTATTCGAAACCGGAAGAGACGATTTTGATTTGTATACTGAAATAGCTGAGCTGCTCTCGCAAAAAAAGATAAACCGATTGATCGGCATTGGGACAAACATTGCCCGTTATGCCGAACTTTTTAAGTTCGAAACCCAGTTTTTTGACAATACCAATGCTTTTGTAGAGGCTTTTCCGGGTTTACACTTTAACCATGAAACTATATTGGTAAAAGGGGCCAGGCGTTATGAATTTGGACGCATCAGTAAATTACTCACCCAAAAAATACACGATACGGTTTTAGAGATCGACTTGAATGCCATGGTAGGTAATTTGCAGTTTTACCGGTCTAAAATTAAGCCAGACGTTAAAATAATGGCAATGGTTAAGGCCTTTTCTTACGGAAGCGGAAGTTTCGAAATCGCCAATTTATTGCAGTTCCACAAGGTAGATTATCTGGCAGTAGCTTATGCCGATGAGGGTATTGCTTTGCGTAAAGCAGGAATTACTTTACCTATTATGGTGATGAGTCCGGAAGAATCTGCCTTCGAAGCCATTATCAAGCACAGGTTAGAACCCGAAATTTATAGTGTAGAAATTCTAAGCAGTTTCTTAAACGCACTATCAGATTATGATTTCGATTATCCTATCCACATTAAAATAGATAGTGGTATGCATCGCTTGGGCTTCGATCAAGCCGAAATGGATGCCTTATCTGTCCTCTTAAAAGATTCCGCAAGGGTTAAAGTACAGAGTGTTTTTTCTCACCTCGTGGCTAGTGATGCCGCAGAGCATGATGGATTTACCCAGCAGCAGATTGATAGATTTAAAATCGTCGCCAATCAATTGGTTAACATTTTAGGTTATAAGCCATTATTGCATATCTCCAATACCTCTGGGATCTCACGCTGGCCAGATGCACAAATGGATATGGTTCGTTTGGGTATAGGGTTGTATGGTTTTGATTCTGCTTTAGCCAATAACCGGGGTTTGCAGACGGTAATGGTACTTAAAACTACGGTTACGCAGGTGAAGACTTTAGCGCCAGGAGAAACTGTAGGTTATGGTAGGAGAGGACTCATGCCAAATGGTGGAAAAATAGCAACCGTAAAAATTGGCTACGCAGACGGATACACGCGGTATTTTGGTAATGGCGTTGGCAAAATGCTCATCAATGGCCATTTGGTGCCTACAATTGGCTCAATCTGTATGGATATGACCATGCTGGATATTACCGGCATTGAGGTGAAACCGGGCGATGAGGCTATTGTTTTTAATAAAGAGCATACCATTATGGAGTTGGCGAAAGATATCAATACCATTCCTTATGAAATTTTAACCAATATCTCGCAAAGGGTAAAGAGAGTTTATTTCTACGAGTAGTTCATTAGTCATTGGTTTATTGGTCATTAGTATAGCGAATTGCCTATTAGTCGTCGGTTCATTGGTCAATAGCTTGATGGTTCATAGCCAACGGCAACTACTAATTGCTAAGATAGGCATCATGCACAAATGAACTAATGGCTAGTGAACAAATGAACTAAAAAAAATGTTATTTTTGCACCATGAATAAAGTCGGGAAAGCCATTTTAAACTATTTAATTAAAGGTTTATTAATTGTTGTACCCATTGCCGTAAGTATTTTTATTGTGGTTTGGGCAGTTACAACAGTTGATAGCTGGTTAAATGTAAACAATATCTTAGGCGTAAATCCGCACACAGGCGAAAGTCGCAATATTCCCGGTTTAGGTTTGTTGACCGTTTTGACCATCATTTTACTTGCGGGAATTTTTGTCACCAATTTGGTAACCGAACCCATGTACAACTGGTTTCAGCGGATGATGCAGCGCCTGCCCTTGCTTAATTTTATTTACTCTTCCATAAAAGATCTAACCGAAGCCTTTGTGGGCGACGAAAAGAAATTTAACCATCCGGTATTAGTTGAGGTAGAGGGCGGTTTAAAAAAGATTGGTTTTTTAACGCAGAACGATTTGCATAAACTCGATCTGCCTGACGAAGTAGCCGTTTATTTTCCGCTCTCCTATTCATTTGCAGGTCAGCTATGCATAGTACAGCGTGATAAGGTTACCGATCTAAAAATGTCAGCAGCCGATGCCATGAAAATGGTGGTGAGCGGTGGTGTTAGTGGCCTTTAAATACTTTCTAAATGATTACGATATTTCATCAATAAAACTGGGCAGGCATAATAGACAGATAAAGAGCCGAAAATCAGTTTTCATCTAGTTTTAGCGTCTCGATACTGCATTTAGAAGATAGGATACATTCTGCTCACTATCGTCATACTGAACTTGCTTCAGTAACTTTATGTTTAAGGAATTCAACTAAAACAAAAAGATTCTTCGCTGCGCTCAGAATGACAAATTGAAATATTCTGCTCACTATCGTCATACTGCACTTGTTTCAGTATCTTTTATATTTAAGGAATTTAACTGAAACGAAAAGATTCTTCGCTGCGCTCAGAATGACAAATTGAAATATTCTGCTCACTATCGTCATACTGAACTTGTTTCAGTATCTTTTATATTTAAGGAATTTAACTGAAACGAAAAGATTCTTCGCTGCGCGCAGAATGACAAATTGAAATATTCTGCTCACTATCGTCATACTGAACTTATTTCAGTATCTTTTATGTTTAAGGAATTTAACTGAAACGAAAAGATTCTTCGCTGCGCTCAGAATGACAACTAAAAAATACTCTTAAAGGTAAGCATGCAGCATATAAAAATAATCAGACCGAAAATCAGTCTCGAATAATATTCCCGGACAAAAAGTCCGCACAAAATGATCAGATCATCATCTACATTGGTGTGTAACAAACCACTCCCTGTTGAAGCATTGAACAAAATCTGTTTATCCTGATGATTATTTAAAGACCATCGCTTTAACCAGCTGTTTTGAAAACTCCAATCAAAAGTATCACCGGAAGCAAATACAATTTTAGCTTGAAAACGCCCCCAATCGTAAGTAATTATGGCTAAAACCTCGTTCTTATTGTTTAATAATTTAGTTTCAGGTTTAGAAAACCCTTCACTTTTAAACATGTAAATACCAGCTGGGGTAGTGGCTATAGCCGAATTTTTCCAGGAAATAAAATTCATTGAGAATTTTAAAAATCCGTTGTTAAATACCTGATAGTTACTGTCAAATAAACCTTTTCTCCAACTTAATACCTGTTCCATCTCACAAAGATTTAATTTACATCATTAATGGTGACGAAGTGTTGAGGTGGTAATAACAGGAACAATACAGGCAATTATGAGAATGGTCTGTCTGTTGTAAACCTGTTTAATAAATAATCCCGCAATTACCAACAATTTATTATCGGTATCGGAAGATATTGCTCCACTATTGCTGCTCGAATTGTACATAATGTGCTCATCTTTATAATTGCTTACCGTCCATTGCGATTTCCAGATACCGGTTGCTTTCCATTCATACTGCTCACCGGATTTTAAGCTGATTACTGCTTTTGATTTCCAGGTGTCGTAAGTAATCATTGCAATTACTTCATTTGTTTTACGATCGATTACCTTGGTGCTTGATTGCCAAAATCCCTCGTTTACAAATAGAAAGTTTTGATCTTCAAACACACTTTCGGCGTTGCTTGTCCACATTCCGAAAGTAATGGCGCCTTTTTGAAGCCCATCTACAAAGAGTTGAAAATTCCCGCTACACCAATTACTCTTCCAGTTGATAAATTTCGACATTTTTGTTGCGTTTTATTTTAGATACCCTTTTGTTGAAGTTGTTACAATAAAAAAGTGCTTATGTTTTGTAAGCACTTTTTCAGTTATCAGTTTTCAATTAGCCAATTTCAACAGTTAACCGATTAATCAACAGCATTAAAAATTCGGTTTAAGCACATATTTATCATAGAAACGGAAAATATGTTCTGCGGCTTCTTCTGCCGTATCAACCAATCTGAAGAGGTTTAAATCTTCTTCATGAATATTGTGTTCTTTTTGCAACATGGTTCCTTTAATCCAGTCGATTAGTCCGCCCCAATAATCAACACCAACCAATACGATAGGGAAACGGGCAATTTTTCCGGTCTGGATGAGGGTTAAGGCTTCAAACAGTTCATCCATAGTGCCAAATCCACCAGGTAAGACCACAAAACCCTGACTATATTTCATGAACATTACCTTACGCACAAAGAAATAATCAAACTCCAGCAACTTATTATGATCGATATATTTATTGTGGAACTGCTCAAATGGTAGTTCAATGTTTAAACCTACAGATTTCCCTCCATTGGTATGGGCGCCTTTGTTACCAGCTTCCATGATACCCGGACCACCTCCAGTAATTACACCGTAACCTCTATCAGTTAATAATTTACCGCATTGCTCGGCCAATTGGTAATACCGGTGTGTTTGGGCAGTACGTGCCGAACCATAAATGGTAACGCATGGACCAATTTTAGCCAATTTTTCAAAGCCGTCTACAAATTCGGCCATGATTTTAAAAATTTGCCAGGAATCGGTTACTTTAATTTCCTGCCAGTCTTTGTTCTCAAAAGCACTTCTAATTTTTTCTTCACTCGTCATATACTGTTATTCTAATATTAAAACTTTGTCTGCGCATCAGTCTTTTTGCTGATGAATAACAAACCTATAAATGTGATTAAACCATTAATTAAAATCAGTTCAACACTAAAAACATATCCACCTAAAATTGAGGCCGAATTGCTTGCAAGCAAGTAACATAAAAAAGGCGATAATATGCAAACTATCGGCACTAATTTATCGTGAAGACCACGTTTTTTTACAAATAATCCAAAACTATATAAGCCTAAAAGCGGTCCGTAGGTGTAAGATGCAATGGTGAAAATCAAACTCACAACTGAGGAACTGTTCAACGCATTGATTACGAGAATCACCAGGAACATCAAAATAGAAAAGGCTATGTGGACCGTATGGCGTTTTTTTACAGCATCTTTGGCATTTACATTTTCTGCTTTAGCCATGCCTAAAAAGTCGACACAAAATGAGGTGGTTAAGGCAGTAAGGGCTGAGTCGGTTGTAGCAAATGTGGCTGCGGTTAATCCCAGCATAAAAATAATGGCCGGTATTGCGCCAAGGTTGTTCAACGCAATTTCTGGGAATAATAAATCTGTACGCGGTTTACCCGTAATGTGATCTAATGGAATATCGATACCATTTTTCGCTGCAAAAATGTATAGCAATGCGCCTACACTTAAAAAGAAAACATTTAAAATTACAAATACACCAGTAAAGGTGAACATGTTTTTCTGTGCTTCTTTAATGGTTCCCATGCTCAGGTTTTTCTGCATCAGGTCCTGATCTAAACCCGTCATGGCAATGGTTACAAAAATACCACCGATAAACTGTTTACTGAAATAGAACTTATTGGTCAGGAAATTATCTAAAAAGAATATTTTGGAATAACTGCTGTTTTTTACGGTCTCAAAGGCTTGAGGGATATTGAAATTAAGGCTATTGCAAATGAAATAAATGGTTAAGAAAACAGATAAAACGAGGAAGAACGTTTGTAAAGTATCGGTAATAATGATGGTTTTTAACCCGCCTTTAAAAGTATACGACCATATCAATGCCAATGAAATTAATACCGTTAACCAGAATGGAATCCCATAATTGTCGAAGATAAAACGTTGTAAAACAATTACTACCAGGTATAATCTGGTCGCTGAACCCAATGTTCGGCTCAATAAAAATATCGATGCAGCGGTTTTGTAGCTATAATGGCCTAATCTCTTTTCGATATAACTGTAAATCGAGGTAAGGTTCATCCGATAGTAGAGCGGGAGCAAAACTGTGGCTATAATGATAAAGCCGACCGCATTACCCAGCACAAATTGGAAATATTGAAACTGGTTTCCGCTGGGTGCACCAACTTCTCCTGGTACCGAAATAAAAGTAACGCCAGAAAGTGCTGTTCCAATCATTCCAAAAGCCACGAGGTACCATTTAGAATTTCTATTGGCAACAAAAAAGGTGCTATTGTCTGACGATTTTTGAGAGGTTACAAACGAAATAATAATCAGTAGCAGAAAGTAACCAATTAGAAAACATAAGAGAATGGTTGGTGACATAGTTTTGTTTTAAGCTGATAAATGTAAAGAAAACTATCAAATCAAGCAATATTCTTGTTAGTCGGAAGTCGGAAGGCGGAAGTCGGAAGTCGGAAGTCCGGAGTAAAAACGTCCTGTAACAAATGAGTAGGAAAGGTTGCTCGTTTTCAGTTGGCAATTGGCAATTTGCAGTTATCAATAAACCAATATCCAGTTTTCAGTTGGCAATTTGCAATTACCAATGAACCAATGACTAATGAACTATTGAACTAACAAACGATTTTACCTATTTTTGCACTATGAATTTTTCATCCAAACTGCTCGAAGATGCGGTAAACGAATTCTCAAAACTTCCTGGTGTGGGGCAAAAAACAGCTTTGCGTTTGGTATTACATCTTTTAAATAAGGAGCAGGAGGAGGTAAATCAGTTTGGTAATACGTTTATAAAACTTAAACAACAGATTAAACACTGCAGTACCTGCCATAATATTTCTGATTATACGGTTTGCGAAATCTGTACTTCGCATAAACGTGATAAAGAAACCATTTGTGTGGTAGAAGATACGCGTGATGTAATGGCCATTGAAAATACTGGACAGTATTTTGGCGTTTACCATGTTTTAGGTGGTTTAATTTCGCCAATGGATGGTATAGGCCCTTCTGATCTGTTTATTGATGGTTTGGTCACCAGGATGGCAGCAGGAGGCATTAAAGAAGTGATTTTAGCTTTAAGTCCGAATATGGAGGGAGATACCACCTTATTCTACCTTTATAAAAGACTAAAAGAATTTAATGTTCCCGTAACCACCATTGCGCGTGGAATTGCATTTGGTGGCGAACTCGAATATACCGATGAAATTACCTTGGGCCGATCAATCATCACCCGCGTGCCTTACGAAACAGCGATGATGAAATAGTCATAACATAGCCTATAATAATTAAAGCAGTATCCAGTCTTGATACTTACTACTCAATACTTGCTACTCACTACTTGATACTAATTACTCCATACTTGCTACTAAAATACAAATGAACCTAAAAAATAAAGTAATCATCATCACCGGGGCATCAAGCGGAATTGGAAAAGCCTGTGCAGAAGAATTTGCTAAGCGTGGTGCCAACCTGGTTTTAGCTGCCCGCCAATACGTTACCCTGTGCGAAATTACCGCTGATTTAGAAAAGAAATATAATATTAGGGCTGTTGCCGTACAAGCAGATGTAAGTAAAGAGGCCGATTGCGAACTCATTATAAAACAAACCCTGGTTTCTTTTCAAAAAATAGATATCCTGGTGAACAATGCCGGATTATCAATGCGTGCGCTATTTAACGATCTGGATTTATCGGTACTTAAAAACCTAATGGATGTAAACTTTTGGGGAACCGTATATTGCACCAAATATGCTTTGCCAGAGATTTTAAAAACAAAAGGAACAGTGGTGGGCGTATCGTCTATTGCAGGTTACCGCGGTTTGCCAGGCCGTACAGGTTATTCAGCCTCAAAATTTGCCATGAACGGTTTTATGGAATCTTTACGTACCGAATTGCTTAAAACCGGCGTAAATGTAATGGTGGCCTGTCCTGGCTTTACGGCTTCTAACATCCGGGTAACGGCTTTATCGAAAGATGGTGCTGCACATGGCGAAACCAGTATGGATGAAGGTAAAATGATGTCATCAGAAGAAGTGGCCAGCATTATTGCCGATGGCATTGAACAACGCAAACGTACTTTGGTAATGACCAGACAAGGGAAACTGGCCGTGTGGATGAATAAACTTTTCCCTGCTTTTGTAGATAAAAAGGTTTTTGATTTGTTTGCGAAAGAGAAAAATCCGCTGATTAAGGGTTAGCGTAGAGCGGTTAGGGTTAAGCGCTGGATGAATTGTGTCTAGATACTTGATACTCACTTCTTACTACTCCTCAATAAATCCACACCCACAACAATTTCGTTTATTAACTGAAGCGTTAAATCTTTTTTATGTACAAAATCCTTGTTTTATTGATGCTCTTGTTCCAAACGTTACTTTCTGCTGCACAGGTTAAAAAGGTAAAAAATATCAATTATGCTGGTAATACCGATGAGGCCAATACGCTGAATGTTTTTTACAAAAACGACAGTATCAAAAATAAACCCGTTTTAATTTTTATTCATGGTGGCTCCTGGAGCAGTGGTAAAAAAGAAACCTATTGGTGGCTGGGGAGGAATTTTGCCCGGAAAGGTGTAGTTACGGTCATCATCAATTATCCTTTGGCGCCAAACGTTCAGTATGAAAGAATGGGCGAGGATTGTGCTTTAGCTATAAAATGGGTTAAAAAACATATCGCCGATTACACTGCAAGTCCGCAGAAGATTTTTGTGATGGGCCATTCTGCAGGTGCACATCTGGCTGAATTAATCAATGCCGATCCTCAGTATTTTAAGCATGCTGGTATAGCGAATCCGATTAAAGGAGTAATCTTGAATGATCCATTTGGTTTGGACATGCACGAATATTTAACCACGGCTGAAAAAGACCATTTTTATTTCGATTTCATCCGCACTTTTACTGATCAGCCTGCGGTATGGAAAGTGGCCTCGCCGCTGGATTATATAAACAATATCAAAAATCCACATCTCCTTTTTTATGGAAGTAAAACCTACGGTGCCATTAAATTGCAAACACCGAGATTATACGAGAAGCTTAAAGCGAATAATATTCCCGTAGAAATAAAAGAAATTAAAGGCAAAAGCCACGTGCCGATGATTAGTCAGATGATTTTTGGCGGGAATCAATTGTATAAGGATATTTTGGATTTTATTCAAAATGTATCGTCATTGCGAGGTACGAAGCAATCTTAATGCGGTAGGCGGGCTTTTCTTTTTTGCAGAAGCTTTAATCATCAAACCCGACAGCAGCGAAAATCCTTTTTGTTTGCAGTAGCCTTAAATGTCCCGTTATCTGCAGCCTATGGAACAGATCCTTCGTGCCTCAGGATGACAGCGCCACAAAAAGATTGTAGCGTATGGCGGGACTACCGCAACCGATTAGCACTGAAGCCTGCTTTCCAAAAAAAGACACTTTTAAAGCAAGAAGTGACTTTACACCGTTCGCGTAATCTTATCCAATTTACTATAATCCATCACCATTTTGCCTTCTTCGTTATGATAATACATTTTCTCAAACTTAGCATCCATTTCTATTTCTTCATCCTGATAACTGGTTCTGGTGTGGATCGTCTGCGAGAAAGTATCATCAAAAGCTTTAAGAATTACAAAAACCTCTACTTCGGCATGCTGCAGCTCGGTTAAGGATTTTTCGAAAAACGGACTATCTTCCGTAATCGGGTGTACCAAGGTCCAGTTTAAAGAGAGGATGCCGATTTTATTGCGCTCTAATGCCAGGGGATAAAATTTTCTTACATGCTTACCGTCAACCGTTTCATTGTACGACATCACCATCTGCACTTCTACTTCTATAAGCTGGTTGCGGCGTAAATTAACCAAACGGCACATCAAGCCATGTCTTTTTTCGTAAGGTGCAATCACCATTTTTTTGCTGAAACTCACTTTAGAAGTTGGTCTGCTGAAACGGCCATACAATAAACCTGTAGCTAATGCAAAAGCCAGTAAACCCAACATGCTCTCGAAAGCGGCAAGCACACTGGTAATAAAGCCCTGTGGTGAAATGTGGCCATAACCCACCGTAGAAATGGTTTGCGCGGAAAAGAAAAAGGCATCAAAAAACTGATCGCGCAGGGTTACACCTTTGGCGCCATCTAAATTTTCAATCCCAACAACATTATATAAAACTGCAAAAATGGTATTTACCACCAGGTAGGCGAGAAGAATGACAAAGAAAAACCGTGTCCAGCTCATGGTTACCAAACGGGTGTAGGTATCATCAAATTTGAACCAGGGCAGACCTGTACGTTCTATATTTGCCGAACCATCCGGGTTAAGCATGCGCTGGTTTTTGGTTACCGGATTGGATCCGAAACCTAAATCATCATTAAACTGTACTTTTCTTTTAAAGAAAGCCATATATTTTTAGAAAGATTTTGGAATATTAAAAAACAATGTCAATATTTGCTTTATACAAACATGATAATTAAAAACTTAAATAACAATTGGTGGTGGCATAACGAAATTCGTTAGGCAAATTCTATTGTTATATATTTTAAAATATTTTAAACACAATTAAGAGGATTGCCCAAAAAGCAATCCTTTTTTTTTGCGCCACGGTTCGTGTCTTCACGAACCGGAATAGAATAAACATAAATGGTTTGTGGAGAAACAAACCATGGCGCAAAATAGAGATAAATGAAAAATGAGTCACAGATGTACACAGATACACACAGATTTTTATCCGTGTTCATCCTTTTCATCTGTGGTTAAATAACATTGCAATAAACCATCGCCACGGTTCGTGTCTTCACGAACTGGAATAAACATAATGGTTTGTGGAGACACAAACCATGGCGCAAGATTGAATATAAAACATGAAAAAAATATTAAACCATTTATTCGAAAACAAGAGTTTTAGCAGGGAAGAAGCAAAGAACATTCTAATTTCCATTTCGGAAGGCGCATTTAATTCTTCGCAAATTGCCGCTTTTATTACGGCTTATGCCATGCGCAATATCACCGTTCAGGAGCTGCAGGGCTTTAGGGATGCCATGTTGGATATGTGCGTAAAAGTAGACCTTTCTGCTTACAACTTGATCGATCTTTGCGGTACCGGTGGCGATGGTAAAGACACCTTCAACATTTCTACGTTATCATCATTTGTGGTCGCGGGTGCAGGGCATCAAGTTGCCAAACATGGTAATTATGGTGTTTCTTCGGGTTGCGGATCATCAAACGTAATGGAATACTTGGGCTATAGCTTTACCAACGATGAAGCTACTTTAAGGCGTAATTTAGATACTGCGGGGATCTGTTTTTTACATGCACCACTGTTTAATCCTGCCATGAAAATTGTGGCACCGATCCGTAAAGAACTTGGGGTAAAAACATTTTTTAATATGTTGGGACCAATGGTTAACCCAGGACAACCAAAATACCAGATGGTGGGCGTTTTTAGTTTGGAACTGGCTCGTTTATATGCTTATTTATACCAGGATACCGATAAAAGCTATACTATTGTACATGCACTGGAGGGTTATGATGAAGTTTCGTTAACCTGTGATGTAAAAACCTTTTCAAATAAGGGCGAGCAGATTTTAACACTTGATGACATGGGCTTCGAAAAGGTGGATGTAAATGCAATTAAAGGCGGGGATACGGTAGAATCATCAGCCAAAATATTTATGGATGTACTAAACGGCGAGGCAACTGATGTGCAGAACAACGTGGTGTTATGTAATTCGGCATTGGCCATCCGAACCATCAAACCCGAAATGTCATTTGCCGATTGCTATTACGAAGCAGAAGAATCGCTGAGGGATAAAAAAGCTTTAAACAGTTTTAAACAGTTACTGGCATGTTAAAATTAAAGGTTTGTGGTATGCGTTTAGCGGCCAATATTGCTTCGGTTGCCGGGTTGCAACCTGATTATTTAGGCTTTATTTTTTATGAAAAATCGCCAAGGTTGATCAGCGATGTTTCAGCAGAATTGATCAAATACATTCCTGCTGAAATTAAAACTGTTGGTGTTTTTGTAAACGAGGATATTGAAAAGGTAAAAGAAAAAATAAACACATTCAAGTTAAAGGCTGTTCAGTTACATGGTGACGAATCTTCAGAATATTGCGAAGCATTACAATTAAGTTTCACTGGTATAGAAGTGATTAAGGCTTTTGGGATAGATGAAGAGTTTGATTTTTCGGCTTTGGAAGCTTATTTGGGTACAACTGATTATTTCCTGTTCGATACCAAAACGAAGGCACATGGCGGATCGGGAAAAACATTTAATTGGTCTGTTTTAGACCGATATACCTATGCAAAACCTTACTTTTTAAGCGGTGGAATTGATTTAGAACATGCCATAGCCATTAAAAACATCAACGACGATCGTTTATATGCATTAGACATTAATAGCCGTTTCGAAACCGAACCAGGTGTGAAAGATGCAGAAAAGATTAAAGAATTTATAAAAGAAATGAATACAAAATAATGTCATTGTGAAGTTGATTAAAATATAGGCTTATCCGTCATTCCCAACCCGATAGCTATCGGGTTGATTGGGAACCACGCAGTGCTCATCGAAGATAATCGTAATGCAATAAGCTTTAAGATTCCCGCCTGCGCTGGAATGACGACTTATCTTTGGCAGCTATCAATGTGACAAACGATTTGATAAAAATATTATGAAATACAAAGTAAACGAAAAAGGATATTACGGAGATTTTGGAGGCGCGTACATCCCCGAAATGCTTTATCCAAATGTAGAGGAACTGCGTCAGAATTATTTAAAGATTATTGCTGATCCTGATTTCCAGAAGGAGTTTCATCAGCTGTTAAAAGATTACGTTGGCCGTCCTTCGCCATTGTATCTGGCTAAAAGATATTCTGAAAAATTCGGCGCTAATATTTTCCTGAAAAGGGAAGACCTCAACCATACCGGAGCGCATAAAATTAATAATACCATCGGACAGATTTTACTGGCCGAAAAATTGGGTAAAAAACGCATCATTGCCGAAACTGGTGCTGGTCAGCACGGTGTAGCCACCGCAACGGTTTGTGCACTGCGTAACCTGGAGTGTGTTATTTACATGGGCGAAGTAGATATCGAGCGTCAGGCGCCGAATGTGGCCCGTATGAAAATGTTGGGTGCAAAGGTTGTTCCTGCAAGTTCGGGTAGTAAAACCCTAAAGGATGCTACCAATGAAGCTATGCGCGATTGGATCAACAACCCGGTTGATACACATTATATTATCGGTTCAGTGGTTGGTCCACATCCTTACCCTGATATGGTGGCGATTTTCCAATCCATCATTTCCGAAGAAACCAAAAAACAACTTTTGGAGCAGACCGGTAGTGACCAGCCTGATTATGTTTTGGCTTGTGTGGGTGGAGGAAGTAACGCCATGGGCATGTTCTATCACTTTATGGACGATGAAAACGTAAAATTGATCGCTGTTGAAGCAGCAGGAAAGGGTGTGTCAAGCGGATTTTCGGCGGCCACAACTTACCTGGGCAACGAAGGCGTTTTACATGGCAGCAGAAGTATTTTAATGCAAACACCAGATGGACAGGTGGTAGAGCCTCATTCGGTTTCGGCGGGGTTGGATTACCCGGGCATCGGGCCACAACATGCACATTTATTTAAAACCGGCCGCGGACAATATGTTTCCATCACAGATGAAGAAAGTTTGGAAGCTGGTTTACTTTGCACACAATTGGAAGGTATTATTCCGGCAATAGAAAGTGCACACGCCCTGGCTTATTTAGAAAAAATGGAATTTAAAGGTGGCGAAAATGTAGTGGTTTGCCTTTCAGGCCGTGGCGACAAGGATCTGGATACTTATATAAAATATTTTAATCTTTAAGGTAGATTTGAGACAATAGACATGAGATTTGAGACGATTGATCGCTTGTTAGGCAATCTAATCTCACATCTCATATCTCACATCTCATATCTCACATCTCAAAACAATGAACAGAATTAAACAACTCTTCCAGGAGAAGAAAAATATATTATCAATTTATTATACCGCTGGTTATCCTAATATTGGCGATACCGTTCAGATTGCTGAAGCCCTGCAAAAATCAGGGGCAGATATATTGGAAATCGGCTTTCCTTATTCTGATCCGGTTGCTGATGGTCCTGTGATCCAGGCGAGCAGTAAACAATCGCTTGATCAGGGTATGACACTTAAACTGCTTTTCGAGCAGCTGAAAGAATTACGTAAAAATGTAACCATCCCGGTTTTGTTAATGGGTTATGTAAATCCGGTTTTACAGTTTGGTGTAGAAAAATTTTGTGAGGCTTGTGCCGAAGTAGGGGTAGATGGTTGCATTGTTCCCGATTTGCCGATGGTAGAGTATGAGGAGTTTTATAAAGATTGCTTCGAAAAACATCATTTGAGCAATGTATTTTTAATTACCCCGCAGACCGCTGAAGAGCGTATTCGTAAAATAGATGGTTTAACCAATGGATTTATTTACCTGTTATCATCTTCAGCTACAACCGGTAAAAACTTAGAAGTTGGCAATACTACCGAAACTTATTTTAGTAGAATTAAAAACATGAACCTAAAAAATCCAACCATGATCGGTTTTGGGATCAGCGATAAACAAACTTTTGATAAGGCCTGTTCTTATGCCAATGGTGCCATTATTGGTACGGCTTTCGTTAAAGCCATTGCCGATGGAAATTTAGAAGAAAGCGTGAGTAATTTTATGAAGAAATTTAAGGATTAAAATTCTAATTCCTTTAATGATCGTCATCTAGCAGAGTAGCGCAGTAGAGAAATCTAAAAATGCATGTCTCAGTGTCTATCAGGAGATGACGATCATTTTAAACTATCATTAGTGATTTATTTTAGCATTTTCGTTCTACAGAATCCTGAAAGGAGTAGGATTTTAGCTGATTCAGTTATTCAATATCAATTGATCAATAAGACCTGAAATTTTCTTGGCATTTTGATAAACCATAAAATGTGTTCCGTTTTCAATCAAGAAATCAGGCATTGCTTTTTTGGAATAGAGGATTTTATCTTTTGTTCCATGGATGTGAAAAATCTTTTCCGGTTTAACCTTATTTTTCCAGCTTAAAATACTTCCGATCGCCCATTTTAAAAAATGAGGATCGGTATCTTTTATAATCCTGTTCAGTAATATTTTCTCGCTACTGGATTTTGTGCCAAAATAATAATGCTGTGTAAGTTTATTTGATGCTTTTAAGAGCTTAGCAGGAATCAAATTTAACAGTCTGAATTTACCTGCGAAACGATATAATGCAGGGAGATGGCTGCTCAATATGGTGCTTGATATGATAATAGTTGCTACAGGTTTTAACAATTTAGCAATTTCTACCGCAATCATTCCACCAAAAGATACGCCTACCAACGCAAATGGCTTACTGGTATCTATAATCCGGCTCAGGCGTTCAGCGTAAACTTCAAGTGTCTCATTTTGATTAGGATTTATCCATTCAATATGAATAATATTGATCTTTTCGCTAAGTTTTAATTTTGAAAAAATCTGTTGATCAGCCCCGAGGCCGCTAATAAAATAAGCGTTCATTATGCTGGTAAGTTCCAGTCAATTGGTTTCAGGTTATTTTGTACCAAAAGCTGGTTTGCTTTCGAAAAATGTTTCGATCCGAAGAAACCATTGTATGCGGAAAATGGTGATGGGTGAGCAGCTGTCAAAACATAATGCTTTTTCTGATCAATTAAAGCCGCTTTTTGCTGTGCATATTTACCCCACAATAAAAATACGATATGTTCACGTTTCTCAGATAAAGCTTTGATAATCTCATCTGTAAAAATTTCCCAACCCTGGTTCTGATGCGAACCTGCTTCTGAAGAGCGAACGGTTAAAGTGGCATTTAATAGCAATACACCTTGTTCTGCCCAATGTGTTAAGTGGCCATGGTTTGGGGTTTTAAAACCTTCAATGTCAGTTTCCAGCTCTTTGTATATATTTTTTAAAGAAGGTGGAACCGCTACACCGCGTTGTACCGAAAAAGAAAGACCATGCGCCTGGCCTGTACCATGATAAGGATCCTGGCCGAGAATGACTACTTTTACCTGATCAAATGGGGTAGTATTCAATGCATTAAACATATCCGCCCCTTTCGGGTAAATAGTAGCACCTCGCTGCTTCTCTTCCTGTAAAAAAGACTTCAGTTTAATCATATAGTCTTTTTCAAATTCTTCTTCTAAAACGGCTAACCATCCCGGTTCTAATGCTGCTGACATAATATTGATGTAAGATGTATAATGTAAAATGGATTTTGGATAATGTGTTGTAAATAAATTTTAGTCGATGGTTTGATAGCTCATCGTTAATGGCTTGGATGGTTTAGCTTAAACCAATAGTCTATCGAAAATAATGACTTATGCAATCAACTATGAACCATTAAAATATGAACCATGGAACAAAAAAAAGCTCAAAAAGTTTAAGATTTCTTCTTGTATATCGCCAATAAATCTCCTTCAAGTGTTGTTTTAGGTCCTTCAATAATCCGTCCCAATTCTTTACCTTTCTTATCAAAAACAATAAAAGTTGGTACCCTTACAATATCTAAGCCATCCAATATGCCATTTTGGGCCTTTTTGTTGCCATCAACAGCAATAATCTCTATATTTTTCTCTTTAAAGTGCAGGGCATCTATAATTTTAAGAAAGTTTGGTACGTTCGCTTTGCTGTCGCCGCACCAGGTTCCCAGCACAATTTTGATTTTTTCGTTTTTGATCAGTTTTTTCAGTTCGATCATTGTTGCTGCATCTGGCACATATGCCTCATAAAGAGGATCGTACATTTCCTTAAATTCAGGAAAAGTAGTAACGCCCTCGCGCGTACAAGCGTTAATCAATATATCTTTATTGTGAACTTCGTCGTGTATTTTTTTATTCAAGTCCTGTGCAGAAACGTTCATTGCAAGTATTATTAGGGTTATAGATAAAATGATTTTCATATTTATTAGACGTTTTTTTTAACTTTTAAATTTTTATTGAAATTATTGTTTTAAAATCTAATTTCTGCCATTTAAACACGATATTTGCGAAAAAAAATAATTAGAATAATTTATGCCAAATATCATCAGATTAATTGCGGGGTTTGCTTTACTAGGTGGCGCAGTAGCTTTATTTATTTTCGGTTTCTGGCCTTGGGGTATTATTGCCATTTTATTGGGGATAATTGTACTGGTAACTTATTTCTTTAATGAGAACATGCTTTTAGCACAATGGTTTCTTAGAAAAGATAACATGCCCAAAGCAAAAATGTTTTTAGATCGTATTACCAATTATGAAACGCAGTTGATTAA
Organism: Pedobacter sp. PF22-3; assembly: GCF_026239555.1. Classification (GTDB taxonomy): domain Bacteria; phylum Bacteroidota; class Bacteroidia; order Sphingobacteriales; family Sphingobacteriaceae; genus Pedobacter. The sequence continues at coordinate 604,000 of NZ_JAPIVP010000001.1, read as the reverse complement.
AGTTCAACACGGTTATTATAACTTATTGATCGGTTTAATTGAAAGTAGAACAGCGCCAATGCAAAGTGAGAAATATTTTAAAAAATCGCTTGCATTAGGTATGCAGATGGATCATAATATTGCTTTAGCAAAATTAAGTTTAGCTGGTATTGCAATGGCTAAACGCAACAAACGTGAGGCAACCATGTACCTTGCTGAAGCTAAAAAAGCAGATAAAAATAAATTGCTGGCTGATCAGATTAAACAAATGAAAGATCAGATGGGCATGATGGACAAACAACAGCAAGTTCGTTACAGATAGTATTAATGTATCGTATACAGAGCCATTTCAGAAATGAAGTGGCTTTTTTTTGATCAAATCTTCACAAGATTAGTGTTTTGCAATGGCTTTGCACCTCTATGATGATAGTATTTTGATTAGGAAATGAGCGTTCAGTGGTTCTTGGCGGTTTTTAGTCCCGCTTTCGCTTATAGTCCTCGCTGCGCTCCGGGCTATTCCGCTTAATCGGGTTTACAAACAATGGTTTCTACACCATAAACCCAACAAGCGAAATAATGCCGTAGCCAAATAGCTCTGGTTGCACCGATGTCCTAATGTTATTAAGTTAAGGAATAAATCGTAAAAAAAATACCCTTAACGTAGTTGAAGGGTGTTTATGAGCAATTTATCAAAGCTCAAGAAGTCTTCGACTACGCTCAGACTGACAACTGTGGCGCTATCTTTTTGATTATAGTATTTTTGATTAGGAAATGAGCGTTCAATGGTTCTTGGCTGTTTTTAGTCCCGCTTTCGCTTATAGTCCTCGCTGCGCTCCGGGCTATTCCGCTTAATCGGGTTTAGGAACATAGGTTTGTGCACCCTACAATCCTACAAATCAAATACTGTTTTAGCAAATAGCCCCGGTTGCAGCGATACCCTGCAGCAACGAGGTACGAGGCAGCGAAGCGTATAAGCGGAAAACGGGAAGAAACTTAGTGTTTTGTATTGGCCCTGCGCTCAAAAAAAATGGATCAATTTGGTTAATGGGTAGCTTTGCATAATAAGCGGTAACAAAAAAGCGAAAGCTTTAGCTACATCAGATAACTACGACATTGCTGAATCTTTAATTGCGTTTTATTAATATCATTGAAAAATCTCTCAATTAGGCTTTGCTTTGTCCTATATGATTATCATACTAACGGTGCTCTTCCAATAAATCTTTCTTCTCCCAACAAAAAACCGATTGCCCGTTTTACATTTTTATCTATTGATGCTTCTGTTTTAAGATTTGCGATATAGCGGACAATTTCTTTCTGTAAATAAGGCGAAAGGCCATCAAATATTTCCTGCGCCCGTGGATGTTTAGCTAAAGCCTCGGTCAATTTGGGATGCATGTCGATAATCTGTTTTTCAGGATTAAATTCCATTTCGAAAGTCGCGAAATCTCCAACATCTTTATGGGCAGCCCTACGCATGGGCATGTTCAGATATAAACGCCAGTCGCCCGCGTACCTAACCAGGGTTTGCCTAAAATCATGCCCATCTATTTTTATGTTGATAGGGATTTGTCCCTTGTCTTTTCCAGATTGATGAAAAATAGAATTTAATACTTCTTCTGGTACAAATACAAAAGGGTTGATGCCTATAATTTTAATCTCAGCCTTAAAAGCTTTCGGTTTTTTGATATTCATTGATTAAAGATATTTCCTTTGATCAAAACGCCATAATTTTTATCCAATAAATCAAACTTTATAATTTATCTCTATGCGCTCCGCGCAAAGCCTTCCGCCTAACGCTTTCCGCAAAAAAACAAAACCAAATTCTATTTTTCATTGTAGTTTATATAAAATTCAAAACTATGGCAACATCACAAGAGGGGAGTACAAACAATACTCAGGAAGAAAATAACATCCAGGATTTAGGCGGTAAAGAGGCTATCGAAAAATTGAGAACTTTAGCCGAGAAGGCCGAAAGTTGTTTTTTCTGTACCAATATTAAAACAGGAGTACCTTTATCGGTAAGGCCAATGGCTATTCAGCAGGTTGATGATGAAGGTAACATCTGGTTTATGAGCATGAAAGACAGTCATAAAAATGATGAAATTTCAGCCGATCCTTTTACACATTTACTATTTCAGGCCGGTGCCCATTCAGGTTTTGTAAATATTTATGGTATTTCAGAAATCAGCAGAGATCAGGCCAAAATTGACGAGCTTTGGAGCCCGTTTATTAAAACCTGGTTTCAGGGAGGGAAAGACGACCCAAATATTACACTGATCAAAGTAATCCCATCAGAAGGTTATTACTGGGATACCAAACACGGAACAGCCGTTGCATTTTTGAAAATGGCCGCATCCGTAATTACCGGGAAAACAATGGATGATTCAGTAGAAGGAACTTTGGATATTGATTAGTGAGGTTAACTGTTGGAATCGGTTAACTCGTTAATTGTTGCAATTAACTGTCAACTGAGAATTACCAACTGCAAACTGATTATTTATCTCCTAAATAATCAAAACCTTCAAAATCTTCTCTTTGTGCTCTTTTGCTTAAGATATCATCTTCTTCAACCTGTACTCTTGAGAAGAACAAAGCTTCGGCCTGGATTCTTTTTATTAATTGGCGAACCAATGTTAAATCGAAAGCATCTTTGCTTAATTTAATGCAGTACTCTCTTTCGTTGATTTCTAAACTTGACGTATTCATATGGCAACTGATTTTAATTATCGATTGCTGTAAATATAGAAAAGGCTTGCTAAACAATTGTTAGCAAGCCTTTTAAGTTTATGTTATGTTTTTGTTAAAAATTGGCAAATATTCTGCCTTGTAGGTTAACAAATTAACTATTTCTGTGATAGGAATAAGCCATCATCTGTTTTGGCAACTTTCAAAATGCCTTTGCCAGTTAGGGCTTTCAAAGTAGTATCCCATTTTTTATTGCTCCAATCGGTCAGCTTTGCTTTTACATCCGCTAACAGGTACTGTTCGCCTTCAGTAACTAAAGCATATAATTCAGTTTCTTCCGGAGTCATTTCAATTTTCTTTTTTTCCGGACGCATCTGAGGGAAGAACAAAACTTCCTGGATAGTACTTTGGTTAGTCATTAACATGACCAAACGATCGATACCAATACCTAAACCTGACGTTGGCGGCATACCATACTCTAAAGCACGTACAAAATCATCATCCATCGCCATAGCTTCATCATCACCACGTGCAGCTAATTTTAACTGATCTTCCAAACGTTCTTTCTGGTCAATCGGATCGTTCAATTCTGAATAAGCATTGGCAATTTCCTTGCCATTCACAAACAGCTCAAAACGCTCTACCAAACCTTCCGCAGTACGGTGTTTTTTAGCTAGTGGTGTCATTTCGATAGGGTAATCGGTAATGTAGGTAGGCTGGATTAAGTTTGCTTCTACTTTAGCACCAAAAATCTCATCAATCAATTTACCGCGGCCCATGGTCGAGTCGATTTCGATGCCCATTTCATTGCATTTGACAGCAATTTCTTCTTCTGTCATATCTGAAACATCAATGTCGGTATACTTTTCTATAGACTCGTACATGGTTAGTTTTTCATACGGTCCTTCGAAATTAATTTCGTTCGCACCAACTTTTACTACAGCAGAACCTGTTGTTGCAATAGCTACTTTTTCTAAACATTCCTCAACCATTGCCATCATCCAGATATAATCCTTATAGGCAACATAAATTTCCATTGAAGTAAATTCGGGGTTATGCGTACGGTCCATTCCTTCATTGCGGAACATTTTACCAAACTCATATACGCCGTCAAAACCGGCAACGATTAATCTTTTTAGATAAAGCTCATTTGCAATGCGCAAATAAAGCGGCATATCTAAAGTATTGTGGTGTGTAGCAAACGGGCGTGCCGCTGCACCGCCATGGATAGGCTGTAGGATAGGGGTTTCCACTTCCATCCAACCCTGGTTGTCGAAATAACTGCGCATGGTGTTGATCACCTTGCTGCGTTTAATAAAGATCTGTTTGTAATCAGGATTTACCGTTAAATCTACATAACGCATGCGGTAACGCAGTTCCGGATTGGTAAAGCCATCATAAACATTCCCTTCATCATCACGTTTAACGATTGGTAGTGGGCGTAATGACTTAGAAAGTACCTTAAATTCAGTTACATGTATAGAAATTTCACCTGTTTGTGTAGTAAATACATATCCTTTAACCCCAATGAAATCGCCGATATCTAAAAGTTTTTTAAATACGGTATTGTATAGTGTTTTATCTTCCCCAGGACAAAGTTCATCACGCTTTAGGTAGATCTGAATTCTGCCTGTAGAATCCTGTAACTCCGTAAAAGAAGCAGCACCCATAATATTCCGGCTCATAATTCTACCTGCCAATACTACGGTCTTGTATGCGGTTTTATCTACTTCATAATTGGCTAATATATCTGCTGCGTAAGCATTCACTTCATAAGCTTCTGCAGGATATGGCTCAATGCCTAATGCTCGTAATTGTTTTAGCGACTCACGTCGTAATTGCTCTTGTTCTGATAATCCTATACTCATTTCGGGTATTTTTTGCAAAAGTAAGAATTTGCAATGTGTTTATTATTGTAATGGATATCATTTCAAACGTCATTTTTTGAAAAGACACCTTGAGGCAAAGATAAGAAAGGGATTGTAATTAATAAATGCTTTATTAGATATAACACCGTATTTGAAAATGTTAAGCGTAATGAAAAAATATGGATAGTCAGAAACTTTACCATCAGTATTTATTCCAGATCAATTAAAGGATTCCAGAATACCTTTTTAAGGTTTTGAACTTTCAGGTTTTTAATTTCAACGCCTTCGCGTTCGAGAAGTTCTTGTCTTTTAGCTGTAGATGATGGATCGCCAGCGAGTAAGCCATTGCTGCTGATTACCCTATAATAAGGCACAGGAGGCTGTGCTGCCCCGCAAGCACCAATAGCTTTGGCAACCATTCTCGATAGATTAGGCGTACCAATGGCTTTTGCAATTGCACCGTATGAAGTTACCTTACCTTTGGGTATTTCTCTGGTTAAATCCCAAACCTGTTCGATAAATAAAGCCTGATTCATGATTAAATAAATGATTCTTAAAGCTATTAAATATATGTATAATGCTTTAATAACTACCACCGATTATATCAAGCAGGCAATTGTAAAGAAAACTAGTTATTGGTAACCGCTTGTTAATCTGTCAATTAAGATTTATGCTAAATCCTACCGTCTCTTTTTGCTAAAAATATTAGTATTTTAAGAAAATAGACATATCTTTATATCAGATTTTTAACACATTTAATTTTTAAAAGCAATTTTGTTGCATTTATTTGGAATAACAAATTTTGATCTTTATTTTTGATGAGGTTATTTGGTTAGTTAGTTGATTGATAACGGAGGGGTAGTGGTTCACCCCTCCTTATTTTTGCTAGTCGGCAGGGGTGGATATTTTTAGCATAAATAATTTTATTATTACTGCTAAGCATCAGGCATAGGTGAGCAGATTTCAATTAAAAATCCATTGATGTCCTGTATATAAGCTACAGCCTGCCCCCAGGGTTTTATTTTCATGTTCTCAAGAGGAATTGCCCCCAGTTCCACTGCATGTGTAAAAACCATTTCTACATTTTCTGTTGTAAAGCCTAGCTCTATACCAAAAGGCTTTTCTCCCTTTATGCTTTCCTTAAAACCACCGGATAAATTAGCATTTGCGAGTCGCATATTGGCAAATGATATTACGGTATCGCCACTGAGCAGCTCGGCATAATCGTTTTCAGGGGTTATAAATTTCCTTTTAAAGCCGAACGCCTTTTCATAAAATTCTATCGATTCAGTCACATTTTTAACGTAGAGTATTGTGTAGCTAAATTTTACCATAAGTTGTTTTAATTTTTTCCAAAGATACTACGTGCGTCAGAATTGACTTTGTAAAAATGCGACAAAAACTATAATTGGGAAGGAGCTGAACCAGTAAATCTTTTTATTTCCTTTGTGAGATGGGCATGATCATAGTATCCCGATTCGAAAGCAATTTCAGCTAAGCACTTAAGTGAATTATTATTTTTAATTATCTGGTTGGCAAACTGGTAACGAACGAGACTTATAAAATCTTTAGGACTTACACCAACTGAACTTTTGAAATGTCTTTCTAATTGCCTAGGCGTTGTAAAGTATTTCTTTGCGAGTTCACTGACTTTTAATTGACCATTTTGTACTTCGATATCCTTAATTATGGGCAGAATCGAATATTTGGGAGGAGAGAGTTTACGAAGAAAAAAACGATCTAGATGGGCTGAAGTATTTTCATCAATAGCGTAAACTAAAGGCAAATCCATGTTTTTAAGTTCAATACTTTGATTAGTAAATTCGTGTAATGAAGAAAGTTTAAAAAAATAGGAGAACGCTGCCGGTTTAAATCGAATACCCAGAATTTTTGCTTTACCTATGGTCTGATATTCTTTAAAATGCATCATCGTGCCGATAAGATAAGTAGTTTCGCTTTTCATCAACACACTACCAATTTCGGTTCGGTAATCATCCTCAATATTGAAGATGATATCTACACACCCATCGGGTAGAATTTTGGTTTTATGAAGCGCATTCTCAGTAATTTCTGATATCCAATAGGCATCGATATAGTGCTTTAATACCGGGTGTGGCTGTATTTCAAAATAGGCCATTAAGTTTACATATTACTCCGCTTCTACACCTTCCTCATACATTTCATTAATCGCCTCTGCGTATTTTTTCTCTACAATACGGCGTTTAACTTTCATGGTTGGTGTAATTTCTCCTTCATCAATATCAAAAGGATTGCGTTTAATCTTGAAGTTTTTAATCCGTTCAAATTTGGCCAGTTCGTTGGATATTTTTTTGATATCCTGCTCCATCCAATCGATAATTTCGGGATTGCTGATAAAAGGATCGGCCTCTTCAAAAAATGAAGGTTTAAGTTTAAAGGTCTCTTCTAAAGTTTCGCGGTTTGGAATAATGATTGCCGTAATAAATTCTCTTTTATCGCCAATCAGAAAGAGTTGATCAATTTTCGGACTTTTTAAATAAATGTTTTCTACCGGAGTAGGGTATACATTTTTGCCATAGGCATTTACGATCATATTTTTTAAACGATCCGTGATCTGAAGATTACCTTTATAAAAACGGCCAATATCACCCGTGTGGAACCACATATCCTTATCTATGGCTTCTGCAGTTTCGGCAGGTTTATTAAAATAACCCTTCATTACGCAATGGCCACGTACAATTACTTCGCCCTCCGCACATTCAAAATCTTCATTAAAGGTATGGTGGGTTTGAATGCTGATGATTTCTTTACTTTCCACATCCTGTATACCTACTTCAATACCTGGAATAATACGTCCAACGGTGCCATATACCTGTCTGTGGTATTCTGTAACCGACATTACCGGTGAAGTTTCGGTTAAACCAAAACCTTCCAAAATTTTAATGCCGAGATCGCCAAAAAACTCACCAACATTTTTAGGAAGTGCAGCACCGCCCGAAATCATAAATTTTAAACGGCCACCGGTTTTTTCCTTAATCTTGCTGAATACCAGTTTCTCTGCAATTCCTTTTTTTGCTGATAAGATTAAGCCAGGATTTTTTCCTGCCTCTTTTGCAACCCGGTATTTGTTACCAGTTTCTAAAGCCCAGGTAAATATTTTTGCCTTTGTGCCTCCGCCTGCAGTTCCTCCTTTTATCGCCTTATCGTGTATGCGTTCTAAAAGGCGTGGTACGCAACTCATCACGGTTGGACGAACTTCGCCCATGTTTTTGGCCAATAACTCTAAACTTTGTGCAAATGCAATTTTACAGCCCTGGGCGCAGCAAACATGGTAAGTTGCCGTACGCTCGAATACATGCGACAGTGGTAAGAAAGAAAGGAAAGTTTCTGTTTGATCGATCACCGGAATTTGTTGCAAACAAACCTCTACGTTTTTTACAAAATTATGGTGGGTAAGCATTACACCTTTTGGCGTTCCGGTAGTACCGGAGGTATAAATTAATGAGGAAACATCTTCAGGTAAAACCAAACTTCTACATTGCTCAATTTCAGCCTTTTCGGCAACCGTAACCTGATGTTTAAGTGCTAAAATATCAGAAAATGCGATAACCTCTACATTTACATCTGCCGGAATGGTCACCTTTTCGAAATCCTTGAAAGCAGGAATGATATATTTTAATGCTTTACAGTTTGCAGCTACTTTTAAAACCTTACGGTAAAGAAAATTATTCCCAACCAGAATAGCTTTTATGCCAGAGTCGTTAATAATATAGGCTACTTCCTGTTCAGAAAGTGTAGGATAAATAGAAACGTTAATTACACCAATTTGCTGAATACCTTGGTCATAATATACATATTCCGGAGAATTCTCAATCATTAAACCTAAGCGATCGCCTTTTTTGATCCCTTTTTCCAGGAAAAATGCAGAAACAGCGTCAGCTCTTTTTAAAGTATCTTCAAAAGAAATTTCAATCCATTCTGCACCCTGTTTATGGATTAAAAAGGTTTCCTGAGGTTTATGAATATTTTTTACAACATTCCGTAATAAGGTAGGAACAGTTGAAAAATCATTTATTAATGGCATGCTCGTAATTTGGTCTGCTGATTATAATTAACAATTATAAGGCTTTTTGGTTTAATAAATGCAACAGTGTGATAAACCTATTCAAAAATTAAATAAAAAATGTAAAATTTAAGCCAGGACAAAAACACCGTAAGAAAAAAGGACAGCAGTTTTGTTTGTACATTAATGGAAATACCTGTTTTTAGGTAGATCTATATAGTGGTTTATGGTTATTTTTAATCTATTTGAGCCAGGCTGTTGTATACTGGCACTTCAGTTGCAATTGACATGCTAAACTTATAATTAAAAATTGCATGATGAAAAAAACAACAAACTTAACCAGGGTAGCGAAAGGATCTGCATTTGCTTTAATAGTAGGTGTAGTGCTGCAATTTGCGGCTTGCTCTAAAAACAACGACATTAATCCGAGCGATGAAGAAATCTTGACCAAGAAAATAGAAGATATTATTCCGCAAAGGTATGTAGATAGCCTGACTAAGCTGGGTTTTACCATAAACAAGGGTACTACGCCCCCAGATATCGTTGGTGCTTATTTATTTAAGCCTTTTACCATAAAGAGCAGTAATATACCCAATGATCCCTATCAGCCGGGTTATGTGCTTAATGATGGTGTAGTTAAACTTTATGAGCAAAGTACTAGCGATTTCAGCATAAAAATGTTGGGCAAAAATTTTATCGGTGCGGCAGATACCAGTGTTGTAACCGCCATTAGTGGAAGTGGAAATAAATTTACCGTTTACGGAAAGGTAAAAGCGTACAGAAACGGTGGTTATAATTTTTTCGCTTTTTTAATGTCTGGAGAAAAAGATGGTAGCAATATTAAAAACGGAATTGCAGGCATCATTAACATAGACGATTCTCATACCGGATTTGGTACCATTGCAGAGGGACAAGGCAGGGTTGCCTTTGATGGCGATTATACTTCTGGACCTACAGATTTTAATAGCAAAATCGCTATGGTTACCGAAGAAAATGCCATTAGCAGTAAACCATCTCAATCTCAATTGAAATAAAAAAGAAAGCGGCTCAGAAAAATTTCCTGAGCCGCTTTCTTTTTGCTGTTTAAATTATATTAATTATACTGAAAAACTTTCGCCGCAACCACAGCTACGGCTGGCATTCGGATTTATAAAGTTGAAACCTTTTCCGTTTAAACCATCAGTGAAATCTAATTCAGTTCCAGCCAGGTAAAGGAAAGATTTCATATCTAAAGCAATTTTAATTCCTTTATCTTCAAAAAACTGATCTCCTTTTTGTTCTTCGTTATCGAAATCTAAATTGTATGATAAACCAGAGCAGCCACCACCCTTTACCGAAACGCGTAAAAAGTAATCAGAACCCATTTCCGAATCCTGCATTAAGTGGCCTATTTTTTCTTTTGCTTTATCTGTTATCGTAATCATAATATTAAGATTTGAGATTTGAGATATTAGACTTGAGAATAAATTGAGAACCTTGAAGTCTCACATCTCAAATCTATCTTCTCAAATCTAGTCTAGTGGTGTGATTTTTCTAGCGCAATTGCTTCTAAACCATTTTTAACACGGTAATCGTTAATTGCTGATTTAATTGCATCTTCTGCCAATACTGAACAGTGGATTTTTACCGGAGGTAAAGCCAATTCTTCAACAATATCCATGTTATCGATAGATAAAGCCTCATCAATTGTTTTTCCTTTTAACCATTCTGTTGCTAAAGAAGAAGAAGCAATTGCAGAACCACAACCAAATGTTTTAAATTTAGCATCAGTGATTACATTATCTTCTCCAACCTCAATTTGTAAACGCATTACGTCGCCACACTCAGGTGCACCAACTAACCCTGTGCCTACAAATTTACTGTCTTTATTTAAAGTACCTACATTACGTGGGTTATTGTAATGATCAATTACTTTTTCTGAATATGCCATGTTTTTATTTTTTTAATCTCCCTAAGGAGCAATTTATTTTTAGTTTTCAATTACCAGTTTTCAATGACCAGTTTGCTTACTCAAAACTGCAAACTGCCAACTCCAAACTGAACTAGTGTTCTGCCCATTCAATTTTACTCAAATCGATTCCTTCTTTAAACATTTCCCAAAGTGGAGAAAGTTCTCTTAAGTGGTTAACCGCTTTTTGAGTTACTTCAATCGCCTGATCGATTTCTGCTTCAGTAGTAAACCTTCCTAATCCATAACGGATAGAAGAGTGTGCCAGATCATCAGATAAACCTAAGCTTTTTAATACATAAGATGGCTCTAAAGATGCTGAAGTACAAGCTGATCCTGAAGATACAGCTAAATCGCTCATGGCCATCATTAAACCTTCACCCTCAACATATTTGAAAGAAATATTGGCTACGTGAGGTAAACGATGCTGTGTATTACCATTAACATAACTCTCTTCCATTTTACTTAAAGTTGATTCTAACTTATCGCGTAAAGCCGATAAACGAATAGCTTCGCTTTCCATTTCTAAACGGCAAAGTTCGCAAGCTTTACCTAAACCAACAATACCCGGAACGTTTAAAGTACCAGAGCGCATACCGCGTTCATGGCCACCGCCATCCATTTGTGCGGTAACTTTAACCCTTGGATTTTTACGGCGTACATAAAGTGCACCAACACCTTTCGGACCGTACATTTTATGTGCCGAGAAAGCCATTAAATCGATACCATCAGCATTTACATCAACAGGGATTTTACCCACTGCCTGCGTAGCATCAGTCATAAATAATGCACCATGTTTATGTGCAATGGCTGCAATTTCTTTAACAGGTTGGATTACGCCGATTTCATTATTGCCATACATAATCGAAACTAAAATCGTTTCGGGCGTCATGGCCGCTTCCAATTCAGCTAAATCAATTAAACCGTCTGCTTTAACACCTAAATAAGTAACGCGTGCGCCATTTTTTTCTAAGTGTTTGCAGGTATCTAAAATTGCTTTATGTTCAGTAACCGCAGTAATAATGTGGTTACCTTTTTCTTTATACATTTCAAATACACCTTTAATCGCCAGGTTATCGGCTTCGGTAGCACCTGAGGTAAAAATAATTTCTTTTTCAGTACAGCCGATCAATTTGGCTACCTCCTCGCGGGCGTAATCAACCCCCTCTTCAGCCACCCATCCAAAAGCATGGTTACGGCTTGCAGCGTTTCCAAATTTTTCAGTAAAGTAAGGTAGCATTGCTTCCAGCACACGCGGATCTAACGGCGTTGTAGCATTATTATCTAAATATATCGGCTGTTTCATCTCTATTCTGTTAATTATAACACAAAGATACGAAAAAACTTATTGAACAATTATAAATAATAGCTATGAGCTTATAGAGAAAAGCTGCATTTTTACATTAACATAACCTTATACCCTATGAAAAAGATAGAACACATCGGTATCGCAGTAAAAGACCTGGACCATTCCATTGCCATTTACGAGAAACTGCTTAATACCGATTGTTATAAAACGGAGCAGGTTGCTTCCGAATTGGTCAATACAGCTTTTTTTAAAACCGGCGAGAACAAGGTAGAGCTGCTTCAGGCTACTGCAGCAGATAGTGCAATTGCAAAATTTATCGAGAAAAAAGGAGAGGGGATTCACCATATCGCTTTCCTGGTTGATGATATTCTGGCGGAAATGGAAAGGTTACATAAAGAAGGTTTTGTGCTGCTCAGCGATTCTCCAAAAAGAGGCGCAGACAATAAGATGGTATGTTTTGTTCATCCAAAAGATACCAGTGGCGTGTTGATTGAGATTTGCCAGGAAATTAAATGGGTGTAGGGATGGAAGGAGGTAAGATGGGTGATGTACACGCATTCGTCGCCTTAAATTTAATTCAGGGTCTTTGAAAACGAAGGGTTCCGTATTTCATCGGGTCTGTAGCCCTGCTGTACATTTTAGGTCCTCCTTGCAGTCGGACGCTGCCATTTCCATCAGGTTTATTTAACTTTGGATAGTGGTTCTTGGCTTTTGCAAATTGCCTAAAACTTAATTAAACAAAGTAATCTTAAAAATTTATCTTAGGTAAATTTGATCTTGAAATCCTACAATCTTAAAAATCCTGTTCCATGTCATTAATCAGCATCATTAGCAAAGATTTCGATATACCCGATCAACTTTCCGAAAATCAACTGCGCAAGGTTCTGGTTGATGCTTTTGCTTACCTCATTGATAACGATTTTCCGAAACTGATCCAGATCTTATATAAAGCCGATGTTGATCAGTATAAATTAAAGGATTTATTGGAAACGGTAGAGGGCTCCAGTTCTGCTGAAGTGATTGCTGATGCTTATATTACCCGTCAGAAGGCCAAAATAGAAACCTGGGCAAAATATAGTTCGAAAAAGGATTAAGATGCTTCTTCCTGTGCCGGATTAAAGCGGTTATACATATCCATATCGAAAAATGAAATAGAATTGATCTTGTCTGCTTTCAGTACCAGATCTGTTTTCAGCTCATCGGTATTTGCTACAGAGCCATCTTCAATATAACTGGCATAAACGGTTAAATATTGTGTGGTAAAAACCAGTTCCTTGTCATCAGCCTTGCGATAACCACTAAAGGCGGGGGTAATCCGGATATAACTGGTAGTAAAGGGCTTCGGTAATTCTTTTACCCATCCAATGTAGAATTTTCCGCTATCCATGGTAAACTGTAAAAGGTGTGCGTCAAAAAAAGATGAACTTAATAACAATTCAAATTCATTTCCAGAAGTAGCGATGGCCCTTTTAATGGCTTTAAGGCGGTTGATAAAAAGATTAGCGATTTCTGTTGCGGCTACGGCAACCAATAACGATAGGCTGGTGGTGCCGAAATAGGGTGCATGGATGGGGAGTAATTTGCTAAGATGTTCAACCGTTTCCGGCCAGATGGCAATAAAAATTGCCCTTAGGATAAAACATGCGCCGAGTAATAAGATACCCGCAAAAGCAGCATTTAATAAAATGCGCTGGCTTTCGAGCCGGTATTGTACATACCGTAAATACCTAAACCTGATTAATATATAATAGCCGCCTACAAGAGGGAATAAAAGCAGGTTAAAAGGCATCTATAAGGCTATTTCTTGTTTTTATCCTTTTCTATTTTTTTAAATATACTCGATTGCATTAATGCACCCACCATTTCGATCACCCTTGGCTGTGCAAAAAAATCAGGACTTTTAATATAGAGCTTTCCGCTACTGTTGGCATGGATGATGCCGTCTAATTCGCCGTGTTTTCTCATATACCAAAATTACATATAATTTTTTAAATATCTGAGAAACAATATTCAGCTTAAAAAGTTTAATTTTACCAAACTTAGCAGCTGCTAAGTTTTCTCTTCAGCAGGCATAAAAAGCATATAATTTAAAATTCTTTATTTAGGCTTGTAAATCAAAAATAAAATTAAGATATTTGCATCCTCTAAAATAGAGGTAGAAAGACTAATAGGAAATGTCATAAGCGTTGTTGCCAGCAAATTGCAAAAATGTTCTTGATGCTTTCACACAAATAACTTAAAATAATATTCAAATGAAAAAAGATTTGCACCCAACAAGCTACAGACCAGTTGTTTTTAAAGACATGTCTAACGAATATGCTTTCTTAACAAAATCTTGTGTAGATACTAAAGAAACAATTAAATGGGAAGATGGTAACGAGTATCCTCTTTATAAATTAGAGATTTCTCACACTTCACACCCTTTTTATACTGGTAAAATGAAATTGGTTGATACTGCAGGACGTATCGATAAATTCAAAAACCGTTACGCTAAGAAATAATTTTAGCAACAAAAAGCATTTTTTGAAGTCCCTTTGCCAAAAGCATCGGGACTTTTTTTATTTTTGCTGCTTATGAAAATCAATTTATTTGATGATGCTTCCTGGATGTCCTTACGTCCACTTACGTTTACCAGGCCTGTGGCCGATTTACGGATTGGTATTTTAACCATTGCCGAAAAATGGGCAAAGTACTTAAAAGCCGATTTTGGTTTTCATACCCAGGATTACCTTTCAGTAAAATTTGCGCCAAAGCCTAATGCCGATTTATTTATAAATGGTTCTGTTTGCCCTGATGAAGCATTGCTTCAGGCAATTTCGAGCCTCAAAACAGGTGAAGCACTTTATAAAAATGATGTTGTTATAGCTTACATCGCCGATCAGCACGATCTGGAAGCCACTAAGTCTTTAAAACAGATTGAATATCCTGGAGTGTTTACTCGAATTGTTTACCCGGAACATATTTTCGGGAATAACCCGGCAGAAATCAGAAAAGATTTTAAATTGTTAACCGATGGACGTACTTCGGCAAACATTAGTAGTACCAACCAACTGCTCGGTGACGATATCTTTCTGGAAGAAGGTGCAAAAGCCGAATGCAGCGTATTTAATACTACTTATGGCCCGATTTACATTGGTAAAAATGCCGAGGTTTGGGAAGGCGCTTTAATTAGAGGTTCTTTTGCCCTTTGCGAAAACTCATCCATAAAAATGGGTGCAAAAATCTATTCGGGGACTACAATTGGTCCAAATAGCCGTGCAGGCGGCGAAATCAACAATGCAGTAATCTGGGGTAATTCGGCCAAAGGCCATGAAGGATATCTGGGTAATTCGGTGATGGGCGAGTGGTGTAATATCGGTGCAGATACCAACAATTCGAATTTAAAAAATAATTACGCAGAAGTAAAACTTTACGATTACGAAAGTCGGAAAATGCGGAATACCAGTTTGCAGTTTTGTGGTTTAATTATGGCCGATCATGCAAAAGCAGGCATAAATACAATGTTTAATACCGGTAGCATAGTAGGAGTTGGTGCCAATGTTTTTGGTGCAGGTTTTCCGCCAAACCATGTTCCTGATTTTAGTTGGGGTGGTGCCGCTGGTTTCGATGCCTATAAACTGTACAAAATGTTCGAAACAACCGAAAAGGTATTTGCAAGAAAAGACGTGGCTTTTAATGAGGTAGAAAAAAACATGCTAACCCAAGTATTTGAATTAACCGAATCGTATAGGCGATTTTAATATAAAACCTGGTCTGAAAAAGATCAACCAACCATTAAATAATATAAAATGAGAAAAAAGATTGTTGCCGGTAACTGGAAAATGAACTTAGATTATAACGAAGGTGTTTCGTTGTTCAGCGAAATCGTAAATATGGTTAAAGATGAGCGCAAAGGCGATCAACTGGCTATTATTTGTTCGCCATTTATTCATTTAAACAGTTTGGCAAAATTGGGTGGTAACGATGTTAAAATTGGCGCTCAAAATATCAGCGATAAAGAAAGTGGCGCTTATACCGGCGAAACTTCAGCTAAAATGGTGAAATCTGTTGGCGCAGAATATGTGATTTTGGGTCACTCAGAACGCAGGCAATATTTTGCTGAAAGCGATGCTTTATTAGCAGAAAAAACTAAAATTGCTTTAGCCAATGGCTTAACCCCAATTTTCTGTATTGGCGAAACTTTAGATGAGCGTAACAACGGAAGCTACTACGAAGTATTAAAAAAACAATTGGTAGAAGGTATTTTTAGTTTAACCGAAGAAGATTTCAAAAAGATCGTGATCGCTTACGAGCCGGTTTGGGCAATTGGAACAGGTTTAACTGCTTCACCAGAGCAGGCACAGGATATTCATGCTTTTATCCGTAGTGAAATTGAAGCAAATTATGGTTTCAATGTGGCTGATGATACAACCATTTTATATGGTGGTAGCTGTAACCCAGGCAATGCGGCGAGCTTATTCGCTCAAAAAGATATTGATGGTGGCCTGATTGGTGGTGCATCGTTAAAATCACGCGATTTTACAGATATTATTAAAGCATTAAACAGCTAGATGCAATATACAAAAGCAATATTTACTTTCAAAAGTATCGAAGACTATCAACAGGATCTCCTTATTAGCGATCTTGCCGATTTAGGCTTCGATACATTCGAAGATAGTGAGGATGGTTTTACGGCTTTCGTCATCAAGGATAATTTTAATGAGCAAGAATTAAAAGTGCTATTGGGCAATTATAGTGAAGAATTTGCAACAGCGTATACCTTAGAAGATGTTGCCGACGAAAACTGGAATGCCGAATGGGAAAAGAATTTTAGTCCACTGATTATTGATGATGTGTGTTATGTGAGGGCAACCTTTCATGAGCCACAGCCCTCATATCCCTACGAGATTGTGATCGATCCTAAAATGGCTTTCGGCACTGGTCACCATCAAACCACCACCATGGTAATGCAGTATATTCTGGCTGCCGATTTAAAGGATAAAAACATCCTGGATATGGGTTGCGGAACTGGAATTTTAGCTATTCTGGCGGCAAAACTAGGCGCTAAAAGTTTAATGGCCATTGACTACGATGATATTTGTTACGAAAGTACGGTAGAAAATGCAGCGCTTAACCATGTAGATAATTTACAGGCGCTTTGTGGTAGTAAAGAAGTTATTCCAGATGATGAGTATGACGTTATTTTTGCCAATATCAACCGAAATATCCTTTTAAATCAGATCTACCGCTATGCCGATGTATTAAAAGACGGAGGCAAAATTTTCTTTAGTGGTTTTTATTTAGATCCAGATCTGGGTATGATTACGGCTGAATGTGCTAAATACGGAATTAAATATGTTGACCATAAACAAAATGGTGATTGGGTAGCGGCACAGTTTGAGAAAAGGTAGAAGGTATGAGGTATAAGGTTTAGGGTGTAAGGCTTAAGGTTTAGGGATTAAGGTTTAGTTTTGTTTCCACATCTAATATTTCTTCTCTCAAATCTAGCATCTCACATCTAAAATCTCCTTTAAAATAAAAAATATGCGTATACATTTTATAGCGATTGGTGGGAGTGCCATGCACAACCTGGCCATTGCCTTACATAAAAAAGGTTATCAGATTTCAGGTTCAGACGATGTGATTTTCGAACCAGCAAAATCACGTTTGGATAAATATGATTTATTACCGGCTGAAATGGGCTGGGATGAAAATCGTATTTCAAAAGATCTGGATGCGGTAATTTTGGGTATGCATGCCCGTATCGATAATCCGGAATTGTTGAAAGCACAGGAACTGGGCATTAAAATCTATTCTTATCCTGAATATATTTACGAGCAGAGCAAAAATAAACTGCGTATAGTAATTGGTGGCAGTCATGGTAAAACAACCATAACCAGTATGATTTTGCATGTGCTTAATTATTATAAACACGATTTCGATTATTTGGTTGGCGCGCAACTGGCTGGTTTCGAAACTATGGTAAAAGTTACCGAAGAAGCGCCTGTGATGATTATTGAGGGTGATGAGTATTTATCTTCACCGATTGATAGAAGGCCAAAATTTCATCTCTATAAAGCAAATGTTGCTGTAATTAGTGGCATTGCCTGGGATCACATTAATGTTTTTCCAACTTATGCCGATTATACTTTGCAGTTTGATAAGTTTATCGATACCATCGAACCCAAGGGAACATTGATTTACTGTAAAGCCGATGCAGATTTGAATGACATTGTATTAAATTCAAAAGCTGATGTTACAAAAATCGGTTATGCAATTCCCGAACATGAAATCAGAAATGGTATAACTTACCTGCTTCCGGAAGAAACGGCATTAAAGATTTTTGGTGATCATAACCTGATGAACCTGAATGCAGCTAAATTGGTATGTAAACAATTAGATATCAGTGAAAACGATTTTGATATGGCTATTGCTTCATTTACTGGTGCTGCTAAACGTTTAGAAGTTATTTCAGCTGATGAATCAACCAATGTTTATAAGGATTTTGCACATTCACCATCAAAACTAAAAGCAACTATTGATGCTGTTAAAGCCCAATTTGTCAACCGTAAATTAGTAGCCTGTATCGAATTACATACTTTTAGCAGTTTAAACAAAGATTTTCTTAAAGAATATACAGGTGCGATGGATAAAGCTGATGAAGCCATTGTATTTATTGATATTAAATCATTTGAACAGAAGCGGATGGAGCCTTTTTCTGAAGACAACGTGCAACAGGCATTTGGCAATCCAAAATTGAAGTTTTTTAATGATGCAGCAAAGCTTAAAGACTATTTGTTGAGCTTAAATTATAAAGATGCCAATCTGTTAATGATGAGTTCTGGTAATTATGCAGGTTTCGATCTGCCTGAACTGGCGGCTGCTTTGGATAAATAGATATGAGACGTGAGATATTAGGTATGATACGGATTCAGGTTCTCTTATCTCACGTCTAATATCCCAATCTAAAAAAGATGAAAAGCATAGGCGATCATATCAAACAAAGTAGATTGGCCCTGGGATTAAGCCAGGCCGATGCAGCTAAAAAATTGAATATTTCTACCCCGGCTTTTTGTAAAATCGAAACAGGACAAACCGATATCAATATTTCCCGTTTACTCCAGATTTCCAAAATGTTTAAAGTTCCTGTAATACAATTAATTACAGGGCAATCAGCAGTATCAGAATCAGATAGCTCAAAAGAACTCATTGCGCTTAAAAAAGAACTGATTGAAAAGGAAGAAGAAATTCATAAACTCCGCAAAAAGGTTATTGATCTATACGATAAGCTTGGGATATAAAATATGGCTTGAATAACCATGATGATGGAACCTTAAAAAAGCAATAAATTGGTAATTCCTAAAAATAAGGAAATGACAAATTCAAATAAAGCAGTGTCGCCGGTAATGATTTACCTGGCTTTTGCTATCGTATATATTGTTTGGGGTTCTACCTATTTTTTTATTCAGAAAGCCCTGGCTGGTTTTCCGCCTTTCATTTTAGGTGCATTCCGTTTTTCTATTGCAGGTATACTAATGCTTACTTGGCGCAAGATCAAAGGAGAGGATATTTTTAATCTTAAAACCATCAAAATTGCTACGGTAAGTGGTGTTTTAATGTTGGGTTTAGGTACCGGAATTGTAATTTGGGTAGAGCAATTTATCCCCAGTGGTTTAGTGGCTATTATGGTCGCCTCTGCAGCCATATGGTTTGTTATTTTAGATAAATCGCATTGGAAGGAAAACCTAAGCAATAAATATATCTTATCAGGACTGGTTATTGGCTTTTTAGGTGTGATACTCTTATTTGGCAATCAGATTGTACAGGCACTTGATAAACCTCAAAGTAATTTACAGATTTTAGGTATGGTATTACTTATTTTTGGACCGATAGCATGGGCTGGAGGATCACTTTATTCAAAATACCATCCTACTACCGATAGTTCAGTTTCTGTTAACACTGGGTGGCAGATGTTGATGGCCAGTTTGGTATTTTTACCTGGAGGATTTTTAAAATCTGAATTTAAATTGCTTGATTGGAGCAGTATCCCGCTTGATGCCTGGCTATCCATTATTTACCTGATTTTATTCGGTTCCATTGCAGCATTTAGTGCTTATGTGTGGTTGCTCAAAGTGCGTCCGGCTACACAGGTGAGTACCTACGCCTATGTTAATCCGGTTGTTGCTGTGTTGTTGAGTTTAACCTTTACAAATGAAGTGATTGGCTTAACGCAGATAATTGGATTGGTGATAATTTTAGGAAGTGTGTTGTTGATTAATCTTCCTAAATATAAAAGTGTGTAAGTTATAACTTAAACGTCATTTCGACTGTAGTGCAACGGAATGGAGAAATCTGTAAAGTAAAAATAAAGAAGCTTGAAGTTGAATTCTTCTGTGTTTGCGGTGACTCCGTGGCAAAAATAAAAAAGGTTCGTGGAGACACGAACCTAGGCATAAAAAAAATAGTCCTCGTTTATAACGAGGATTAGTGAGGTCCGCATTTATAATGCGAAAATAGTAGTTTTTGATGGCGATACAATCGCCATTCTCATTCATCCTCGTTAAAAACGAGGACGATGAAGGTGATGAATAACTAAAATACCTTACGCATCGTTAAATGCTTTTTGCCAAAGGTTGCGCCAGTAGCTTTATGGATGGCAATCATTTGTTCGTTAAAATCGCCTACCCAGCTCAATTCGAGTTCTTTGTATTGGTTTTTAGGTAATACATATTCACCCAACCTGATAAAAAGTACGGATTCTAAACCATGTTTTTGGAATTTAGGTTTAGTGCCCATTACAATCGCCCTCATGCGGGTAACGCCTACCCAGCGGCGGTAAGCAAACTTTAATTTTTCAATTAACCCCAGTTTTCCATTAAAACCTTTTATCATTTGGTTTGCATCAGGAATCAATACTACAAACGATGCTGGTTCACCGTTAAAGTAGGCAAACTGGATCAGATGTTCATCCATGATAGGTTCCATACTTTTAAAACTCTCTTCGAGGGTTTCTCTTTTAATAGGAACAAAGTTTTCAAAATTCTGCCAGCCGTCATTGTAAATCTCCATTAAATCATTAATGTATTTGCTGGAATTGGCTTTGCTGAAATATTCGAAAGTGTAGCCTGGTTTATTTCTTACCCAGTTGGCAATTTTTGTAAAACGCTCCGGAAAAGGTATGGTCAGGTTAATATGATTGGTTAACTGCTCGTACTCGGTAATAAAACCATATTTCTCAAAAAAATTCTGATAATATGGAAAGTTATAGTTCATGCCGAAAGAAGGAGGGGTAAAGCCTTCAACCAATAGGCCCCAGAAACTATCGTTTTCGCCAAAATTAATCGGACCATCCATTGCTTTCATACCGTTTTCGGTTAACCATTTTTTTGCCGTATCGAATAAAAGAAAGGCAGCCTTTTCATCATCAATACATTCAAAAAAACCCATACCGCCTGTTGGTTGGTCATAGTGGTAGGCTTTTTTCTCATTTATAAAAGCTGCTACACGACCAATCAGTTTTCCTGCATCATCCTTTAATACCCAACGTGTACATTTTCCATGCGCAAAAAAGGTATTCTTTTCAGTATTAAAAACATTTTCAACTTCGCTATCTAACGGACAGATCCAGTTTTTATCGTTTTTGTATAAGATTTTTGGCGTGTTTAGAAAGTCTTTTTTTAATGATGAAGTGCTTACGGATATAACTTGCATGGGCAGATTTTAAAATTAAAAAGCATCCTACCAAGCGGTCGGATGCTTTTTCAAATATATGTTTTTTAAATATTAAAAATCGTCGTCGTCGTCGTCAAAATTATCGAAGTTGTCAAGATCATCTAGTGGCAAGTCGAAATCATCATCGTCATCATCCTGAGGCTTCTTTTTTATTGTTTGAACATCTTCATCTTCAAAATCATCATCTTCGTCTGCCTGTTTTTTGGCAGTCGGTTTAGTTGGGAGTTTCTTTGGCGCTGTCATAACACAAAAATAAAAATTGCTTTTATAGTTTAAAAATACTAAAAAACTTTTTTTAATAACAAGCTGTGAATAAATAAATTAATTTATTTACTCTAAATTTTCTCCCACAGAATTTTCCTCCTTAACGATATCTTTTAATTGCGGAAGTTGGTTTAAATTATTTAAACCGAAATAATCCATAAACAATGTGCTGGTGCTGTATAGGATAGGCCTGCCCGGCGTCTCTGCTTTCCCATCAATACTGATCAATTCTTTTTCAAGCAGGCGCTGTACCGAATAATCAGAATTTACTCCCCTGATCTGTTCAATTTCCAATTTGGTAATGGGCTGGCGGTAGGCAATAATGGCAAGTGTCTCCATAGCAGCCTGACTTAATTTTTTCTTGGAGCGGTGTAACTGCAGTTGGTTAACCGTTTCATGGTAATCTTTTTTGGTTAGAAATTGATACCCATTATTTAAAAATACCAATTCAATAGCCAAATCATCCCGGCTATACTTTTCTTTAATCTGCGCTATGCTTTCGAAGACCTGTGCTTCGGTAAATTCTTCATTAAAAACAGCATTTAGGGCAAGTATAATTTCTTGCTTACCAATACTTTGGCTGGAAGAAAATATAAGGGCTTCGATGTGCCTGGCGATGTTAGGATTGGGCATATACAAAAATAAAATTTTTGACATAAAAAAAGCGGTCTCGCTTTTAAAAACAAGACCGCTTTCAACACACAAATGAAACCTGAATTAAGATATAGTTTTAGGTTAGGTTATTAAATATCTATATCAATTCTATAAGAACGTCTTTGATAAACACTATCGTTTATTTCTAACACAAGTTTAAGGCTAAACAAGGTTCGATGAAGATTCTATTTAGTGAGTGGTATTAATAATTGAGTAAACGGTAAATTATCTATTTTAACGGGATGGAAATAGATACCGTTGTACCATTTGTAGTATTTTGTCTTACATTTAAATGTATTGGTTTTGCTCCAATCTGACCTAAAAGGTGTAACCTTTCTTTAGTGAGCTGCATGCCTTTACTAATATGTGTTTCCTTTTTATCTTTTAAAGAGTTGTCTATTCCTATTCCATCGTCAATAATTTCAATGTTAAGATAGAATTCATCCATCAGTTTAATGTTGATCAGGATTTTGCCACCGGTTTCTTTTGGCATAATGCCGTGCCATATTGCATTTTCTACGTAAGGTTGCAATAGCATAGAGGGGATAAAAGTTTCTTCTTTGTCGATATCTACATCCACATTAAAAACATAAGACAATTTATCACCAAAACGGTTCTTCTCCAGTTTCAGGTAGAGATTTAGGTATTCTAACTCTTCTTCCAGTGAGATGTAACTTTTGGTACAGATCTCCAGATTTTTTCTGATCAATCTGGCAAATCCGGTTAAAACTTTATTAGCCGAAGCTGTATTCTGCGTATTAATATAATGCTGAATAGAGTTCATCACATTAAATACAAAGTGTGGATTCATCATTGCCTGTAGCGCCTGTTGTTCCAACATGAGTACTTTGTTTTTTAATAACAGTTGTGCCTGCTCTTTATCTTTTTGCTTACGGGTAATGTAAACAGCTACTTTGTAAAAAATATAAGCCACAAGTAATATCAAAATGGATAAAAACCATAAGCTTTGCCAAAAATGCTTTTTAATGGTAAAAGTGATTTTTGCAGGTTGGCCCCAATTACCATTCTGGCTTTTGGCGCTTACTTCAAATACATAATCGCCTGATTGTAGCGAAGAGAAGTCCAATCGTCTGGTACGGGTTTCTACCCATGCCGAATTTTCATTTAAGCGGTAGCGGTAGGTGATATCGCTGGTGGTAAAATCTACTGCACTAAAGGTAAAAAGAATGGTATTATTGCCCGTTTCGAAAGTAAAATTGTCCTGGTCAACGGGTAAACGTTCATTATCTTTAATAATAGAAGTAACATAGACCTTTGGAAGGTTTTTAACAATGTTTTTATTATTGTATTTAAATAAAATCAGGCCTTTGTTTGTCGCAAAATAAGCCGTGCTGTCATCAATAAACAAACTGTTGATATCATCACTTAAAAGGTCTTTCCCATAGTCGAAATTGGCTACGTTAGGCTGATTCGGATAATTGGCTATTTTGTTAACGCCTTTATTGGTTAATACCCATATCTCATTGTTTTTTATGAATATTTTGGTGCAGATGTTATTGGTTAAGCCATCTTTTTGGGTAATCTGTCTGGTAATCTGGTTATTTTTGTAAAAAATTAAGCCATAACCATCTGTAGCCAGAATTAATGTGCCATCTGCAAGCTGTTGTATATCGTTGATCCTTTTGGTCAATAGGGGATGATTCTCATAATGTTTTATCAGTTTCCCCCTCGAAAATTGAGAAAGTCCATTAACATTTGAAAACCACAAATTGCCTTCTCGATCATAAAAAACATGATAAGATCTATCTTTAAAAAAGTCTTCTTTTTCGCGGTATTTTGCAGCGTTAAACTCAAATTTATTTCTTCTGTCTGATAAAAAAACAACACCCGATGATAGGGCCAGGGCAAGATGATCATTATTTTCAGCAACGCTAAAGTGTTTGATCACGAACATTGAGTTATTAGATTCCTTTAAATAACTCACATCATTACTGCTGTTGTAGATATTTTTGAAAACACCCATTCCATAATCAGATGCAAAATATATAGATTGATCTTGCGGATCAAATGTAATTTGTTTTATGGTTTTATATTTTTTAAAATCGTCTAACCCAATTTCATTAACCTGATAATTGTTGATGGTTAATACATCGATTACCGCATCATCGGTACCGAGCCATAGCCGGTTTTTCCCGTCTTTGGTGATGCTTTTGATCACATTACTGCTCAGGCCAGATTCTGCATCAATAATAGATAAGCGGTTATTTGCATTAGGCAGCATGTAAATGCCCTGGTTGGTGGCAAACCACATGTTCTGGTTACTGTCTTTGATGACCTGGTTAACCGAAATATCCTGTAGATACTGTACTGTTTTGCCGCTTTTATCGAGCGCGAAGGCCCCATTGGCATTCGATAGCCAAACCTCTTTGCTGCTAACGTCGTAATAAAAATACCCCGACATGTTTTTGATCAGGTTTTGAGGAATGGGGATAAGATCGTTGATACTTCCGTGCCTGAATTGTTTTAACCCGCCATTATCCAGGTAAAATAAAGATCTTTGGCTGCTATTCGTAGCCGTCATATAAGAAAGCGGCTGCACCTTTGACCTGATCATGGAAAATGTTTTTCCATTAAATTGTTGCACGCTTAAATCGCTATATGCAAATATATTACCTCGATCATCTTCATGGATAAAGGCGTTAATAAACTTATCGTTTTGATTTGGAGATATATATTTTTTAATGGTTTTTCCATCCCAGCAAACAATCAGGTTAGCATTTGTTCCGAGCCAGATCCGGCCTGATTGATCGATTAAAAAAGAAACAATTACGGTATTGAAGTTGAGCTTTTTAAGTAGTTCATCATTGTTCTGGTTATAAAACTTTCCTTCTTTTAAATAACTGAGTTGACCGTTTAGTGCAAAAAACCATAGGCGGCCTTCTTTATCTTCTTTCATCTGAAGAATCTGCGTATCGGGCAGACCATCTTCTATGGTGAAATTCTGGAAATTTGTGCCATCAAAACGGCTTAATCCATTATCGGTAGCAATCCATATAAAACCTTTTTTATCCTGTAAAATGTAATAACAGTTATTGCTGGCAAGCCCGTTTTTAGCGTTATAATGGGGGAGATAAGTGGTTTGAGAAAAAAGCTTTTGAGGCGCAGTAAGACCTATGATCAAAAATAAAAAAGCCATAAAAACATGACCGAAACCGGGCTTCGGGATAGCTTTTTGCGCTAATCTTCTTATTTTTATTTGCGGTTTAGTGATCACTGTTTGCTTTGGTAAATAACTTTATTTTTTCAAAAAAATCGCTCGCCCTTCTTCTCGAAATATTGATGCTTTCGCCGTTTTTCAGGAAAACCTGGAGTCCGTTTTTAGAATTGTATTCCTTTAAGTGATTAAGGTTAATGATGCTTGATTTGTGGATCCTAACAAACTGATCGGTTGGCAATAGTTCTTCAAACTCCCTTAAAACTTTAGAAACGGTGATTTTTTCATGGTTGTTTAAGTGTACAATAGAGTAATTGCTATCCGCCTCAATGTAGATGATATCATCAATATCAATCATTTTAAACCCCTGACCATAAGGAAGCGTAAGTTTCCTGATCTCTGATCTCGAACTTAAACTGGAAGCCAGATTATTGATTCTTTCATCATTTTCGTTTTGGCTTTTAAATAATTTGATGTGTTGGGAAACTTTGTCTACCGCTATTTTGAGTTCATCAATATCAATTGGTTTTAACAGGTAATCTAGCGCATTTGCCTTTATCGCCTTTAGTGCATATTGATCATAGGCGGTTGTAAAAATAACAGCTGCATGATGTTTTTGCGCCTCAGGAATCAATTCGAAGCCATTTCCTCCGGGCATCGCAATATCCAAAAAGATAAGATCAATAGGGTGATGAGCCAAAATATCTTTTGCCTCGGCTACGGATCTTGCAATACCGGTAATTTCTACCTGTTGGCAATTCTGCTGCAGTAAAAAAAATAATGACGATCGTGCAAACTCTTCATCATCAACAATAATGGCCTTTAATGTAGTCATAGCTATAGGTTGGTGAATGTATTAAAATGGTCTTACAAAAAAAAATGCAAATCGAAAAAACCAGTATATAAATTGTCACGTATGTATCATCAAACGTATTCAAAACCACTAAAACATAGATGACTATGAAAAACAATGAACTAGAAACAAAAAGCGAGCTTCAAGAGAAAAGTTTGTTTGACAAAAGTGTGGGCAGAAGATCTTTTCTGCAGTATGCAGGTGCAGGTGCTGCAGGTATCGCTTTAGTTGCTGCAGGTTGTAGTAAAGATCGCGGTTACGATAACCCAGTAATGAGTGGCGCAACACTGGATTTTAAAACTGATGTAGGTGTATTGAATTATGCCTATGCTTTGGAACAATTAGAAGCTGCATTTTACATTAAAGTAGCTTCTGCACCACCTGCAGCATTCACAGCTGCCCAGAAAGCATATTTTCAAGATGTTCAATTTCATGAAATTGCACACAGAGAATTCTTTAAAAAAGCATTGAGTACTGCAGCAATCGGCAGTTTAGAGGTTGATTTTTCAAGTATCGATTTTACGAGTGCTTCAGGTGTTTTAGCTGCAGCTCAATCATTTGAAGATTTAGGTGTTGCTGCTTACAATGGTGCTGGTGTACGCATTACTACTACCGATTATCTTGTTTTAGCAGGTAAAATTGTTTCAGTAGAAGCCCGTCACGCTGCGTGGGTTAGAGATCAGATTTCTAATGGAAGTTTTGCTGATTTAAATAGCTTAACAGCATTAGGAGCTAGTAATTCAGCAGGATTAGATGGAGCTTTAACTCCAGATAAAGTTTTGGCAATCGCTGGAAAATATGTAAAAACCAAAATTAACGTAATCAACCTTTAATCTTTAAAACTCAACAATCATGAATATCTTAAATATATTAGACGAAATAGAAAAAGTGGACGGCGAGATCTATGAAAGATTAAGTCCGCGCAGATCAGCAATGAAAGATTTTTTCAATGTTGGTAAAAAGATATCGATGGCGGCATTACCGCTTGCTTTGGGTTCAATGTTCCAAAAAGCTTATGGACAAACAAACCCTAGTTCAGTTAACGATGTGTTAAACTTTGCATTAGCATTGGAGTATCTTGAATACAATTATTACAACCACGCTTTAACAAATTCTACCATCACTTTCCCTACTGCAGCTTCAAATGCAGCTATCACTACCATTAGAGCCCATGAAAGAGCTCACGTTGATTTATTAAAAAGTGCGTTGCAAATTACAGGTGCTGATGGTTATGTAGATGCTGATTTCGATTTTACAGCTGGAGGAGCGTTTGGAGATGTTTTTAGTAACTATCAAACTTTCTTAAAAGTGGCTTTAGCTTTTGAAGATACTGGTGTACGTGCCTATAAGGGACAAGCGCCGATTTTAAAAGGCAATGCTGTTTTAACCACCGCTTTACAAATCCACTCAGTAGAAGCCCGTCACGCATCGCATATCCGTCAAATGGTTGCTGCTTCTCTTGGTGTTGCTTTAAAACCTTGGATAAGTTATGCAGCTAACGGTAACGATACCGGAATTGCAGCAGTTGATGCAGTTTATGCAGGAGAACAAAATACAATTCAGGCTGGTATTGAAATTAATGGATTGGGTGGAGCTTCACAAACTCAGGCAGCAGAAAGTTTCGACGAATTTTTAACTGGTGCAGCTGTTAAAACAATTGCAAACCAATTTATCAGAACTGGTAAAAAATTAGTTTAGAGAATATTTACATTATTGATTAGGTAATGTTTAGTTTAAGGTAGGGAGGTAGCGTTTGGGCTGCTTCCCTTTTTTATTGACTTAAAAGATTTAGTTGTATTGTTAATTATAATATGATTGTGTTATTTAAAACTTTAAGTTGTCTTATTTGTCTGTATTTCTTTCAATGTGTGTGACTATTGTTGTTATTTAGTGAAATGAATCATTCAATTTAAAATTATGAAAAGAAAAATCTTATTAACGTTATACATTACTGCAATTGCACTGATGTTCTCCTGTAAAAAACAGAGTAATATAGAAAGTGCTACCGAGAACAGGATTGACAAGAAATCAAATGTTCCTGACAGTTTACAATATCTTGTTCGTTTTCTAAGTACAACAAAAGGTGTTAAAGAATCAGACATTACATTATCAGATACATCATTTGTTATACAAAACGACGTATTTATTTATAAAGAAGATGTGAAACTTGCTTTGGAAATTGAATCAGGGAAAAAAGCCTTAAATCAAAAGCATTTAACCTTGGCGGAATTATTTTCATCCAGAAAGATGTTAGGTAGACCAGACTTAATTCAACAACGCCAATACATAAACGTTCAGAATCAAAATCCTTGGATTGTAGATAATCAGTTTATAACAAATTTAAAAGTAAAAATAAATGCAACCTCACCAGAATGGATTGATGCTGCTCAAGAGGCTGTACGCAACTTTAACCTTAATAGCTTAACCTCTATTAGTAAGATACAAATAAAAGTTGTAACAGAAGGTCAAAATATTACGATTAGCGAAACAGGTACAACTAATTCGAATTCATCCGTAATAGCTGATGCTCAAATCCCACGTTATGCATTTATGCCTCCGGGGACTTTTGTGGTTGTGCCTGGTTCGCAAATCAGGATTTATAATAACCACGGTAGTTTGCCGCTTGCTCAAAAAGTTGTGGCGATTACGCATGAATTGGCTCATACTATAGGTATAGCTCATACAGATGGTACTGGTTCGGATGAAATCCAAATCGCAGGCACAGCAGCCTTCGATGCTTCGTCTTATATGAACGGCAGCTTATCTCTAGGTTCTTTTGAAGGTTTTACAAGTAATGACCTAATTGCTCTTCGGACAATGTATCCTAAGGCAGTTGGAACTTGGGAGGTTATGTCGAGCTTAAGTGCCGAATCATTTTCTGCAGGCGGATCTGAAAGTATTTTTTACTTTGTTTCATTTGGTGAAGGCTTAAATGGTTATTTAGTTTGGTACAATTCTTACTATAATACTTCAACTTCTTATAATTATTTTGGGACAAAAATTGCTAACTCAACTGATGGTCTTTTTTACATCAATACTGATCATGAGATTTTTAAAGGTTATACAAATGGAAGTACTCCTGTACAATTACCTGGAAACGCTTTAGAAATTGCGCAAAGTAATGCTGGAGTTTTTATCCTAAGTACTACACCTGCGACATTTGGTGGTAACCTGATAAAGAGATGGGATGGTACAAATTGGATTGATGAGACTTCTCTAGGAGCAGTTAAATTTGGTATGGGCAAAGACTATAATATGGCTATTATTGATAATGCTGGAAATTTTAAAATTCGTAGGAATGGCAACAGCTATTTTGATACACCTTCACAAAATATCGTTTTCAAAGAATTGGCAATTGGATATTCAAATAATGTTGATAATATATTTTTACTTGGTGGTGCAGCAGATGCAAATGGAAACTATCAACTATTTCGCTGGACTGGATACGATTTTTATGATATGGGCTATAGAGGTTATAAAGTTGGTATGGATGGAATTGGTCATCCATGGGTAGCAAAAAAGAATGGCGGCATATATAGAAATTTATCTCTATAAAGCAATATATTTAAGGTAGGGAGGTAGAACCTAGGTTGTACTTCCCTTTGTTTTATCAGCTTTTAGGGTTGTTAGACTTTAAGATCGATAAAAAAAGCGAACTATCTTGACTTCTTTCAAGATTATGGAATTAGAAATTTACTCCAATAAATCTGTTGCTAACCTGAGTTCGATTAAAAATCCAGTTTTAAATGGCTCCTGTAAGATATTTTCAATTCAGAGTCGTCACCCTGACCTGTAGCACAGCGGAAAGCTGCGTAGTAAATTCATTTCAGGGTCTTTCATGCTAAAAAGATGCTGACCACGCAGTAGCTACAAGGCAATTGAAAACGCTAGCGCTACTTGTAAAATAAATTCAGCATGACGAATAGAGCGAAATCAATCGCCTTTAAAGCACTATTTTTAGCAAATAATTATCGAATTCAGGTTGCCATTGATGATTAATAACCGGCATGATCGTTTCCATAGCCCATTCACCATCTTACCTCTTACATTTTTTAGTAAGTTATCACCTGTTCCTCTAAATGCTCTGGTAAATCCCTGTAATTGTATTTTTGTCCGCGTAACTGTGGCTCAAAACCAGCAGCTTTAATTGATTGTTGAATGCCATTGGCCGTAAAGCGGTGTGGTGCACCAGCTGCTGATACTACGTTTTCTTCAATCATGATCGATCCAAAATCATTTGCTCCGGCATGTAAACATAACTGGGCCGTCGTTTTTCCAACGGTTAACCAGCTGGCCTGGATGTTTTTGATGTTAGGTAGCATGATGCGGCTCAAAGCAATCATACGGATGTATTCATCAGCAGTTACGGTGTTGCTAATTCCACGGAGCCTTTTTAATAAAGTACCATCGTCCTGGAAAGGCCATGGAATAAAGGCCAGGAATCCGTTTGCATCGGCTGGTTTTTCGCTCTGTACCTGACGGATCCAAACCAAATGCTCAAAACGCTCTTCTATCGTTTCAACATGCCCAAACATCATGGTTGCGGAGGTTGTGATATCTAATTGGTGACAGGCACGCATTACATCAAGCCATTCTTGTCCACCACATTTACCTTTAGAGATTAAGCGCCTTACACGATCGTTTAATATTTCAGCACCAGCACCAGGAAGAGAATCCATTCCTGCCTCTTTTAGTGTTTTTAATACTTCAGTATGCGTGATGCCTTCCAGCTTGGCTACGTGGGCAATTTCTGGCGGACCCAAAGCATGAAGTTTTAAATCTGGGTATAATTCTTTTAATTTTTTGAATAAATCGGCATAAAAAGCCAAACCCAAATCGGGGTGGTGGCCGCCTTGCAATAATAATTGATCGCCGCCTAAACGAAAGGTTTCTTCGATTTTAACCTTGTAGGTTTCAATATCGGTAATATAACTTTCCTCATGGCCAGGCCTGCGGAAGAAATTGCAAAATTTACAATTCGCAATACAAACGTTGGTGGTGTTTACATTACGGTCGATCTGCCAGGTTACTTTGCCACTCGGCACTTGGATTTTTCTAAGCTCATTGGCTATAAACATCAATGATGCAGTATCGGCATGATGGTATAAGTATACGCCTTCCTCTTGTGTTAAAAAATCAAAATGTAATGCCCGTTGCAGTAAATCGGCTGTATTCATAAGGCAAAAATACTCGAAATTAGTATCACTATAATCACAGGATTATAAAAAAACGATGCAGCCTAATTATTTTTTGTGGTATCTGTTTTACGTTTAAAGAGGTTTAGTAAGTCATTTCCCTGCTTTTTAATTTCTTCTAAACGCTTTTTTGTGGTGTCGTTAACTTTTTTTAAACCTTCATTGGCCTTTATAACATTATTTTTAACTGTATTTTGACCAGCAGCAACTGCATCAGAAACCTTTCTAACCTTGTTTTCGCCAGTTGAAATAGTGCCCAGGACCTGTTTTACTTTTTTATCAGCATTAATTTTAGTGCTATCTATAAACTTTTCAGCAGCAGTGGCTATTATGGTTGTGTCATTAACAGGTTTACCTAAAGATGTATTTGCTTTGGCGAGTAGTTGCTCGTCCTCAGCTTTTACAGTGCCACCATTTGCAGTGTAATCGGTTTTACTGTTTAAATAATTTATTTTGGCAGTTTCTAACTGGATTTTTGCAGCAGCTATTCTCGCGGTATCCTTACTTGCCACAGCTGCATCATAATTTAATTGCGCATCGGTTAGTGCGAGGGCCGCAGTTTCGTAAGATTTAGTAAAATCAATTTTTTCTTCGTTTTTTGTGGCTGTGTTGCAAGCAGCCAAACCGAAAGCTAACAGACAAATGATAATTATATTTTTCATATTATTTTGAGGTAGTAAATTGGTCAACTATTTTCTTTAAAGAGTTGGTTTCCTGTTCTTCTGTAATGTTTCCACCAAGTCTTTCAATCTCTAAATTATTAATGCTCTTCGCAAATTCTAAATATTTTAAATATCGGTTAAGAATCTCAATTTTCGTTCCATTGTTGTTCTGTTCGGCATTAGCAAGATTTTTAACAAAGGTTTCCATGTTATCTATACAAACAATGTAAGCTTGAAAAGCATTTGGCGTAAAGTAGTCGTTAACCAAATTATTTGTTGCAAGTTGTGGATATAATTTAGGCAGTTCAACTGGTGTTTTTTTTAAGGTTTCAGTTAAGTTCAATCCAGAATTTGAAGTATTTAAATACATTCCCTTAGTTTTCATCTGGCAATTTTCTATAGCCAAATTGGTTGTATTTAGTAGCTTAATTAAGTTATTCTTTTTGTCGATATTATCTAAAAATGTATTTACTGATAGGGCAATAAATAATCCTGTAAAAGTGGAAATTAGCGAGATAATAAAACTAAAAGTATCATTATTGTTTTTACGCCATTGGCTATCTCTTCTGAAATTGAGTAAAAAAAGACTCGTTGCTACTAGAACAAGTGATATTACAGTATAGGTAAGCATATTTTTTTAATTTTTTATAAAAGTATATAATTAGATGTAATAAAGAAATTACAAAAGCTGTTTGCGTTATTTTTTTAAACAAATAAAAAAAAATAATGATCAGTTTACTCGATTAATTGATTAAACAATTTAGCAATTCAACAATTCGTTTATATTTGTCACTTATGGTAGATTTTAATCGTTTTACACTAGCCAATGGGTTAAAAGTTTTGGTGCATGAAGATGCAACAACTCCAATGGCAGTTTTAAATATTTTATATGATGTAGGTGCCCGGGATGAGGATCCTGAAAAAACGGGTTTTGCCCACTTATTCGAACATCTGATGTTTGGTGGATCGGTAAACATTCCGAGTTACGACGAACCTTTGCAGCGGGTAGGAGGCGAAAATAACGCTTTTACGAGTAATGATATTACCAATTATTACATCACTTTGCCAGCAGAAAATATCGAAACTGCTCTTTGGCTGGAGAGCGATCGGATGCTGAGCCTCGCTTTCTCCGAAAAAAGCTTAGATACCCAGCGTAATGTGGTAAGTGAAGAATTTAAACAGCGTTATCTTAACCAGCCTTATGGCGATGTTTGGTTAAAGCTGCGTCCATTAGCTTATAAAAAGCATTCTTATCGATGGGCAACTATAGGAAAGGAGCTTTCGCACATCGAAAATGCAACGATGGATGATGTAAAATCATTTTTTAAGAAACATTATACGCCACAAAATGCAATTTTGGTTGTTGGCGGGAATGTGAAAACAGCTGATGTGAAAAAACTGGCCGAAAAATGGTTCGAACCAATCCCTGCAGGTGAAAAATATAACCGGAATTTAATTCAGGAGGATCCACAAACCGAAGCCAGAAAAGAAACGGTTAAGGCTAATGTACCTTTAAATGCGATTTATATGGCTTTTAAAATGCCAGGACGCTTAAATCAGGATTATTATGCTTTTGATTTATTGTCGGATATTTTATCACGTGGACAATCTTCTCGTTTGTACAACAGCCTGTTGAAGGAACAGCAACTTTTTAGCGATATCAATGCCTACATTTCGAGCAGTTTAGATCCGGGTTTGTTTATTGTTGAAGGTAAATTGGTGGAAGGTGTAGCCATCGAAACGGCAGAAAAAGCGATCTGGTCAGAACTTGAAAAGATAAAAACAGAATTGGTTTCTGAAACTGAATTAACCAAAGTGAAGAACAAGGTAGAGTCGGTACTGGTTTTTTCTGAGATGAGCCTGCTGGATAAAGCAATGAACCTGGCTTACTATGAGCTGTTGGGCGATGCGGCTATATTGAACCGTGAAACCGAGGAGTTTTTAAAAGTAGAGGCAGAAGATATCAAAAGGATATCTAACGAAACTTTTAACCAAAAATCATCATCTACTTTATATTACTTAACTGAAGAAAATGCTTAATAGACAACAGGCACCTGATTTTAAGCAGGTATCTATCATAAACTTTATCCAGCCAGAAAAAAAAGTATTGGATAATGGTGTACCCGTTTATACCATTTATTCCGGAGAACAGGATCTGGTACGAATTGAATTTATTTTTGATAACGTAAACTGGAAACTCGAAAAACCATTGCAGGCTATTGCAGTAAGCGCATTAATCAATAATGGGACAAATAAGTTATCAGCAAAAGAGATAGCCGAAAAAATTGATTTTTATGGTGCATTTTTTCAAACAGAATATGTGCAGGATCAATCTTCAGTTACGTTGTATACGCTGAATAAACATTTACATTCGGTATTACCGATCGTGAAAGATGTTTTATCAGAAAGTCAGTTTCCACAGCATGAACTCGATATTTATATCCAGAACCAGAAGCAGAAGTTACAGGTTAACCTGAAGAAAAATGATATCCTTTCGAGAAAGGAATTTGCCCATGCTTTGTTTGGTGATACCGCTTATGGTGTAAACATCCAGGCAGAACATTATGATACCTTAAAGCGTGAGGATTTGATTGATTATTTTAAGGCAGCTTATACCCCGAATAATTGCACTATAGTGATATCAGGTAAGTTTGACGAAGCCGGATTCAATCTTTTAAACGATTTTTTTGGTCGCGATTGGGAAAAAAGTAATGCAGTAAAAAATAGTTTCAGTTTTACTGCCAGTGATAGAAAAGTGGTTTATACCGAAAAGCCAGATGCATTACAATCGGCTATCCGAATAGGGCAACTGGCAATTAACCGTAAACATGAGGATTTTTGTGGACTTCAGATTCTTAATACAATTTTAGGTGGATATTTTGGTTCGCGTTTAATGAACAATATCCGAGAAGATAAAGGTTACACATACGGAATTGGTTCTGGCATTTCTTCGCTGCAGCAGGCAGGTTATCTATTTATTGCTACCGAGGTAGGGGCTGATGTATGTTCGGCTGCACTAACTGAAATTTATAAAGAGATCGATATATTGAAAAATGAACAGGTAGGAGCAGCAGAACTTGAGCTGGTTAAGAACTATATGCTTGGATCGATGTTAGGCAGTTTGGAGAATGTTTTTTCGCATGCCGATAAATTTAAGAATATTTATTTTTCGGGACTGGATTATGATTATTATACCAAATATATCGAAAAAGTGAAGACCATTACTTCAGGAGAATTGTTGGCATTGGCCAATAAATACCTTACTACAGAAAATTTTACAGAAGTAGTGATCGGGAAGAAATAAATGTCTAGAGGCCGTCATTTCGAGCGGACCCGATAGTTATCGGGTGCAACGAAGTCGAGAAATCTGCAAAGATAGATCTCTCCATTTCACTACGTTCCAGTCGAGATGACGGCTCTGGGTTGTTTCAGAATTTATTGCGCTAGGTTTGAGACTAGAATTCTATAATAAAACTATCTGTACTGGCATAAATATGCCGTTTGTACAATCGTTTTTACTTTAAACGACAAATTTGCATTAACTTCGAATTTGCTGCCTGCTTTAAAACTTTGCCATTCTGTAGCTTCAGGAAGTAAGGTTTCCAATTCGCCCTCTATAACATGCATAATTTCTTTTTGAGCCGTACCAAAGGTGTATTCTCCCGGATTGATGATACCAACTGTCGATTTTCCTTCAGTGGTTTCATAGCCTAACGATTTAACCTTGCCATCAAAATATTGGTTTTCAGTAATCATATGCTAATTTATAAAGTTTTAGTTAAAACAGCTTTTTGCTTATCTGCCTGATAAATCTTTTTGTAAAAATCTACATATTCACCATATTTTTCTGGTGGATATTTTTTGTTATTCATGGTTTGCGTACGGCTATAAACAATCATATTATCCTTAACACTAAATTTCGCTGTGTACGTTCCAAATTCAGAACTAATCGTGATATCTTTTGGAATAAACTCCACCTGATATCCTTTTGGCAAGATGTAATTAATTTCATCATCATCGTTATAACCGAATGGAACCGCGAAATATGTTTTTCTTCCTTCTACTTTAAGCGGAACGCTCTCGCGACGGTTAATCTGGTTAACCACTAAAAACAGTTTATCTCCACCTTTGGTTAACAATGGATTGGTTTTAAAAATAATTTCTTCAGTAAGCACCGGTACCATTTTGTCTGGCTGCGCATACTTATAACTAATCAGCTCTGCTACCGGAATAGAACTGTCTTCAATTATTTTTTTCCGGAGATCAACAGGTTCCATCAGCGTCATCGAAAAATTTTCTTCAAACTGCGCGTTACCATAAGTAGCGCTAACTTCTGAACTGGCCGTACCGTCTTCCGCTAGAGTGATTTTAGTTTTTCTGATCTGATAATTTTCTTTGGCATGGTAAACCGGGGTATGCACTAGTTTTCCTCCATCTTCAGTTACCATTAGTACATTCCGGTCAGAATTGCCATAGCCTATAAATCCCATTGGATTATACTGACTGGTACATTCTAAAAAGGTGGTATCTTTAGCAAGGGGAACACATAAAATCATGTGGTTAGCCTGTCCCAAACTTGAGTAGTTGGGATTTAAACTAGGCATATCGTTTCCAATCATAATTAAATTTGAGGCAATTCCTGCTTCATTTAGCAAAGCTTTCATATAGTTGGAAAGCGCTTTACAATCTCCGTAATTTACCTGTGCAACCTTTTCGGCCAAAATCGGCCTAAAACCACCAATCCCTAATTGAACGCTAACATAACGGGTGTTTTGTTGCAGGTGGTTATATAAGATTTTGATCTTTTCTTTTGGTGTTTTAGCATCCTTAATCAAGTTTTGTACCATCAATTTGGTTGCTTCAGGAAGTTTGTTTCCTCCCTGATTTAAATTGAAGATCCACGAACCGAAATTTTTCCAGTTATCAAAATTTCCAGTAGAACCATCGTATTCAAACTGATTAGGGGAAGCTTTAACCCATGCAGAAATGTTGTCAAACCCTGTACTTAAAGGTTCATTAGCAATCGCCGCAACATTTGTACTTTTCCATTTATACTGTAATTTCTCGCCATTAGTTACCGAGTCGGTTTGTAAATTCGAACTCGTAATGTACCTCATTTTGTAGTCTTTTGCCTTTTGAATCGTGTAAGCAGATTTTTCTACAGCTATACCAAAACCTTTCAGGTCACGCCATGAAGGAAAAGAAAGCAATCCTTTATAGTCCTGACTGTAGCTATATTCTACGGTGTACGGATAGGTTAAACTTACAAATTTTAAGAGCTTAAGTCTGTTGTCTTCGAAGATCGAAAAGTCCGAAATAAGGCTTTGGTCTTTAATATCTGAACTTTTATAGTCTTTTACTTTTTTCCCCGATGCATCGTAAAGCGCAGCCTTAATGTTGTAGATGTTGCTAAACTTATCGTAAACTTCTTCCATTTCACCATATGGTTCACCGGCTTTATTCAAAATGGTTATTGCTACTTTATAATCCATTTTTGCAGCACCTAGCCCCTTAATATCAAAAAAAGATTCTTCATTTCTGATTACAGCTACTGCATCCTTTTTAAGGTTTTCGGGAATTTTTGCTACATCGTAATCTATCTGGGCAAATGTGGTATTAATAACCGCAATAGCGAACACCAAACTTAAATAATACTTCATTATACTTTCTTTTTAAATACGATTTGTTCGGCTTGTTTTTCTACGATAGCTTTAAATAACGCTTGCAAATCGAAATACTCTTCTGGCGTATAAAATGATTTATTTACGTTGATGTTACTTCTTACAAGTAGTGTTTTACCATCTGTTATATAATTAATGGTGAAAGTGCCATTATCTTCAGGAAGTTTAAAGATTCCTCCTTTAGGAAGTTTGTCAATCTCGTAATCGTCTGGAAAGTTTACGGTGATGCGGTAGCTTTCTTTAAATGGATAGGCAAAATCAACTGGGAATTTACGCTGCTCCAATTTAAATAAATTCTCTTTTGTCCTTTCAAAAAGGAGCGGCGTGAAGTATACCAGATTGCCGGCTTCTTCTACATTATCTTCTATAACCACGTCCATGCTTTCACTCAATAGTTCATCAAGGTTATCCAGGTTATCTATTTTGTATGCAGAAACCTCCAAACCCGTTTTATCCTTTTTAAAGCTCTTTATAAATTCGGTTTCGTTATTTGTGGTCCTGTATTTATTGCGCAGGTTTAAAGCGGCATAACCCTTGGCATATTGATTGATTTTTCCAGTAAGTTTATGTTCTTTATCCAGCACCAAATTGTACACAAAAATCTTTTCACTCGGAACTTTGGGCTCTGTAGAGAGCCATTTGCCATCGTTGTTTTTTAAATCCATGTAAAAGCCATTGTGGCTCAGGTTTTCGTAATCCAACATTCCGGCAGGTAAATCTTTATCTGTAGCATCAAGATAATAAAGTTCATTTCCAATCTGTGTAACAGCAATTACATTATTAAATGCAGAGATTAATGGATAGCCAGGGTGTGTGCCGTTTTCCCTTGTGCTGATCAGTACTGGATAGGCTTCGATTTTGGCTTCTTTCAATAAACTCAATAAAGCAAGGTTAATATCTCCTGATGAACCGGTTTTCTTTTCGAAAAGAGTTTTAGGGTTGGTTCCGTCAGCGTATTTCGAATAATGCTTATCCCATTTTACGCTGTTTTTAACATAATTGAAAATAAGTTTAACGACTGCCAATGTATCTTTTTCTCCTTTTAAAATGCCAGGAAGTACTGATTTTGCATAACTGTTTTTATTGATATAGGCACCAAAGTTTTCATCCTGTGCCAGTTCATTGACGATTTTAGACCAAGAGCCATTATAGTCATGGTAAACATCACCGGGGAAATTGGTTGCCCTCAGCTCAAATTCGATCTTTGGATTATAATCATCCATCGTGGTAACATAAGGCTCATCTTTTAGTGCAGGGATGTTTGCTACGCAATATTTATCGTACACCGCATTTGAGCTTACCCCAGCTAGGTAAGATGCATTCACATTTTGATGAAGTGGGTGATCTACCTGGTAATAGCCGCTCATATTGGTTTTGTAATTAAAGTATTCAGGTATCCTCACATTATACTCCGACCAAAGCGTTGGAACACTCGACTGGAATTTCCAGCCGCGAAGGGTAAAAATAAAATCAGATTTAATCCTGTACTTAAATTCGATGATCGATCCTTCTTTTACATTTGGAAGGGCAAACTTTTTGATCACATAGTTTTTATTAAACTCCTCGGTAAATTTGGCGTCTTTGTTTAGTTTGCTGGTTACCATTTTACCATCAACCATGTTATAGGTTGCTGCATCCATGTAGTTAAGATCTTCTTTTGCCGAACCACTGCTTTTATAAAGTTCTACCTTAAAATTGGCGAGGTCATAACCATTCTTGTTCAGGATTTTGTAGCGGATATGCCTTTCAAAAACATAAATAAAACCGCTTGATGAAGGGCTGATTTCGAAATAACATTCGCCTACATCGAACAATTTAATGGCAGATGCTGAAGAATCTTGTCCCGAGGCTTTTACTTCGAATTCTGTTGGTGCAATTTTGCCAAACTTGAATTCTCTTTTTACAGGTGGAATATTTTGGGCATAAAGGGGGCTAACTCCAATGCATAGCATTAAAGTCAGAAATCTGAGCGCATTTTTCTGCATGTATAAAATTAGTTTTTTGGTTACTGCAAGTATAAAAAACATTCCACAAATTATTTTAAAATAATTTGCGGTTAATACGTGTGTATTTACGCAGTACGGGCATGAAGTAAAGGGAAATAAAAAGGTTTTAAATTATTATAGATTGAATAATTGTCAGGCAAGCTCAATATTTAAGCATTTTTAAATTTATACTTTTATTTTCTTTCAAATTTCGTATCTTTGCCTGGCAAATAATAAATCCTAATTTATTTGCTATGCAACTCGATTCCACAAAGTTTATTGCCACAGGTTTAACGTATGATGATGTACTATTGGTACCCGCATATTCCGAAATCCTGCCCCGTGAAGTAAATACAACCACTTTTTTAACCAAAAAAATCAAGCTCAATGTTCCATTGATTTCTGCTGCAATGGATACCGTAACCGAAGCCGAACTGGCCATTGCCATCGCGCAAAATGGTGGTATTGGTATGTTACATAAAAACATGACGATAGACAGACAGGCTGCAGAAGTTCGTAAAGTTAAGCGTTCAGAAAGTGGTATGATCAAGGATCCGGTAACCTTGTTGGAAACAGCTGTAGTTGCTGATGCTTTCAAGATTATGAAGGAGCATAAAATTGGGGGTATTCCGGTGGTAAGCAGCGATAATAAACTGGTTGGTATTATTACTAACAGGGATTTACGTTTTCAAAAAGATATGAAGAGGCCAATTTCTGAGGTAATGACTAAAGATAATTTAATCATTGCACCAGAAGGAACTACTTTGGTTCAGGCAGAAGAGATTCTTCAGAACCATAAAATTGAGAAACTTCCTGTTGTGAGTAAGGATGGTTACTTAAGTGGCTTAATTACCTTTAAAGATATTTCGAAGGTTAAAAATTATCCTTTAGCCTGTAAAGATGAACATGGCCGTTTAAGGGTAGGTGCTGCGGTAGGGGTAACTGCTGATACTTTACAACGCGTTGATGCTTTAGTTCATGCTGGTGTTGATGTAATTACCATTGATACTGCCCATGGTCATACTAAAGGTGTAGTAGATAAATTAAAAGAAGTTAAAGCAAAATATCCTGACTTACAGGTTATTGTTGGTAATATTGCTACTGGTGCCGCTGCGAAATTTTTAGCAGATGCTGGTGCTGATGCTGTTAAAGTAGGTATTGGTCCGGGTTCTATCTGTACCACCAGAATTATTGCTGGTGTTGGTGTTCCTCAGTTATATGCGGTTTACGAATGTGCCAAAGCATTAAAAGGTACAGGCGTACCTGTTATTGCTGATGGTGGAATTAAACACACAGGTGATATTGCTAAAGCAATTGCCTCGGGAGCCAGTACGGTAATGGCAGGTTCTTTATTTGCTGGAGTTGAAGAATCGCCGGGTGAAACCATTATTTACGAAGGACGTAAATTTAAATCTTACCGTGGAATGGGGTCGATCGAAGCAATGGAACAAGGTTCTAAAGACCGTTATTTCCAGGATGTGGAAGATGATATTAAAAAACTGGTTCCGGAAGGTATTGTTGGCCGCGTACCATTTAAAGGTACCTTGGCAGAGGTAATGTACCAATATATTGGCGGTTTGCGTGCAAGTATGGGCTATTGTGGAGCAGCCAATATTGAAGCATTGCAGGAAGCGCAATTTGTACAGATCACCGCTGCAGGTATGCGCGAAAGTCATCCACACGATATTACAATAACTAAAGAAGCGCCTAACTACACGAGATAAGGTAGAATTGTTTAAGGCTTAAGGCAGAAGGTATAAGGCCTGGCCTTTCTTAAATAATTAAAAAACGGGGCGTCGGTTTACGATAGCCCCGTTTTTTTTCAACCATCGTCCTCATTACAAAGGGAGACTATTTAACAAACAAATTAGAGCTTAGGTGTGCCAAGGTGCCTTAGGTGATCAATATTTTTTGGGAAATGGTGGGTTCGGTGCCAATTACAGCCGATAGTCCTGCTATCCATCCAATTCCTCGCTCCGGCCTTTCCGTTCTATCAGGTTTAGATTACCGGAGTTGGTGCTGCCTGGTTTAGGTTGCCCTCGCCTCGGTTGGTGTCGCCACGAACTGAAATTAAATTACAAATCGATGTAAGTAATATAAAAATCACAAAATAAAATTTGGCAGATAATATTTTTTAATATATTTGTCTACTAAATCCATAGGAATTATATAATAATTTTAATAATGCGACGAAAACAGCTTTCTTATTACTGTTTAACC
Organism: Pedobacter sp. PF22-3; assembly: GCF_026239555.1. Lineage (GTDB taxonomy): Bacteria > Bacteroidota > Bacteroidia > Sphingobacteriales > Sphingobacteriaceae > Pedobacter. The sequence goes on along the minus strand of NZ_JAPIVP010000001.1, from coordinate 561,769 downwards.
ATGTTAAAAGGTAATCATTGGCTTTGAACGAGTTATTAATTAATAGCATTTAAATAAACTATCAATATTAACCATGAACAAAACTTTACTTTTTCTCTTTTCATTTTTACTTTGGGCAGGATTTACTTTTGCCCAAAGCCCGGTAACTGGTGTTATTAAAACAACCAACGGCACAACAATCCCGAATGCAACCATAAAGGTAAGGGGAACCAACCAGGCTGTAGTAGCCGATGAAAATGGTGTCTTTAGCATTAATGTTAAACAAGAAACTCCATTTTACTTGCAGGTAAGCTCTGTAGGTTATAAACCACAGGATTTTCAGATACTAAAACTTCAGGATACGCCAATAGAACTGGTTTTGGTAGAAAATGCATTGCTCGATGAAATTGTAGTAACCTCCAGAAGGCGTTCTGAAGTTTTACAGGATGTACCGATTCCAATTACGGTTATTGGTGGGCGTTCAGCAGAAAATGCAGGTGCTTTTAATGTAAACCGTTTAAAAGAGTTGGTGCCTTCGGTACAGTTATATGCTTCTAATGCCAGAAATACCACTTTAAATATCAGGGGTTTGGGTTCTACTTTTGGTTTAACAAATGATGGTATCGATCCTGGAGTGGGTTTCTATGTTGATGGCGTTTATCACGCCCGTCCGGCGGCTACCTCTACCGACTTTCTTGATATTGATCAGATCGAAATTTTGCGCGGTCCGCAAGGTACCTTATTTGGTAAAAATACTACTGCAGGTGCCTTTAACATCACTACAAGCAAGCCAACTTTAACACCTAGTGCAAAAATAGAATTGAGCGCAGGGAATTATAATTTTATTCAGGCCAAAACATCAGTTTCCGGAGCACTTGCAAAAGATCTTGCTGCAAAAATCTCCATTTCGGGTACGCAACGCGATGGTACCATCTGGAATACCAGAGAAGAGCGCAAGTATAGTGGACAAAATAACCTGGGCTTTAAAAGTCAGTTATATTACACCCCTTCAGAAAAATTACAGGTATTGTTAAGCGGTGATGTCAGCATTCAGCATCCGGCAGGTTATCCGTTGGTAATTGCCGGTGTTACCACAACCGAGAGAAGTGCATACCGCCAGTACGCTAAAATTGTTTCTGATCTTGGCTATCAACAACCTAAAATAGATCCCTTCTCAAGAGAAATCAATACCAATACCCCTTGGAGACACAACCAGTCAATAGGAGGAATCTCATTAAATGTAGATTACAAAATCGGAAATGGAACGCTTACATCAACTACGGCCTGGAGATTCTGGAATTGGGATCCAACAAATGACCGTGATTTCTCAGAACTGGCGGCGTTAACCAAATCGCAGGGTACCTCACGCCATGATCAATACTCGCAGGAAGTTAGGTATGCAGGAAATATTACCGAAAAATTAAGTGGGGTAGTGGGTGTTTATTTCCTGGGTCAGAATTTAAAAGGTTTAGCGCAAACAGAAGAAGTAGGTAAAGATCAATGGCGTTTTGTGCAGACCAGCAATACCGGCAACCAGGCCTTATATGCGACTCCAGGTTTATTGGATGGTTTCGGTATTAAAACCAACTCTACCATTAAATCGTTAAGTGCAGCTGTTTTTGCCCAGGTTGATTGGGAAGTTTTGAAAAATCTGCACGCATTACCAGGTTTAAGGTATACCTATGATAAAAAAGATGTGGATTATGACCGGGTAACCTATGGCGGTTTGCAAACTACTGATGCGACATTGTTAGCACTTAAAGCAGCTGTATATGCAAATCAGCAGTTCAACACAAAGGTAGATAACAACAATTTATCGGGTAACTTTACCTTATCCTACCGTCCAACCCATAACTTAAATGTTTATGGAACTTTTTCTACTGCTTACAAACCGGTGGGTGTTAACGTAGGTGGTTTGCCAACTACCTCAACGGGAGCAGCCGATTTATCAGTTGCTGTTGTTAAGCCTGAATATGTTCAACATTATGAGTTAGGAGCTAAAACGAAGCCAGTTAAAGGGGCCATTGTAAACATCAGTTTGTTTAACACAGATATTAAAGATTACCAGACCAATGTGCAATCGCCACAACTCGGTGTAAACAGGGGTTATTTGGCCAACGCCGAAAAAGTAAGGGTAAAAGGATTGGAAATAGACGGTACTTATCAGTTGGAGCGGTTTTTAACTTTAAATGCAGCTTTAGCCTATCTTGATGGTAAATATGTGAAATTCACCAATGCACCGCTTCCATTAGAAGAAACGGGGCATACCGAATTGATCAATGGCGTGGCTACCCAGGTGGCATTTAAAGATGCTTCTGGAGGTAGGTTACCTGGTATTTCTAAATGGAATATTTCTGGCGGTTCAGAATTCAGTACGCCCGGTAACCTGGCAACGAGGGAGGGACGCTATTTTATCGCAGGTGATGCCAGTTACCGTTCAGAATATTCATCAAATCCTACACCATCAAGCGTATTGATTGTTAAAGGTTATGCTTTATTTAATGCCAGGTTAGGATTCAAATCAGATAAGTTCTCCTTATTTGTTTGGAGCAGAAATATTGCTAATAAGAATTACTATGAGCAATTACAGGCTGCAGCAGGTAACGCTGGTTTATATGCAGGTGTATTGGGCGATCCAAGAACTTATGGGGCTACCATCCGTTATGCATTCTAATCACATCTAATTTAATTTTCTCTTTTATATTTGGTTAAAGGAGTGGTGTAATGCCGCTCCTTTTTATGGAAACAAAAACGTTTAATATTTTAGGTGTTAAGATGTTTTGAAAAGCAAAGACAGGGTTCCATATTAAAGTCAGTCCTGCTTTCCGTTTCAAGTCCTCGCTGCGCTGTGGGCTTTCTCTGCAATCAGGTTTATATGGCAAAACTGCTGGGTCTCAGGTAAAAAAATCGACAACCACTTGTACACTTCATGCTGCCAAAAGCATTGTGCAGAATAAAAATTTATAGAAAGCCGATAAAATCTTAACTTCGGTAAATTTTTAATTCAATGAATAAGCTTAAATCGGTTTGTGTATACTGCGGCTCAAACTTTAATGGTGATGCAAAGCTACGTGATGCGATAAAACAATTGGCAGAAACACTTGTAAAACAGCAGATCAGATTGGTTTATGGAGGCGGAAGCGTGGGTGTGATGGGTTTGCTCGCTAACGATGTGCTGGAGTTGGGTGGTTTGGTTACAGGTGTAATTCCGCAGTTTTTAATGGATAAAGAGGTTGGTCATCAAAATTTAACAGAAATGATTGTTACCGAAAATATGCACCAGCGGAAACAGAAAATGGCCGATTTGAGCGATGGTTTTGTGATCTTACCTGGCGGCTTTGGTACATTGGAAGAATTTTTCGAAGTATTAACCTGGCTGCAGCTCGGTCTGCACAATAAACCAATCGGTGTATTAAATGTTGGAGGTTTTTACGATCCTTTATTCGCTCAAATGGATATGATGGTACAAAGTAAATTTTTGAAACCGGCCAATCGGGATTTAGTATTCAATGAAGCAAGTGCCGAAACTTTAATTAATAAGATGGATGATTTTTCGGCCGTTCCAGATGAGGTTTGGTTTAGAGATCGGAACCTAAGTTAACTTTGGTATAGCGAGTTGCTCATGGTTAATAGTTTAATGGCTCATAGCTTATACTCAATAGTTTGATATATTTAATATGAAATATAAGACCATGAACCATCAACCCAAGGCTAAAACGAATACAATTTCAACATATAATCAATAACCCGCCATCCGCTAAACGCCCGGCGCTTTAAAAATATATTAAAAATGCAAATTATTACCTCGCACGCAGAATTTGAACAACACTTAGGCAAAGAATTAGGTGTTTCTTCGTGGCATACCATTACGCAAGAACAGATTAACAAATTTGCCGATGCCACATTAGATCATCAATGGATTCATGTTGATGAGGAAAGAGCCCAAAATGAAGGCCCTTTTAAGGCAACTATAGCGCACGGTTATTTAACGCTTTCATTAATCCCGTATCTTTGGAAAGAAATTGTTGATATCCAAAACCTAAAAATGGAGATCAATTACGGGATAGAAAGTTTACGATTTGCACAAGCCGTAACGGTAAATAGTAAGGTAAGGTTAAAAGCAAAGCTGGCTTCTATTATTAATCTCCGTGGCGTAACCAAAGTTAATATGGCTATCGAAATGGAAATTGAAGATCAGAAAAAGCCTGCATTTAGCGGAGAAGTGGTTTTCTTGTATCATTTTGTAAATTAATTACTTAGAATGTAGCGTATTGTTTATATTTAGAGTTAAATAAGAAAATAGATTCGCTCATGATCAAAAATAATAAATTCTTAAGTTTTATTTTAATTAGCCTGTTTATCCTGTCTTGCCAAATAAAGAAGGATCAGCATTTGGCAGTTGATTCATTTTTACCGATGCAGATTGGTAATTTATGGTATATGAATGCGCAGTCCTATACCGAAATTCAAGATACAGTTCGGATTAATAAGCAGCTTTATTATAAGTTTTATTCTTTGGTAGGTGGCGATGCAAGTAGTACCGTTTATTTAAGGATAGACGAACATCATAAATTGATCGAGGGTTATCCCGATAGCCCTTTGAAAACATACACCAGAGCTGATTTCTCTGTAAAGAAGGGCGATAAGTTTTTCACCACGGGCGAAAAAGATGAAAATGATAACGAAGTGACTGTGGTAGAAAAATCAGATCATGAAATCACTTTTTCGTTTGATCCTATTTACCATCCAAATTTAAAAGGTCATCCCACTCTGGTAAAATATATAAAAGGCAAAGGCTGGGCAGAAAAATACCAAAAAATAAAGATCGATGGAGTGGTTTATCAAAATTAAATGATTTACCACAGAGATCACGGAGTTTTACACAGAGGGGCACAGAGAAAGTATTAATTTTCTTACCACTAATTAGTTAGCCATAGAAGCACAGAAAACACGGAGATGCTAAACCCAACTTTGTGACCTCTGTGCTTTTTCTTTGTGATCTCTGTGTTTAAAAATCTAGCGTACTTTGCGGTTAAACCAGTTGGTAGACCAGAAACCATTTTGGTCAATATTGTTTTTCTAAAATTAAATTTAAATTGCCTCCATGAATATCGAATTCAATAAAAACGAGGATGTAAATAAACAGTTGGTTTACGAACTTAAAACCAGACTCAAAAAAATATACCTGGGTGGTGGCGAAAAAAATGCTGCAAAACAAAAGGAAAAAGGTAAACTACTGGCGCGTGAGCGGATTGAATATTTAATTGATAAAGGTTCTAACTTTTTAGAAGTTGGCGCCTTTACCGCCGATGGCATGTACGCCGAGCAAGGCGGATGCCCTTCGGCTGGGGTGGTTTGTGGTATTGGTTATGTGAGTGGCCGGCAATGTATGATTGTGGCTAATGATGCAACTGTAAAAGCAGGTGCATGGTTCCCCATGACAGCCAAAAAGAACCTTCGTGCGCAAGAAATTGCCATGGAAAACCGGTTGCCGGTTATTTACCTGGTTGACAGTGCTGGTGTTTATCTGCCCATGCAAGATGAAATTTTTCCGGATAAAGAACATTTTGGTAGAATGTTTCGCAACAATGCGATCATGTCTTCAGAAGGGATTGTACAGATTTCTGCCATTATGGGGGCTTGTGTTGCAGGAGGTGCTTATTTACCCATTATGAGTGATGAAGCCATGATTGTAGATAAAACGGGTTCTGTGTTTTTAGCGGGGTCTTATCTGGTTAAATCTGCAATAGGAGAGGAAGTAGATAATGAAACTTTAGGGGGAGCAACTACGCATTGCGAAATTTCGGGCGTTACAGATTATAAACATCCTAACGATCAGGCCTGTTTAGATAGCATTAAAAACATCATGAGTATGTTGGGCGCTCCTCAAAATGCAGGTTTTGATCGGATTAAGCCTCTTAAACCAAAAGAAAAAGAAGAGGAACTATATGGCATTTTCCCTGAGAGCAGAGATAAACCTTATGAAATGATGGATGTCATTAACCGGTTGATTGATGGATCCGAATTCGAAGAATATAAAAAAGGTTACGGACAGAGTATTGTTTGTGGTTTAGGTCGTATTGATGGCTGGGCCGTAGGCATTGTGGCCAATCAACGTAAAGTGGTGAAATCGAAAAAAGGGGAGATGCAGTTTGGCGGGGTAATTTATTCGGATAGCGCCGATAAGGCAAGCCGTTTTATCATGAATTGCAACCAGAAAAAAATTCCCTTGGTTTTTCTACAGGATGTGACCGGTTTTATGGTAGGTAGCCGTTCTGAACATGGGGGTATCATTAAAGACGGAGCCAAAATGGTGAATGCCGTTGCCAATTCTGTAGTACCTAAATTTACAATCGTATTGGGTAATTCTTATGGTGCCGGTAATTATGCCATGTGCGGTAAAGCTTATGATCCTAGATTGATCTATGCCTGGCCTACAGCAAAAATTGCAGTTATGGGTGGCTCGCAGGCGGCTAAAACCCTTTTGCAAATTCAGGAGGCATCTTTAAAAGCTAAGGGTGAGGTAATTACCCCTGAAAAGCAAGCTGAGCTATTGAAAGAAATTACCGATAAATATGATAGCCAAACCACGCCTTATTATGCTGCATCGCGCCTTTGGGTTGATGGGATTATCGATCCGCTCGAAACCAGAAAGGTCATTTCGATGGGAATCGAGGCAGCCAACCAATCGCCGATTACAAAAAAGTTTAGCGTTGGGGTGATACAGACTTAGTGCTGCCAGATGTTACCATCTGACAGATTTATCTGTGCTGTCAGGTGTTACCACCCGACAGTATAGAACAGATCTTAGCTTATAGGCATTTGAAGACCTCAAAAAACAACTATTGGATCTAAAAAGCAAAACTATTTAGGGTGAAGTAGCCGCTTTTCGCAAACGCGATGCACCTTGCTCCACGCCCTCTACTGTTAATAAGTAAACTATGTTGACAATGTGCGCTTGTTAACAATTATTTAAAGCATTAAATTTGCGCTACGATTAATGAATTTCAAACTTATTATATAATGTCACAAGAAAACGAACACGTTCAGTGTTTAATTATAGGTTCTGGTCCTGCAGGTTATACTGCTGCAATTTATGCTGCCAGAGCTGATTTAAAACCAATCATGTATACCGGTATGCAGGCTGGCGGACAGCTTACGCAAACTACAGATGTAGAAAATTTCCCTGGCTACCCGCAAGGAATTATGGGGCCGGAAATGATGGAAGATTTCCGTAAACAAGCCGAACGTTTTGGAACTGATATCCGCTTCGGTTATGTAAGCTCCGTAGATTTTTCTTCAACACCTCATAAAGTGGTGGTTGATGAAATTAAAACCATTACTGCTGATACTGTAATTATTGCAACTGGTGCCACTGCAAAATGGTTGGGTTTGCCTAGTGAGCAACAATACAATGGCTTTGGCGTTTCTGCCTGCGCCGTTTGTGATGGTTTCTTCTTTAAAGGTCAGGATGTGGCCATTGTAGGTGCCGGTGATACCGCTGCCGAAGAAGCAACTTACTTAGCAAAACTTTGTAAAACGGTGCATTTATTGGTTCGCCGCGACGAATTCAGGGCTTCTAAGGCGATGGTTAGCCGCGTATTGGCAACTCCAAATATTGTGGTGCATTACAATACAGAAACACAGGAAATTTTAGGTAACGGTAAAAATGTAACGGCGGTTAAAGTTTTAAATAACAAAACAGGTGTAGAATCTGATATTGCCGTTGAAGGTTTCTTTGTGGCTATTGGTCATAAACCGAACACTGATATTTTTAAAGGACAGTTGGATATGGATGAAACCGGTTATTTAACCACTAAGCCAGGCTCTACCTTAACCAATATCGAGGGTGTTTTTGCGTGTGGCGATGTGCAGGATATGTATTACAGACAGGCGGTAACCGCTGCAGGTTCTGGTTGTATGGCTGCACTTGATGCCGAAAGATATTTAGCAGCTAAAGAACATCCCGTAGAAGCTTAATTGATTTTTTAATATCAATTTGTAAAAGAGAAATCAGTAATGGTTTCTCTTTTTTGTCGAAATCGGCATCTCGAGCGAACCAGATAGCTATCGGGTGTAACGTAATCGAGGATCTATTAAAGCAAATCTTATTTTATAAAACCTCCATTTTTTTGGAAAGCAACGGCAGTAGTGCGTTTTAAAGTTATTCCTGCTTTACATTTCAAGTCGGCACTCGTACCTCGTTTGCGTGCTTTCCATTACAATCAGGTTTAGATACACCGTTTTCTGCTGTTATCAGGGGCTTAATAGCATTATGCCATAATGCTTCTTTTGCAACTTACAAACCCCAAATAGTATAACCGGCCTAGCCACCTAAACCCGGATCTGAGCGGAATAGCCTACAGCGCAGCGAGGACTGTAAGCGAAACTGAAGCGACCTAAACGCTACCAAACTGCTTTCCGAAAAATAATTTCAAAGTTTTTTTGATTTGGAAAGCAAAACCTGTGTGTGCATAGGAAGGTTTGTTCCTGCTCTTTGCTTTACTCCGTTGCACTCCGTGCTCGCTGCGATCAGGTTTAGACACGCAGGGTAGTGCCGTAAAACCCAATGCATATTTAAAGACACAGTATTTATTCGCTTTGCAGCCCTAAATCGTCTTACTGGCCATGCCATCTAAACCCGGATCTATGCAGAATAGCCCACAGTGCAGACTGTAAGCGAAAGCGGGACTGAACAGCCTAAACGCTACCAAACTGCTTTCCGAAAAATAATTTCAAAGTTTTTTTGATTTGGAAAGCAAAACCTGTGTGTGCATAGGAAGGTTTGTTCCTGCTCTTTGCTTTACTCCGTTGCACTCCGTGTTCGCTGCGATCAGGTTTAGACACGCAGGGTAGTGCCGTAAAACCCAATGCATATTTAAAGACACATTATTTCTTCGCTTTGCAACTCTAAATCGTCTTACTGGCCGTGCCACCTAAACCCGGATCTGAGCGGAATAGCCCACAGCACAGCGAGGACTGTAAGTGAAAGCGGGACTGAACAGCCTAAACGCTACCAAACTGCTTTCCTTAAAAATAATTTCAAAGTTTTTTGATTTGGAAAGCAAAACCTGTGTGTTCATAGGAAGGTTTGTTCCTGCTCTTTGCTTTACTCCGTTGCACTCCGTGTTCGCTGCGATCAGGTTTAGACACGCAGGATAGTGCCGTAAAACCCAATGCATAATTAAATACACAGTATTTCTTCGCTTTGCAACCCTAAATCGTCTTACTGGCCATGCCACCTAAACCCGATCGGAGCGGGATGCCAATTTCCTTCAAATTGGCAGAAGCGGGAGCGGGACTATCTTAACCCAAATGCTGCTGTACCTGATTTCTAAAAAAAAGTAGCGTTATCTATACTGGAACGTAAGTGAAATGGAGAGATCTACTCGCTAAAAGCTCCACGATATAGATTTAGCTTCGCTGAGCCTTCGGGTTCTCGGCTTCGATGCACTCCGTTGGAATGACGACCTTTGAAATTAAAATTTATATGCCTTTTGCAATGCCAATCAAACGCTTGATCTGGATTGTAACAAGAATGTGGGATTTGTAATTTCTCCATAATCTCTATCTTGGTTCAAATAATTAGTTTAAGCTATAAAATCAACACAAAAAATGAACAAAGCATTATCTGTTTTTATTGGAGTATTAATCAGTTCAAGTGTATTTGCGCAGCGTGATCCTAATCTCGGGATCATACCTGCTCCGGTATCCATTACGAGGACAAGCGGAAATTTCGAATTAGATAAAACCACAGTTTTAGTCAATCAAAGCATTGAAGGTGCGAAGATGACCGATTTATTAAATGCTTTCATTGTGACCAAGGCAGGGTTTGCTTTACGTGAAACTAAAATTACCCAGCCTAACCAAAAGGCTATTATTTTAACATCAATTGGCGCGGATCAGTTACCAGCCGAAGGTTACACCATTAAAGTTACACCAAAACAGGTCGTTTTAACAGGAAAAGGCGCGGGGTTGTTTTATGCGGTTCAATCGGCTATGCAAATGATGCCAGATAAAGTTGCCGACAAAATTACCATCCCTGCAGTTAATATTAATGACTATCCACGTTTTGCTTATCGTGGTACAATGCTTGACGTAAGCCGTCATTTCTTTCCGATCTCTTTTATCAAAAAATACATCGATCAGTTGGCTTATTATAAAATTAATACTTTTCACTGGCATTTAACTGATGATCAGGGCTGGAGATTAGAAATAAAAAAATACCCTAAACTAACCGAAATTGGTTCATCGCGTAATGGTACTATCATTGGTAATTATCCGGGTAACGGAAATTATCTTACACCGGTAAAAGGTTTTTATACTCAGGATGAAGCTAAAGAAATTGTTAAATATGCCGCTGCTAAATACATTACGGTAATCCCTGAAATCGAATTACCTGGCCATGCTTCTGCTGCTATTGCTTCATATCCCGAATTAAGCTGTTTCCCTGACCGTGATACTTTTATAAGCGATAAAACGCCTTGGGCGGGTAGCAGAAAAGGCAAACAGGTGCAGCAAACCTGGGGTGTTTTTGATGATATCTTCGTGCCATCAGCCAATACTTTTACGATGTTAAATAATATTCTTGACGAGGTGATTGCCATTTTCCCTTCAAAATATATTCATATTGGTGGCGACGAAGCGCCTAAAACCTATTGGAAAGAATCGCCGTTTTGCCAGGCACTCATGAAAGAAAAAGGCCTCAAAGATGAGCATGAATTGCAAAGTTATTTTATCCAGACGATAGAAAAACATGTAAATGCTAAAGGCCGGTCTATCATTGGATGGGATGAGATTTTAGAAGGTGGTTTAGCTCCAAATGCTACAGTAATGAGCTGGAGAGGTGAAGATGGCGGTATTGCTGCAGCACAGCAAAATCATGATGTGATTATGACGCCTGGTTCGATGGGTTTGTATATCGATCACAAACAATCTAATTCTCCTGATGAGCCGGTTACCATTGGTGGTTTCGCACCATATCAGAAAATATATGCTTACGATCCTATTCCAAAAGTATTAAATGCCGATCAGCGAAAATATATTAAAGGTGTACAGGCCAATATGTGGACTGAATATATTAAGACCCCTGAAAAAGCAGAAAACCATGCTTATCCGCGTATTCTGGCTTTAGCAGAAATTGCATGGTCGCCGGTTGAACGTAAAGATTTAAAAAACTTTAGCGAGGAACGTTTACCTGTACATTTGGCCCGTTTAGATAAAATGAATGTTAACTATTGGGTGCCCACTCCAATTGGCCTGAGCGATAAAAATTTAACCGGTGGCGATTTTACAATCGATTTGAAAGTACCGGTAAAAGGTGCTAAAATCTATTATTCAATTGATTTATCACGCCCTTCAGAAAATGCTTTTTTATATACTGGTCCGGTAAAAATTACTGTTCCGAAAGGAGAGAAGAGGGTTTTAAAGACTATTGTTATTGCCCCAAGCGGTAGAAGAAGTGTAACTACCGAAACGGTTTTAAATAATGGTGCCCCTGAGGTTTCAGTAGAGGCGAAGAAATAAAATAATTGCTTTGATAGGCTAAAATCCTTAATTTGGGACAACCAAACGTCCCTTATTAAAATGAAACTACAAAAATATACATTACAGCATCTCTTATGCATTACAGGGATGCTGTTTTGTTTGGCATGCACCGAAGATAAACCTAAAGCAGTTGCTACAGCCCCAGTTAAAGTCATAAAAAATCCTTTCCCTTTTTATAAAGATATCGAGGTAAAACCCGGACTAAATTTCGAAATTGTAAGTTGGGGAAAAGGAGTGGATTCGATAGGTGGGTACCAGATTTTAATGTCCGATTCGATTCGCAATCATTACCGGTCAGCAGCTATTGATCGTAAAGGTGTTATCACCGATGCCTGGAACATGGATTTAGATAACGACGGAAATCCAGAATTATACATTCAGTTGTTGAGCAAAAAAAATGTTTCTGATCTGAATGTCTTTGAATACGCAGGTGGCGATTTTAATAAAATCAGTTTTCCTTCTTTAAGCGCAAATCAAAAGAAAGGTTATGCGGGTAAAGATAAGTTTTTTATTAAAAATGGCGATTTGTTTCGCTCGTTTCCTGTAAAGGATAGTGCAGATAGTACTAAAACGGTGACCAAAACTTATCAATACAGGTTAAATGGTAATAGTTTTTCGACGAGTGAGGTGAAGTAGGGCCTGCACGTATCTGTCATTTCGAGCGAAGTGCAACGTAGTCGAGAAATCTTTTCTAAGATAGGATTTCTTCACTTCACATTACTCTTGTCGGGACGATGATTTTTGTTTAAGTTTTGCTGGTTAGATCTCTCCGCTTCGCGTTGCTGCGGTCGAGATGACGACAAGTCTATTGGAATCTGTCAATGGTAGCGTAGTCGAAAGATCTTTCCCTATTGACCATATATGAAAATGAACAACGAAAAATTTTCTATTATAGATCGTATTAAAAGTTTTAAATATGCTTTTCATGGCTTAAAACTGTTTTTTATTCTCGATCATAATGGCAGAGTCCATCTTTTTGCAGCCATTGTTGCTATTGCTCTTTCCTTTTACCTAAAGCTTTCTGCTTTAGAGTGGATTGCCATTTTAGGTGTTATTTCTGCCGTTATCGTCGCCGAAATTTTAAATTCAGCCATCGAAAAACTGGCTGATGTGGTGTCACCAGATTTTCATCCTAAAATTAAAATAGTAAAAGATCTGGCAGCTGCTGCGGTTTTGGTTGCTGCGTTTTTAGCTTTAGCCGTAGGCGCCATTATATTTATACCAAAATTATTTTTGTAGCGCCAGTGTGGCTGTTTTCGATTCCTCCATTTTATCTTCGATAATCTGATCCCAGCGGGCTTGCATTTTATGGTTGCTGCCATGCTCAGTTTCTTCGTCGTAATTACGTTGCATGGTATCAAAATAAGTACTGATCTGGTTGGCCAGTTCGGCTATCTGCGCTTTATAATTGCTAACTGAGTAATTGCGGTTTTTTAGTACTCTTTCTGCTTCAGAAAGCAGAATATACTGAATGTTTACGTGTCCCTGTTCGTGGTGCAGTAAACTCGCCCTGACATTGGGATCTTTAATTTTATCCCACTTTACCCAGGAACGGTTTTTGTCAATACGAACTTCGTTTTTAAGATCGATGACTACGCGGTTTCGATACACGGTACTGTTATAGCTGTACTCCCAGGTCATTGCTGTTAATGCAATAAATGGCGAACGTTCATCGGCTTTGCCTTTAAAATAAGTTTCCCAATTGAGTTGTATAGGCTGGGTAAAATCCTGTTTAAAACCAAAAGAAAAAGGCAGCAGCAATAATATCGGTATGATTAGTTTTTTCAATAGCATAATTTTTCAACGGTATCTGATCCTGGTTTTTGTTGCCTTTCAGCAGTCAAATCATCAGGATTTTGTGTGTCGAATTTTACAACGAAAAAACCGTGCCTAAAATTACTGCGGAGTTGAAATCTGTGCACTAATGCGCTCAAATTTTTCAATCAGCAAGGCAACTCTCTCTTTTTCCCTTTTAATTACAGCTTTACGTAAAATGGTTGAGCAAAAGATGATCCACATCGCTGTTAAACCTACGGCAATTACTTTTTGTGCGTTGTTAAAGCGTGCCATTATTTCTACAAAATAAAATCCCAGGCCCAAAGAAAGGGCAATAGCGTAAAACCAGTAAAGGGTATTGTAAAGTTTATAACGATTTAACTGATAAGTTTTTAAGTTGTTTAAAAACTCGTTAGGATGAGCGGTGAAATCATTTTTCGAAATTAGACGGTAATCGCGGTAAAGTATTAAAGTGTAAACGCCAATGGCGATAAGTGTAATGCTAATCCCTACATGTGTCGTCCACGATTCGAAGTGAAAGAATATCCATAATGCGGCAATGGCGATGAAAGACAGCAGCATACCTCCAATGTTTAAGGCCGATTTCAGCTTTAATCCATTTACTTCTTTCTTCGCTTGTTGCAACATCTCATCAGCAGAAACCTTAACTTCTACCTCGTGTTTTTGCCACAACTCCTGTATTTGATCAAACGCTTGCATACTGGCTATATAATTCTGTTAATTTTTGTTTAATACGATGAATTTTTACCCTTAAATTGCCTTCGCTGATACCTGAAATATCAGCAATTTCGTGGTATGGAAGCTCATCAAGTACCATGGTAATAATTAAACGGTCATTCTCTTCCAGTTTAGAAATACATTTATAAAGCAGGGCTACCTGTTCGTTTTTCTCTGAAAATTCTTCTACCTTATTTTCAATAATGTTATCTGTTAATTCGTCTTTTGCCTGTCTTTTTTCGGATCTCAGGTAAGTTAAACAGGTATTTACAGCAATGCGATAAATCCACGTTGAAATCAAAGATTTGTTGCGGAACTTATCCAGATTTTGCCAGACCTTTAAAAAAGTTTCCTGTAAAAGATCATTTGCAGCGTCGGTATCGCCGGTATAACCATAACATAAATGGAATATTTTTTTGGAATTCGAATCGAAGATCTGCTTAAATAACTTGTCTTTTTGTTCCATTTAGGAGTTTGTCGTTGCGTTTTAGATGTTGATACACATTTTTTGTTACATGAGGATTTCAAAATAATATATTTTTGATGCCTCCTGAGATCAAAATTTGTTACAAGCTGTAAATATCGTAGTTTTACCGAATTAAGTTGCCACAAACTTTTTTTATTCATGAAGAAAAACAAACTCACGCTTTTTATTTTTATCGCGCTGATTGCAGGGATTGCATTGGGCTATATTTTGAACGTAAATGCTATCAATGTTTACAATCAGAATATCCTGAATGCCGATGCAAAAGTTAAAAGTATAGAAGTAAACATTGCAAAATCGACTGATACGACGAGCGCAGTTTATAGCCAGCTTAAAGTAGACAAAAAAGCTGCCGCTAAAATCAAAAAAGAAAATGAAACCATACGGGAGAAAAAACTAGAGTTTTTTACCCTGTTGAGTGATATTTTTCTGCGTCTGATTAAAATGATTGTTGCCCCACTGGTATTTACCACGCTGGTTGTAGGTGTTGCGAAAGTAGGCGATATTAAAGCGGTTGGCCGTATTGGTGGCAAAACGTTGGGTTGGTTTTTAACCATGTCGTTAATGTCGCTGGTGTTAGGAATGATTCTGGTGAATTTATTTGAGCCTGGCAAGCACATGAAATTATCACTGCCCGATCATCTGGTTGATACCGGGATACAGAAAGCAGCCATGAGCGTGAAAGATTTTATTGCACATGTGTTTCCAAAAAGTATTGCCGAATCGATGGCTAACAATGAAATCCTTCAAATTGTAGTTTTCTCCTTATTCTTTGGCGTGGCAACGGCGGCAATTGGTCCTGCAGGAGCTATTGTAATTAAAGCTTTTGATGCCATTGCACACGTAATCTTAAAGATGACGGGTTATGTAATGAATTTTGCACCACTTGCTGTGTTTGGCGCCATGACGGCCATTATTGCCAAGCAAGGTTTAAGTGTGCTGAATACCTATGCCATTTTTATTGGTGAATTCTACTTTGGTTTAATCATTTTGTGGGGATTATTGATCTTCTTAGGCTTCCTGATCCTCAAAAAACGTATTTTCCGTTTGGTAAACGATATGAAAGAGCCTGCACTTTTGGCTTTTAGTACAGCAAGCAGTGAAGCAGCCTATCCAAAAACAATGATGCTGTTAGAACGTTTCGGTTGTAAAGATAAAATTGTAAGTTTTGTGCTGCCATTGGGTTATTCGTTCAATTTAGATGGATCGATGATGTATATGACCTTCGCCTCGCTTTTTATTGCACAGGCTTATGGCATTCATTTAAGTTTTGAGCAGCAAATTTCAATGCTGTTAATCCTGATGTTAACCAGTAAGGGGATTGCGGGTGTGCCAAGAGCATCTTTGGTGGTTATTGCCGGTACTATTGCCAGTTTTAATATTCCTGAAGCAGGTTTGGCGCTGTTAATTGGTATTGATCCATTACTGGATATGGGCCGTTCAGCAACTAATGTGGTGGGTAACAGTATTGCTACTGCCGTGGTCAGTAAATGGGAAGGGGAGCTTAAGGAGTCATAAGTCTAAAGTCGGTAGTCTTCAGTCTTATTGTTTCATTCAATCATTCAACAATTCTCTCATTCAGTAATTAAATATTCATTCAATAATTCAACATCAAGTGTCAAGTAGAGGAAAAAAAATATTCTTAGCCATTACGATTATCGTACCGATGATCATTTATTGTTATATCTATTATAAACCGATTATTCAGAATGCACCGTTCCGGAAAAAGGATTTTGTATCAATGGAGTACAAATGGGGCATTAAAGATACGCTGGAAAATCACTATAATTCGGCTACTGGCGATTATCAGTATGTAAACGGGGCAGATTCGGTAATCAAGAAAAAAATATTTTTAAAGAACGACGATATTCTTTACATGCACGGCAAAGCCAATGAAATCGGACTCTGGAATTTTCCAGATACCATAGGTAAGAAAAGTAAAAAATCAATGGCTGTGCCACGTTATGATATTTTGTTCAAATACAAGGAGAAAGCAAAACATGTAGTGATTTACGGCGATTTTGATGGTAATCCAAAATTATTGGATGCTGCCGTACAAATGCGTAAAGTTATAGATCAAACGCTTTTACAGGCTGAAAAAAGAAGCGGGAAATAGTCTGAAGTCCATAGTCGGGAGCCCTGAGTCGGATTTACCGGGAATAAAATACTCATTATTATAGGAAAAGGCCTTTATCTAAGCAGATTAAGGTCTTTTTTATTTAGGATGTTTTCGTATATTTACGATAGATTCGTAAATATGGAAAAATTAACATTGCAGGAAGAAGAAGCGATGCTGGCTGTTTGGCAAGTTGGAAAAGGCTTTATCAAAGATTTTATGGATGTGCTGCCCGAGCCTAAACCGCCATATACCACTTTGGCATCGACTATTAAAAACCTGGAACGTAAAGGATACCTGGTAAGTGAGCGTTTTGCCAATGCCAACCGCTATAGTGCTAAGGTTAAAGAGATTGAATATAAAAAGCGTTTTATGAGCGGTTTTGTCAATAATTATTTTCAAAGTTCGTATAAAGAGCTCGTTGCTTTTTTTGCCAAGGATAAAAAGATAAGTGCCGAAGAACTTAAAGAGATTATAAATTTAATAGAGCACCCTGAAAAGTAAAGGCTATGCCACATTTCTTTCTCATTTTATTGAAAATTAACCTGGTACTGATTTTGTTTTCGGCTACCTATTACCTGGTGCTGCGGAGGTTAACTTTCTACTCCATTAACAGGATGTTTCTTTTATTTGGAATTATTTTTTCTTCTGCTTATCCTTTTATTAACCTAACCAGTCTGTTGGCCAGCCATAAATCTGTACCAGCATTTGTTCCCGGCTTAAACCAACAGGTAAGTCAGTTGATCAAACAAGATGCGGTTCCGGTATTTTGGCAAATACTTTACCTATTCTTTTACATTGGCGTGGTGTTAATGGCGTTGCGGTTAATGGTGCAGTTTATTTCTTTGTACCGCATGCATCAAAATTCTTCGCCCGATAAGTTAAATCAGTATCCGGTAAGAATTTTAGCAGATAAAGTAAGCCCCTTCAGTTTCTGGCAAACCATTTATATTAATCCAGGCTTGCATAAGCAGGAAGATCTGCCCAATATATTGGCGCATGAGCAAGTACATGTAGCGCAATGGCATACGCTTGATATTATTCTGGCTGAAATTTGTGTTGTTTTTTATTGGTTTAATCCTGGTGTTTGGCTGATGAAAAAGGCCGTACGCGAAAATATTGAGTTTATTACCGATGCCCGTATTTTAAGGAAGGGAATTGATAAAAAAGCCTATCAGTACAGTTTGCTTGATGTAGGTACTTTACAGCCTTCAGTGGCTATTGTCAATAATTTCAACTTGTCTGATCTTAAGAAAAGGATCAAGATGATGAATGCTAAACGCTCATCAAAAGTAAATTTAACACGCTATCTGCTTGCTTTACCGATTTTGCTGTGCATTACCCTTGCTTTTACCATCGATAGAAAAGCTGTGCAGAAAAGTTTGGTTCCATTGACCAAAATGGTGAATCATGTTATGCCGAACAAAGAGCGTGAACCTGTTATGCAGGCCAAAACCATTGTAGATACCAGAAATAAGGGAAAGGCAGCCCAACCATTGATTAAAAAGATAGATAAGGCACACAAAATAACGCTTGTTTTGAAAATGGTGGTTAAGAATGGAGATTCTGTACAACATCAAGTGGTTGAAGTAAAGAAAAAAATGGCTGAAAACTTTAAATTTGATTTTAAACCAGATGGCAGTTCAAACAAAAGAGTTTTTGTTAAACAATTTAACTTCACAGACTCAGTTCCGGCTAATGAGAGCATTGAGCAGATTATGCTTGCTGAACAGGCAAACGGAGGCTTTGTGGATATAGCTGGTATAAAGGGAAAAAAAGTTAAAGCTGTTTTTGTTATAAAATCTAATATCAACACGAAAGAAAAAAGCGAGACATTAAAAGATAAACCAGCAATAAAAGAATCTTCAGTTACCAGCATGAGTTATTATCTGAACGGAAATAAGATGAGTAAAGCAGCACTTGATCAATTGAATCCCAATATGATTATGGAGTTGAGAATGGATAAAAAAGGAGAATCTATTCAGATAAATACCAAGCCTTCGGCAAATTAAATTTGTCAACTTTAATGGCAAGGGCGTAAGAAAGTTGACAAATTTGCAGTTGAATTATTAAAAATTAAATGTGGCCTTCAGCATGGCCACTCGTCCGGGGATATCATAAGTTCCGGTAGTTAAGGAGTTGGCTGAGAGGTAAATTGCATCAAAGCTTTTAATATTTGTAAGGTTGGTGATTCCAAATTCGATATCAGTCTTCATCTTTAACCATTTATAGCGCATGTTGGCATCCGCAAAAAGGTATTTCAAATCAGGCTGTGATGATTGCCGGGTTAAAAGGTGCTCTGCAGATAAATTCAAATACAGGTTTTTAACTGTGGTGATAGCTAAAGCAGATTGTTGCCTCAATTGTTTAAAATTTGTTTTTATCCCATCGGCTACCATGGCTTTATTTTCGGTAATGGCCAAATTAGCAGCGTACGACCAGTTAATGAAGTTGGTCAGCTTAGCTTCAATACCAACTTTGTAACTCATGGTTTGTGTGTTAAATGGTAAAAGTTCATTGTTCTGCAGCTGACTGTATTTGCTTTGAGCAAAACTTACACCGGCATTTACCGTACTTTTTAAGGTAAACAGATATTTGCTTGCGTTTGCGGCCAAAGAAAGGTTACGGATATGGTTATTAAGCGGCAGAACAATTTTCTGCTGAATGTTGCTGTTGAGGTTGTAGGCCTCAATCGTATTCAGCTGAGTATCGCTGTAATTTGCCATTAAGTTGGCAAATAACATTTGCATGGCTTTTCTAAAATTAAAACCGGCTCCCACGTTATGCGTTTTGGATTCAGCAATTGGTGCATCGTTCGAAAACAGTGAGCGGTAATTTTTTAAAATCGTACCCCTATAAATATCACTTATACCACCCAGATCGTTTCTGAAACTATAATTCGCCGTTACATAATTTTCGGTACTGGTTTGGTATTTCACATTAAACAAAGGATTTATGAATAGTTTATTTATGCTGTTGTCCAACTGATTAAGTACATCATTGTAGTTGATGTGGTTGTAGCTTAACGGCAAACTTAAGCTGGCCTTTAACTTATCGTTGTTATACTCGTAAGTAGCTTCAGTATAAATTTTGGTTTTAAGCCAGTCAAGGCTGTTAACTGTATTACCTGTAACAGACTCAGTTTGTAGGTTGTTTTGCGTGCGGAAAAGTTCCGAATTAAGCTGTTGCTGTTGTACGTTAAATCCTGCTTTATAGGTTTGTACGAAATTGTTTTTTACAAAAGCGAATGATACATAATTATTCGTATACCAGGTTGGCAATTTGATAAATTGTGTTAAACCGAGATAGCTATTTCCATTATTCAAAACATCGGCATTTAGGCCGGGCATAATATTCAGGGTTTCGGGTTGGGTGGTGTGGTTTAAATAGGAGTAAAGGTTAATCACATCCTCCGATTTTAACTTTTTGCGGTAATTAAATTCGTTCGACAAGTCGAAGGTTTCCTGTTTAAGCACCTGGTTGGCCGCTACATTGTTAATTACAAAATCCGATGTGGTTTTAAACGGTGTATATTCCAATACCAGGTTATTGTTCAAATAGTATTGCTCCGCATTGCCGTTTAGATTAAACTGCGCCCTTAGTTTTTGTGGATTAATGGCATTGCGCTGCGTTTCAGCATAGCGTATGGTTTGCCCGGGAAGATAAGTTTCTGAAAATTTATTGTATTCCTGACGTCGCTGATCATATAAATAGGAAATATTTGCCCTCAACTGAAGGTCAGGATTGAATTTGTATAAGTTGTTCAGATTAATTAAACCAGCTTTATTAAAAAGATATCTGCTTTGTGGTAAGGAAGGTACTCCGGCAGCGCCTGTAGAAAGCAGTGCGTTGGGTTTACCGTTATCCAGTTTTTTTGCATAATCAGAAAAATTGTGTGCAATAAGGTCTCCACCAGGATCAATGCCAATATTGTTTCCTTTTATGTTGTTAATAAACTTTAGCTTTTTATTAAACAACATGGCTGTTAGGTTTTCGTCAAATCGATTTGGAGCGCCGGCGCCGACAGTGGCATCGCCCAAAACTTTAAGCTGAGCTTCATCTTTAATCACCAGGTTTAGGGCAACATCATCGCTCATGTTATTTTTACGCATCATTTTAATGGGTTGATCGTTTTGAATGACCTGCACCTTATCAACTGCCCCATGGGGGATGCTTTTAGTACCTATATTGTATTTATCATCCAATAAATTGTCGCCATCCACATAAAGGTTAGATATCGATTTTCCGTTGTAGCTGATTTTGCCGTCTTCGGCCACTTCAACACCAGGCATTTTTTTCAATACATCACCAATACTTCTGTCTTGCTTATCAGCAAAGTCAGCAGTTCGGTAATTTAAAGTATCGCCCCTGGCGTTTAATGAAGGCCTGTTTTTAACGGTTACCGTTTCCAGCATGGTTTCGCTGGATTGTAAAATCAGGTCGTAACTTTTAGTGGCATCGGTTACCATGGTAATCAGCTTTTTAAAACCAATGCTCGAAGTTTCAATTTTGTAACCTGCAATCTGATCGTTTTTGAGTGCGATGGTAAAAGCACCATTTTTATTGGTCCGGGTAAAATTGATGATATTACCTTCAGCATCTTTTAGCGTTACGTTAACTGATTCAATACCCTTACCACTGGCATCTTTTACCAAGCCTTTAAGTGGAGGCCTTTGGGCAAAAATAGAAAAAGCTGCCAGCAAGAGCCAACATGTTAAAATGAGTTTTTTCATTTTTTATCTTCAATTTCTATTGGGTTGTTAATTTCGGCTTTAGCTGCATTCGTGCCTGAAGGACGTGGGGGCTGGTTGTTTTTGAACGCGCCTTGCATACCGTTTGCAGCCATTTGTGCCTGCATAAAACCTTGCGGGTCTTTATCACGGGCGGCTTTAAGTTTATCAAGTTCTTTGCGGGTGGTTTTTATCGCATTGGCAGGTAACTTAATTTCAGGCCCAAGGTAGCTTGTGCTGATATCCATGCCCATAATTTTTACCGAACTCACTCCGCCACTTGGGGCTGCAATTTTAACCTCCCCATCGGCATTG
This sequence comes from Pedobacter sp. PF22-3, assembly GCF_026239555.1. GTDB lineage: Bacteria > Bacteroidota > Bacteroidia > Sphingobacteriales > Sphingobacteriaceae > Pedobacter. The sequence goes on along the minus strand of NZ_JAPIVP010000001.1, from coordinate 540,084 downwards.
TCTGTAGCATTTGCTTCCTTTACATTTTCAATTCCGGCAAATTCAAATTTTACTTCCTTTTTATCATCGTAAGCTTCTATAATTAAACCAGGTAAGCCATTTAATTTCCATGGACCACTTTGAAACGGAATCTCGGTAGCAAACCAGGCTATCCAGATACGTCCTTTAAAATGTGCAGTTGCTTTTTGGCAGGCAACTCCAGAAAAACTCATCGTATCTTTTAAAATTTTCCAGTCAATCGTTGCTGCAGGTTCTTCAACTAAGTAATTATTAAAAATGCGTTCTTTGGTAATCATTTTATGCTCATTTGCAAAAAAGAAATAGTCTTCCTGGGTAAGGGGGACTTTTGTTTCGCTTTTGACTTCAATTTTTACGTTGCCATTGCCTATTTGGTTTTTCATCTGTTCCTGTATCTGTTTTTGCATGTTTTGTGCCTGGTTCAGCTTATCGTAACTGGTAAACACCGATGCATTTTTACCGGTTACCAGAAGCATATTTTCCACTTTAGGTTTATCTCTTTGTGTAGTGTCGGTTACGTGCGTTAAAGTATAGCGCACCCTGGCCAACGCTTTATCTGATTCTTGGGCCTTTGCCGAAAATAAAATGGCCGTAGCCAAACAGGTAGTTAAAATTCGTTTCATGATATTGAGTTGTTTCTATTTAATTTTCGTAAATCTACGAAATATTCGTAATAAAAAAATACTTTAACATTTTTTAACGGAGAGAAGGTGGGAGATGTAAATGGTAGATGGAAAATGTAAAATGTAAGATGTAAAATGGATGATGGGTAATGGAAGATGTAAAATGGATGATGGATAATGGGGGGAATGTATTTTATTTGCAAAGATGCATCGTTAAGTTTTGGAAATGAACGGCTTGTGGTTCTTGGCTGGCTTTAGTCCTGCTTTACGCTTTACTTCGTTGCACTTCGTGTTCGCTCCAATCAGGTTTAGGAACAATGGTTTCTGCGACCTGCAACCGAGGAAATTATCTTATCTTGAACAGTGTAGAAGGATCTGCCATGAAGTTAAATGGTACATGATAAATATTTTGTAAGTTTTGGAAATAAACGGCTTGTGGTTCTTGGCGGTGTGTAGTCCCGCTTTCGCTTATAGTCCTCGCTACGCTCCGGGCTATTCCGCTCATTCGATAGCCATCGGATCAGGTTTAGGAACAAGAGGTACTGCACTTGGCAACCTAAAAATGGAGGTTTTTTTTATTTTATCCCACGTTATTTATCGAACAATGCTTTTCTAAAAATGTAATTAAATCGATCCTGAACTCTTTAAATACTCAAAATCCTGATCGCGTATGATTTTAGTTAAAAATATTTTTGATATGTGTTTGTGTGTTAATTGAATTTGTTCTATATTTGCACCTCGTTAAATAAAAATTAAAAAACTAATATTTAAACAATGTACGCAATAGTAAATATAGCAGGGCAGCAATTTAAAGTTGCTAAAGACCAGCACCTTTTTGTACACAGATTACAAGGAGATGAAGGCGCTAGTATTGAATTTGATAATGTATTGTTGGTTGATAACGGTGGTGCAATTACTGTAGGTGCTCCTGCAGTTAAAGGTGCTAAAGTTTCAGCTAAGATCGTATCTCATTTGAAAGGTGATAAAGTAATCGTTTTCCACAAGAAACGTAGAAAAGGTTACAAAAAGAAAAACGGTCACCGCCAGTTTTTCACTAAGATTCAGATCTCTGACATCACGTTATAATTAATTGTTAACCCAATAATCCGCTTTTAGCGGGTTACAAAATATAAAATCATGGCACACAAAAAAGGAGCCGGTAGTTCGAAAAACGGACGTGAATCGCATAGTAAGCGTTTAGGTATTAAAGTTTTCGGTGGTCAGTTAGCTATCGCAGGAAACATTTTAGTACGTCAACGTGGTACAAAACACCATCCTGATAAAGGCGTGGGTATTGGTAAAGACCATACTTTATTTGCTTTAGTTGATGGTACTGTTGTTTTCAAAAAGAAACAAGATAACAAATCATATGTTTCTATTCTTCCTATCACTGATGCGGAGATCGAAGCAGCAATGGCTAAACCAGCTGCTAAAAAAGCAACTGCAAAGAGAGAAGTTGTAGCTGAAGTTGAAGCAACACCTGCTAAAAAAGCACCTGCTAAAAAAGCAGCTAAAAAAGACGAAGCGACTGAAGAAGCTGCAGCTGCAGAATAATTAGTACGAAACAAAATATAAGGAAGGTTCTGATGCAAATCAGGACCTTTTTTGTTTAATACGCTTTTGGTTAAACTTTTTACAATGTTTATTTATGCTAACAGTCAAACTCCCGACTCAAAACTAAGTATCGGTACTTCGACTACCCTCAGGAAATAAGGGGGATTTTGTTAACTAACTTTGGAATCCAGGCTATCCAACTCCAGACTAGTATGTTAAACCCTGTTAAATAACATAAATTAACATTTCGGTGCATTAGATTTGGGTATTGATTTAAAAATTAATACAAATGAATCTGAAGAAAATATCATTGCTAATTCTGTCACTTATTTCTGGCCATTTTTTGTATGCGCAGGAGATAGAAGAAAATATTCGCATGGTAAAACCATTTAAGGCCGATGGTATATCGAACGAATGGAATGAACCGCTCAACCAGTATAACGATGCTACCAAACTGGCTTTTGCCCTGGCCAACGATGATAAAAACCTCTATATTATAATAGAATCATTAGACCCGCAAACTACTTTTAGTGTACTAAGGGGAGGGATCACTTTAAATATTAATACTGAAGGTAAAAAGAAAGATGGCATGAAGTTGATCTTTCCGCTCATGGAAAGGCCGCCCATGCCAAAAGATGGGGAAGTGCATCATGCTTTATCATCTGATCAAGAAATACATGATTTGGCTGCTACGAATAAAAGCATTAGGGTTTCAGGTTTTAAAAATATTGCTGATGGCGAATTGCCAGCAATTAATCAGGACGGTATTGAAACAGGTATGAGCATTCATCCCAACAGAGATCTGATTTATGAGTTAAGCATTCCATTGGCACAGTTACAGGTGGGCCTGAATTTTAAAAAGCCCATTGTTTATAATATCAAAATTAACGAACCAGGTAAATCTGGGTTTAAAAGAGAAGCTTCCCCTGAAGGAGGAAACAGAAGTGGTGGAAGATCAGGCGGCAGAGGTGGAATGGGAGCTGGAGGTATGGGGGGCGGTGGCCACGGTGGTATGGGCGGCGGAGGAAGAATGGGGGGTGGCGGTCAAAGACCAATGTCAGGAGCTGAATATTCTACTAAATCAGCTGATTTTTGGATTAAATATAAGTTAGCTAAAGGCTTGGGAGATATTTGAAGTACGTCTTTTACTGAAGCGCAGCGAAATGGAAAATCCTTTGATATAGATTTCTCGGCTTCGTTGCGCTTCGCTCGAAATGACGAATACCTTAATACTCCCTGTCCATTAATTGGTTGGTAAGTGTTAACAGGTCGGCTTTTCTTTCATCACTCACATTTATCTGCGCAAATAAGGCTAAAGCTTTATCACGGTAATGGTTCATGTGTTCTTTCGCAATCTGCTGTATATTTAATGTATCGTAAATAGCCCTTACGCTTTTTACTTTTTCTTGTGCATTAAAGGCTTTAGAAGCGGTCCAGGTTTTTAAAGCAGTTTTATTATCGCCTTCTGCAAGTTCAAGTGCTTTCAACAGTAAGAAAGTTTTTTTATTGGCAATAATATCGCCGCCAACCTGTTTGCCAAACTTTTCAGGATCAGCATATACATCTAAAATATCATCATGCAATTGAAAGGCAATGCCAATGTTTTCTCCAAATTGTTCAATCAAATCTGCATCTTTTGCAGATGCACTGGCAATAATAGCGCCCAACTTCAGCGCACCACCTAATAATACTGCTGTTTTAAGTCTGATCATGTTGATGTACTCTTCAATACTTACATCATCACGTTTTTCAAATTCCATATCAAGCTGCTGCCCTTCGCAAACACCCTGTGCAGTAGCATTAAAAGTATCCAGTGCATCTTTCAGGAGAGCCGGATTTACCTTTGCCAGGTTTTTATTGGCTTCTACCATCATCACATCGCCACTTAAAATAGCCACATTGGTACTCCACTTTTCGTGTACCGTTGCCTGGCCTCTGCGCAATGGTGCATTATCCATGATATCATCGTGTACCAAAGTGAAATTATGGAAAATTTCAATCGCCATGGCAGCATGAACAGATTCGTTGGCATCTTTACCAAACAATTCGGTAGCCATTAGCACCAATAGGGGTCTTACACGTTTGCCACCAAGGTTAATGATATAGCTGATTGGATCATAAAGTTGCTTAGGGAAACCTGGTAAATTTAAATTTTGTATTGCGTTATTTAAAATCTGCTGTAATTGTTCTGTAGTCTGCATGTTTTGTTTAAACATTGTGTTTCTGGCACAAATGTCTTGATTTTTTAATCAGGAATTAGGGTGAAATCGATCTGACGTTTAGAAAGGTCAACTTTTTTTACCCGGATCATTACTTCATCTCCCAGTTGATATTTTTTCTTTTTTCTTTGTCCAACAATGCAGTAGTTTTTCTCATCAAGTACGTAAAAATCGTCAGATATATCGCGTAAACGAATCATACCTTCGCATTTATTCTCTTCAATTTCTACATACATGCCCCATTCAGTAACACCTGAAATAATGCCTTTGTATTCGGTACCGATATTGTTTTCTAAATATTCTGCCTGTTTGTACTTTATTGAAGCTCTTTCTGCATCTGCAGCCCGTTTTTCCATCGCCGAAGAATGTACTGAAGCAACTTCATAAAACTCCATATCAGCCGATTTGCCGCCATCTAAATAGGTTTGGAGTAAACGGTGAACCATTACATCCGGGTAACGGCGGATCGGTGAGGTAAAGTGGGTATAATATTCGAAAGCCAAACCATAATGACTGGTTTTTTTAGTGGTGTAGATGGCTTTGGCCATAGAGCGGATGGCCAGCGAGGTTAAAATATTCTGCTCTTTTTTACCCTCTACATCTGCCATTAAATGGTTGAGCGATTTTGCAATTTCCTTATCGGATTTAGTATTGATTTTATAACCAAAACGGGAAGCAAAATTGGCAAAGGTATTCAGGGTTTCCATGTTTGGCGAATCGTGCACACGGTAAACGAAGGTCAATTTATTTTTGCCCTTCACTTTTTTAGCAATAAATTCAGCCACTTTGCGGTTGGCCAAAAGCATATAATCTTCAATCAATTTGTGGGCATCTTTGCGTTCTTTAACGTAAACGCCTATAGGTTTACCCGCTTCATCGAGTTTAAATTTAACTTCTGTACTTTCAAAGCTGATGGCACCGTTTTTAAACTTGCGGTCGCGCAAGATGTAAGCCAGCTCATTCAGTTTTTGTATTTCAGGTGCATAGTCGCCGGTTTTATTTTCAATCACTTCCTGGGCCTCTTCGTAGGTGAATCGGCGGTCAGAGTGGATTACGGTACGGCCATACCATTCGTTTTGAATATTTGCCTGCTCATCAAGCTCAAAAACAGCAGCAAAGCATAATTTATCTTCATGCGGACGAAGTGAGCATACACCGTTACTTAAGCGTTCTGGCAGCATCGGAATGACGCGATCAACCAGGTAAACAGAGGTTGCCCTGCTGTAAGCCTCTTTATCGAGTTCACTTCCCTGAATAACATAGTGTGAAACATCGGCAATGTGAACCCCGATTTCATAGTTTCCGTTAGGCAGTTTTTGGTAAGAGATGGCATCGTCAAAATCTTTGGCATCTGCCGGATCGATGGTAAAGGTTAATACCTGTCTAAAATCTTTTCGTTTCGCAATTTCAGCGGCAGGAATTTCTTCCGGAATAGCATTGGCTTCTCTTTCTACCTGAGGGGGAAACTCAAGTGGAAAACCATACTGAGCCAGAATGGCATTCATTTCGGTATTGTTTTCACCCTGGTTGCCCAGCACGTGTTTTACAATACCTATTGGATTTTTGGCACTTTCAGGCCAATCGGATAACGTTACCAATACCCTTTGACCGCTTTTTGCACCATGCGTATCGGCCAATGGCACAAAAATATCGTGCATCATTTTTTTGTCGTCGGCAATTACAAAGGCAAAACGGTCTGAAATTTTAATCACCCCTGTAAAGTCTGATTTTGCCCTTTTAATGATTTCAATTACCTCGCCATCATTTTTACGTCCGCTCTTTTTGGCAAACACATAAGCTTTTACGGTATCGCCGTGCAGCGCATTTTTAAGTTTGCGGGGTGCAACAAAAATATCTTTTTCAAACTCATCTTCGGGCACGATATAAGCCGATCCATCGGCAGTCATATCTACCGTGCCAATAATGAAATTCTGCAGTTCTTTAAGTTTAAATTTACCTTTCTCGGGTTCTAAGAAAATTCCGTTGTTTTTTCCTTCTTTTAATATCTCTAAAATCGTTTCTCTTGATTCCTGATCGTTTAGGTTTAATTTTGACGAAACCTGTTTGTAATTGAGGAGTTGATTATTGTTTTTTTCAAAAATATCACTAACCAATTGATTCAGAACCAATTTAATATTTGCCGATTTTTTCTTTGCCATATGCTAAACTGAATTTACCGAAGATACAGAAAAGATAGAGAAGTGGCAGGATTTGGCGTGTAAAATGTATTCTAGATGTGAGATATGAGACCTGAGATATGAGACCTGAGATGTGAGAACTGAGCGGGGAGACACAGGATATGGGTGTTGAGATGTGAGCGGTAAGATGGTTTATCGTTTATTGGTCATTGGTTTATTGGTATAGCAAACAGGGTTGCATGTTGATGGTTTAATAGCTCATCGTGGATTGCCAGGGCGAGTTAGCGGAAATTGCTATTGAAGATCAGAGATTAACATGGGCCAATAAATAATATTCCAAATTAAACCTCATTTCTAAACTTTATTCCATCTTATGGACTATGGACTATGGACTATGGACTATGGACTATGGACTAACCTGATCTCCATGTAAATAATTTTCGTCCGTTCTGCGGTGTAGCTGATATGGATGTTTCCATTTTGGTCCTGAATAATGGCTGGATAGCTGTATTCTCCTTTCAAATGGTTTTCGAGGGTATAAATATCTGTCCAGTTTTCGCCATCGGTTGATATGGCCAGCTTTAATACCGAGCGGCCTTCCCACCAGTTTTTGCCTGCTGTTAATGGATTGTAAACAAGCAATTGCCTGCCATCTTTTAAGGTTACCGCATCACTGCCGGAGTTGGGGTTAGGCAATTGGGTAGGCTTAAGCTTTGACCAGGTTTCGCCATGATCAACAGACCAGCTTTCTACAATTACATTTTGGCGGCTTCTGCAGAGCAATTGCAATTTTCCTTGGGGATGAATGAGGATGGATGGCTGGATAACCCCAAAGGTATCGCAGTTGATCTTGATTTTTCTCCAGTTTTTACCATTCGCATCCGATTTTTCAATGTGGATATTCCAGGTTTTTTCATCCTGACTTTCGGTACTTGAAGGGTAAAGGATGGTTCCGTTTGCCAATTGAATGGGTTTGTTTTTAATGGGACCCAAAAAATCATCAGGTAGTTTTCTAGCTTTAGACCAGCTTTTACCATTGTTAACAGATGTTTTATATTCTGCCCACCACGTACGGGGATTTAGCCCCACTTTGTAATGTAAAAATAAAGTGCCGTTTTTTGCTTTAAAAAGCACCGGATTCCAGCAGGCTAAACGGCTGGTGTCATTTTGTATCCCATTGGCAATTTCGACAGGTTGGCTCCAGTTTGTCCCGTTTTTTACTGCCGACCAGATGACCACATCTTTGCTCCCTTCGTGTTTGCCACCAAACCAGGCTGCCATAATTTTTCCATTTCCAAGATCAACCAGTGTTGAAGCATGACAGGCTTCGAAAGGTACTTGTTTAAAAATGGGGTTAGACTGTAAAATTTCAATTTTTTGCGCGTAAGTATTTGATAAAAAGGATAGTATGATAATAATGGGAAGTAGAATTCGCATAATTTATTGGTGACCGGGGATGGCGGCAATCAGTTTTTGGGTATATTCGGCCTTAGGGGCGTTAAATAATTCTTCTGGAAAACCTTCTTCTTCAATTTTGCCTTTATTCATCACCAAAATACGGTCGGAAATATGCTTAATTACCGCCAGATCATGTGAAATGAAAATATAAGTAAGGCCAAACTCTTCCTGTAATGACCTGATGAGGTTGAGCACCTGTGCCTGTACAGATACATCGAGCGCAGATACAGATTCATCGCAAATGATAAATTTAGGCTGTAAGGCCAAAGCCCTGGCAATGACCACGCGCTGCCGCTGGCCGCCGCTAAACTCGTGTGGATAACGGTTAAAATGTTCAGCTTTTAAACCAACCTTATCTAAAAGTTCTACTACTTTTTGTTTGCGCTCGGCATCATTTTGATACAGCCCATGCACCTGCAAGGGCTCCAATATAGATTGACCAATGCTCAGTTTTGGATTTAGCGAAGCATAAGGATCCTGAAAAATGATCTGGATATCTTTTCTGAGCTTCCGCAATTCGTTTTTGCCCAGATGTGTAATGTCTTGCCCATTAAATATAATGGAACCAGATGTTGGCTGAATTAACCTCAGGATACTACGCCCAAGCGTGGTTTTTCCGCAACCTGATTCTCCTACGAGGCCAAGGGTTTCACCTGGAAAAACCTCAAAATTAATTCCGTCTACCGCTTTAACATAATCGGTAGTTTTACCGAATAATCCATTACTAATGGGGTACCAGGTGCAGAGGTCTTTAATTTGCAGCAATGGTTTTTGCTGATACAATGTTTGTCTTCTTTGTTCGATTTCAGTTGCTGTTAATAGGTTTGCAGCCATTAAATAGGCAGGCATATCTCCAGTTTCGTTATTTAAAAAATCGGCTACAACAGGTAATTTTTTTAATTGTAAGGTGGGTGAGGGCCTGCAGGCCAGTAAACCTTTGGTGTAAGGATGTTGTGGGTTTTCGAACACCGATTTTGCCAGGCCTTGTTCTACAATTTCACCTTTGTACATCACGGCAACTTCGTCAGCAATTTCGTTTACCACACCTAAATCGTGCGAGATAAAGATCATGGCCATGTTACGCTCTGTTTTGAGCTTAAGGAGCAATTGCAGGATGGTTTTCTGAACGGTTACATCCAAGGCAGTTGTAGGCTCGTCGGCAATGAGGAGTTTAGGATTGCAACTTAAAGCCATAGCAATCATCACCCGCTGTTTTTGTCCGCCTGAAATCTGATGCGGATAACTGTCAAATATTTTTTCGGGCCTTGGAAGCTGAACTTCGTTAAATAAGGCAATAGTCTGCTTTTTTGCTTCGGCTTTATCTACCTTTTGATGGAGAATAATGGCTTCGGCTACCTGATCGCCGCAAGTAAAAACAGGATTTAGGGAGGTCATCGGTTCCTGAAAAATCATCGAAATCTGATTTCCCCTGATGTGCCTGATTTCGTTAGCATCCAAATTAAGCAGGCTGATATCTTCAAATTCAATATCTCCGGTGATTTTTGCAAAGCCTTCATCATGTAAACGCATAATTGAAAATGAAGTAACCGATTTGCCAGAGCCCGATTCGCCTACAATGCCTAAAATGGTGCCTTTCTTTACATTAAAGCTGATTTTTTTAACCGCATTGAACCAGCTTTTATCTTCCTGGATGTAGAAATCGATATTTAAATTTTCAACGTTTAACATTAAATTTTATTAATGACAATTTCTTTTGAGCCTAACTCTAAACTATTATGTTCATCCAAATGATAATGGCAACCGAGAGGAGTTTCGTTTTGTGACAAAAAAAGCAATTTTTTTGCTAAAGAAATCAACCCTGCCTGGTTCGCAGAGATTACAATCTGGTCATTTAGAATCGCACTTTTAATTACAAATCCATCTTCCCAAATAGAAACAGTACCTTTTTCTATAGTATATTCTGGAATAATTATTTTTAATTCAGCCATCAGGGTACAATGGTAATATTTTCTTCCGGAATTACATCCATCTCTTTGAATTTTAACAGTACCTGTGCAGTAGTAATTACATCTTTCTGGCAATAAGTAACAATGCGGGGGAGATTTTTCTCTTCATAATATACCTGTTTTACCTGACTGCCGTTAATGTCATCTTTTGGTGTCGGAATATCCAGAATGGTGGCTAGCAGATTAAGCGAGGTGAAATTTTTATAGTCGCCAAATTTCCAGAGTTCCATCGTATCAATATGGTTCACTTCCCAGGGTTTTTTGCCGGATAATTGCAATTGTAGAGGAATTTCTATCCGGTTGATCAAAAGCCTACGGCACAGGTAAGGAAAATCAAATTCTTTTCCATTATGCGCGCAGAACATCAGGTTAGGGGTTTGTTTATTAATCAGTGCAGAAAATTGTGAAAGTATTTCGTGTTCATCATGGCCCGAAAAGGATTTGATTCGTAATTTATTCGTTTTTTCTTCCGTGTAGAAAATGCCGAGGCTGATGCAAATAATTTTACCAAATTCGGCCATCACACCTGCACGTTCGTAAAAGTCTTCTGCGCTTTGGTCGCTGCTGCGTTGATATTGCGTTTTTTGTTCCCAAAGTTCTTGAAAATGAGGTGGGACATCCTGAAAAGACGGATATTGGGGCACAGTTTCGATATCGATAACCATTACCTGATTGAGATCTAAAGCCTTTAGCATAAATAGATAGTTTTCAGTGAACAATTTACAATTTTCTATTTATAATTATATCCCGAATTAACTATTGTTTTTTTAGGTTTCTTGTTTTTAGATGATTTGTTACAATCATTGATTAAATTGAAAAGCTTTTTTTGGAGGCTGATTTCAGGAAGTAAACTATCGGTTGAGCAGTTATTTCTGTCGTTGGAGGTTGATTATTTGGTTGTAAACATTTTTTACATCTTCAATAAACTCAAGACATGCCGGTTGCTTTACACCTGGCCATTCTATCCCCTGCATCATCGCATTTCTAAAGTCAGTTGGTCCTAATGTAATGGTTCCGCTATTATCAGATTTTTGATTAATTGTGATGTCGGTTAGGGTTCTGATGTTTAATGACTTGATTTCTCTGCTAAATATTCCCGTTTTAATAATAATTCTTTCCGAAGTAATTCCGTACACGGTATTTGCTCTCTTTTTTGCGTCGATGAAAAATCTCCCTACTGTGATGTATATTCCTATTAAAACAAATGGAATACCCCAGAGTTTAAAGAAAAAAGGTGCATCGGTTGTAATAACACCTGTTTCCCAGAAAACTGCAAACCCAGCCCAAAGCAAGCTAAAGGGAATGAAGAGTGCATCTGAGGTTCTAAATAAAATTCCTGTCTTAGGTTTTCCTGTCCAAATTAATTTTTCGTCTGTGCTTAAATCAGGTTTTAGTTCGTTTTCGATCTCGTAATTTGTCATTTATTTATTTTGTTGTTTGGTTTGATTGCTGCTCGTGTAAATTGTCGTTCCTAGGATTTTCAATACACAAAACTTCAATTTAATATTAAAATTCGATAAAATAAATCACTTGTTGTTGTTAGTAAGGATTTTTAATCTTTGCAGTAGGCTATAAATCCATAACTCATTAAGGCGAAATGGCAAATTCCAACTTACAGTAGGAGATGAGGCGTCATTTCGACACAGTAGATAATCCGAAGGCTCTGCGGATCAAAAATTTTTTAAAATAAGTCAAAGTTTTATTTGGTCTGATTGAGTTCTTCAGGGTTTGTGTTCAATATTTTTTAAAAATTAGATCATCGGTTGTGAACACAAAACCTAAGTTTGAAGTTTGTTGGTGCCAATTTACCTGAACTGCATCTGTTTTTTTGATTTTCAAAGGCTCTTGGGATTGACAGCATTCTTGGTTAAAATCCGTGCTTTATTAAAGTTGGTTAGCAAAACGCTTAAAAATACTTAAAAAACATGTGTCCACACGATAGGCATACTCTGGAATGACGACTCTTAATAAAAACTAAAATAAACTTGGCGAAGCCTGGTTGGCCATTACCGGGATCTTTAAATCTGTCCCTACCGCTTTGTTTAGTTTCTCTGTAAAATAGGCTGAAAACAGCGGGGAAGAAAGTTCTACATTCTGGTGTACGAAAAAATATAGGTTCTCTAAACCTTGCGCTTTCCAGTCCACAATTCTTTCAATCCAGTCATCTAAACGTTTTTTATCGATTTCATCATCATTGGCACCTACAAAACGTACAAAAGCTGTTGGTGTAGTTAAGCGCATGTGCATCATATCTCTTCGCCCCGAAGTATCTACAATAATGTTCGTTACCCCGTTATCTGCAAAAAGTTTGGTAAATTCATTTGCAATGGCGGGGTTGTTAAACCATTCCGTATTTCTTACTTCAACACCCAGCGGAATTACTTTTGGAAATTCGTTTATCACAATTTTTAACCTTTCAAAATCTTTAGGTTTAAAGTTATCGTGCAATTGGAGAAAAGCCATTCCCAGTTTATCCTCGAAATTACTAATGGCATCACAATATTGCGCTACAGGCTCTTTAACGTTGATTAATCTTTTAAAGTGACTGATGGTATTGGTCAGTTTCGGGAAAAACTTAAAATCTGCAGGTGTTTTTTGTGTCCATGTAATTACCTGCTCTCGGGTAGGCATGCCATAAAAGGTGGCATTAAGCTCAATGGAATTAAATTGAGTAGAATAATAGCTAAGCTCGTCTTTTGTTCCCTTCGGGTAAAAGCCCTTTAAATCAGCCTTGTTCCATTTTGCACAACCTACGTAAGCCTTAAAAGATTGTTTAGGTTTATTTGCAGCTAAAATTCGCACCGTTTCCGCAGCATCAGCTGGAAGTGTGTAATCTATAATTGAGGGATCGTCTACTTTACCGAATTGCATTTTTAAAGGTTTTAGGTGTAAGGCCAAAAAAATACCTTAGCTTATTCAACTAAGGTATTTATATATTGTAAAAATAAGAAACTTGTGCTTTGCTTGGGCTTATTGTGGAAAGTTTATGTTTAGCTTCTTCAACTGTAAACTTCCAGCTGCAAACTGGCTTAGTAACCCAGAATCTTCAATACTTGCTTGCTGTTCTGTTCTTCGCCAAAAACTTCAAAGTTAAAACTTTCGTCACGGTTTCTGCGGATCAACACATGCTTCGGACTGGGCAATAAGCAGTGGTGTATACCGCCATATCCGCTCAACACTTCCTGGTAAGCGCCGGTATGGAAGAAACCTAAATATTGTACTTTACGGGTTTTAGGCATAAACACACTGTTCATGTGTGCTTCCTGGTTGTAATAATCCTGTCCATCACAGGTAATACCACCTAAGTTAACACGTTCGTATTCAGCATCCCAGTTGTTAATGGGAAGCAGGATATATTTTTGGTTTAAAGCCCAAACGTCAGGCAAGTTGGTGATGAAAGAACCATCCAACATTAACCAGCGCTCGCGGTCGTTTTGCTGCTTACGGCCTAAAACCTTATATAAAATACCAGAAGCCTCTGCAACGGTATATTTACCAAATTCGGTAATAATATCGGGTTCCATTACTTCGTGGATGGCGCAGATTTCTTTTATCCTTTTAACAATTTCGTTAACCATATACTCGTAATCGAAATCAAAAACCAACGAATCTTTAAAAGGCATACCGCCACCAATATCAAGCGTATCTAAATCAGGGTTGATTTTTTTGAATTTACAGTAAAGGGTTACGTATTTTTCCAATTCGTTCCAGTAATAAGGCGAATCGGTAATACCCGAATTGATAAAGAAGTGCAATAGTTTTACCCTGAAATTAGGATTGTGTACAATTTTATTGTTGTAAAAATCAATTACATCTTCCATACGCACACCTAAACGTGAGGTATAAAACTGCGAATCTGGCTGCTCTTCAGCAGCAATACGGATCCCCAGATTACAAGGAGTATCGATATCAACCTCATCATCAAAAAGGTTAAATTCTTCCTTGTTATCTAAAACCGGAATAATATTGGTATAACCATCGTGCAGCATATCAATGATATACTGTTTGTACTGGTAAGTTTTAAATCCGTTGCAGATAATGGTGGTATCTTTAGTTAAAGCACCTTTTTTCTCAAGGGCATCAACCATAGGCATATCAAAAGCAGAAGAAGTTTCGAGGTGGATATTGTTCTTTAAAGCTTCTTCAACAATGTGTCTGAAATGTGAGCTTTTTGTACAATAGCAATATTTGTAATCGCCGCGATAGTTGTTCTTTAAAATGGCAGTCTGGAAAAGAATCTTCGCCTGCTGAATTTTCTTGCTCACCATGGGTAAGTATGTGAAACGTAGGGGAGTACCGTAAGTTTCGATCATTTCCATCAGGTTTAAATCCTGAAAATATAATTCATCATCTATCACATCAAAGCCTTCCTGTGGAAAGCCAACGCTTAGATCGAGAAATTCTGAGTAACTCTGCATTTACTTTTAAATAATTTTTGCAAAAATGTAATTTTAAATCGAGAATTAAACGGTATTAAAATTATTTTTACTGTAGAGAAACGCTTAGCATCACCATAAAATTTGAATATAAAGTATTTTGGAAAAAAAATAGAGTAGGTTTTTTGTTTATCCGACTATAATGCAATAATAAATTTATTTTGTTTTCCTTGATGTTTAGGAAAGCAGGTTCCTGTTTTCATAGTTTGGGGCTGGCCCTGCTCGCCACTTTACTCGTTACACTCGTGCCCGTTCCGATCAGGTTTAGTTGGCAAGGATCTTACTGCTATTTAAGGGTTGGTAGCGAGGTGCATCTATCTTTTAGTTCTCTGTGCGCTCCGTGCTTCCGTGGCAAAATATTAGCTAATAGATACAAACCGTGGTGTAGAATATAGTCTGTAACGATATAATCGTTGAGCTATTTAGGGATGCGTTTGAAACGCGCGCCAGCAAAAGAGATGATTTTATATCAAATTTTCCCGTTTGACTTATAATTTGAGGCTAAACTATAATGGTTCGTGCAGACACGAACCATGGCAGAAGCTATTTTTACTTCATGTTTAGGAAAGCAGGTTCCTGTTTTCATAAGTTGGGGTTGGCCCTGCTCTCCACTTTACTCGTTGCACTCGTGACCGTTCCGATCAGGTTTAGTTGGTAAGAATCTTACTGCTATTTAGGGGTTGGTAGCGAGGTGCATCTATCTTTTAGTTCTCTGTGCGCTCCGTGCTTCCGTGGCAAAATATTAGCTAATAGATACAAACTGTGGTGTAGAATATAGTCTGTAACGATATAATCGTTGAGCTATTTAGGGATGCGTTTGAAACGCGCGCCAACAAAAGAGATGATTTTATATCAAATTTTCCCTTTTGACTTATAAATTTGAGGCTAAACTATAGTGGTTCCTGCAGACACGAACCATGGCAGAAGCTATTTTTACTTCATGTTTAGGAAAGCAGGTTCCTGTTTTAATAGGTTGGGGTTGGCCCTGCTCTCCACTTTATTCGTTGCACTCGTGCCCGTTCCGATCAGGTTTAGTTGGCAAAGACCGTGCAGCTATTTAGGGTTTTAAAGCAAGGTGCTTTGATGTGAAAGTCTTCCCTGTGTGCTAAACTTCCGTGGCAAAAATCCCATTGCATATAGATGCGAACTACGGTGTAGAATATGGTTTATAACGATACAATTTTAGGTTATTAGGCACGCGTTTTGAAACGCGCGCAAACACCAAACGTACCCCAGCATCAAAATTATCCTTTTCTTAAATATTTCGTTAAAATCACAATGGTCTGACCTTCTACTTTACCTTCAATTTGTTCGGTGTTATCGTGCACCAGGCGGATGTTCTTTACTACCGTACCCAATTTGGCACTCAGGGTTGAACCTTTAACATCAAGTGTTTTAACCAAAACAACGGTATCGCCTTCAAATAAACGGGTCCCATTGCTATCCTGATGAAATTCAACTGTACCTTCCTGTTCATGGTCGCCGGTTTTTTTAGCCCATTCTAAGGTTTCATCATCCAGGTATAATATGTCTAGGCTGTCTGCAGCCCAACCTTCATTTCTCAAGCGGCTTAACATGCGCCAGGCCACTACCTGAACAGGTGCAAATTCCGACCACATGGTTTCTGTTAAAATTTTCCAGTGACCGGCATCAAGCTGTTCATTTTTTTCAATCTGCGCTAAACAGGTTTTACAAACTAAAATGCTGTTATCGCCATTGGCGTTGCTGGTTGGGGGAACTTCGTATACTGATAAACTGTTTTCAGCAGTGCACAATTCGCATTTATTGCCCGAACGGGTCTGTAATTCTTGTAGTAAAGACATGTGGGTTTAAATTTTCCGCGAAAGTAATAAAACTAATCGGAATGAACAGGTATTATGATGTAGATCATTTTAATGGAATCTTTGTTTGGCGAGTTAAACTTTGCTTGATAAAAAGATATGTATTGAATCGCAAGATACATTCTATCCAATGGGTTTTTCCGTGCGTTTCAAGCATTCGTGTCAAAAAAGCGGTTCGTGGCGACTCGAACCACGGCGAAGGATGAGGTTGAATCCCGAGTTGCACTCTATTCATTGGGTTTTCCATGTGTTTAGAGTTTCCGTGGCAAAAAATAAAATGGTTCGTGCAGACACACGAACCACAGCAAGATTTTGCAACCAATCGTTTATTTACCCGGCAAATGTATTTCTGCCAGCATACACCTTGCGCTACCACCACCATTTTTTTCGATGGTGTAAAGTGGTGCATAAATGATGCGACTGTACCGCTTCAATGTTTCAATCTGTTCAGGGTTTAAGGATAAATACGCCTGCTCTGACATTACCAGCAAACTTTCGCCGGCCGTATTAGAAACCTGTAGCATATTTCCGGCAAATTTATTCATCTGTTCCAGACTGATTTCGATAATTTCTTTACCGCTACCTTTTAAACTGATACTCACTTGCAGGCGCTCTTCAGCATCGCGGATCGAATCGAGACAAACTACTGCAAAACGATCGCCAATACACATCATCACATTGGTGTGGTAAATCGGAAAATTATCACTATCTACCGCCTGAAAAACAACAGGCTCGTATCCGCTAAGCATGCAAAAGTTATTTAAAACCTCTTCATCTGTGCGTACACTTAAACAAGCGTAGGCAATTTTATTGGTGCGATCTAACACCATACTGCCAGTACCTTCTAAAAAAGCATATTGCATTTCGTAAAAGCTCAGGTCGCTTACATGGTTCAGTTCAAACCGGATTTTCAGGCCTTCAAGTATTTCTTTTCTGCGCTCTAAACGGCGGTTTTCAGAAAACATGGGGTACAGGTAAACCGAGCCATCTTCGTGAAAAGAAACCCAGTTATTCGGGAAAATTGAATCTGGCGTTTCTGGCTGCAGGGTATCATCAACTACAGTAACATCAACATCATTTTGCCTTAACAGTTCAACAAAACCATCAAACTCTTTTAAGGCCTGTAACTGTACGTCCTGCGTTTCGGATGCTACCTGAAATTTATTGTTCGCCGCAGTTTGCTCATTGAATTTAAAATCAACCGGGCGGATCATGAGGATATGGTTGGTAGTTTGCATTTTTCTTTCTCTCTTCGTCATCCTGAATTCATTTCAGGATCTTTCTGATTAGATGCTGAAATAAATTCAGCATGACGTTATATCTATAAATTGTCTCTCAAAACAGGTAAACTCATACAGTGGAAACCTCCGCGAGCGCGCGAAAGTTCTGCTGATGGCATTAAAATCAAAGTATCGGTTATGGTTTCGGGATTTACCTTGCCACTTTCCAGATCCTGGATTAAATCTTTCACATCAACTACATCAAAACCGGCTGCTTTAAAGGCTTCAACAGTTTTGTCATTCCTATCGTAACCTAAAACCACACCTTCTTTAATGGCCAACAGGTTGCACGAATCGGTCCATTGTTCTCTTGAATCGTAAGGGAAAGTATTGTTTCCGCTATAAATAATCTTAGTTGGTTCGGTACTCTTCAAATCATTCTGACTAATATCATTCAGCAAAGCTTCTACGTGTTCGAAATGTTTCGGTTCTTGCGGGTTAGCTTTGGTAAATTGAATGGCGGTAGTGGCTTCGAGTTTTTCCGGCTCTTTTAAGAAGTTGATCGGCTCGTAAGGATTGTATTTAGGTGAGTGCGCAATCGAGTTTAAAATGACCCAGGTGTTGCGTTTAACTTGTGTGAACACAGTATCCAGGTGCATGTAATCACGCTTGCTCGGTATTTTTACTACCGTTACTTTTTCTACCACATTCTGTTCAAACAAGAGTTTAATGGCTTCGTTTGCGCCATGTTCTGATGTCCGTTCGCTACACCCGATTAATACGTGGTTGGGGCTAACCATCATCACGTCGCCACCTTCAAGCGTGGTGCTGAAAGCGGGTTCATCGCCAGGACGTAAAAAGTGCATGGTAACATCCGGAATTTCGAGAATGTTGTTGCGGTAACTTTCAAACAACGGATGGTTAAAGAAAATATAGCGCATTAGAAGCGTTTCGCGTACGCGTGCTTTTTTTGCAGGTTTATTTAAGAGAATGTGGTCATTAATGGTGATGCCCACATCACGGGTAAAAATCAGGTTAGGGATTGGCGCAAAAATCATGGTATCGTTGGCCAGGGTACCCGAAATAAAGATCTCTGCAAGTTCTTTAGCCGGGGTATTGGTCAGTGCGATTTGCACTTTATAGGTACAGCCTTCAATGGCACAAACAGCGGATACCAGTTTCTTCCGGATGGATTCATCCTCCAGCATTTCGCTCAATAAATTCTGTATTTCGATTACTGCTGTTGAGTTGTGAAACTCAGGATGATTAGGCTTATAGAAATTTCGGTTGGCAGCTTCAGAATCAATTTCTGCCAGTTTGCCCTTAATCTTACCTGGATCTAAAAAATACATCAACAGTTTGATGTAATAATCGTATTCACCCTTACGGATGGTATCTAAATGCACAATGTCTTCAAAAAGCCAGTCTTGTGCTTTTGAAGGTACCACTTTGCCCAAACCACTATCAGGACTATGAATTAACAATTTACGCAACCTGCCGATTTCGGTATTTACATTCACTTTAAAATTTAGATTCTGCTCGCTCATAAATAAATTAGTTATTGCAAATCTATCAGAATTTTTGAGAGTCCGAAAGTCCAGGTTCCGAAAGTCCGAAGATATAGGTTGAAATAAGTGCCGGAAATTTTTGTGGTAAATGGGGTGTATCGTTATGGGCATCCTGTCTTCCAGCTTCGGACCCGGGTCTTCAGGCTTTTTTCATGTGCAACACCTTCGTCTATAAACCTTATTGCAGCGGCAGCTCCCGATTCCTTCAATCGGGACTATAGCGAAAAGAAGGACTATCGGTACCGATAAGTACTACAGCACCTTTCCAAACCTTCAGAAGCTCAAAAACCTTCGGTCTTAAACCTTTCACCTTCCACCTTTTTTACATATTTTTGGCCTATGAATTTTATTATTACCGAGACACAGAAAGCCATTTTGGAGCTTTATAAAGAAGAAATAGCTGAAAGTGTAATCAATATACAGGAAACGCGTAAAGAATTTGAAGGTCAGGCTACCATTGTGGTTTTTCCGATTACTAAAATCTCTAAAAAATCACCTGAGCAAACAGCTGCCGAAATAGGCGAATATTTAGTGGCCCATGTTGAGGATATTACCAAATTTAACGTAGTTAAAGGCTTTCTGAACCTCAGCATTGCAGAAAGTTATTTCTTAAAGCAGTTTAATGAAGAAATTTTAGCACCTGATTTCGGTAGATACCCAGCAAACGGGAAAAAGGTAATGGTAGAATATTCATCGCCAAATACCAACAAGCCGCTTCATTTGGGGCATGTACGCAATAACCTATTGGGTTATTCGGTTTCCGAATTGCTTAAAGCCTATGGTTACAATGTGGTAAAAGTAAACCTGGTTAACGACCGTGGTATTCACATCTGCAAATCAATGCTGGCCTGGCAAAAATGGGGTAATGGCGAAACTCCGGAAAGTACTGGCGAAAAGGGCGACCATTTGGTTGGCAGATACTACGTCATATTCGATCGGGAATATAAAAAAGAGATTGATACCTTAAAAGCAGCAGGACAAACCGAAGATGAAGCCAAGAAAAATGCACCGTTAATTAAAGAAGCACAACAAATGCTTTTAAAATGGGAGCAGGGTGATGAGGAAGTGGTTTCGCTTTGGAAAACAATGAACGAATGGGTATACGCGGGTTTCAATATTACCTATAAAAACCTGGGGGTAGATTTTGATAAGTTTTACTACGAAAGCAATACCTATCTTTTAGGAAAAGGCACGGTTGATGAAGGTTTGGCCAAAGGCGTTTTCTTTAAAAAAGAAGATGGATCGGTATGGATTGATTTAACTGAAGATGGTTTAGACCAGAAACTGGTATTACGTGCAGATGGCACTTCGGTTTACATTACACAGGATTTGGGTACTGCCGAAATGAAACACGACGATTTTAATATGGATGAGTCTATTTACGTAGTAGGCAACGAACAGGATTACCATTTTAAGGTTTTGTTCCTCATTTTAGAGAAGCTTGGTAAAAGCTGGGCGAAAGGTTTATATCACCTATCTTATGGGATGGTGGATTTGCCTAACGGAAAGATGAAAAGCCGTGAGGGAACCGTGGTAGATGCCGATGAACTGATTGAAAGTATGATTACTACCGCACGTGAGAAAACCGAAGAATTGGGTAAAACCAATGATTTTCCTCAGGAAGATAAAGAAGAACTTTACAAAAACATTGGTTTGGGTGCTTTAAAATATTTCTTGTTGAAGGTAGAACCTAAAAAACGTTTATTGTTCAACCCAGCAGAAAGTATTGATTTTCAGGGTAATACCGGGCCATTTATTCAGTACACTCATGCTAGGATAAAATCGTTGTTAAGCAAATCGAACTATCAGTTTGCAGTTACCAGTGAACAGTTTTCAGGGATATCAGCTGTAGAGCTGGAAATGATCCTGCAATTGGCCAAATACCCTGCAGAAATAGAAATTGCGGCCAAGGCTTTTAGTCCGGCAAGTTTAGCCAACTATTTATATGAACTGGCCAAGCTGTTCAATAAGTTTTACCATGAGGTACCTCCAATTGTGAAAACGGAAGAAGGTGACTTAAAACAATTCCGCTTAAACCTTTGTAAAAAAACTGCTGATATTATTCATGCCGGAATGCTGATTCTGGGGATTGCTTCTCCAGAAAGGATGTAAGACGTTGGATGGGAGATGTAAGACGTATAATGTAAAATGTAGGATTGATGAGGTTTTCACACGATCAAGATGGCAACTGAACTGATTTTACTCTGTTTGGTGGCTTTTGCTGCTGGCTTTATAGATGCTATTGTAGGTGGCGGTGGTTTATTGCAAACACCCGCCATTTTACTTATTTTACCTCACTATCCGGTAGCCACGCTTTTAGGTACAACCAAAATCCCATCAATTGCCGGCACAACACTTGCCGCCTTTAAATATGCTAAACAGGTTAAGTTTAATTATCAGGTGCTCATTGCCTGTGCCAGTACCGCATTTATTTCTGCTTTTTTGGGCGCTTTTCTAGTGAGCAGGATTGATAATTCGGTAATTAAGCCGATTATTCTGGTGGTATTGATTTTAGTAGCCGCTTACACTTATTTTAACAAACAATTTGGGATTCATCAGGAAAAGAATCATTCGGTAAAAAAACAGGTTTTGATGTCGGCTTTTTTTGGGCTGGTTATCGGCTTCTATGATGGATTGATTGGTCCCGGAACAGGTGCTTTTCTCATATTGATTTTCATTGCTGTACTTGGCTTCGATTTTATTGGTGCCAGCGCGCATGCTAAAATCGTAAATATGGCCACCAATCTGGCCGCGATTCTTTATTTTAGTTCAACTGGCCACATCTTATTTCAATATGCCATACCCATGGCTATTTTTAATCTCTTCGGTGCTTTTTTTGGTACGAAACTGGCTTTACTTAAAGGGAATAAATTTGTGCGCATTTTCTTCTTAATCGTAGTTTTCGGAACGATTTTGAGATTTGCTTACGATGTATTATTAAAATAAGATAATCTTATTAGATTTGTTAATCCATGATTAGATTAACGCTTAAATTTATTCTCGCCTCGTTATTACTTACGCTTTTTATTTCTTCAGCTACCCGTGCAGAGGTTTTTATGGTAACTTCGAACGCGGATGCTGGCCCGGGAACTTTAAGGGAAGCATTAATAAAAGCAGCCGCAAATGGCAGTGCCGATAAAGACTTTATTTATTTTAATCTGGCAGATCAAAGCGAATCAGGACGAACCATAACCTTGCTCAGTCAATTGCCTGATGTTTCTTCAAATCTGGATATTGATGGATCGACACAATCAGGAATTGTTTTTGGACGCAGTACGGCTAAAATTCAAATCATAGCGGCTTTTACCTTTCAGGATTCTTATATTGGTCTTAACCTCAATAATGTAAATGATGTAGGTATTTATGGGTTATATCTTCGCAATACTACCGTTTTTAATCTTACTTCCGGTGTAGTATTTGAGCGGGTTGTAGGTGTCGCGCTGACGGCATCAAAAAATATCAGGTTAGGTGATGTAGGTAAGGGTAATGTGATTTGTGGTTTTAATCGTGATCTGTCTTCAAATTTTCGTCTTTCATCTAATTCCGACAGTTATGTTGAGAATTTTTCGATGAAATCTACTCTTCTTGGTGTGGAGGCTAATGGTATAACGGAACCAGCCCGTACAAATGCCTTGCAATCATACAATGCGTATATGCAAAATCTTTATGGAATAGTCAATATTGGAGATGGTACGCCAGCAGGACAAAATGTTGTGGCTAAAGGTTTTTACATCCATCAGTCTAACACGGGGCAATATGCTGATCCAATATATAACACCCCGGCATTTATCAATTTCAAGTACAATATTCTTGGCAATAATTTAGATTTAAGTGTAGCTGATAATTTAGTTGCTAATGCGGGTATTTATATCGGTTCAAGTGCGCCTTACACGTTGAGTACCATTAAAATAGAAGATAATGTTGTTGGTGGTTCAACTGCTATTCAACTTACCGGAGTTAAAAACGCGGTGGAAATTAAGCGGAATTATATTGGTGTAAATCGAAATTTTATTAAGATAACAAATGTTAATACCGGTATTTTTGTATACTACGTGGATAAAGTACAAATAGGTGGTGATAATCCTGCTGATGCAAATTATATAGGATATTGTAAACCTGTTAATGTATGGCCAAGTACTTCTGCAGCAATTAATAAAAACAGTTTTTTTTGTACAAAGAATTCTTTTCCCATGATTTTGGATAATTATGGAATGAGAATCCCACCAAATGTAGAAATTACCGATGCAACTGCTAATAGTGTAGTAGGTAAGGCTACACCAAACTCAACAATAGAGCTTTTTTACAGCGACTTGTGCGGAACATGTTCTCCCGAAACCTATTTTGCCAGTACAGTAGCAGATGCCAGTGGAAATTGGCAGTACAGCGGTACATTATTGAGATCGGTAATTGCATCAGCTACATTAAATGGGATAACTTCTGAATTTACGCGTACAAGGGTAGATGTTTCTGGTATTAAGATTACTCATACTTGTGGCAATACTGGCTCTATTACAGGTGTGTTGCCATTAAGTGCCACTTATGTAGAATGGTTGGATGCAACTGGAAATATAGTAGGCAGGGGAAAAGATCTCTTAAATGTACCAATTGGCACTTATCGGTTAAAAGCAACCAATGGCGATTGTAGTGAAGTAACACCATGGTTTGAAATTAAAAAGGGATTGATCACAAATGCTGCAAATGTTCGGATAATAAATCCCGCTTGTGGTACCGGTGGCAGTATTAGCGGTTTACAGGTGGTCAATAATACGTCATCACCCGCAGTTTACAGTTGGAAAAATGAACTGGGTACCGAAGTAGCTACAACATTAAATTTAACAAATGTTACGCCTGGAAGATATACATTAACCCTATCCACTTCGGATAATAGTTGTAGCGAGATTTATGGGCCGGTTACCTTAACCACTAGTTCTGGACCAAACGTTAGCCTGCAATCCTTGTCAATAAAGCCAGCCAATTGCGGTACAAACTCTGGAAGCATTACCGGAGTTATAGCAACTGGAAGCGGCACCTTAACCTATAAATGGAAAAATGTCAACAATCTGCAGGTGGCAGGCATTAAAGATCTGATCAATCAGCCTCCCGGAAAGTACACTTTGGAAGTGACAGACCAATCCAGTTGTGGAGCGGTCATAACACCGGTTATTACCATTCCGGATGCCAATGCCATTACCATTGATGATAGCCGGAAACAAATTTTTAATCCTACTTGCGTGGGCAACAATGGAAGTATAAACGGCTTGCAAATAGGAGGAGCTAATGCCTATATCTGGAAAAATAGTGGTGGTCAAATAGTTGGTAATCAGGTAAATTTAGAAGGGATGCCTGCCGGAAGTTACCAGTTAACAGCTTCAAATCCGTCATGTACTAAAACTTATGATCTTATTTTAGTTGCACAGCCAAATTTAATCAATGTGAGTGGTGGTATTACAAAGATCATTACCGATGCTTCTTGTGGATTAAACAACGGAAAAATCATAGTGATGATGCAAAATCCAATTCATCCGCCAACAAGTTATAGATGGGAAGATGAATTGGGTAGAACAATTGGTGGAAATACAGCAGTACTAGAAAACGTAGATGCCGGAGCTTATAAAGTTTACGGAATAGATGACAACGGTTGCGAAAAATACTTAATTACTTATAGGGTTAACAGGTATGCTGAACTTGTTTTAGAAAAGAGCAATGTTCGCATAGCTGATGATAATTGTAATCAAAGACTGGGAAGTATTACCGGAATGCAAATTAGTGGTGGTCTTGCACCATATAACTATAAATGGACTAACAGTGCCGGTGTACAGATTGGCAATAGTTTAGACATTTACAATTTACCCAAAGATGATTATAAACTGGAAATTACTGATGCCATAAATTGCCAGCCATTGATTTCGGATTTTGTAGTTGATAATCTGACCAGCCAGATATCAGCACCGACTGTTATGCCAATCCAACTTTGTTCTCCGGGGGAAGCTACTTTGCGGGCAAGTGGGTTGACAACAGCCACCAGCTATGCCCTTTATGAAAATAAAGATGCTTTATTTCCTGTAGACGTTTCGGTTGGTGGCGTTTTTAAAATTGATGCCAGAGGTGATAAAAATTACTTTGTTACCCAACGCATGGGAGATTGTGAAAGTGTTAAAGTGGAAGTGAAAATTACCGTAGGCTTGTCTGGATTAACCGTAGCAAATTCATTTACACCTAATAATGATGGTGTTAATGATATTTGGAATTTAAAAGGTATTGAGAATTATCCAAAAGCCAACATTCAAATTTTTAATAGAGTAGGAAATAAGGTTTATGAATCAGTTGGATATCATATGCCGTTTGATGGAACGACTAAAGGCACAAGGCTTCCGACTGGTGTATATTACTATGTTATAAAACTAGGTCAAGCGTGTGAAATGATTACAGGTTCGCTAACTTTATTAAACTAATATTTACTGTGATCAACCTTTTAATCTTTTAATATAAAATGCGTTTATAGCGATGATAAGAAATTTAAAATTAATAATGGCTTTGGCTATGATAAGTTGTGCTGTTCAGGCACAGCCTTTTTTGCTTAAATCAACTTCAGGCACTAAACCTTTTCAATTGAATATTTATTACGGTACCGGTGGAAAGGGGGCATATGTGCAATACCGGGGCCAGCAAGGAGTGATTCCACTAAAATTAAAAAAACAGACCTTGCAGGATAAAACTTCGAAACTAAAAGTTACCTACATTTGGGATGAAGTAGTTGAAGGAAAAGTGACCGGAACTTATAAACTGAGTCAGCAAACCAATCAAATCTCAGCAGCATCGTACTCGAGAAATAAAGATCATAAGCTATTTAAGCTGGAGCAGGCGAAAGACAAGGAAGATTATTCTGGAAAGGTAAGTTACCTGCTGAATGGGGTAATCATATCTTTTTCGCGGGGTATGGATGAACAGCTTACCTTCGGCTATCCGGATAAGAAAAAAAAAATAGCACATTTACCTGGTTTTGACAGCCAGGATCCTCAACGTAGAGGCACTATAGATGACTACAATTTTGATGGATATGATGATGTGGCATTTTCCATTCCAGATGCCGGGATGGGCGTTTACAGAACTTTCACCATTTATCTGTACAATCCCGTGTCAAAGCGGTTCGAGTTGCTAGCAGAACCAGATGCCCCAAAAGCTAAATGTTCTGGGTTTTGTGATGTAACATTGGATAAGAAGAATAAGTTATTGCTTACAGCCTGCCGGGGCGGTGCAAACTGGTGGAATAATGTATATAAATATACTGCTCATAATCACTTAACCTGGCTAAGCGCTAAAAAAGCAGAAAATTAGCGACTTTTTCATGTTTATAAATTTGCAGTTGTAAATTCAATCAGGTATGGTTTAAGTGGTATTCCATTTTCATTGCGGAAACCACTACCTAACACCAGCTGGTATTGCTTACTGGGTTTTAAAGCCACGCTAAAAGAAGCTGAATATCCGTCATCAGAAAAGCCTGTAAATGCTTTGATCTTCAATAAATTTGTTTCCCCCAACGGTCCAAGTTCAAAATTCCGATACCTTTTATCCATTTTAGCCGAAAATTTAATGGTAACCTGCATTAGATTTGGATCAACTTTTTTGCTTCCGTTTTTAAATTCTTTAATTCCCAAAACTTTCGGCCTATCATTTTCATACTCCCTGTATAATTTGGATATGGGTTTTTCAAAATAACCAGAGCGATCAACAAATTGATATAAAGCTGATGGGTTATTATTGTCGAGCGTAATCATTTCACTGATGGCCAGATTTTTATCTTTGGCATTTTGATAATATTTTTTACAGATTTCATACCCTACATAATAGCCCAGATCGCGCATGTTAAATTCATTATTGGCATTACTGTACAACCAAAACCCAGTATCTTCAAAAAACATTTGTCTGGCAAATACGCTTCTTACCTTTTCAAAATGCTGTGTTCCGAAATAAATAGCAGGTGTTACTGATGGCTTTCCGGTAGCCATTACGGCTACAAATTCTGCCGCACCTTCAATTATGCACTGAGAAAGGAGGTTATAGCCAATACTGCTTTTTTGCTGGGTATGCACATATTCATGCACATTTAAGAATACGGTTCCCCCAATCGGGTTGCTGTTG
Source organism: Pedobacter sp. PF22-3 (assembly GCF_026239555.1). Classification (GTDB taxonomy): domain Bacteria; phylum Bacteroidota; class Bacteroidia; order Sphingobacteriales; family Sphingobacteriaceae; genus Pedobacter. Next base: position 512,903 of record NZ_JAPIVP010000001.1, on the reverse strand, counting down.
AAAAAAGTTTTTAGGTGTGATAGTGCATTAGGGAACTCCGAAGAAACAGTATGAGTGTCAGCTAAGGCAAGTTCACTGCCGATCAGCACGTTTCCATCTAATGTAGTGCCGTTTGTGCGTAAGGCTCCAATGGTAAAATAAATATGGGCAGGTTTAAGTTTTTTGTAAATCCTGGCTAATTTATCTACCTCTATTGCAATACTATCTGCAAACTCATTCGCGCGCAGGGTATTGGCCCTTATCGAACGCCAAAAAAGCGGATAGTGATAAATCGCATCCAGATAAGATTTAGCCGTGTATCCTCTCGCTTTCATGATCAATTTTAAGCCATCAGTACCCTGTTTAATAAACAGATCATTAATGTAACCTGTGTGCAAAGTACTATCACTGGTCTCTTTAATCTTATCATAAGCTGTCCAAAAGTTTTTAATATCGGATGTAATGATATACTGATTCGTGTTTTGGGCATTTGCTTTTAATAAAAATATGGAGATAAGGAATATTAAGATAGATGCTTTCAAAGCGAGCTGTTTTTTAAAATTAATACAATATAAAATCTGAAATAAACATAAGCAATCTGTGGCATTTTATCCAGTCAGCAAATCGAGCTAAAATTAAAAATCGCTGAAGCATGGTAAGCTTTAAGCAAAGGGTATGTCATACAGGCATTGGCCAGTTATCTTTTATTTACTTGTCCAAATTCAACAATTTCTTTCTCTTTAGGTAATTGCTTGTTTCGCACTTCATCAAAACCATCCTGATATCCTAACCGATAGGAGTCAATTACGTAAGGTATGCCTTCTCCCAAAAGGAGCTGGGCAGAAGTGGTTACCTCAAAATGCAGATGCGGTTCCCGTGCATCTCCGGAATTACCGATGTTGCCCAATAATTGCCCTTTGGTTACATGATCTCCCTTTTTAACCTTTAGGCTACCTGAATTCATGTGCATATAATGGGCATATTGCCCGTCACCAAGATCAATTACGATATGGTTACCAGGCAGTTTTTCGAAGGTGAGTGGCACTGCCGGATGAAAGGCTTTTCCGTGGCCGGGAATGTTATCCGGTAATCCGTCTGTAGCAGTGATGACCGTACCATCGCCAACAGCAAATATTTTTTCGCCGTAACAGAAATACGATTGCACATTTGCGGGATCGCCTGAAAAAGAAAGGCTATCTTTAACTTTTTTCCAATCAATGGCAAATCGCCTCGAATTTATCGCACGTCCGCCAAGAATGATATTTCCCCGTCGGTGATGATTATCAATGCCGTTGCCTGGACCATCGGCTGCAATCCAATCCGAACCCGTTACAGGTGCTTTGAGTGTTTTAATTTTCGTGGTATGCGTACTTACTGCTGCTCCATCTAAAGAATCATCCGATGTAATGATCCGATGAATGATGCTGTCGGGAAAAACCACACCTTTGTTTGTTTTGGCTGCTATATATAACACTGCACTTTTCCCGGCTTCAATAGTTAGTCCATCTTTTGAATTATTGTTACCCAAAATTTTCACCATGCTTCTGAGTTCCAGCGAGTCGAAAGATACGATCGGAGAGTTGCTTTTCCGGTTTCCATTAAGCAGTTCCATACGTTGTAAACGAATGGGTGAAGCACTAAAGTTCGTGAGGTAAAGTTCATAGATCAGGAAAAGATTTGGTTCGTTCGGAAAAGCAGTAGGGCCAAATGGTACACGCATTTCCAATTGCAGCGGAAATGAAAAAGGCTTCGCTGGTACATACTGAGCAAGTGAACGACTCAAAAAAACAAAGCTGAATAGCAAAATTAAATAGGATAATCTCAAGCCTTTACTTTTCATTCTATAAGTATTTACCTGTTAGATGTGACTTAATGCATCGAGGTTACATGGATACGATTAATAATATCAATATGCAGTTATTTATGATTAGTTACTCAAGACCTTAATTGTTGCTTTTCCTGATGGCGGTTCCTATCACTTTTCCATACCTTTTGCCAGCAATATTTTGCCTTTTTCGGCTACCAGTACAGAGCCGTTAAACTGTTTTTGATTATACATTACCGTAAACACACTGTCTAGCTGAGTCTGGAAAGTTTGCTGAGCAAATACATTGGTGTAAGTAAGCAATAGGAGCGCAATAATTAGGATTTTATTCATCAAGCAAATATTTATTTACCTGACACCAAAATTAAGCCTGTGTTGCATCTCACATTCAAATTTTATTGTAGTATTGGTATTTCAATCCAATATTGGTAATATGCTGCATGGATGTTTGATCGGAAGATTACCTTAATTCCAACACCTAAGCATAGTATAAATGTGAAGAACACCTCATCCTCAATCATAGGCTGCAACCTATTAATGTACAAAATCTAAAATTTGATATCATCTTCGATTCTGCTTCATATAGTCTCGATTGAGTTACATTGATGGTTAATCTGATCCTCATATTTGCTGCATCAAATTAAAGATTATGCAGATAAATGAAAATAAAGTTGCACTCGTATCAGGTGCAAATACTGGTGTGGGCTTTCAGATTGCCAAGGCCCTTGTGGAAAACGGGTATACCGTGTATGCCGGTTCCCGCGGCCTGCAAAAAGGAAAAGCCGCGGTTGAGCAGCTTGGGGAATCGGCCATCGCGATCCAACTGGATATTACGGACAATGAATCGATCAGGACAGTGGTTAAAACCATTGAAGATAAATCCGGATACCTGACGTTGCTGATCAACAATGCGGCGGTTTCTCACGCTGGTAAGCCCGGCCGCACCATGGAGGATGTATTGGGTTCGCAGCGTGCCAGCATTGTACCTATTGACGAGCTGAAAATGGTTTGGGAAACGAATGTTTTTGGGACACTGGCCCTAACACAGGCCTGCTTGCCTTTATTGCACCAAGCGCCAAACGGCAGAATTGTAACCGTTTCCAGTGCGCTGGGATCGCTCACGATCAATGCCAATCCGGAAAACCCGTACCGTTCAAATTTCGACGCCGTGTATGGTGCTTCAAAAACAGCACTGAATGGAATCTTTCTGTCACTCGCGATCGATCTGGAGCATACCAACATCAAGGTTCACCTGGTAAGTCCGGGCTTTACCGCAACGGCCCTTAATAATTTTCAGGGAACCGACACTGTGGAAGAAGGTTCTAAAGAGCCGATCCGCGTGGCGCTGGCTGAAGATCTTCCGAACGGAAGTTTTACTGGTCCGGCCAATTTCAGTGGTGAAAACAATATCCTACCCTGGTAATTTTTAACAGTTAAAACCTATGATCGCCAATCATAGGTTTTTTATACATTTATAGCATGAAAGGTAAGGGAGATAAACTGATCCGTTTTATATCGATATCGGAAAGCCATCAGGCATTCGGGCTACCGGCGCCGCAGCATCCGCTGATCAGTCTGGTTCATTTCAACCAGAACAATCCGTTCAATACAGCGATGGCACCAATCTATGACGTGTTAAGTTTTTATAAGATTACTTTCATTACGAGGAATAGGGGCAGACTAAAATATGGCCGGAATTATTACGACTTTGATGAGGGCAGCATGCTGTTTATGGCACCTAACCAGCTGATCGGAAGCAATGATTATAACAGCGAAACCTATTGTTACATTTTGCTCATCCATCCTGATTTCCTGCTCGGGCATCCCATCGCCCGGAAAATAAAACAGTACAGCTATTTTTCTTATGCATCCAATGAAGCACTGCATCTGTCGGAAGCTGAGCGGGAAATTATCCTATCGGTTTATCAAATCATGGAGCAGGAACTCAATAGCCGAGTAGATGAGTTCAGCCAGGAGGTCGTAATTGCCCAACTCGAGTTGTTGCTGAGCTATGTCAATAGATTTTACAAGCGGCAGTTTATTACCAGGAAAATAGCCAATAATGATATTCTTCAAAGAACCGAAAGCATTCTTGATAGCTACCTCAATAACCAGGAAGCACTGCGCCAGGGCCTTCCAACAGTACATTACCTGTCTGAGCAGCTCAATATCTCTTCTGGTTATTTAAGTGATATGTTACGCACTTTGATCGGCCAGAATGCCCAGCAATATATCCGCAGCAAACTTATCGAAAAAGCAAAGGAAAGACTAACCGGTACTGACCTGACGGTGGCAGAGATCGCTTATGAATTGGGGTTCGAACATCCGCAGTCTTTCAGCAAGATGTTCAGGGTTCGGACGGGTCTTTCGCCAATGGAATTTCGGATTGCTTATGATTGATAATGCGCTTAATAGAAATCTATAGTTAACTGATGATCACCTCAAAGCTATCGTTAAAGGCAATGCACAGTATAAACTTATCATAAAAAAGAGGACTGTATTAAGGCTATCCTTTCGTAACTTGCTATCATGATTAGCAATCAATTTTCAAATGCAACCAACTTTTTAGCTTTTGTCTCTTCTCTTTCACCTCTTGAAAACGAAGTAAACGACACTTTGCGATCAAAACTTTATCAGAAGAAATATCAGAAAGGAGAACTGATCTTAGAAGCCGGAACGGTATGTAAGCGAATCTATTTTGTAGACATTGGACTGGTTAAAACTTTCTTTTATACGGATACAAGGGAATTCATTATGCGTTTTTTTGCTGAAGGGAATATGTTTACTGTTCTAGACAGTTTTGTACTTCAACAACCATCTGCATACGCTGTTCTGGCTCTTGAAGATACGGTAATCACCTGTCTCAATTATGATGACCTAGACATGTTCTGCAAGCGATATCACGCTGTGGAAACCTTTTACCGGAAACTCCTTTCGCTGGCCGCAGTAAATATGATGGATAGGATTGGCAGCAACCTGGAAGAAAAAGCCCAGGTAGCCTACCATAAATTCTTAAATGCATATGGGCCGCTTATGCAACGCATCAGCCTGGCGGATGTGGCATCTTATCTGGGTATTACACAGGTTTCTTTGAGCAGAATCAGGTCCATGAAATAGTTTTTATCATTTGATAAATGCTGGATTATACAAGGGTTGTACTTTCGGGTAAAAATTAATCCGTTATGAAAAACCCATTATCATCATCCCAAAAAGTAAGCTTGTTGGCAGCCTGTACTTTTACCCTTGTAGCACCCATCATGGGATATCTTTCTATTGGACTTCCTCCTGTTATTATAGTAGGCGGCTCTGCATTGGTTGGCCTGTTTTGCTGGTATTTTACGTATTTAAAAAAGCCTGTAGAACCGAACATTATCCTCCCGCTTTTTATCCTTACCGTTGCTGGTTTGCAGATTCATATTGTTGAGGAGTACCTCATGGGCTTTGCACCCGCAATGAGCAGACTGTTTGGTATTCCATGGAGCGAAAAGAATTTTTTGATGGTGTTTGCGCTAATCGGTCCGGTGATTTATACCCTTACTTCACTTGGGTTGTATTACAAGGTACCGATAGCTGGATTTGTGGCCTGGTTTATATTTATTGGCCCGGGTGTGGCAGAGTTTACCCATTTTATTTTTCCGCTGATTGCGCCCAACTTGCTTCCACATGATCCGCACTCGTTAACGGCCTCGATTAAAGGCACCAGAATACCACAGATGCCTAATTTTTATTTCAGAACCACCGGGCAGTATTATTTTCCGGGCATGTGGACTGCGGTTCTTCCGATGATTCCGGGGTGCCTGGCTATTTATCGTTTACTGATCAGGAAAAAACAATCATTTAAATCAGCAGAACCAACCAATGTTTAAACAGTTATTCCGTCATCAAGTAAGTATCTGGCTATTTTCTTTTGGCATTGTAAGGCAATTTAAATTTTACTGAACTATTTTCTACCGGTTATGTTGTTATTTAAACTAATAATATTGTTATGATAGACCCTAAAGAAAAGGAAGCGCAGCCGCAAGACGAAAATGTGGAGCAGCAGGATAAAAACGGTCAGGATTCGAACTGGAATGAACATCAACGTATTGATGAGGAAGGGAATGAACTAGAACCAGATGATATTAAATAAAATCCTTATGAAGAAGATATTAATGGTGTTAACGTCGCACAGCACGATGGACAATACCGATGGAAAAACAGGTGTTTGGTTAGGTGAGTTTACAGATCCCTACTATGAATTTATAGATGCGGGTTATCAGGTAACTTTAGCCAGCCAGAAAGGTGGAAGGCCGCCTGTTGATCCTATGAGTGAATTAACAGAGCATGTAACTGGCGCTAACCGTAGGTATAATGATGATGAGGTGGCAAAAACGGCTTTTTCGCAAACCCAGGTTTTGGATCAGATCAGGTCTGATGACTACGATGCAGTGTTCTATCCTGGAGGTCATGGCCCGCTTTGGGATCTTGCCCAAGACAATAACAGTGGAATTTTGATTCTGGATTTTCTGGATGCTGGAAAACCGGTTGCTGCTGTATGTCACGGACCAGCCGCATTAATTAGTGCAGAAAGGCAACGCCCAGGGTTTTTAAAAGGGAAAATCATATCCGCCTTCAGCAATACCGAGGAAACTTTAGTGGGTCGAAGTGGTAATGTACCCTATCTGCTTCAAACGAAACTTGAAGAGCTTGGTGCAGCGGTAAAAACGGCGCTATTGCCATTTTTATCACATGTAGAAAAAGATGGTTTGCTGATCACCGGTCAAAATCCACTATCGGCGGGCCCAGTGGCGAAGGCGCTGATCGATTTGTTAAATGATACAGCAGAAGCCGGGCAATTAACAGAAATCGCTCAAATTTAAATTCTGTAAAAAAATGTGAACCCAGCCGTTAAAAAGGTTAGGTTCACATCTTGATTATTGATGGTGGTACTTAACACAGATATTTAAAGAATGCATTTATTTCTAAATAAAATGCGTCAATAATATTCTGGGTTTTTACTTCGTGTCTTTCCAAGCGTTTTCATCATCCCCGAAAATCTGTATGAGTTTTTGGATGGATTCTTTAGTAGGCGAAGCAAAATCCTCAATCCCCTCTACTGTCTCTTCGCTGATAGGAGAAGCTCTTGCAAACATCAATTCTTCATAAGCCCTTAATGCGTATTCGATATTCTGATAAACCCCGTTCGTCAGGCAATCGCTTAAGTCAAGTGCATCCAGCATCGCTAAATTTACGCCCTCGCCATTTGGCGGCATCAGATGAGCGGCATCCCCCAAAATGGTGATGTTGGGTTTGGTTTGCCAGCGTTGTTTTAACGGGTGGTAAAGGAGCGGCCGGTAGGTGTAGTGTGAACAGGCGCTAAACAATGTATGGAATGCCGGATGCCAGCCATTATAAAAATTGCTAAGATAACCACTTACCTCCGCAGGACGATGAAAATCTATACCGCTAATTTTCTCCCAATTATCAGGGTACATAGATGCTGCATAAAAGGTTAGGCCGCCATCACCCCTTGGCTGGACCACAAGCATTTTTCCCGGTCCTGTTGCCATAAGATTTCCATTATTTAACAGGCTGTAAATTTCAGGACAAGCTGTTTTGGGATCCTCGATCTCTCCCTGAATGATGGCTGCACCAGTGTATACTGACTTGATATCTGTCACGTATTCGCGGATGTGGGAGCGGTAGCCTTCGCAGCCAATAACCAGGTCTGAGCTGGCATAAGTGCCGTTTTTGAATTGCATTTCCCATCTGCCATTAACTAAAGAAAGGTTAAGAAGTTGACTGCCCCACACCACGGTGCCGGGAAGTAATGAATCGATCAGGATATCCCTGAGCGCACCGCGGTCAATTTCGGGGCGAAAATGTTCATCGCCAAAAGTAAATCTGCCACTTTGAAAAGAATCATCCAATAAGATATCTGCATTTTCATCTACCAGCTTGAAGCTATCTGCGCCTTGCATATATCGGGCTTTAAAAGCATCCATCAGGCTGGCTGCTTCAAGCACTTTCAGTCCAGAATTATAATGCAGATCCACAATTGCACCTTGTACACGTGCTTTTTGATTAATATCCCTTTCGTATACTTTTACATCTGCACCTTTGAGCTGTAATAATCGCGCCAGGGTAAGTCCGCCGGGGCCGCCACCAACAATTGCTATTTGGCGACCATTTATTAAATTTATTTTTTTAGAAGTTTCCATATGCCATTTTATTAGCACAAAAGAACACCATTTGATTTGTATGATGAAAGTCTATTCCGTGTAAGTATAGGACTATTCGCGGTTTTTACGCCTGAAGTGTAAAGGTTGTGACCCGGTAACTTTTACAAACAGTCGTATGAAATAAGAATAATCATCATAGCCGAGTTCAGTTGCAATTTCCTTTACTGATTTGTCGGAGTGATAAAGAAGCCTTTTAGCTTCTAAGATAACGCGTTGATGTATATTGTTCGAAAGCGATTGCCCGGTAGCCGTTTTTACACATTCATTGAGATAAGAAGCTGACAGGTTCAAAAAATCTGCATATAATGCCGGACGTTTCACGGTTTTGTACCGAACCTCCAGTTCTTTTCTGAACGCTTTGGCTACAACATGAAACCTATTGTGATTTTCAGTAAGCTTGGATTGCGCCTGATAAAGTGAGGTGATGAATGCGGCTAAGGTATTGATGCTCTCTTTTAACGTGGTATGATATAAGTTGGCTTCCAATGCTGTGAAAAGCGTATAAGATACACCAACCATTTGCAATAAAATGGAAAGGATTTCATTGCTTAGTTCCAGAATACTTGCTGGCATAAGGTTGTTCAGTACCCTTAGGTATTCTGGATGGAGGTTTTCGTCTTCAATGATCCAGGTGCTGATTTGGGCGCTTTCAAATGCGATCAACCTGTGAACCTGGTTTGGATGCAGGTATATGATTGCGGGTGCCTGAATACTGTAGGTTTGAAAGTCTATCTCAATGTGTGTAATTCCTTTTTCCTGTAAAATGAACGTATAGCCATGATCACGATGTGACCGCCGGACATGCTCATTATCAGGATATCCGTCAAAGTATCTTCTTAACATCATGATGCCCCGGCTAGTACCTTTAGGTAAAATGTTGACCGGAATATGTATTACCTTTTTTGCCATAGCTGGAATTTAACAAAGATATCAGAAAAGAAGGATTCAAAATATTATCGCAACCATTCTAGTTTGTTTATCATCATATCAGATATGGAAATATCAACATATTTTGTCAAAAGGCTATCTTTCACGGTATTCGCATTGTTTATCTTTCTAAATGCAAATGCACAATATATATTTACTGGTATGGTTAAGGATTCCCATCAACAGCCAGTTCCGCATTGCTCAATAGTGTATAAAAAAGCAGGACCAATAACGTCATTGATTTGCAATAAAAATATGAATCCTTAGCGGGTATTTTGTTTACTACAGTACATCAAATCTATGAATTGAAGAAGCTTAGCAAATGGCTAAAACCTTTTAATGGATTTGTATAATAAATACTGTTTCAAATAATAATAGGGTACAATGGAATATTTCTCACTGAGTAAAGCATATCATAGCGGTAAAATCAATAAGAGTGAAGTTTAAAAAGACACATTTTCACAAAACATAATTTGCCATATAGGTGTTAGGTGTACAATTTTATGAAAAAACACCATACAAACCTACGCCCCACGCCTTGGCAGCGGCTTGTAGAAATGCTTCATGTAGAGCGCTCTACGATTAATTACATCTTTTTATATGCCGGCTTCATTGGGGTAATCGGATTATCTCTTCCACTAGGTACGTCAGCGGTTTTTAATCTGCTCGCCAATGGCTCTATGTACAGTTCAACCTATATTTTAATAGCTGCGATTTTAATCGGAATTGTGGTTGGTGGAATACTACTTATGGGCCAACTTGCCCTGGTAGAGTATTTAGAACAGAAGATTTTTATCAAAGCGGCAATTGGATTTGCCTACCGTTTGCCCAGGATCAAAAAAAAGGAGTTTGAGGGGGAGGATCCAAGGGAACTGGTGAATAGGTTTTTTGATGTGCTCACCATTCAAAAAGGTCTTACCAAGCTGTTGATAGATATTGTAGCATCAGGCGTACTGATATTTTTTAGCGCCATACTGCTCTCATTCTACCACCCGATATTTATTGGTTTTGGAATCTTTACCATTGCTTGTATTGTTGTAATTATTGCCATTTATTACCGTAGGGGAGTAGAAACCAGTATTGAGGAATCGGAGTATAAATACGAGGTTGTGGCTTACCTGGAAAATGTTGCCGACAATTTGGATGCTTACCGTGGGCAAAAGCATGAAATGGATAAAATAGTAAAAATGACAGATGAAATTACCTCCAAATATGTGGAAGCCAGAAACGATCACTTTAGCATTTTGAAACGAATGTTCGCCAGTGCAATAGTTTTAAGGACCACCTTAATGGGAGCACTTTTGCTCCTGGGGTCATATTTTGTCGTTAACAGAGAGATGACTTTTGGGCAATTTGTTGCAGCAGAAGTAATTATTGTACAGATTTCTTATGCCGTTGAAAAGTTGATGACCAGTTTAAATACCGTTTTTGATATGGTAACAGGCAGCGAGAAACTCGCCGTGGTAACCGATATGGAACTAGAGGAAGGAGGGCAACAACATGATTAATCAGACCAAAAAACTGGTGGTGAGCAAGGTGAATGAATATGCCGTGTTATCTAAAGGGCAACTTATTTCTGTTAATGGACCAAGGTTACTTGGAAGAATAATGATTGGGGTAGCTGTGCTTTTTGTGATCATATTGCTACTTCCCTGGAGACAGACAATATCAGGTCGTGGAACTGTTACAGCCCTGCGCCCTGAAGACAGGCCGCAGACCATACAAAACCAAATTGGCGGGCGTATTGAGTACTGGGCGGTAACCGAAGGACAACAGGTGAAGAAAGGCGATACCATTTTGGTACTTTCTGAAACCAGTCACTCATACTTCAATCCCGAACTGCCTGAACGTTTGGGTGAGCAGCTTAATGCCAAAAGGGGGAGCGAGCAAGCTGCAGAACAGAAAATTTCAGCAAATGATGCCAAGATCAATGCCCTGAACAATGGCTTAAAAGTACAGCTTAACGCAGCCCGCAATTACGTTAAGCAGGCAAGGAATAACGTAACTATTGATAGTGCCGAACTGGTGGCTGTAAAAAACATTTACCAAACCAGTAAAGTAAGATTGGAACGCTATGAAGTAGGGTATAAAAATGGCCTTTTTTCCTTGACTGATATCGAATCGAGAAGATTGAAGCTTGCCGAAGATAAAGCCAAAGAAGTTGCGCAGGAGAACAAACTCAATAGTTCGAGGCAATCACTGGCCAATGCCGTTATCGAACTTGACAACATAAGGGTAAAGTATGCACAGTCTTTAGCCTCAGCCCAGTCAGACCTTAGCTCCGCGATTTCCGGTAAAGCATCTGTAAGAGAAGAGATATCAAAATTGCGCAATGAAATGAGAAATATCGATATCAGAAGGGGACTTTACGTAGTGCGTGCGCCGCAGGATGGTTATATCGTAAAAACATATAAAGCAGGTATCGGCGAGAATATTAAAGAAGGAGAGTCTGTGGCAACGCTGCAGCCATTATCTCCACAAGTTGCTGCTGAAATTTACGTTGATGCGATGGATGTTCCACTCATTTTGGACAGCAGTAATGTTCGGCTACAGTTTGAGGGCTGGCCTTCAGTTCAGTTTTCTGGTTGGCCATCGGTTGCGGTAGGTACTTTTGGAGGTAAGGTATCTGTTATTGACAGGGTAAGTACAAACGGCAAATACCGAATTTTGGTTAGGCAGCTTGATGGCATACCTAAAAGCGATGAACCATGGCCGATTCAATTGCGTCAGGGCTCTGGGGTTTACGGTAGGGTGATTTTACGCTCCGTTCCGGTATGGTATGAAATCTGGCGACAGCTCAATGGGTTTCCACCAAGTTTAGACAAGGCACCAACAGCCGAAAATATCAATAACAAATAAATGAGAACTTATTACGCAACGCGTGCTTCAGGTTCAGGATGGTTAGCGGCATCATTTAAGCGCAATTTTTTCATAGTATTCCTGTCTGTTATGATTTTATCTGCATCTGCCCAGCAAAAAGCAGATGCAGGCGACCAGGTATTTTCAATCCGCGATTTACAGGAAATTGTACTAACAGGACATCCGGTTGTTAAACAAGCTGCCCTGCTACCTAAGGCCTCACAAGCCAAAGTCCTGCAATCGCTGGGAAATTTCGATCCGGAAGTGGTAGCCTCCTTCGGCAGGAAAATTTTTGGTGGCACTGAATATTATAACCATTGGAACAGCCAGCTCAAGGTTCCGCTTTGGCTGGCAGGCGCCGATTTAAATATTGGCTATGACCGTAATGTAGGTACTTATAATAATCCAGAAACCAGAACCAGTAATACTGGGCTCACAGGTATAGGTCTAAGCATTCCGCTGGGGCAGGGGCTGTTGATCGACTCGCGCAGAAGTACGCTGCGCCAGGCAAAGATTATGGTAGACTATGCAGAAGCAGATAAAATTTCGCAGATTAATGCGGTATGGCTTTATGCACTCAAAGACTATTGGAGCTGGTATTACGCTTTCGAACAGCAACGTTTTACTGCTGAAGGCGTTGATCTCGCTGAAAAAAGATTCCGTGCTTTAAAAGAGCAGGTACTTATTGGAGATAAGCCACCGATTGATTCTGTAGAGGCATCTATTACGCTTCAAGACCGCAGGGTTCAGCTTCAGGAAGCTAATGTTAAATTAAACAATGCACGGCTTGTACTTTCCAATAATCTATGGTCTGCTGATGGTGTGCCGCAGGAACTTCCTTCGCTTGCTGGACCCGAAAATGTAGCAGATACACGGGCTATGGTGAACAGTCTGCAGCTCGATTCATTGGTAAGCCATGCCACACAAGATCATCCAACGCTGTTAAAGATCAAAAGCAAGCAGGCACAACTAAGCGTTGAGGAGAAGTATAGGAGGGAGATGTTAAAGCCAAAACTAAGCGTAAAAGGTGCTTTTTTAGCCGGCCGCAGAGATTTTTCTTATGTAGCAGATAGCTACGATTTTCGGTTAGCCAATTATAAGGTTGGTATCGATTTTTCTATCCCTTTGTTTTTAAGAGAGGAGCGTGGTAAACTCCGTGAGGTAAAAATAAAACAGGCTGATATGGAATACGGTCTACAGCAAACAGGTAGGGAAATCCAGACTGCAGTTTTGTCTGCATTTAATCAATACAAAGGTTATATGGGACAACTTGAGCTACAAACCAGGAATGTTGCCAGCCAACGTACACTAGTTAATGGTGAGCAGCAAAAGTTTGACCTGGGAGAAAGCAATCTTTTTTTGATCAATGCGAGAGAGACCAAACTCATCGAAATGCAGGTTAAGCAGGCTGAGCTGGTAGCTAACTTGCAAAAAGCTATGGCGGAGATTTATTATCAGGCAGGAAAACGTTTAGAACGCTGATAGCTGTAGTATCAACTTAATCTTTTGGCTCCCAAAGTTGAATTTTGTTGCCTTCCGGATCTAAAATATGGACAAATTTGCCGTAATCGAATGTTTCAATCTGATCAACAATGGTCACATTTTCTTTTTTAAGCACTTCAACTAGTTGCTCCAGGTTTTCAACCCTATAATTGATCATGAAATCCTTTGCCGAGGGCTCGAAATATTTTGTGTCTTCAGGGAATGGATTCCATTGCGTAAGTCCCTTTTTGGTACTGTCTGTTATATCGCGCCATTCGAAACTGGTTCCATACGGCGTAGTGTCGAAACCCAGATGTGTTTTATACCACTGGTTAATTGCTTTGGGGTTCTTGCATTTAAAAAATATGCCCCCTATACCGGTTACTCTTTTCATTTTTTGTTTATTGCTGCTCATAATTGTACTGGCGGTAAAACCTGAAAGAAAGGATGCCGCCAATATGAGGAGAACTAATCCCGTTTTTTTTACTTTGATTGTCATTTTACCTTATAATTTATCGCTGATTTAACGGGTATGCCAATTTCCAGATCGAAATGGTTCCAGTTGCACACATTTTCCTTATCTAAGAATATTTCCAGCCCTGGCTGCGCTTCACATTCATAATCACTATTAATCAGCCAGTTGTCGAAAAGGAAATTGATGCCTGCTCCAACCAGTTTGATATCGCCGCACACGCTGGTAAATGCATATTTACATGCCGGCAGAACTGTCGTTTGGACCGGGCTGCCTTGGCTTAACTTAAAATTTTCAGGCAGGGTTATGCAGGCCTCATAAGTATATTTCTTTTTTGGAGTTACTTCTGGATCATCTTTAGACATACCAAAAATGGTCTCTGTTTCATAAATACCCACTTCCTTTGACCAATCGATCAATTTTGAAAACGCTAAAATTACTACTCCCTGTTTAAACGCGTCAGTTACCCGGATGTATGCAATCCTCCTTTCCTTCATCTGTTTTATCTGTATAGGAAAAAGCTGTTTCAGTTCTTCCTGTTTCAGGTCACAATGATATTCATTTACCGGCTGTAATTCTTTGCAGATCTTGCTGTTTTTTATATTACCGCCTTTACGGTAAAGGCCCGGTGAGGTGGCAAAGTATTGTTTAAATTGGCGTGATAATGTTGCTGCGGAAGAGAAACCACATGCTGCTGCGATTTCGAAAATGGGTTTTTTAGAAAATTTAAGAAGACGGGCAGCTTTTTCGATCCGCATCCTACTGGTAAAAGCATGAACAGTCTCTCCCATTACAGCGGTAAATATCCGGTGGAAATGAAATGCCGAAAAGCATGCAACAGCTGCCAGCTCTTCCAGCGGAATAGATCTGTCCAGGTTTTGGTTAAGGTAGTCGATTACCTGATTAATCCTTCGCTGGTAAATATAGGTCGATCTATTCATGCAATTTCATATTAAGCTATTGATATGCTGATTTGTATTTCATCAAAACGGGCTTAACCATTTGATATAAAAACCGTTACTAAATTACAACTGAAAGGACATAATTTATAGACTTGATTTCCATCAGGCCGCATCTTCTGCCATTAGTTTATCCATTATTTTTTTCAGAAATTTTACTTTGTTCTTTTTTACTTCTTCGATAAATGGAGAAGATTCATCCGTATCGGATAGGTGACTGCTACCCCAAAGCGCTATTTCGATCACAGCAGGTATTAAATCAACACCTTTTTTACTCAGTTTATAAAGCCCTTTTACTTTGTTATCAGGATAGGGTAATTTGATGATTATTCCTTGTTCTTCCAATACCTGTAACCTATTGGCCAATATATTCGTCGCTATTTTTTCTTTCGCTTTTGTAAAATCACCATAAGTACGGGTTTTATGAAGCATAAGGTCGCGCACAATCAACAGCGACCACTTGTCGCCGAAAATATCCAGTGATGAACTGATGGGGCAATCGGAACGCATTTCATTTGTTTTCATGTTTTTATAATTACTACTTGCAATTTGAAAGTAAATACTTATTTTTGTGCTTGCAATTTGAAAGTTAAATTTCAATTTTTAACTTGCAAAGTAAAAGCGAATTTAATTATTTTAAATTAATAAAAGAAAAGATGAAAGACTATTCAACAACACAACGGGATGAAAAAATATTGGTAACCGGGGTTACTGGTTCGATGGGAAAAGCTACGGTTGAGCAATTATTAAAAAAAGGAATTCTGGCAAGCCGGATTATCGGGCTTTCCCGCAAAAAAGAACAAATAGAAGATTTGGCTAATCAAGGTGTAGAAGTACGTTTTGGTGATTATTTTGATTATAATTCGCTATTAAGTGCGTTTGAAGGTATTGATAAGGTGATGCTCACAAGCACGGTCGCTTTCACAGACCGTTCTACCCAACACTTTAATGCAATTACTGCCGCACGCCAGGCTGGTGTTAAACACGTGGTGTATATGGCTGTAATGCGTAAAGAAGGTTCAGGGCGCATTGTGCCTGAAGTTACGGAGTCTGATCTTTTTACCGAACAGGTACTTAAATCTTCAGATCTTGATTACACCATTGTATACCATCCACCTTTTACTGATGTTTTATCGCTCTACTTTGATCCCAATCCTTACCAAAATGGAATAAAAGTTCCGGCAAATAATGGAAAAATGGCTCCTGCTACAAGAGACGAACTGGCTGAAGCTCATGCCATAATACTATCTACACCAGGACACAAAAAGAAAATGTACTCATTAGGCGGCAGTCAAGCCGTTTCATTTGCCGACATTGCACAAATCCTTTCCGAAATAAAAGGTCAACCAGTTCCTTTTACGACTATTACAACAGAAGCATATATTGATGGAATAGTGGCAAAAGGAGTTCCGCTTCAGGTTGCCGAATTTTTAACGAGCTGGATAACCGCAATGGAAGGAGGTGAATTCGAGTATCAATCAGGCGATTTGGAGCGCTTGTTAGGTAGGAAAACAAAAACTTTAAAGGCGTATTTTGAATCAACTATGGATTAGTACATGCTGGGTTTATGATAAATGCACGGTCATTAAGTTAAGCCATCGGCACAGGTAATACTAATTAACTACAGGTGCAACAGATATAAAATTCGTGTTTATCTATTTGTATCTGTGGTTAAAAACCTTAACATAATGATATTGAAAATAAATAAGGTGCGAGGAAATTGACGGTTTCAGCCAATCAATTTATTCCCTTTACGGTTATCCGTAAAGAAAAACTTAAACTTGATGCGATATTTGCCACGCAGGATCTGTCAGATAATTAATATTAATTGATAACTTAAAAATGTTTTCTTCATAATCTTTTATATTTTTAGATTAAATACAGGAACTAAATCATATGGCAATTAATCTCCAAAAAGGACAAAGAGAAAATTTAAAGGCTCCGAAATTTACTATCGGATTGGGCTGGGACACCAATAACTTCGGAGGTAATGATTTTGATCTTGATGCATCGGTATTTATGCTGGGCGAAAACAAAAAGCTGATCAGCGATGATCATTTTATATTCTACAACAACCTCACTTCGCCTGATGGTGCTTTGGTACATACTGGAGATAACCTGACAGGTGAAGGTGATGGGGATGATGAGGCCATAAACGTGGATTTGTCCATTGTTGATCCTTTAGTGAGTGAGCTATGTATAGTGGTAACGATCCATGAGGCTGAAGTGCGCAGGCAGAATTTTGGACAGGTCCGTAATTCATTTGTGCGGATTGTAGACAAGGATGGTATAGAGGTATTAAAATACGAACTGGAAGAGGATTTCTCGATCGAAACCGCAGTTGAATTTGGGCGGATTTACCGACGTAACGGCGAATGGAGGTTTGAGGCCGTTGGCGTAGGGATGAAGGGCGGCCTTCAGGATTACATCAACAGGTACCAGTAATTGATGGATGAAGATACCGGCCGGATAAGGAATGTCAGCCAGATAATATCATAGGCAGGGATAACTGCTGAGCTGATTTGGAAATACCGTCAGAAGTTGATTATCTTAGTGTATATGGCAGTGTGGTATAATTTATCATGCTTTTAGCTGCCGCAAGCTAAATTAAAGGACTCTTATCAATAACATTCATGGATTTATCTATAGTTGATGTGACCGGTGCAGGCGAGCGCATCTCATTTTCCGTTGCTGGTGATGATGCCTTTGCGGTAGACAGGTTGGGTGACGAATACCAAAAGCAGTTAAACCTGTCTGGCCAGCAGGTTGATATCCTCAACCGTTTATGGTATCCAAGCAACAATTTCAGCAGCATTCCCTTTTGCAGGTCGCAGATTGTCAAACTTTTCGTGCTTATCCTGGATGATCTTGCTTATAAATACCAAAAGCAGGGAACAGCCATTGAAGTAGAGTTTAATACTGTGGCAGACCTGATGACACGGAGCCGTTTCAAAAACGGGCTCAATGATTATAGTTATAAGCATACCATGTTATCCTCACTGACGGATATCTACTATAATATTTTTAAACATGCCGAGAATGCGCTCAGGGTTCATTATGGCCATACCCGAAAAATAAACACGGATGTAGATCTCAGCGATGAAGAGGTTTTATCAGCATACCATAGCAGGATTACCGATAAACTCGCTCAGGTGCTTATGATCTGGATTCCAAGGGTAGATATGCCCGACAGGAAAACTGAACGGTTATTATACGCACAGAGCCCTGGCAGGTGGCGGCAGGCTTTTGAGCAGATCAGCAAGGAATTCAAAAGTGATATACCCCGCTATTTGGATTTGGTGATGGATCTGGCTGAACTGAACAGTGCCAATCCATCCCTTGAAATGATCTACTATGAAGCATCCAAAGATATCTCTTCTGTAAATCCTCAGGCTGCGCTTACCTTATATATCCATTATATTTATGCTGATCTTTTATCTGATACCTTTGATAACCGGCCGCTAAATAAAACCAATATTAAAAAGCTGTTTAAAACGGATGAACAGCTCCATGATTTTCAGGTGGTGATCGAAAACCTTATCGCCAGCCGTGATATCAGACAGGCACTTGCTGCTGTTTCCTCATTGTTGCTTCCTAAACGCAAGAAAATTTCGCTCAATGCTGATGCGATTGAGGCAATCAAACAGCGGCATTCAGGTACCGTTGAACTGCTAAACAAATACCTTCAGGAAGATGAAGAACCTATTGCTGTGGCCGAGGTTCTACCTGCTCAGGATATACACGAGCAGGTAATGTTAACTACAGACGGAGCAGGGAAAGTTTTTATTCATGAACTTAACCTTTCTGCCCTCCAAAGTGATATTCTGATTCATTTTAGTAGAAATAACTTCGCGGTCCCACAATCCGAGATTGAGGAAATGGCAAAGGAAAGGGGTGTTTTTAAAAACCAGCTGATCGACAGCATCAATGAAGCCTGCTTTGAAACGATTGACGATGTGCTGATCGAGGAAGAAGAGGAAAATTATGTGATTTACGAACAATATTATCAAAATATTTTAGCAAAATGATAGAAAATTTAAAACCAAAAGAGGCTACTGCGATCATCAATTCGCTTATTGGTGGGGTAGTGCCCAAAATTGGGATACAGCATATTACGGTAGGGAGGTCTGAAGAGATCGATGCGGTTGTTGCGGCACTGGAAGATGTAAAAAACGGGCATAGCATGGTCAAGTTCTGGATCGGTGATTTCGGGTCGGGAAAATCTTTTATCCTTCACCTGTTAAATACGGTTGCGCTGAAACAGAAATTTGTAGTAGCCAAAGCCGATTTTACACCAGATAACAGGTTGTATGCAAATGATGGAAAAGGGCTCGCATTATATGCTGCCATTATGGATAACATCTCGATCCAGACCAAACCTGAGGGTGGCGCATTGCCAACCTTGCTAGAGAAATGGATTGAACAGGTATTGACCAAAACAGCTGAAGAAAACCAGCTTCCTATCCATGCTATGCGTGATGAGGTCAACCTCCCGTTGGTGCAGAATGCGATTATGAGAACGATCAATGATCTTTCAGATGCCGGCGGATTTGATTTTGGTACAGTCGTATTAAAATACTATCAGGCTTATATTTCCGGTGATGATATGCTCAGAAGGAGCGCACTGAAATGGCTGAAAGGTGAGTATACAACAAGAACAGAGGCTAGGCAGGATCTTGGCGTTCGGGAAATCATCAATGACCTTAATTATTATGATATGCTGAAGAACTTTACCCGGCTATTTGTAAGTATGGGCTATAGTGGCTTTATGATCAATCTTGATGAGGCGATCAATCTTTATAAAATCTCGACCGCGGCGATGAGGGAAAAGAACTATGAAAAAATCCTGAGTATTTATAACGACTGTTTCCAGGGAAAGGTATCGAACTTATTTTTCAACTTTGCGGGCACTTTTGAGTTTCTACAGAACGAACGCAGGGGTTTGTTCAGCTATAATGCGCTGAAAACAAGGCTGGAGACCAATAAGTTCGAAACTGCAGGGATCAGGGATTTTGCACAGCCAGTAATCAGGTTATTACCGCTAGATAATAATGAGATATTCGTACTGCTCAAAAAACTCAAGCTGATTTTTGATTTCAACTATAAAACTGAAATCAATATCAATGATGAGGATATCCTGAACTTTATGGAAGAAATGTTCAATAAACCTGGAGCCGATGAATTTTTGACGCCAAGGGAGGTGATCCGCGATTTTCTGAATATCCTGAACATATTGCGGCAAAATCCAGGCCTTGATAAAAACCGCCTGTTTTCGCAGGTGCAGATTTCGGATGAAAGGCCTGATGATCTTATTTTGGACGGAATCGAAGAACTGTGACGGCATTCGAACTGTTATCGCCCGCGGTAAGAAAATTTGTAAGAGACAAGCGTTGGGAAAGCTTCCGCGATATCCAGTCAGCCGCGATCAAAAAGATCATGGGCGACGATGGACATTATATCCTGGCATCCAGGACTGCTTCGGGAAAAACCGAGGCGGCATTTCTTCCGATCCTTTCAAAGGTTGATTTTAATCAGCGTGGGGTTGCGGTACTCTACATTTCACCACTGATTGCACTCATCAATGACCAATTTATGCGGGTGGAAGACCTGTGCAGTGATATGGAAATCATGGTTACCAAGTGGCATGGCGAGGCAAGCAGATCGCTTAAGGGTAAATTGCTAAAAGATCCGCAAGGCGTGGTGCTGATTACGCCCGAATCATTGGAAGCGATGTTTGCCAATAAACCCTATGATATTAAAAACCTTTTTACCAATTTAAAATATGTGGTAATTGATGAGATCCATTCTTTTATCGGTTCTGATAGAGGTGTTCATTTAAAATCGCTGCTTTCCAGGCTGCAGGGAATTAATGCCGGCAGTTTTTCGGTGGTGGGTTTATCTGCAACGCTGGGCGATTTTGCGGAGGCCAAAAAGTTTACGGGCAATCCTGAAAAAACAGTCGTGTTAAGAGACCCTGCTTCAAAAGATCTGGATGCCGTTTTTAAATATTTTGAGCAGAAGGCGCATAATTTACCTATCGAACTGTTAAAGGATCTTTACCGGGAAACCAGAGATGCAAAGGTGTTGGTTTTTCCCAACAGTCGGGGCAAAGCCGAGGAGGTTGCGGTAAGCCTGATGAAGATAGCTGAGCGTGTAGGTGGCCATGAGAATTATTTTTCGCACCACTCATCTGTTGATAAGCAGGTGAGGGAATATGTAGAGGAGTTTGCGAAAAGCAAAGTGAGGAGGAATTTTACCATCGCCTGTACCTCAACGCTAGAGCTTGGGATTGATATCGGCTCAGTCGATCAGGTGGTTCAGCTTGATGCAGCGCACAGTATCGCCTCGCTCATCCAGAGGGTGGGCAGAAGCGGGCGCAGGGAGGGGGCTAAAAGCAGATTGCTGTTGTACGCAACCAATCCCTGGAGTTTGTTACAGTCACTAGCTGGCTGGCTGTTGTATCTGGAAGGATTTATCGAACCTCCTGAAATTATTGATTATCCCTATGATATCCTGCTTCATCAGGCACTCTCAATCGCTAAGGAGCGTTTAGGCATCACAAAAAAGGGACTGGTAGCAGAACTGAAACAAAATTATGCCTTTAAACTGATCGATGAGGCTGAGATTGCAGAAATTGTGGACCACCTGATCGCAATCGACTTTTTGGAGGAACTGGGAAGGGAACTCATTATCGGTATAGAAGGAGAAAAGATCGTTAATGGGCGCGATTTTTATACGGTGTTTAATATGCAGCCATATTATAAGGTTGTTAATTCGGGTACTGGGATTGGCCAGATTCCGGTTACCGCGCAGGTGCGGGAAAATGAAAATATCCTGCTGGCGGCAAAAATCTGGAAGATCAGGTTTGTAGATCATGAAGCAAAAAAGATTGAGGTAGTGACTGCAAATGATGGTAGAAAGCCGCTGTTTTTTGGTGAGGGTGGGGATATACATCCGCGGATCCGTGAAAAAATGATGGAGATCCTTTTTAGCGCAGAACTTTTTCCGGTGCTGGATGAAAACAGCGCCATAGAAATAGAAAAATTACGCAAGGAGTTCAGTGTATTTCCATTAACGGATCTTAATCTGCAGCGGCCTATGCTCATCGGGGCAAAGGAGCTCGCACTTTATTCGTTCACCGGATCGCGTATCAACAGGACACTTTCTTTTTTGTGGGCGCTAAGCGGGGTAGAGGTTCATATGCATGATGACCAGAGCAAGTTTGGTGTTGAGGATGCTATACTGGATGTTGGGGCTTTGAGTAAACTTCTTATTCCATCTTTGGATGATCTGGATTTACATCTGGAGAATTTTTTATATGCACATCCCGATATATTGTCAGGATCTAAATGGGCCACTTATCTTCCTGTGAAGTTCCGATTAAGATTGCTCAAACAGCGCTATTTTGATTTTGAAGGGGCGGAGCTGTTCAAGGAATTTACCTGGGTGAGTAATACTGTTGTTTAATCGGGTAATGGATTTGTTTAAGTAGCTTGGTTATCGTGCAGCTGGAAATTGAGGTAATACATTGAGGTCGTCATTTACTACGAATACCTATTGTGTATACACATCTTTTGTTAATTCTATAGTTATTTATCATATGTTCCCAGGGCGATCGTCATGCTGAATTTATTTTATTAGCAGTTTTTATTGGTTTAAAGGCCTAATAGCTACTTCGTGGTCAGCATCTTTCTATCTGTTAAATTTATAATGCCTTCTTTTTCTTGGATTAAAAATTAAATAATTGATTTAAAGTTGATTAGCTGAATAAGAAAAACAATTTGGCCAAAAACAAATTATATGAGCATGAACAAAAAAACTTTACCTAAATTTTTGAAAAGCCTGTTTATGCTTTTACCCTTATTGATGCTATTTGAGGCCTGTAATAAGCCTAAATCTAAAACAGGTGCTGAACTATCCAAGATTACCGGCAATAAATTATATAAAGACCTCGATGCTGATGTATTAAGCGATAAGTTTAAAGCTGCATTAAGCAAAAGGGGTAAATCCATGTCCAATCCAAAATTTACGCAGGAAATTTATAAGCAGGCAGATTACCAGCCGGTTTTAATTTCTAAATTCCTCGCTGATAGCGGACTAATGAATGCTTCAAAAAAGATTAATGCGGCAAAAGAACATGGCCTTTCGGCCGAAAACTTCCAGTCGACAAAATTTAATATTGCATTGGAGAAAATCTATTCCAAAACGGAGGTAAATACGCTTGATAAAGCTTATGATGCTGTTATTGATCTCGAATTGGTAGCCAGCGGTGCTATTACCGATTATACTGCGGCGATGCAATACGGAATAGTGAGCCCCAGAAAAATATTTGCACAGTTTTATACCAAGGTACTCAGACCAGATTCCATTTCATTTAAAAAGCCTTACCAAACCAGTAATCTCACTTCCTTTTTGGATAGTATTCAACCCAGCTCCGAAGCATATAAAATGTTACAAACTGCCCTGAATCAAAATATTACGGCTCCCGGACATACTGCTGAAGAAACCAGGCGTATTATTGAAGTAAACATGGAACGCCTGAGATGGCATACTGCTGAACAGGAAGATAAATATGTATGGGTTAATATTCCAGCTTTTGAACTTCAGGTAATCGAAAAACAAAAACCGGTTTTAAGCATGAAAGTTTGCGTAGGGGAAGGACGTAACACAGGACAGTCAACTTCATTAATGGAGTACGATGAAAACGATCTGAAAAAAGACCGTGCATTTAACCGCGAAACCCCTCAACTTAAAAGTATGATCCACAGTGTACAGGTTAATCCGGTTTGGAATATCCCTGAAAGTATAGCGAGTAATGAAATTGCCAAATATGCTGCACAAGACCGCTATTATTTGAGCAACAAAAATATTGATGTTTTTTATAAAGGAAAAAAGGTTGAAGATACAGAGACCATTGACTGGTCAGCACCTGATGCAGGGAAAACCTATACTTTTAAACAGCAACCGGGAGCAGATAATTCGCTAGGTAAAATCAAATTCCTGTTTAATAACCAAAGCAGCGTTTACCTACACGATACACCGGCAAAAGCGGCCTTTAACCTGGCGGTAAGGGCAGTAAGCCATGGTTGTGTAAGGGTAGAAAAGCCACTAGAACTTGCCCGTGCACTTTTTGGTACTGGTGATAAATTCAATAAAATAAATGAGGGTATGCAAAGCAAAGACCCAAAAGCGGAGGATATTGCGCTTCCGAAAAAGGTGGCTGTATACCTGAACTATTTTACCTGCTGGAAAGATTCAACAAGTGGTAAGCTCATGTTTGCCAATGATATTTACGGTCAGGATGCTGTGCTTTATACTCACTTAAATAAAGCTTAATCCAGGTGAATCTGGCCCTGATCAGCACTGTTGTTCAGGGCTGGCAATACCGCCAATGCGGCATGCTGCTCATCCAGGTAACGCGAAGCATATTTCTCTGCACTTTTATTGATAAAAAGTACACTCCCTTCGCCCATTGCACTGATCAATTGATTGGATAGTTCAGGACTCACCGCCGGACAACCCTGACTTCGACCCAAACGCCCTAAAGCCTCAATTGTACCCTGGCTTACATAAGGTGCACCGTGAATAACGATAGCGCGCATTCTGGCATTATCGTTATAACCCGCGTCCATACCATCTAAACGAAGCGATCTGCCATGCGTGCCTACGTATTCCTCACCAGTTACATAAAAGCCGATACTGCTGCGATAGGAGTCGTTTTTGTTGGAAAAAGTGACTGTTTCATCATCGCCACTGCGCTGACCATGAGCCACCCAGGTATTTAAAATAATTTTCTTTCTAGCCAGGTCTAACACATAAAGCCTTTTTTTGGAACTTTTCTGATCAAAGTCTGCAATGCTCAACAGCGCATGCTGCGATAGTCTGCCAGCTTCTTTTAAGTTATAAAATCCTGTTAATGCTTTTTCAAACACCGGATATGTCAGGCCCGAATCTTTTAAATGAACCTGGTTATAAAGTGTTCTTGCGTAAGCAGCATAACTTGGTTTTATCACAGTCGAAACACCTGTAACATTTTTCGGATGTGCGATTTTTTTATCGCTCATGGCCAATAGGAAAAAGCTTAAGGATAAAATAATAAAGAAGATGCCCAAGATGTATTTTCTCATAGATAACTAATTGAAATGTTTAAGTAGGGCTTTCTGCAATAGGCTATTTGGATTTGATTGTGTAACAAATATACGACATTAGGAAATAATTTACTAATATCAATTAAATGCTGACAATTACATGATGATGATAAATATCCAGATTATGCTGTTGAAATGGGTGTTTTAATTACAGTATATTGCACAGATTTTAAGTTAATTTCCGTTTAGAAATGATGTATTTCAAACTATTTGATGACTGGATAGGTTCATTATATCATGGATATTTCATTGGTTACGATTGTTAAAAACCGCCGGGCTGCACTCCTCAATATGATTAGTGGTTTGGAACGCGGCGCTCAGCAACCTGCTGAACTTGTAATTGTACATATGAACGAGGAAGCATATCAATTACCTGCCTGCAGTTTCCCTATCAAACAGCGCGTAGTTAGTAGCGTGCATCATTTACCACTGGCCGCTGCAAGAAATGCTGCTGTATCTTTTGCTTGTTTTGATCACGTGATATTTCTTGATGTTGATTGTATTCCAGCATCAGATTTTCTATCCGTTTACAATAAAACCTTTAACAATCGGGATGTACTCATTGCTGGCCGGGTTCGCTATCTTACCGCGCAAGTGATGGAAAAAGAAAATCTTTTAGCATGTATGAAAGAATATAGCATACCAGACCCGGTACGCGAAAATGTTGACCAATATCCATATGAACTTTTTTGGTCGCTTAATTTTGGCTGTAGTAAATCCGTTTTCAGGCAAATAGGTGGATTTGATGAATTTTTTACGGGATATGGGGCAGAAGATACCGATTTTGCTTTTGCCGCTAAGGCAAAAGGTGTGCCTATACATACGATAAATGCGATGGCTTTTCATCAGTATCACCCAAGTTACGACCCGCCTATGAACCATCTTGTTGATATTGTGAGTAATGCAACATCCTTCAGGAAAAAATGGGGGATTTGGCCTATGGAAGGTTGGCTGGCGAAGTTTGAGCGCGCAGGCTTGATCAAATGGTCTGAGGAGGATATTGAGCTCAAGCGCATGCCCTCGGCCATGGAAATGGAAAAAGCACTGAAGTTGACTTAATGATGCTGAAAAATATCGCTATGCATGTTCATTAAATAATTTGCTGCCCTTTCGGCTGCATCACTGCTGATAAACCCCGTCCAGTTTGGGCGGGTAGTTAACAAATTTTCAAGCATTTCTTCCCAATCAATACAGCGTATTTCAGAGGCAGGTACGTGTACTGCCAATGCCAGTTCTTCGATGATGCGGGCTTTTTCTTCCTGTTCTTCAAAAGGGCGTTTTTCAGCTATGGCAATAAAACGTTTGTTGAGCGATGCACATTCCATCAGCGTGTTATGACCGGCATTACCTATTACAATGCAGCAGTTTGCCAATATATCCTGAGGATCATTCAATTTTCCATGAAAGTGTAAATTATTAACGGTACTCACATGTTGGCTATCGCCCAAGATATGGAATGTCCATTGCAAACACTGCTTGGAGAGATAATCTAAAAATTCTCCATTTATACTGGTGCCGCCATTGCCAATAAGTATGGCTACATGCTTTTTGCTGGCGTCTGATGTATCTGCACTGGGCGCAAACCGACTTAACCCACCGGTATAAAAAGTTTTATTATTTACCCATTCGGGACCATGTCCCACCATTCGCACATCAAAAGGGGCCAACAAACCAACTGCATTGCGGAAGCAGATCTGATGGGGTAAATCATCTCTTAAACCATGTTGCCTAATCACAACTGTTGGCACACCACAAAGTCTCGAAAGCATGGCAATTTCAACTGAAACGTCGACAACAAATAGTAATTTGGGGTGGCTGGCTAAAAAACTGGTTATCCTGTTCACCCGTTGGAGCTGTCCATCGATATTAAGTGGTGCATAGTGCAACCCTTCCAGGTTTTGATCCAGGAAATCACGATCCTGCTGGTTAGGTGTATCCATCGGTAAAAAGATAAGATCAATTGATTTCGGAATCAACGATTTGTGCGCTTCAAGCCTACTTCCCAAAAAAGTAATATGGCAATTTTTGAGGGCAGAAGCAATCGCCAGGCACCTCATCAGGTGCCCGGATCCGTGGTGATGAACGTAAAAAGCAATTTCCATATCAGGCTACGTGGCTAACTGTTTCCATCAGCAGCAATTCATAAGCATCTATCATGCGTTCAATATCCAGGTTTTCTTCGGCCTGACGGCGGCAGGCGCCCCGATCCATATTTACAGCTGCAGCCACACAATTTGCAAGATCGGCAGGGTCATTGCTGCTGGTGAGACAACCCGTTCCGGCAGTCACAAGATAGGGCAATGCGCCACGGGATATGCCCGCTACGGGTGTACCGCAGGCGAGGCTTTCTGCAACAACAAGGCCAAAAGGCTCATCCCAGCAAGGGGTAATCAGCGCGCACCTGGCATTGCCAATTAATTCATTAAGTGTTTCGTGGCTGCAATTTCCAAGCATTTCTACACCTTCGCCAATAAGCGGTTCAACATAAGTTTGGAAATAATGTAAATCGGCAATACTGCCTGCTACTTTAATAGGATAGCCAGCCAATTTAGCCGCTTGTATAGCAATGTGCGTTCCTTTATCCGGATGAATCCTTCCAAACCAGATCAGGTAATCACCAGCGGGTTGCGCGTAAAATTTCCATAATGAAATATCTACGCCATTACAGATCACCTCACAATGATTAAGGAAAGGCTGCCAGGCAAGCGCATTGGGCTTTGAAACACTTACATACCGCATTCTTCCTATTTTACGCTCTTGTAACATCGCCCGTTTCATTTCAAAAATAGGAGGGGTATGCAGTACGGTAACCATGGGCGTTGCGGTAATGGTAGACATGGTAAGTGGCACATAATTAAGACTATTGTTGAAGATTACATCATGTTCACGGCCATCAATATCTTGCATAAGTTCTAAATAAGCATGATGTGTGGATATAAAATCTTCACTCAACTCGTGAGCCCTGAACCTGCTTAGTGTTTCCCTATCGTAATCTACATCTGTGAGTATCACATTAACATTAAGGTCAGGATCGCTCAATTCACTTGCGTACAAAGTTACGGTGTGTCCTCTAGCAATAAACCTTTTGGTAACCTCGTATGTGAAAGCTTCCAGGCCGCCCATATATGGTTTACGGATGGGATGTTTTAAATGTGCTATTATTCCAATATTCATAGGGATTTTTAAAAAAGATGGTTATCATAACAACTAGGGCAGAGCGATGAAAGTTTTGACTAATACTGATGCCGGACCTTTTTGTATTATTTCCCGTATTTAAACCCGAAAGCAATTTTGAAAGTCAGGATGTAATCAGGATTTTCAACAATTATAATAATGTGGAGCATTTACTGTTGATGAGAATAGTATTCGGAAACCAACTGATGACGGAATGTGTTATACCGATGATGCAAGAGAAGCAAATCATAGCAGCGCGGATATTAATGGTGGCTGAGCAGCGCGGCTCCGATAAAAGTACCTGCCCGTCTGAAATTGCCAGGATGCTTTTTCCAAACGATTGGCGGAAACATATGGGGACTATTATGGAAGTCGCAATTGACCTGAGTATTGATGGAAAAATTTTAATCACCCAAAAAGGTAAGGCGATAGATGTTGGAAAGATTAAAGGACCTGTGAGGATCAAACAAAGCAATTAAGTGAATAATTTAATTGTTTTGGTTCTGCTAAAACTAAATGGAATCCAAATGGTTATATAAATACACACGGAACGAAAATGAAAAAGAGAATAATGGTTTTAGAGGATGATCAGGATATCAGGGAAATCATCGGATTGCTATTGGATGAGGAGAATTATGAGGTTAAACTGTATCCTGATATTAGGAGTTTTAGAAAGGATTTGCTTTTTGCTGCACCAAGCCTGATGATTTTGGACGTACGTTTGCCTGATGGTAATGGACATGACCTTTGCCGGGAGGTGAAGAATGATCAGCGTACCCTGGGTATTCCAGTTTTGATGATGTCTGCACATTCATCTATAACGGAAGTCAACAAAAAATGCATTCCGGATGATTTTATTGCAAAACCTTTCAATATAGACGACTTTGCTGCCAGGGTGAATGCCGTGGTAAATTAATCACTTGATTATTCTGTGAGTTGAATATTTACTTTGCTGCCTTAAACCAGCAGTTGGTTAGGGCGGTTATCAGGCAGCAAAATGTAATAATTAACAGGTCAGCTGGTTTAACGCTGACTGCTGTTCACTTGTTCTAGCTGAAGTACTTTTTTAAACATAGGATCGCTGCGATACAAAAAATCACGACCGTATATCGGTTTTTCTGTCGTAACTCTTTCTTTTAATTCTTTAATGGTGTAAGCTACCGGATATTCAACATGGTTCTGGAAAGCATCGGCTGCTTTTATTGCACCGGTAAAATCAATCTGAGGCTCAATCCTAAAAATAATCTTGCTGTAGGGTAACTGAAGAATGGAAGGATTTGTTTGTAAACCGCCTAATAAATTTGGGGTTTCTCCAATACTAACCAGCTGATCATTTTTACTGGCAAGGTTAGAAAGGTTGGAAGCTGAAGAATAGATAAAACGGTCTTGTAGAAGATATACTTTTCCTTTGAAGCCTGCATTCAGGCTATCAGGTGTTACAAATTTGAAGTTAGGGATAGAAATAAAATACATATCTGGTGCATTCAAGGTAGCTACATTAACTTCAAATGAAAATCCCTTTTTATTTTTTACAGAATCGGTATTTACTTTAAATTGCTTTTGATTGTAAGGGCTAAAGTTTCTTCCCACAACAACATCCTGCTTTAAGGTATCGTTCATTATTTTTCCTAAAAAATTAGCGTAGGTATTATCACTGCCGCCACCATTTCCCCTTATATCCAACACAATGGCTTTAACAGGTTTTCCGGAGGTCAGCTCACTGAATTTTTTTGCTAATGAATCTCCATAAGCTTCAATCATTAAGGGCATCCGTGCATAAAAAATCTTCTCCTGTTCAAAATAATGTGTGGTGAGTGGCTCTTGTTCACCATTATAACCAAATGGATGTTTGATTTTCTGCGTAAACTGAAGGGTATCTTTATAACCAATAGTGAGTTGATGTTTCTGCTCATTATCCTCTTCAAAAACAAATTTCAACTGCCCCTGATTAAAAATCTGTACAGGTCGATAGAAACGTTCATGATATACTCTATTGTAT
Organism: Pedobacter sp. PF22-3; assembly: GCF_026239555.1. Classification (GTDB taxonomy): domain Bacteria; phylum Bacteroidota; class Bacteroidia; order Sphingobacteriales; family Sphingobacteriaceae; genus Pedobacter. The sequence continues at coordinate 482,858 of NZ_JAPIVP010000001.1, read as the reverse complement.
TGTCTGTCCCACCTTAACGGCGATATTGCTGTGATCTCTTTATTCACAAATTTGTGAACCGGCATGCCATTACAAGACAATACTTTCATTCCCGCAGGGTAGTTCTGATCTTTGTAAGTGAAGGGTAGAAGATTATAATATTCACCATTGGTATATGCAAGATTCAGATTGAGTTTGGCCGAAAAGTTTTTATTAGCATAGTTTTCATATTGGTAACCATAGTTGATCGTATTCGTATCAATATTTGTAACCAAACCATTGGGAATCCAGTTGCTTTTCATGATATCCAGTTGCCAGCTTCCCAACCTGTTCGAATGCCCGTCTTGGGCAGCATTAAACGTTTGCTCAACAATAAAGAGGTAGGCACCCATGTCCATGCCGGGTTTAATTTTTTTTCTTAGTAGCTTGGCATAATGATCAAAATGAATTTGCCTGACTTCCTGATTAAAATAAATGACCGGACTAACCTGTCGGATATAAGAAACCAGGGAATCATGATCGGCCAGCATTTGCTGGTGTGTTAACTGCGGAACACCATCAGGTGATGAAGAAAAATCAGGTGAAAATTGTTTCTGTTTTAAAGCACAGGAAGTGGCCAAACAAATGGCCAAAAAAATGGACAGGTATCGCATGGAATAAGAATTTCCACAAAGAAAAAAGATTGCAGGCAGAAGAAATTGTAAAAATCATTCACCTTACTTTTCCTGGTAAATCCAGGCTAGTGATTGCTGCTGTACAGATACAGCCTTGAGTAATTTTTTGGGAGAATAACCTGTAAATGTTTTAAAATCTTTAATAAAATGGGCCTGGTCATAATAATGATGACGTAATGCGACAGTAGTGAGTGGATCTGGTGTATTCATTAGATCTTTTAATGCTTTCCTAAAACGAACGGTTTTGATGTATTTCTGAGGGTTTTGTCCCAAACTGTTTTTAAAAATCCTGAAGAGGGTAGTATCGCTAATGCCAAGTTTTTGACAAAGCATGTCTACACTCATATTTGGGTTATTTAGCTGAGCTATTGACAAATGGTAAAGTGCTTCCTGAATTTTTGATATGCGATTTTCTTCAAGTTCATTCAATAACAATCTTTCAAGCTTTCTGGCTTGTTGTGCGGGATCAGGCTCATCGAAAAGTTGCTCAAGAAAATATTTATCATTTGGCTGAAACAATTGTTCAAACATCTGGTCGGTATAGCATATCTCATCAAAATCTACCCGGGTAAAAGCTTTTAAAGCGGCAGGATGGAAGATCACACAAATCTGATTGAGTTCCTGCTGAATATCCACCTTAAAAGGCATGTTGTGGAAGCCATAAATTCGGCTGGTAAATTCTTTCTTGCCCGTTTTAATGATGCAATGATTAACTTTTTCATCACGCTGATAGTCGACATGATTATGCCGATAAATAGCCAGACACAAATTATTGTTAGGAAAGGTACTATATTGAACGGGTATACCATCGTTTTTCTGTAAGAAAAGAAAATATTCAACATACTGCTTTAACACTATGTTTTCAGGTTTTACAATGATGGTTTTTAACAGATTTTTCTCCATATTTCTCCAGGCTTGCGCTATAACTCTTTCATAAAGGAAATTTGTCGAGACTAAATTATTGATTAAAACCGAATGCGAAGTGAATATAAACCAATCCTTTTCTTTTGTAAACTAACCTTACAAAATTTTACTACTTTAATGCGTTTTGCTTTGGTCTTCGTAAATAAGTTGAAATCACAAAAATTGCAAATCCAAAGAGCCAGGTTGAAAATAGTACGATAAAGAAAATCTCTCTGATGGATGAATGAAAAAATCTTGGCTGATAAAACAGCCGGTTCAAAATTTTAATTTTTTCAATCAGTGCATTTCGGTTAAAATTGTTCCTGATCTGGCCTAGCTGATCCTGATCTTTATCCCGAAAACGGAATACATCCTGTGTGAGGTTTGCTGGATTAATTGAAGATTCTACATGGTATCTTTTCAATAATGAATCCAGCTTTTTAAACGATTGAAGTAATGAATCCTGGTTTAACTTATAGAGTAGTTTGTATCGGTCTATCGCATTTTGACGCTGTTGTTTTACTATATCTTCGCCATATATTGGACTGATTAACGTTTTATTTTCAAGAAAAATACAAATATCATCATCATATTTAGGGTTGACTTCAGCTCCTCTGAATATAATTTCAATACTGTCCTTTCTGATGTTTTTTGAAATGATTCTTTTCTGTAATTCTTGCTGATCAAAGCCTAGTAACTCATTAACAGAATTGGCCGCGCTTTTCAGCTTTTCATAACCTGTGGTCAGCATTTTCAAAGTATCGATGCTATAATATTCAGATTGCAGACTAAAATATTGCTTATCTGCCGGATCATAAAAAACAGTATCCGTTACCTCCATTACCGGATAGGGCTTTGGATAAAGAATATTGGTTACATTAAATAGTGTTTCTGATAGTGTTTCTGAATTATAGTGTGAGCCAGGGTATAAAAATGGATTCAAAACATTTAACAGCTTTTTATCCGCATTGAAATTTTTCGCTGATAATTCGTGCTTAAGTTTGGCATTCATCCCGAAACTATAACTCATAAAGAAGGTTAAGGATAAGAACACGATGAAAAGCAGAGCAGTGCCTATTTTAATTAGATTTAGTGCGCTGTACTTTTCTTTGGAATGATTCCGTATGAGTAGAATAAGAACAGTTAATAAAAATAAACCAGTTACAAAAAAATGTGAAATAGATACGTCATCATAAAACTTGAAACGGTAAAACTCTGTATAAACATCGATTTCTCTAATGCCTGTAAACTTAAAATAACCATACAGGAAATAGGCTAAATGTATTAGTACTAATACGATGACAGATTTGATCAAAAATGATCTCATTTTTTTGTTCATAATTGCAATAAAATTATTCCTGTGAAAATAACTATTTTTATAGTAATGGTAATTAACAAATCAATAAGCTAACTGTTATTGATGGAAATTAAAATAATGGAATAGTGTACATTGGTAATTTCAAATTCAATGATTACTCGGGGTACTTCTTTCAATAATTTATACACTATCTTTTTAAAATAAGTTGGTTATCTTCATTGTCCTATCATTATATCAACTTCTTAATTAATTGTAGACCTGTCTTTATTTCATGGATGATTTCATTCTCCATAGCAGTATAGTCCATGTTGTCTTCAATACGGCTCTCCCAACTGGCCGTTTGTTCCACAAGTTTTATCAATCCGGCGGTTCCTGCAGTTCCTCTGAGTTTGTGAAGAATCTGTTTCAGATATGCGGTATTCTTTTCTTTTATCCCTGACTTCAAGTGTTCCTGCGCCTGGAAGAGCTCCTTTACCACTAGGTTCAAAAATATTTTTCTAAAATCATCATCACCACCCATTTGCTCTTTTAGAACATTCATATCCAAATACATTTCTTGATGCACCTGGTCTTCAGGTAATCCCTGAACGCCAGTAGCTATATGTTTTTTCAACATTTCCAAAAGATCGTTTTGTCTGAGAGGCTTGGGTAGGAAATCATTCATTCCGGCATTCAGGCATTTTTCTTTTTCACCCAATACGTTTCCTGCCGTAACCCCGATAATCGGAATTGCGGCGTATTCCGGTAGCAGCCGGATTTGCTTTGTGGCTTCTATACCATCCATTACAGGCATCTGTACATCCATCAACAGCAGATCAAAAAGCTGGCCCCTGCATTGTTCCAAAGCCTGCAAACCATCTGTTGCTTCTACTAACCTTACATTGGGAATCAGTGATTCCATCATCCTGTTGTTTAGCATCATATTCACCGGATTATCGTCAACAAGCAAGACATGAGGCGAAGTCATGAGCGGGGAAGGTGCTGCTTTGGGCAATGGGTTATAAGCAACCGTTTCTTTTACCGAACTTTTTATTGCCTGCCGCAAGGTTTTGTACAGTTCATCAGATTTAATGGGTTTGAGCAGAAAATATGAGTTTTCTTCCTTCTTGAAAGAATTGATCGCATCATGTTCTTCAGAAGATGTATGAAGGATAACAATAGGCGGGACTTCATTCCGCTGCTTAAATAGTAGCTTTATTTTCCCGATTGTTTCCAACCCTGATATAACCGGCATGTGGTAATCTACCAGAATAGTATCAAAACGCTCACCGGCTAAAAGCAGCTGAAAAGCTTCCATTCCGTTGGCAGCCAGTTTAGAATCTATATTCTTGTAAGCAAGCATATCCTGAAGAATAATCCTGTTTGCTTCGTTATCGTCAACAATCAGAACCTTGTTGATTTTCGGTATTTCATTTTCGCTTTGATCAGAAATTTCAAAAGGAATCTCAATATCAAAAAAGAAAACAGATCCTTTCCCAGGTTCACTTACCAAAATAAGATTACTTCCCATATATTTCAAAATGTTATTTGAAATGGTAAGCCCGAGACCGGTTCCTCCATATTGTTTACTGATAGAACTGTTTTCCTGGGTGAAAGCATTAAAGATATCCTGCTGTTTTTCTACAGGAATACCAATTCCTGTATCTCTTACCGAGAATCGCAATGTTATATTTTTATCGTCTATATTCAGCTTTTCCACTTTAAGTTCTATCTCGCCCTGTGCTGTAAATTTCACGGCATTCCCGAGTAGATTGATCAAAATCTGCTTCAATCGTGTTTCATCGAGGCAGATTATATCAGGCAATCCCGGTTCAATATTCAAAAGAAGTTCGATATTTTTTTTCTGAGACTGGTAAAGAACTGCATTGATGACCTGACTCACCATGTCATAAACATTGGCCTTCTCTATCAGAAGGTCCATTTTTCCAGATTCAATTTTAGAGAAATCAAGAATGTCATTAATAATGTTCAACAGGTTTTCACCACACTCATTAATGTAATTGAGATATTGCGTTTGTATTTCATTTAACGGCGTTTGAATCAAAAGATCAGAAAACCCGATGACGCCGTTCAGCGGCGTTCGTATCTCATGGCTCATATTGGCTAGAAACTCTGATTTTGCCTTACTTGCCGTATCCGCTATTTCTTTTGCATTTTTCAATTCCTCATTTATCCTAACGGCATTTGTAATATTCTGTATGGAAATAATTAAACCTCCTACTTCATCTTCTGTTAGATACCATGGCCCGACTTTAAGGTCGTAATGCTGAATTTCCTGCTGACCAGCTACCTTTAACTTAAAGTCCCCGTTTATGTAGGTTTTACCCAGCAGGGCGTTTTCATATATTTTTCTTTCTTTAGGAATGCCAGGAGATACAGTAAACAGATTATTTCCGATAACCCCTACATCATTCATATTGAATTCTTCTCTCCATTTGTTGCTTACAGAAACATAGTTAAGGTCTTTATCAAACATGGCAAGAGCAATAGGAACATCGGTTACAAAAGATTGCATCATGGCTTCCTTCCTGGTAACTTCTAGAAACATTTTTTTGAAGGCATCAATATCTTGAATGATTCCGAAAACCCTGTTACAAACTTCATCTCCAAATTCGGGAATTCCTTTTACTCTGACCCAGATCGTAACGCCGTCATAACGGACTAGTTGAAACTCTTCGTCAAAGGGAGTTCCTTTTTTTAAGGCTCTATCGAAAAGATTTTTCATCCTTTCCCTGCTATCTTCTTTAAAGAATCTGATGGCATTTTCTAAATCAGGCTGGAAATTACCTTTTATTTTATGAATTTCTCTCGTGCTCTGAGACCAGAAAACATTGCCAGTTTTCAGATTGACTTCCCAGCCTCCAACTTGCGCTACAGCGCTTGTTTCTTCAAGAATTGTTTTAGTGTAAAACAAATCTTTTTCTAATTTATCCCTGCGGATAAGGTCAGATTTTATTTTTTCGTAGAAAAAAAATGTAACAACAATGGCTGCAATTGCAGAGAAAATGATGAATAAAACCGCCGATTTGGAAGATCTATTCAGGTCTTTATTTTTGATAGCCAACTGAACTTCTTCATATTTTATAAATTCCTCAACCAGTATACGGCACCTGTCCATAGCGGCCTTGTTTTGTACAAGTTCCTTTGAGGTCATTGATATTCCCTTTCTACGATTCTCAATTAGCAATACATCCCCTTCTATAATCATTTCTGAAGTACGCAAGAGTTCATTGATGAACTTGATTTGATGTTTATCATTAATATCCAGCCTATTTTTATTAGAAATAAGTACAGGATATTTCCTCAAGCTTTTATTGAAAGGTTCAAGAAAATTTTCCTGACCCGTAAGCTGGTATCCTCTATTAGCTGTTTCTACATCTAAGAGAAAATTTAAAATATCTTTTACCAAACTTATAGATTCCTTACTTTTTAAAAGGCTTTCCCTGTTCTTCTGCTGCTTATATACGCTCACATAGGAAGCTATAGAACTCGCAATCAGAAGTAATAAACACAGTGCGACTCCAACCTGAAGATTTCTTATAATTTTTTTCGGCATCAAAAATTAGTTTAACGGTAATGTTATGGCCAGAGAAATTCCCCGGCATAGTAAAACTATGGAAATATCTTTTTTTTAAAATCTAGAAACCAATATGCAAACAAAGTCATAATTTAATCTTTGACAAGAATAAAAATAGAATACATAGATTATGGAAATCCTTTTCATAAAATTCTATTGTTGTTGAATGCTTATTCTGTCGTTTTTAAGTTAAGTTCGTCATCTTCAGCAATTAAATCACTATCGTCCTATCATTATATCAACTTCTTAATTAATTGTAGACCTGTGTTTATTTCATGGATGATTTCATTCTCCATAGCAGTATAATCCATGTTGTCTTCAATACGGCTCTCCCAACTGGCTGTTTGTTCCACAAGTTTTATCAATCCGGCGGTTCCTGCAGTTCCTCTGAGTTTGTGAAGAATCTGTTTCAGATATGCGGTATTCTTTTCTTTTATCCCTGACTTCAAGTGTTCCTGCGCCTGGAAGAGCTCCTTTACCACTAGGTTCAAAAATATTTTTCTAAAATCATCATCACCACCCATTTGCTCTTTTAGAACATTCATATCCAAATACATTTCTTGATGCACCTGGTCTTCAGGTAATCCCTGAACGCCAGTAGCTATATGTTTTTTCAACATTTCCAAAAGATCGTTTTGTCTGAGAGGCTTGGGTAGGAAATCATTCATTCCGGCATTCAGGCATTTTTCTTTTTCACCCAATACGTTTCCTGCCGTAACCCCGATAATCGGAATTGCGGCGTATTCCGGTAGCAGCCGGATTTGCTTTGTGGCTTCTATACCATCCATTACAGGCATCTGTACATCCATCAACAGCAGATCAAAAAGCTGGCCCCTGCATTGTTCCAAAGCCTGCAAACCATCTGTTGCTTCTACTAACCTTACATTGGGAATCAGTGATTCCATCATCCTGTTGTTTAGCATCATATTCACCGGATTATCGTCAACAAGCAAGACATGAGGCGAAGTCATGAGCGGGGAAGGTGCTGCTTTGGGCAATGGGTTATAAGCAACCGTTTCTTTTACCGAACTTTTTATTGCCTGCCGCAAGGTTTTGTACAGTTCATCAGATTTAATGGGTTTGAGCAGAAAATATGAGTTTTCTTCCTTCTTGAAAGAATTGATCGCATCATGTTCTTCAGAAGATGTATGAAGGATAACAATAGGCGGGACTTCATTCCGCTGCTTAAATAGTAGCTTTATTTTCCCGATTGTTTCCAACCCTGATATAACCGGCATGTGGTAATCTACCAGAATAGTATCAAAACGCTCACCGGCTAAAAGCAGCTGAAAAGCTTCCATTCCGTTGGCAGCCAGTTTAGAATCTATATTCTTGTAAGCAAGCATATCCTGAAGAATAATCCTGTTTGCTTCGTTATCGTCAACAATCAGAACCTTGTTGATTTTCGGTATTTCATTTTCGCTTTGATCAGAAATTTCAAAAGGAATCTCAATATCAAAAAAGAAAACAGATCCTTTCCCAGGTTCACTTACCAAAATAAGATTACTTCCCATATATTTCAAAATGTTATTTGAAATGGTAAGCCCGAGACCGGTTCCTCCATATTGTTTACTGATAGAACTGTTTTCCTGGGTGAAAGCATTAAAGATATCCTGCTGTTTTTCTACAGGAATACCAATTCCTGTATCTCTTACCGAGAATCGCAATGTTATATTTTTATCGTCTATATTCAGCTTTTCCACTTTAAGTTCTATCTCGCCCTGTGCTGTAAATTTCACGGCATTCCCGAGTAGATTGATCAAAATCTGCTTCAATCGTGTTTCATCGAGGCAGATTATATCAGGCAATCCCGGTTCAATATTCAAAAGAAGTTCGATATTTTTTTTCTGAGACTGGTAAAGAACTGCATTGATGACCTGACTCACCATGTCATAAACATTGGCCTTCTCTATCAGAAGGTCCATTTTTCCAGATTCAATTTTAGAGAAATCAAGAATGTCATTAATAATGTTCAACAGGTTTTCACCACACTCATTAATGTAATTGAGATATTGCGTTTGTATTTCATTTAACGGCGTTTGAATCAAAAGATCAGAAAACCCGATGACGCCGTTCAGCGGCGTTCGTATCTCATGGCTCATATTGGCTAGAAACTCTGATTTTGCCTTGCTTGCCGTATCTGCTATTTCTTTTGCATTTTTAAGTTCTTCATTAGTTTTTACTGAATCCGTAATGTTTTGTGCAGAAATAATAACTCCCCCCATCACCTCATCCGATAAATACCAGGGGCTAACCACAATATTATAATGCTGTATTTCTTCTTTATGAGGAACTTCCAAAGCCATATCTCTATTTATGTACACTTTTCCTTCGAGTGCATCTCTATATATTTTCTTCCTTTCATCCGGTACATTGGGTGAAACAGTAAACATATTTTTCCCTATAAGATCTGTATCATACATCTGGAACTCATTTTTCCAACTGCTACTTACCGAAAGATAGTTGAGATCTTTATCGAACATTGCTACCGCAATAGGAACATATGCTACAAATGACTGTAGCATAGCTTCTTGTGTAGCCAGTTCGATATAAATTTTTTTAAAGGTGTCAATATCCTGAATAATCCCAAACACTTTTGTACAAACCCCATTTTCGAATTCAGGTATTCCCTTCAATCTTACCCATATCATCACTCCATCATTAGGTATAAGCTGCAATTCTTCATCAAAAGGTATTCCTTCCTGCACAGCCCGCTCAAATAATGATTTTACTTTTTTTCTGCTTTCTGTACTGTAAAATCCCAATGCATTCCCAAAATCAGGCTGGAATGGGTCGTCTATTTTATGTATTTCTCTAGTAGATTGCGACCAAAAAACAGTATTGGTTTTTAGATTAACTTCCCAACCTCCTACCTGTGCTACTGCATTTGTCTGTTCTAATATTTTCTTAGTGTACAGCAAATCTTTTTCAAGAGACATTCTTTCTGTAACATTTAAAGCTGTACTTAAAACATAAGGCATTCCGTGGGTGTCAGTTTCTACCAAATTATGATACATCCATATCATTTTTTCTCCTTCCTTAGATTTTAGGATCATCGTTCCGAGATCTTCTTTATTGTCATTGATCCTTTCAAGATACTGTGCAAGTAAAGGCCAGTTCTTTTCGGGAACGAGGTCTTTTAAATTTAATTTTTTGACTTCCTCTGCTGAATATTGAAGTGTTTTTCTTCCTTTTTCATTAACTGAAATTATATTTCCTTGCATATCATGCATGCTCATTAAGCCAATCGCATTTTCAAAAAAGCTTCTAAAGCGCCGTTCTGAACTTTCAAGTTGTTGTTTTTCTTCGATCTGTTGGGTAATATTAATGCCGAAGCAGAAAATCTCAGAATTGTTTTGGTTATGTTTTAAGGACCATTCTGCTATAATAGCTGAACCATCACTGATTTTTGTGGAAGTAGAAAATGTAACTTCCTCCTGAACATCGGGCAGCTTTTTTATGATTAATTGCAATTCACTATTATGTTCACCTAAAACTTTTAAAAAATTCTGTTCAGGAGTTTTAGTTTTATTAAATTGGAAAACCCTTTCGAAGGTAGGATTAACATCTTTGAGTATAAAGTTGTTATCCAGAACACAAATGAGATTATTGGAGATATTGAAGATCTGCTGAAAGTATTCAGCATCAATCTCTTTTCTTTTTCCTGTGAGTAGCTTGGTGACAGCACTTCCAATTTTTTGCAGAGCAGTCACTTTTTTTTCTGTCAATGTTTTAGGCTGATAGTCAATAACGCATAGGGTGCCTAATGCAAATCCTTCATCATCTATCAGAGGGATTCCTGTATAAAAGCGAATTCCTCCTTCCAATATCAGTGGATTCTCGGATGATCTTTCGTCTGCTAATGTATCATTGATTGTTACAACATTACCACTTGCAATTGCATATTGACATAACGTGCTTTTTCTGTCTACGGAATCAAAATCAAGACCAATGCAACTTTGGATCACCTGTGATTCACTTTCCATCATCGCGATAAGTGCAGCCGGACAATCGGCAATAAGCGCAGCTGTTTCTGTAAAAATATCAAATTGTGGATCTTTCTTCAACTTTAAAAGGTTAAAAAAATTGAGCTTATTAATTCGTCTTTCTTCGTTGGCAGGAACAGGGTATTTATCCATATAGTAGCGTCATTTCGTTAATATTGTGGATACAAATTAAAGAAATTTTGATTATTACGCTGCTATCATGTGATAAATCCATGCCATTAGGCAAATTATTATCAAAACAGCTGTGAAAGCATTTTGATAAACGTCAACTTTTTTAAATAAACCAGGAAGATATATCGGGAACTGAACCTGCTCCGGTTTGGGATGTCAGGGATAAAGATATCCATACCTCAATGATAACCGCGGGGAGAAGACATTCAATTACCAGGTATTAATTGATGCCACCGGTAACTCAAAACTAATCATTGGAACGGTATATGATTTCAATGTTAATGTTGTCGATAAAACAGCATGAAGTTTCTTGAGCATAAATTGCCAGACGGCCAGGGGGAAGTATTAGAAGAGAAACAATGGAAATTGAATTCAAAAACCTTAGCCACTTTTCTTACAGGAACATTAAAAATCTAAACTGTAGTGAATTTTAGAAACGTAAACTTAAAAGATCGGATAAAAATTGGTAGCGGAATGTATTGCTACCAATTTTAATATAAAATCAACCATTGCTCATCGTCAACAAGAAGTATAGGGGTTATACTTTCGTTCCTTTTTCTAGCCGGCAATTGATGGATGTCACAAACGTAACCTCAAGCTATTATCCTGGCTGTTTGGAATCTGTAATACGGAGCTTCCAGCCAATGCATACCGATAAAACGGCCATCTGACTTAAAACATGTGCTGAAAAGAGGTGGGCTACTTCTTAAATTTTTTAGATGTAGATTGCCATTCTTTATTTTCTCCCGACTTTTGGTGCCAGTGTGAGAAACATTCGCTTGCCTTCCAGTTTTGGCAATAATTCTACTTTTCCTACCTCTTCCAAACCTTGTGCAAATCTCAACAGTAGGATTTCGCCCTGGTCTTTGTATACTATAGAACGACCTTTAAAATGAACAAAGGCGCGTACCTTTTCACCACTTTCCAAAAACGAAACCGCGTGTTTAAGTTTAAATTGAAAATCGTGATCGTCAGTATTTGGACCGAAACGGATATCTTTAATAATAGTCTGCTTGGCCTTACTCTTAATCTCCTTTTGTTTCTTTTTCTGTTCGTAAAGAAATTTGCTGTAGTCGATAATCCGGCAAACGGGTGGGAAGGCATTTGGTGAGATTTCAACCAGATCTAAATCCAATTCTTTAGCCATCCTGAGTGCTTCTGCGAGCGGGTAAATATTGGTCTCAACATTTTCTCCCGTCAAACGCACCTCTGGTGCGGTTATAAACTCATTTATTTTATGTTCTGCTTCTTTTTTTCTGAAGGGTAAGCGTGGCCCCCTGTAAAATCCTGCTTTTTTTAATGCCAAATTGTAAAAGTTTTAGTGAAAATTCTATTAACAGAGCGGTTAATTTGGATAACAATAGTAATATAGCTTTTTTAGGAGAGAAAGCTAGGCAGATGGAGAAATCATGACGCTATCCGTACATTTAAGCTAATCTTTTCTCCGATCGGGCATTAATGACCTATCTAAAGTCTAAATATAATGCTATCCCTTATTTAGCTGGTAGTCACTTCGTTCGTTGCCTTATCTTCAATTCTCAGCGCTTCGGAGGTAACGAGCATGAAACCTGATATCAGCAGCACCAGTGCCAAAAATTGCAATAGTTTTTCGGTGCTTTTGGTGTTTACCACCCTGTCCGTACAGGTGAACTCATTGATTCCAGTTAGTTTTCTCCGTTTGTTTCTTCGCCATATTGCGAACATGAAAATAAAGGCCCCGAAAATCAGCGCTAAAATACCGCTAATAAAAGGCATTGTAGTGAAATTAAAGGTTTCTTGTGTTTCTATCATATAAAAATAGACGATTAGAAAGCTAAAAAGTTTAAAAAGATCTTATTTAGTGTTTAAATGGCCGTTGGTGTAAGTGCCGAATGGAATCACCCGGGCGTTAACGATTAAGAACTTTTAGTAATTTTTATCAAACTCAGTTAAGCTGATACCGGATGATGAATGCTTCTCCCGGCGACAGCTTAAGTTTTTTACGGGTGACTATTCCTTCCGGCTGCATAGCTGGCATTACTTTCTGACATTGTACAACTATTGATACCAGTTCGGCTGGTTGACCTGGGCGGCCTAATGAGGGCGTGAATGAAAGCTTTTGGTTATCCTATCAATTAGACAACATTGCTTTCTTACGATTTTTTAATCAAAAGGACAGCTACAGCAAATCAGTCGGTTTTGGCTTTGAATTCTGATTTGAACTTTTCATAACCATATAGAACCTTGTCAATATGCGTTTGCTATATATTATTACGAATCTGGTTAATTATAAATATATGTTGAGGATTTATTTTGCTTCACTAAAACATATTTCTGCTCCCCCTTGTTGTATTTAAAAATGATATTAAACTATGGAAAATACAGAAAAAACAGTTGAAGTCTTAAATGATCTGATTCAGATCAACAATGATAGAGCAGATGGTTTTGATAAAGCAGCTGCCGATCTAAAAGAAGAAAACATTGATTTAAAGGCAACTTTTGATAAACTATCATCTGATAGCCGCAGTAACGTTATAGAACTTGCAGGGTTAGTGGGCAGAAATGCTGGAACTCCTGATGATGGGAATACTATTTTAGGAACACTGCACAGAGCCTGGATTGATATTAAAGCAACCTTCGGTGGCGATGACAGGCATAGCATCCTGGCGGAATGTGAACGCGGAGAAGATGCAATTAAAAAAGCATATCGTGATGCACTTGCAGAAAATGAGCTAGGCGAAAATGTTAGAACGGTATTGTTAAAACAACAGGAAGGCATTAATACGAGCCATGATGCGATCAAAGCATTAAGAGATGCCCACGCTTAAGGTATTCATTTTTCTAAGTAAAAGCCATCAAATTAATTGATGGCTTTTTTCGTTGGCCAATTTTTTAAAAATTTACCCTGTATAAGCGATAGTGGCATAACTTAATTTAGATCCCACTGTATGATTTCAAATCAATAGTACGTAAGGCTAATCCTGTTCTTTACGAAAAATTTTTTGAACCTGCTCAGCACATGCTTTGATATGATAGCTGTACTCGATTCACTCACCAAAAATCAGCTGGCAACCTGAAGATGTCAACAAAAAGGTGTTTAAATTTTATAATATTAAAAAATACATTAATTTAGTATTAAAACTACAAAATTAATATTATGAAAAACACAAAATTGTTTATGCTGTTCCTAACAGGATCGCTATTGCTAACTCAGGCATGTAAAAAAACGAGTAATGATGTATTAAATGTTCCAGCGGAAAAAAATACTGTAGAACTGAGGCAGGGCTATTATTTGGGATCATTGATCAGTTATGAGCGGATTAATGATAAAAATATCTTCAATGGCGATATGGTTATCCCAGATGAACAAATCACCACAAAACTCCCAGAAGTGACAACTGAGGGACATGGACCAGCTGGTGCATACAAGTGGCCGAACCATAAAGTTTCCTATAGATTTGCCGCTGGATTTACCACAGCGCAGACCAATACGATATTAACTGCCATGGCAGACTGGACGGCAAAATCCGGAATTATCTTCGAAGCTGTAACTTCCGGCTACTACCTGACAATACAACCTGGGAGTGCAAACAATTGTACGGTAGGCTATGTTAGCGGGGCCACGATGAATCTTTCAAATCCGGAAGCTAAAGGCATCGTTGTACATGAGCTAGGGCATGCCATTGGATTACACCACGAGCAGCTACGTGCAGACCGTGACTCCTTCATTTCAGTAAAATGGGATAATATAAGTGCATCAGCTCAGGCCGGATATAATAAACTTACAGGTATGAATTATGGTGGGACGACATTTGATATCAGTTCTATAATGCTTTATGGATCATATAATGGTTATGGTGCGATAAATAGTAGTCTTCCAACCACGACACGATTAGATGGTTCTACCTGGATCGATAATTCATGGACTGGTACAAAATCCCCATCCACCAAAGATGCCAGCTGGGTGAAAACTATTTATGGTATTTAATTTTCGGTCTTCGTCAATTTGCTGAAAACCTGATGTTTGATGAAGCAGGTAATCATTACTGGAAAAATGAAAAACGGGAAGCTATCTTAAGACAGCTTCCCGTTTAATCTAAATTAACGCTCTCATGTATATAAGCGTAACTTTCTAATTTTTATTGTGCCTGGTAGAAAAAAATATTCTGTTTTAGGATATGACCTTATTGTTTAGCCGTGTCCGGCAGCGGTAATAGATCTGGGATCCACAGGTGATGTCCTATTGTAACAAATACGCGCATCATTGATCTTCTCATACGTTATTTTATAACAAAGATTGTCAAGCTTAATTTGTGGAGGAAACTCTAGATACTTTAATCATCTTTAAGTCCAATTTCTTCGAACTTTTTAGCTTGAGTAAAATGTTTTTTTCTATTGGAAAAAATATTTCTGTCATTGCAGTAAGTCCATCGTCTGCAAATAGCTCTACCGAGGCAGCGTCGATAAAAATGATTATTTTTTTAGAATCTGCATTTGAAATACGCGGTGAAAAATGCTTTTCAGCGAATTGCTGCTCAAATTGACCATTACCAGCCTTGCTGCGATCGATAAAATAGCCTTTATTTTTTTCAAAACCGATGATAAGCTTCTGGTTTTTTCCGTCTCCAAGCTCGATGCCGAAGTCACCCGTACCATTAACCTGCATTTCAATCTTAGTGCCTTTTCCTTCATTTAAACCTGCAGAAAGATCTAATGAATTAATTCCGGTTAATTCTTTGCGTTCAAACACTACCTTTTCCAGCTTAGAAACTTCCTTAACAGGAGCCGAAGCAAGATAAATCTCCTCACCAACTTTTTTAAGCGATAAATCGCGGGGTAGGGTAGTAGCACCCCGCCAGGAACCAGTCGGCACCACGTTTGCGTAGTTCCAATTGTTCATCCATCCCATCAACACTTTTCTTGCACCTGTATTGGAAAAAGTGACACCAGCGTAGTTATCAGTGCCATAATCCATCCATTTTTGCTTGTCAGAATCTGGTTTAAAAGTTTTTCCGTCAAAATCGCCGGTAAAATACTGCGTTGCTGAACCACCATTAGGCCCACCCGGGTTGATGCTTACCAGGAGTATCCAATGTGTTTTGCCATTAAGTTCAAGTGGAAATAGATCAGGGCATTCCCAAACGCCACCGTGGGCACCCAGCTTTTCGCCAAACTCGCTTTCCTTGCTCCATTTTTTTAAATCAGTAGAGGAATAAAATGTGATCCGATCTTTTGTGGCCAAGGTCATGAGCCATTTTCCGGTAGCGGCATGCCACATTACCTTCGGATCTCTGAAATCCCAGATACCCGGATTGGGAAGAACAGGATTTCCTTTGTACTTCGTCCAGGTTTTGCCTTCATCAAGACTATAAGCGAGACTTTGATATTGGTGAAGTCCTGTCTTCTGATCTTCAATTTTCTTGTTGTGATGAGTAAAGATTGCGACCATCGCATTTTTACCAAATCCCGCCGTATTATCTTTATCTATGACCGCGCTGCCTGAAAATATGGTTCCAAGGTTGTCTGGGTAGAGTGCTATCGGCTGCTCTTCCCAGTGAATCATATCCTTGCTTATTGCATGCGCCCAATGCATAGGCCCCCAAACGGTAGAGTCGGGATTGTACTGAAAAAATAAATGGTACTTTCCATTCAAATAGACCATTCCATTTGGATCGTTCATCCAATGGGCTTTAGGTGTAAAATGGTATTTTGGGCGATAGGGTTCCGTATCTGAACTTTTTTGATGTACCATCCTTGTCGATGCGCATCCATAAAAAAAAGATGCAATGATTAAACCAAAGTATAAATTTCTTTTTATTTCCATTTCTGTAAGTTAAAATATGTTCAAATTATTAGCGTTTACCATATGCTTTTGAGTTTCCAAGCCCGGAGATTTAATTTTGTATTTCCACCCTCGGAAAAAGTTTCCAGACCCAATTGAGTGTCAGCGGCGAATGTTGTGGCACTCACCACCTTTTCTCCATTATTCGCGAATATTTCAATCGAAGAACGATCGATAAAGATATGTAAACGAAGGCTACCATTATTCAAAGCTAAGGGTACAGCATACTTTTTTGCAAACGATTTTGTAAAGGCTGTATCCGTAATGAAGTTGGTGCAGTTGCGCCTGTCCAAGCTAAGTTCGCCAAGCTGTGGATCGTATCTTAGTTCCAGTTTTCTGCCTTCACCAACGAGCAGGTTAAATCCAAATGCCTTAGCGGTTCCTGCAGTGAATGTAGCATCAAGTTCATAAGAATTCACACCAGGCTTAAAGTTTTTGATAGATTGAACACCTTTTAGCTGTAACTGTTGACGAATACCACTATCGCGAAGTTGGGCGAGCTGCGGTATAGGCTGCTGAAAAACCCTAAATCCGGATGGTGTTTCTCTTAAAGTCATCATCCTGGGAATAGATTGAAAGCCCTTTCCCCATTTTGACGGCGCCTTGCGTGCATAGTCCCAGTTTCCCATCCAGCCTATGGCATGAACGGTGTCGGCCAGGCCATTTCTTTTATCATAATCTCTCCAGGTTCTGGTGGCATAATAATCAGGCCCGTAATCCAGCCACAGGGCGTGTTCAAGGTGTTGATTGCTTAACTGATCAGAAAATAAGATATGATCGATAGCAATAAATCCGGTAGTCGTATCTTTACTCAAATCTACAAGCTCCAGTTGTGCATTTTTGCCTATCCAGGGGCGTACATCCCAGCCATTCCACTTAAATACCTTGGTATTATCACCATGAGTTGTCTTCACCACCTTACCATCCACCAAAAGATTTAAACAGGTGCTATCCTGGTGATTTCCGCCCATCAACAAAAAATTAATAGCTTTATTGCTGATTGTGAAAGGCTTAGATTTTGACCGGACAACTGCCCCAGTAACATTTGCTGTACTGAGGTAATGCTTACCTAAATAATCAGTCACACCAGATGCTTTGTTTTCACGCTCTTCCTGAAACTTCGGCCATTTTGAATTTTTGCCCTCAAAATCTTCAAAAACAGATCCATTAATGCCTTTTCCAACACTAAGGTAATCTGCAAGTTTTTTATCTGTTACAAAAGTCTGTCCGTTAAAGTCACCCACAAAATACTGTACCCGATTCGGACCTCTTCCTATGATGAGCACCCATCTCTTCTTATTGCTTCCTTCAATTGGGAGTTCGAAAAGATCAGGGCATTCCCAAAATGAATTTTTTGCTCCTAAGCCTTCAAAGCTGCTGCAAAAAGTCCAGTTTTTGAGGTCTGATGATTGATAAATATGAACCTGCTGCACATCAGGTCTGGAAACGACCATCTTCCAGCTTTTATCCTGTTCATACCAGAAAACCTGTGGATCCCTGAAAAACACTTTATTGATATCCAGAATCGGATTTCCATGGTAATAGTCAAAACTTTGTCCCTCATTGTTACTGATGGAAATGGCTTGTGTTTCAGGAAGTGAATCCCCGGGAAGGTGTTTGGTATAGAAAGCGATCATACTGTTCTTTCCAAATCCTCCGGTGTTCATTCTGTCTACAACCACCGACCCGCTGAAGTAAGAAAATCCCATTCCTTCTTTCATGGGTCTGGGCATTTCCTGCCAGTGAACCAGATCATTTGAAACGGCATGGCCCCACCAAAAAAGATGATAAGTGTTATTGTAATGAACCAGTCCATCCGGGTCGCCCATCCATCCTTTTGCCGGACTGAAATGATACATAGGTCGGTATTCCTGTGCTTTTCTATCGATTTCCTGTGCATGTACGCATCCACCCACCAATAAAAACAGTCCGAGGATATACCTCAAATCAATCCTATAATCAAATTTAATGCTCATCATTTAGGGAATTAATGGGTTGATACTTTCAAATTAGTAACTTTTACCTCTAAATTGTTAGCAGTCAATGACCATGGCGTTCCTTTTGCACTATAGCTTCTGTTTGTTAGTGCAACCTGATCGTTAAGATAAAGTACGATTATCGATCCATCCACGATAATACTAAAGTCGTATGTTTTTCCCTGTTCGAAAACAAATGGAACGCGGGTAACTTCCTGGCCATTATTGTAGGCGGCAATGCGATTTGATGCCGGTTCGAACCTGATCTGGTAGGATCCGCTCAGATCAGTTTTTGCATTAAAGTTTAAGGAGGCTGTTCCGTTAAGATTGCTTAAAGATAATTTTCCTTTAACCATAGTTGTTCCGTTTAGCGCTGCAAACCTGTATCCTGAAGCTGAAGAGGTTCCGGTTAGGGTATAGTTACCAGCCGATCCGCTAACGGTGCCGATCTGAGCGCTCACCATAGCATCTGCATCTTTACTGAAATAACTTTTCACGCTACTTGGGGCTTTTACTGCAAGCTTATCGTTGCCCAGCTTAGTAATTTGCTGACTGATGAGGTTTCCTCCCCAGGTGCGAACACCATTGTCGTTTTCCGGATTGCGGCGGTGAGCAAAACCGAAGGCATAACGTTCAGTACCATTACTAGCTGTTTTACCGGCATAAAACTGATGCCCGTCAAACATATCCATTCCGTCTGCTGGTTTGAACCATGGCCCAGCTGAAGACGATGCAACCCTGTAATGGGTTCCAGGCGTTGAACTCCAGTCTTCTGCAAAAAGCATAAAATACTTGTCATCAATTTTAAAAACATCCGCACATTCGAGCATCAGGTAATCACCTTCAACCGATAGAGGCCCTCTTAATTGCCAGTTATCACTTGCCGGATCGCTGCTGGTGTAAACGAGAATTACACCTTTGTTGTCTTTTTGAGCACTCACCATCATCCAGTAGGTAGAAAATTCCGTGTTATAGAATACATACGGATCCCTAAAGTCTGTTGTTGCATAGCCGTCTGGTGCTTTAAGCGCAAAACCAGGCTTTTTTGTCCACCCTGTAGTTGTGCTGCTGGTGGCATACATAATCGCTTCGCGGGTGTTGCCCGTTACAAATGCACTGTTGGTATTCTGCAACCAACTGTTGTTTGCATTATAACCTGTATAGAAAAAGTAATTTGTATTTCCAGCCTTTACCATAGAGCCTGTGCCAATGAGGTTATCTTGTGTCGATTTATTGCCATACGGAATAATCTCGCCATCATAGCTGAAATCGAGCAGGTTTTTGGAGCTTAGTTTGTGGATAGCATGCTGACCAGCACTACTTTGCTTCACCTGATCCGGATCATCATGCAGAAAAAACAGTTCAAACTGCCCGTTCACATAGCTGGGCATCACATCGCCAACCCAGCCTGTTGATTGACCTGTAGTTGAATTAGGGCTGATTTGTGGTTTCGGGAAGATGTTGAATTTCTCTTCGCTAAAAGGCTCCGCCGGGGCGTATGTTTTTTCTTTGGTGCAAGACAGGAAGAGCGAAACCGCCATTCCTGCTAATAATATTCTTTTCAATGCCATATGATGTCATTATTTGATTGTGAATTTATTTTTTTAGATAGTCGATCGCATTTTTGGTGATTCTGCGAATATTTGTGATAAACCTGTTATTGGTAGATGCACCATTTTGAGGTTCAGAATACCAATCATAGGCACCAAAAGTGATTACGACTACATTTCCAGGACCATTTGTCTGAGGCCATTCCGCAATACCAACGCGTCCGTCAAGGTTATCGTCCCATGCTTCAGATGCGAGGTTTATGCCACCTGTTTGCTGGCGCCATCCCGCACCATTTGTGTAACCTCCCCAGTCTGGAAGAAACCACCAGGCTGTATGGTTAAGCCTGAATGTTCCTTTTTGTAAAAGGTTGGCTTTCCCGGTTTCATAGGTCTCCAGCCCCTGAAAGATGGGATGTGATTCCTTGCCTTTGAAAGAGATACCCCAATCGCTACCATTTTCGATAAAGCCGTTAGGAAGAAAGTCGCCAAAAACGTTATTTGGCCCTTTACCTGCTGGCACTAAGCCCAATGCTTCCACATATCTGCCGGCAAAAGATGTTAATAGTAAACTTCCACCTGCGCTACGGTAGGTTTTCAGCGCATTCAAACTAGCAGTACTCAATGCCTGAGCAGGGAGATCCTGTGCAGAATCGTAATGCCACCAGATCACTTTATAATTAGAAAGACGCTTTCCGGTTTCCAATGCGCCAAAAGAAATATAGTCTGCAGTAGGGTAGGTGGCAAAAAACCAGTCACTTGCTGCTTTTTCATCAGGGTTAGTGATTGTCGATCTTGAACTTGCTGTGCCGAGGAACGCGTACTCGCTTACAGAATTGCTGATAAAGGTGACCTGGTAACTTGTTGTAAAATTGCCCTTGGTGAAAGTGTAAGTTACGGGTTGACTGAAATTCTGAGCAGTGCCACTTAGCGGACTAACCACAACATCTGCTTCCGCTTCTATTATAGGTTTAATTCCAGATAAATCTGTTCCATCAGGAAGGATTAACGTTGCGGTACGGTTATCGTGATTTATGGATGCCTTTAAGCTGCCTACGGAAACGCTTTTAAGTGGTGGGGTAATTTTCACCGTTGTTGAATAATCTTTGAAAACATTTCCATTCACTACCCTGAAATCTACGGCACCGGTAAAATTAATGGGCTTATTAAAATTCATGGAACTTGTTGCGCCATCTGGCATTTCCACCTTAGGTGTCAAATTTGAAATATCTGTACCAAAAGGAACATTAACGCTTATAGCACCCGTTTTTTGGTCGATAGTAGCGGCAATACCGTTAATTGAATAAGAGACCAGTTGTACCTGGCTGTCAAGTTTAAAATCGTTGTTCTTATCCTTTTTGCAGCCCAGGATTGTTAAGGCCATCACAAAAGCTAGAAATGCTTTCAATATTTGCTTTAATTTCATTGTCTAGTAATTTAGAGGTTTAGTAACCTGGATTTTGAACATAGTTGTTTTCACTAAAGAATATCTGGTTTTGAGGAATTGGCAGGTATTCATCCCTTCCTTTTGTGAATCTCGCACTGATAAAAATACTTCTGGTGCTTTTTTCCGAATCAAAAAAGGAGTTGATTACCTGATCGGCTACGCCCCATCGGATTAGATCAAAAAACCTTTCTCCTTCCAGTGCCATTTCTAAACGGCGTTCAAATCGCAAAGCTTTTCTGGCGTTTGCCTGGTCCCAGACAATATTTGTTCCCGGAACATATTGCTGTACGTTGTATTTAGAGGTAGGCTGTCCGTTGGCCATCACCAGTTTTGCAGTACTTTTAGATGCCCGGTCTCTTATTGCATTTATAATAGGTAAAGCCTCAGTCTGCCTGCCCAGTTCAATCAGCGCCTCTGCTTTAAATAACATCACATCAGCCAACCTGATCATAATTCTGGCTTTTGTATTGCCGAAAAAAGGAGCAACATTTATAAAACAGTCACAATCAGGTGATACGTTTTCTTTCATGGAATTATAAGTTCCGTATAGCGGAATATTCCTGCTCCAGCTTGCTGTAACCACTCTTGAAGGATCATATTTCCATGGAGCTCCAGGTCTGGATATGGTGTGATCTACCCTTGGATCGACTGTGTTTGTAGCAAAATCGACATTTTGTTGGTTAAAAGTATCAAATAACGGTATCCCGGTAGTTGTTGTTCTGAAAGCGTTCATCAGGGTTTGCGACGGTTTTTGAAAATCGCAACATCCGATACCCTGTGGTACCGTAAGCATATCACCAAAGTTTACCCTGCCTCTTCCTGCGCCATCATTACTGGAAAACTGAACAGACATAATCGCTTCAACACCATTCTCGAAGCTGCCTGAAGTGAAATTATTTGCGAAATCTGCCTGTAACTTATAAGATGAGGCCAACACCTGATCGGATGCATCAATAACCTGTTGTAAACGGTTCTGGTCTATTCCTGTCACAGCATGTGTTGCATTCTGCGTATAAGCCTGAAACAAACGTGTTTTCGCTAAAAAAGCATAAGCAGCAAATTTGTTGGCTCTTCCTATCTGTGGTTGGGTTGCCGGTAATGCCTCGGCAGCAGCCTGGAAGTCACCAGCAATCTTCTCCAGGATCTGATCTCTCGTTAGTGCGTTGTTCTTTATATTTTTGTAGTCATCAGAAGGTACTGTATCATCAATATAAGGGATGTTCTTAAACAGGTTTTCTACCATCAGGTACCAGTATCCGCGTAAGAAACGAAGCTCGGCTAAACGGGTTTTAACCAAAGGATATTCCGCTTCGCTAAACTTGCTCAGTACCCTGATGCCCTCATTTGCCCGCCTGATGCCTACATAGATATTAAACCAGATGCCATCGTAGTTCCATTGGTCAGGTCTGGAGGCTATAAAAGTCTCCATATTATGGAAAACATCTCCATCATTGATACCGCCACCGCCTTTATAGGCATCATCAGCGCGGATATTTCCATACTGGTACATGCTAAATGCCCTGTTAATTTCATCATTTCCCAATTGTGAATAAGCAGCGGTTACAAAACCCTCGGCCTGTGCCGGAGTTGCAACCTGGCTTTCGTTAAGCGAACCTTTAGGTCCAACTTCAAGTGCTTTTTTGCAGCCTGTGGCTAATATCAGCGAGACAGCAAGGGTGATTATATATTTTTTCATAATAAAATCTTCAATTATTTAAAATCTTACGTTAATTCCGGCTGTAACAACCAATGGATTAGGATAGCCAAATCCTGGGGTCTCCGGATCCAGACCAGTGAAGGATTTTGACTTCATTAAAATGGCTAAATTGTCTCCTCCGATGTAAACACGAAGATTCTGCATTTTTAACTTGCTGATCAGCTGTTTGTTAAATGTGTAGCCGATCTGAGCATTTCTAAGTTTTAGATAAGATCCATTTTCTATAAAATAGGTCGAAAGACGGGCTTCGTTATTATCATCTGTAAGCGCAACTGCCGGAATATCGGAGTTCGGATTGGAAGGTGACCATGCGTTTAATAACCTCGCTCCTTTATTTGAGGAAGATTCAACGGCACTCCAGAAATCTGTATATGATTTGGCCTCATTTTGTACGGCTACATCACCTATCCCTTGCAGAAGAAAAGAGAAATCAAAATTTTTGTAGTTGATATTTGCATTAAACCCATAAGTATATTTTGGCAAAGGATTTCCAATCCAGGTACGGTCATTTACATCGATAACACCGTCATGGTTTAAATCCACGTAACGGATTCTTCCAAGTCCCTTGTTGGGTTGTGCAGCATGATTATCTACTTCAGCCTGAGTTCTGAAAAGACCATCGGCAACATAACCGTAGAAAGATCCAATGGTTCTCCCCAGAATATTCTGTCCCTTGCCATCACCGCCGTAGGCATTTACTACTGCCGGAGGCAAATAGGTAACCTTATTTCTAACCATATCGAAATTCCCGTTCACATCAATACTTAAATCATCAGTTAAGCGGCTTTTGTGCCCCAGGGATAGTTCAAATCCACGGTTTTCCATAGATGCCCCATTTACATAGGTATTACCGCCTTCGCCAAGTACGCCGATGTATGGAGGAAGCAATAAGATTCCAGTAGTTTTCTTAATGTAATAACCAACGCTACCATAAAGTTTTTGTTTCCAGAGCGAAAAGTCGAGTGCGACATTGCTCATTTCTGTTGCTTCCCAACGCAGGTTTGGATTGGCATTCTGGGACAGATAAAACCCGGAAGGAAGCACACCGCTTTTGTTTCCATTTATATCATAAGAAGTGATATTGTAATTGGACAGGTAAATATTATAAATCGCGTTATTATTAATCTCCTGATTACCGGTTTTTCCCCATCCTGCATGAAGTTTCAAATCGTCAACAATTGAGGTATTATTCTTTACGAAAGATTCTTCGCTAATTCTCCAGGCACCTGAAAAGGCAGGGAACCAGCCGTATTTGTTATTTGCTCCAAACCTGGAAGAACCGTCTCTTCTGATGGTTGCAGATAGGAGGTAACGATCCATATAAGAATAATTTGCCCTGCCTATATATGACATAAGTACGTTTTTTGCACCACTGCCGCTGTTGTCTTTTATTCCCGTACCGGCATCTAAATAAAGGTAGTCAGGATCTTCTAAAACAAATCCTTCCCGTGATGCCATAAAAGTATTGTTATTTTCAACAAAGTGTTCTGTTCCTGCAAAGGCGTTAAGGCGATGATTGCCTGACTCCAGGCTGTAATTCAGGGTATTGGTCCAGGTAGTTTTTACATTGTGTGTCTGGGTGTTGATTACTTTGTTCACATCATTAACCAGGTAACCGCTCTGGTATTTTTTTTGCCAGTTCCGGCTTGTATAGTCACCGTAATCAATGCCGAAATTGGATTTGAATACCAAACCCTTAGCGATTTTAACATCGGCAAAGAAATTACCAAATAACCTCATGTAATCGTAACCATTTTGTTGATTATCTTCCAGCACCCGAACAGGGTTCTGGCGATCATTCATCCCGTCAACGGGACCGCCCCAGCCTATGCCATCGACCGTATGAACCGGTATAATTGGTAATGCCTGCAGCGCGGAATTGATGATGTCTGCCGCAACCTCTTTTGTCTTGGTCAAACTCAGGTTTTGACCGATTGTAACGCCCCCGTTAAATAATTTGTAATCAGAATTAATCCTGGCAGAAATACGGTTAAATCCGGTGGTTCTTACAATGCCTTTGTTATCAAAATAGCCAAGTGAAAGTAAATAGTGTCCGTTTTCAGTACCGCTCGAAACCTGTGCATCATAATTCTGAATAATACCAAGCTGGGATATTTCTTTAAACCAATCTGTATTTGAGGTGCGAAGGGTTTGCGTAGCGTTTAAAAACTCTGGTAAAAGCACCTTATTTAATACAGGCTGATTGGTGTTGGCATCAACTTTCCAGTCGAATTGATAACGCAATCCATTCGAATTGGGATCGAGGTTTTTGTTAACATAGGCCTGCCACAAAATTTTACCATAACCTTCTGCATCCAGCATCTCTAATTTATTTACATAAGTTGAAAGCGATGAATACGCATTTCCGCTCAACTGTGTCTTGCCTGTTTTACCCTTTTTAGTGGTGATAACGATTACGCCGTTTCCTGCCCTGGCACCATAAATACTGGCAGACGATGCATCTTTAAGAATCTGCATGGATTCAATATCAGCCTGATTGAGTTCATGCATACCCGACTTGGTAGGTACGCCATCTATAATGTACAAAGGGTCGTTGTTATTTAAAGTTCCGATACCCCTGATTCGGATGGTAGCAGGAGCACTTGGCGCGCCGTTCCCGGTGATGTATACGCCCGCTACCTGGCCCTGCAATGCTTTCATCGGGTTGGCTACAGATTGCTTTTTAAGTTCATCTACATCCACGATGGCCACATCGCCGGTCAGATCTTTTTTCCTTTCCGTTTGGTATCCTGTTACCACTACATCGTTCAGGTTAGTGGCAGAAACTTCGAGTTGTGCGTCTACCACGGCGGTACTGCCAACCTTGGAACTAACCGTCTGCGCACCCATGTAAATAAACCGAAGAGTTTGCCCTGTGGCAGCCTGGATTGAAAACTTCCCCTTGTCGTCTGTTTGTGTGGATTTACCCGTCTCTACATTATAGACGGAAGCTCCCGGAACAGGTTTTGAGGATTTATCGGTAACCGTTCCGGTAATGTTTCGGATTTGTGCATATGTACTTGCCATAAAGCAAAACACGAGAACACAGCAAAGTATTACTTTTCTCATAAAATATGGTTTATAATGGTTAGTTTTTTCTATATAATCAGCATTTGCCGGTTATGTAGTTTATTTGTTTATCCCCTAAGCAGCAGTATGTGCACTGTTACTTTCAGGTTTTGTCGTAAATAATTCGTTATAGAAAGCCTGGTATTCATCAAATTTGTATTCAGGGCATCCGCCCTTCTTGGTAGCGATAAATGCACCCATCGCAATCGCTTTTTTAAGGATCTGCAAGGGTTGATCCCGGCGATTATGGGCCGCAATAAAGGCAGCCAAAAAGGAATCACCACTGCCAATCGTATCTTTTACCTTTACCTCATTTCCCCAAACATTATAGGTTTTATCTAAATTATAGTATGAGGCGCCAAACTCACCTTTGGTCACAATAACCTCGGGGATTTTAAACCGGTCTTGTATGAACCGTACTTGATCAGCTTCTCCTTTTAAAGAACCACCGAACATGATTTGTACAATACCCAGCTCCGCCTCATTAAACTTGACAATATCTGCCTTTGATAATAAATGACCTAATTGAGCCTGATTGATAAAGGGCGCACGAAGATTGATATCGAACACTTTAATCGCATCATTATCCAAAAGATTATAAAGGGTATTCCTTGAGGTTTCATTTCTGGACGCTAAACTTCCGAAAATAAAGTAAGTTGATGGTTTTATGTGCTGGAGGAGTTGTTGACCCTGATCAATAAAATCCCAGGCCACTGGAAACACGATTTCATAACTTACTTCATTGCCATTGTTCATTTTGGCCAGAACCTGGCTGGTTTCATATTGCTCATCAACTTGTAGTAGCCCTGTATTTATTCCCCAGTTTTCCATCAATTCAACGAGTTTCTGGCCATTTTCATCGTTCCCAATCCGGGTGATCAGGCTTGAGCCCATGCCCAGCTTATTGAGGTGATAAGCAACATTTAATGGTGCTCCTCCGGGCTGTGGTCCGTCTGGCAGTACATCCCACAGAATTTCTCCATAACATGTGGCTGGAGTAGAACTATAGTTTGGGTTATTTATCATATTATTAATATATCATTTAATGCATCAAAACAACATTTTCACCTATCTGCTCCAGAGACTTACCCTTTGTTTCAGGCATCATTTTCCAAACGAATACCAACTGCAGGACCATCATCGCAGAGAAAAAGAAAAATATATTTGCACCTCCAAATGATTCTGCCAGATAGGGAAAGCAGAATGCAATCAGTGCTGCCATTACCCAATGGGTAGAACTGCCAAGTGTTTGTCCCTTTGCCCGAACCTGATTCGGGAAGATCTCGGAAATGAATACCCAGATCACCGCGCCCTGAGAAAAAGCAAAGAAAGCGATGAACAGCATCACATAAATCGGAATTTCAAAACCGTGGGATGAGCCGCCCAGAAAAGCAAATGCAACAAGTCCAAGGGATACAATAAGGCCTATGGAACCGATAAACATCAAGGTTTTCCGACCAACTTTATCGATGATATTGATAGCCAGTAGTGTAAATATAAAATTAACCATTCCAATGCCTACAGTAGATAAAAGTGAAGAATGTGCACCAAGCCCTGCCATTTCAAAAATTCTCGGTGCGTAATAAATGATGGCATTTATTCCGGATACCTGGTTGAAGAAAGCAAACAAAACGGCCAGGATTACTGGTGTTTTGTATTTTCCTGAAAAAAGCCCGTCCGAGGATTTGTTTTGCAGCATATCCTGACCTGACTTCTGAATAGCGGCAAGCTCTTCATTGCAGTTTAGCGGATTGATGATGCGCAGTATTTCCAATGCCTTATCGTAGGCACCACGTTTAAGTATAAGCCATCTAGGGCTTTCTGGGATAAAGTATATTAATACCAGGAATATGATGGAAGGAAATGCCTGAACTCCGAGCATCCATCTCCAGGATGCCTCGCCTCCCTGGCTTAGCAAATAGTTTGAAAGATAAGATATTAGTATACCCAGTACAACATTGAACTGGAAAAGCCCTACAAGACGACCCCTTCTATGTGCCGGCGATACCTCTGAAATATAAATCGGTGCAGTTACAGATGATATCCCAACGCCCAGACCGCCCAGAAAGCGGAATGCCAGAAAGATATACCAATTATCTGCCAGAGCAGTACCCAATGAGGAAAGTAAGTATGCAGCAGCTACAAAATAAAGTGTGTTTTTTCTTCCGAAATAATCTGATGGACGGGAACCTACAAGTGATCCGATCACCGTGCCGATAAGTGCAATGGATATGGTAAGCCCATGCGAAAATGCAGAAAGGTTCCAGAATTGTTGAATGGATTTTTCAGCTCCCGATATAACGGCAGTATCAAAGCCAAACAAAAAGCCGCCTAGGGCCACAACCATGGACCACGCCAGGACAGAGTGTTTTTTCATAAAAAGTTTATTATTGGTTAATGATCGCAAATTAGGTCAAATGATTTCGCAGCACTATTAAAATTCTTTCAAAAACATTAAAAATTTTTTTTTATATAAAGTGTTTTATATGAGCTGCTTATGTTTTTTATTTTCTGTCTGTTCAGGTTAATCTTCAATATTGTAACATGATATGTTAAATCTGGTTACATCACCTTAGATCATGATTTGTTACCTATTTCCGATATTGAAAAGTAATCTATAGCTTTAGTAAATGAATAATCAAATATTCTTAAAAATAGGTGCTATTCGGGATTTCAAAGTTTGGCTTTTGAGGCTGTTTGCGTTGCTGCTTTTCCTGAGTTCCTGTTCTGAAAAGAAAGAAGAGAAGAAATTTACTATTGGTTTTTCGCAATGTGTGGGTTCTGATTTGTGGAGGAAAACGATGCTTGAAGAAATGAAAATGGAACTATCGCTTCGTTCTGGAACCAACTTCATTTATAAGGATGCCAACAACAGCAGCAATAAACAGATTGAGCAGGTGGAGGAATTGGTTGATGATCACATTGATCTGCTCATTATATCTCCGAATGAAGCATCTCCGTTGACAGATATCGTAGAAAAAGTTTATAATAAGGGAATTCCGGTAATTGTTCTTGACCGGAAAACTTCCTCCTCCCAATATACCGCATATGTAGGTGCTGAGAACTATCAGGTTGGCAAAATGGCTGGCCTGTACATTACTAAGCTTTTGAAAGGAAATGGCAAAGTAGTGGAAATACTGGGACTGCCTGGATCTTCTCCTGCTATGGAACGCGATAAAGGGTTTTCTGATGAATTAAGAATGTCGCCCGGAATAAAATTGGCTGCTCAGGTTTATGGTAATTGGCTTGCCGAAAGTACGTTTACGGAGTTGGGAAAGAACAGAGAAACGATACTACACGCTGATGCTATTTTTGCACACAATGATGTTATGGCGGCAAGTGCAAAAGATTTTCTTCGCCGGAACAAAGCTTCAGAACACATCAGGGTAATCGGTGTAGATGCACTTCCTGGTTCGGGCGGTGGGCTACAGCTCATCAGTGAAGGTAAAATATCGGCAAGTGTGTTATATCCCACGGGCGGCAAAGAAGCCATTAGCATTGCTTTCAAAGTTCTGAATAAAGAACCTTTTTCAAAAGAAAATATCCTGCAGAGCCTGGTAATAGACAGTTCATCTGTTCAACTCATGAAACTTCAATGGGCAAAGGTATCAGGTCAGCAAAGAGATATCGAACGCCAGCAAACCATGTTGTCTGATCAGCTTCGGATCTATGATAATCAAAAGCTGGTGCTTAATTTTATTGTGATCACACTCGTATTGGCCGTAATTTTTGGAGGGCTGGCATTTTTTTCCTTACTGGAGAACCGGAAAATTAATAAAAGTCTTGAGCAGAAAAATGTCCAGATACTGGATCAGCGAAATAAGTTAATTGATGCCTCAGCCAAAATTGAGGAAGCAACTGAAGCCAAGCTCAATTTTTTTACCAATATATCCCATGAATTCAGAACCCCGCTAACCTTGATTTTATCTCCGTTAGAGGATCTCCTCAACAGCGATAAAATTCAAAGCGGAGAAAAGCGGGAACTAACGATGATTCAAAAGAATGCCTACCGGTTACTGAAGCTGATCAATGAACTTATTGATTACAGAAAGATAGAACATCAGAAATTTAAGGTGCAGCCAACCAGGAACAATGTGCGGTCTTTTCTGAATGAAATCATAGAAAGCCTTAGATACGGTGCCCTGAAAAAAGATATCGCCTTGAAGTTCTCCTTTCCACAACCAGATATCATAGCCGGTTTTGACGTGAATATTCTTGAAAAAGTAATTCTTAACCTGTTGAGCAATGCGCTAAAATTTACCCCAACACATGGCAGAATACACGTAGAATTAACCACTGACGATAATAACTTTATTGTTTCCGTTGCTGACAATGGTAGCGGGATGAATGAAGAAGAATTGCAGCAGGTTTGGGATCAATTTTATCAGTCCAACACAAACGAATCACGGGGATCTGGTCTTGGCCTTTCCCTCACTCGTGAACTGGTGCATTTGCATGGTGGCACTATTGAGGTGCAGAGCAGAAAATGGCAAGGAAGTACTTTCACTGTTACAATACCCTATGGTGAGTTGATAGATTCAAAGCTTTCCCCGGTAAGCGCAGATGACAGAACCGTTTCATTAACAGAAGAAGTAAAAGTTTACATCACCGAAGAATTACCTGCGGAGGATAGACAGTTGGATCCGATTGGTGAATACATCAAAGAATATTCTGTACTGATTATCGAGGATAATCTTGATCTGTTAAGCTATCTTCAGGAGAAATTTTCAGTCAATTATGAGGTGTTCACCGCCACCACCGGTAGTTTGGGGCTTCATGAAGCATTTGAAAAAATTCCAGACATCATCATTTCCGACGTGGTTATCCCAGGAATGTCGGGCAAAGAAATTGCCAGGAAAATTAAAACAGATCTTAGAACCTCTCATATTCCGCTTATCCTGCTTACTGCACAAGCCAGTCCTGAACAGCAAATAGAGGGCATAAACAGTATGGCTGATCTTTATATGACCAAACCTTTTCATTTCGACTTCCTTCAGGCCAATGTACGAAACCTACTTGCCAATCGTATGTTGTTGAAGGAGCATTACATCAGCGATATCAGTTCTGGTGGAGAAAAAAAATCAACGTTAAGTGTTCTTGACAAGAAATTCTTGAATGATTTTGCAGGCATTGTAGAACACCGCCTGGGTGATGAAACACTGAATGTGGAGGACCTGGCAAAGATGATCGGTATTTCCCGTATTCAGCTTTACAGAAAAGTAAAGGCATTACTTGACTGTAGCATTACAGACTACATTTTAAATCGTAGACTGAAAAAGGCAAGTTACTTACTGATGAATGAAGATTATTCTATTTCCGAAATCGCTTTCAAAATTGGTATTTCCTCACCAACCTATTTTTCGACCTTATTTAAAGGGAAATATGGGATGAGCCCGAGTGAGTTTAAGAAAAAACAGAATAATTGGTGACGTTTTAAAACTTTGGCACGTGCTCATTACAGCGTAAGTGAACATATTATAGCGCGGCGTTGCCTCTTTTTTAGTTTACTTTAACAATTTGTTAGCATTGTCCCGTTGATAATGGTTCATTTTTACTATAATTGGAATAATTTTACTTAGCTACTTTCCGCAGTAGCATAATATTGAAATAATGATATCTATATATTGACCTTCAATTTTTGATTTTATCTGATTTATGGGAAATGCCTTATATTAGATTGACCGATATTTTTGTACTATTCCCCAAAGTTAAGGCACATTGTAATGAGCATGACCAAACCTAATCACACCGATGAAAAGTCTTTATTGCTTCAATTAAAAAATGGTGACGAGCGGGCTTTTGAAATCCTGTACAATAATTATAAATTTCGGATCGCTGGAAATTTATTTAAACTGCTCAAATCTGACGACCTGGTAAAAGAAGTGCTGCAAGAGCTATTTTTTAAAATATGGGAGGTGCGGACACAGATTGATCCCGAAAAATCTTTTAAATCTTATCTCTTTCGCATAGCAGAGAACCTGGTGTATGATTATTTTCGGAAAATAGCCAAAGACAAACGTTTACTATCTAAAATAGTTGCTTCAAGTTCAGAGCTGTATCTTCACGTTGAAGAAGATTTGCTGAGTAAAGAAGATGCTCAAAAATTACAGGAGGCTATAAACATGATGCCCCCTCAGCGTAAAATGGTATTTACCTTGTGCAAATTAGAGGGTAAATCTTATAAGGAAGTAGAGCAGATTATGGGAATTAATGCCAAAACCATTAGTAGCCACATGTTGCAGGCCAATAGATTTCTCAAAACGTATTTTAGAGATTCTCCCACAATTACCATTTCGATAGTTTTGGGTGTTTTATTTAAAGGTTTTTGATCCTGATCGTTATTTTTGGAAATTAATTGTTAATTTTTTGTTAATAGACTAAGGATATTTTTGCATAGCTCCGTATTAGCTGTAAAAATTGACCTTGAAAACACCTGAACAAATTCGCATACTCTTCAAAAAACACCTGGATAATAGCTGTAGTCACGAAGAAACTCAGCAGCTGATGAATTATTTTCAACTTGATGAAGACCGGGAAGTATTGAAAGATCTCATCATCGGTACCTTAGAGATAGAGGACGAGCACTACAAAAATGATTTGGCGATTATGAAGGTAGTGGGACAGGTTGACCAGGATTTGTTTGTCCAGATTCACGAATCAGCACAAGCCGTACCTGAAGGCAAAAAGAAAAGATTTAGACTTTGGTTACAAATCGCTGCCGTTGCTGCAGTTTTAGCTTTAGCGTACATAGGTGTTTATTTTTTCAATAACCAACCAGAAAAGGTTGCCACTGTTCCCAAAGTTACTTTATATGATATCAAGTCAGGGGGCTATGGTGCTACACTTACCCTGGCAAATGGCAGGAAGGTTAGCTTAGCAAATGCATCTAAAGGTGAAATAGGAAGAGAATCCGGAATAGTCATCACCAAATCAGGCGATGGCAAACTGGTGTACCAGGTTAGTGAAAAGATCTCTGATCCAAATGCTTCCAACACCCTGTCTACCTCCCGTGGCGAAACCTATCAGGTACGGTTGCCTGACGGATCGCTTGTATATTTAAATGCCGCTTCCAGCCTCACCTATACCACCTCACTCATTCAAAACGGAAAGCGGGTAGTTACCCTTAGTGGTGAAGGATATTTTGAAGTAGCGAAGGATAAGCAGCATCCATTTATTGTAAAGACAGGCCGGCAGGAGGTAGAAGTATTAGGAACTCATTTTAACATCAGCAGTTATGCCGATGATGAAGTGGAAAAAACCACCTTGCTGGAAGGAAGCGTGAAGCTCTCAGCATCCGGTAACTACAAATTGCTAAGACCAGGGCAACAGGCAAAGCTATCCGCTGGCAAGATAACAATTAGTGAAACGGATACCGATCTGGCTGTTGCCTGGAAAAATAATGAATTTGTAATCGAAAGTGAAAACATCGAAACAATCATGAAAATGATCAGTCGCTGGTATAATTTGGATGTTGTTTACATTGGTGAAAAAACCAACCAGCGTTTCAGTGGTAAAGTGTCGAGGTTTGATAAATTGTCAAAGGTGCTTGAAATCGTGGAATCAACAGGGGAAGCTCGTTTCGATTTAAAAGGAAGAACCGTATATGTATCAAAATAATAAATAACTAACAATAAACTGAATTTTAACCTTTAAACAAACTACATGATAAAAGAAATACGATAACTAAAAGGTATCCCAAAAAAAACAGGCCCCGTTTAACTGCCGGGACCTGATCATAGTCTGGAATATTCGATTGAAAATCAATTTACAACCACAGTCTCGCTACGGACCAACGCATCAGAGACTGTTTAACCAAACCAACTACTAATGTATCAAAAATCAAGGAAATTTGGTATACCTAATCGGCTGTACCTCAAATTATTGTTAACCATGCGCCTAACTATTGTAATAATAATAGCATGCCTTATGCAGGTAAGTGCATCAAGCCTCGCTCAAAAAGTGACTTTAACCAAGTCAAACGCTTCACTTCGATCCATTTTCAAAGAACTTAACCAACAGACTGGTTATAACTTTTTCTATGCAGACAACATATTGGAAAATTCAGTACCCGTAACCATCAATGTAAAAGATGCTGAATTGCCCGCTGTGCTTAACCAGATTTTTGCAGCGCAAAATCTGGATTTTACCATACGCAACCAGACAGTGGTTATTAAAGCAGGTGTAAAGGCTAGCCAGGAAGTCATTACTGGTTTTGTTGGCGATGCCAGAGAACATAAGCCAATTCCGGGGGTTACAGTGTCCATCAAGGGAACAAAGTCTGCAGTGCAGACAGATAAAAATGGAAAATTTACCATCAGCATCCCGGCAGGTGCAACATCTCTGGAGTTCAGATTTATTGGTTACAAGACCGTTAATGTACCCATCTCGCCCAATTCGAATTATAACATCTATATGCAGGAAGATCAGTTGACGCTAAATGAAACGGTGATTACTGGAATGGTCGACCGGAAGGTTAATACCTATACCGGAGCAGCCAAAACCATAACCGGAGCTGAACTTAAGGCCGTGAGTCCGGTAAATGTATTTGCCGGCATTGCCGCCCTCGATCCATCTTTCAGAGTTATTCCAAATAACAAGATTGGAGGTAACATCAATGCGTTACCTGAAATTACCATGCGTGGACAAACTTCTTACCCAACCCTGGGATCAGAACTTGTTGGTAATCCCAATACACCATTATTTATTCTTGATGGATTCCAGGTTTCATTACAGGCAATCGTAGATTTGGATATGAATCAAATTGCATCTATAACGTTGTTAAAAGATGCCTCTGCTACTGCAATGTATGGTTCCCGTGGTGGTAATGGCGTAATGGTTGTTACAACAATCCTTCCGCCAAGAGGAAAAGTAGAAGTTTCCATAACCAATAACTTAACTTTATCATCCCCTGATCTTTCTGTTTATCATATGCTGAATTCGGAAGAAAAATTAGATTTCGAACGTCGTGTAGGTTTTCTAAACAGTTATAGAGGGCAAGCCATTAATGCCGAACGGTATAAAGCAATGGTGAGCGGTGTGAATACAGATTGGAAATCTATTCCCGTTCAAACAGGAATCAATAACAGAACCAACTTATCGTTACGTGGGGGCGACCAGTCTTTGACTTTCAACCTTACTTTCAGCGGAAATCTGCTACAGGGTGTAATGAAAGAACAGGATAGGAAAAATTATTCAGGAAGTTTTCAGCTGAGTTATAAAACAAATAATTTAACCTTCCAAAACAACACGATTGCAACTCAGGTTATTTCTAATGACTCGCCCTATGGAGAATTTAGTCAGTACCTGGCTTTGAATCCATACTGGAAACCTTACGATGAAAATGGTAATATAAACCAGTACCTGGAGAACATCAATTTGGGCTTCGGTGTAGCAGGTTCAGTTGTCTTAAACCCATTAATGGATATTAAGTACAATACTATCAACAACAGAAATAAGAACTTTAATTTAAGAAACAACACCACTATTCGTTACGACTATAGTAAGTCTCTGTGGTTCACCGGTGCACTGGGCATCACCAAAGTGAATGGAACGATAGATAATTTCTATTCCGCTTTAGATAGCCGTTTCAATGGTATTGCCGATTTAAGTGCACGAGGTTCCTATTCGAAAGACAATAGTGATGCCTTTACCATGGACGGAACAGGTGCTGTGAACTACAACAAGAATTTTGGAAAGCATGGCGTTACCGTATATGCGGGATTCAGGCTTGCCAGTACAAGCTTAAATTCATATAATGTATCTACGCAGGGTTTCCCTTTCGATCGTCTGGACAATATCCTGTTTGCTGCACAGTATTTAAACAGCAGGCCTACCGGAACGGAAAGTACCATTAACAATCTTTCTTATACAGGAAGTGCGAATTACTCTTATGATAACCGGTATTTTACCGATTTTACCTATACCAGAGATGGCTCTTCTGCTTATGGTGAAAATAATAAATTTGGTAATTTTTGGTCTGCAGGTTTAGGATGGAACATCAATAATGAACAATTCCTCAAGGACAGCAGAACAGTTAATCTATTGAGGATTCGCGGTAGTTACGGTTCTACCGGTACATCTGTACAAGATCCTTACGCCGCACAATTCAGGTACAACCTGGGTACATCTACTGGCTATTTTGGTGAGGTAGGTGCTTTTCCTGGTGCACTTGGAAACCCGAATTTAAGCTGGCAGCAGGTACTGAAGTCAAACATTGGTATTGCTTCAGCATTTCTGGATAACCGCTTGACTTTTAATGCAGAATTTTATAATGAGGTCACTCAAAATGCGCTGACTACGGTTTCGCTTGCATCTAGTACCGGTTTCCCTTCGTATACAGAAAATTTGGGTAAAATTCAGAACAGGGGATTGCAACTCGACCTCGGTTATACCATCCTATCTAACCCTCGTAAAGGCTTAAAATGGAATGTTTCTGTGAACGCAGCCACTAATAAATCGGTGTTAAAAGAAGTTTCTGATAAACTTAAAGCCTTCAACGCCGCATTGAATGCGAATAATTCTGCTCAGACAACCGAAAATGTGCAGTTTATTGAAGGTCAGTCGACCACGGCCATTTATGCAGTAAGGTCATTGGGCATTGATCCGGTTACCGGCCAGGAAGTTTACCTTAAAGCAGATGGTACCCCAACCTTTGTGTGGGATGTTAATGATAAAACCTATGTCGGCGATACACGCCCCAGGTGGACAGGTGCCATTAATTCAAACTTCCTGTACGCAGGTTTTGCCTTAAATTTCAGTTTCAATTATAATTATGGTGCTGATTTGTATAATAGTACGTTATTAAACCGTGTGGAGTCCGTTGATGCGCGTAACAACGTAGACCGAAGAGCGTATGACCTGGGTTGGACCGGGCCTGGCAGTGTGAGTCCGTACAGAAGAATTACCGGCTCGCCGACACCCACAAAGCTTACTTCACGTTTTGTTCAGCGCGATAATAACATTCAGCTCAGCTCAATTAATTTGAGTTATCAGTTCAAAGCCGAATTTGTAAAAAAGTTAGGCTTGCAGAACCTAAGTGTTAGTGCCACAACGAACAACCTGGCTACCTTTAGCTCCATTGAAATAGAACGCGGTACAGATAATCCTTTTGCCAGAGAGTATACATTTGGTTTAAGTGCAAGATTTTAAATTCAAAAAACATATTCATATCCCAATGAAAAGAACAACATTAATTATAGGAATCCTGGCAATAGTTGCGATGTTTTCCGGTTGTAAGAAATTTTTGGATGTAACACCCAAAACGAGTCTATCTGAAGAACAGCTGTTTACTTCAGAAGTTGGTTTTCAACAGGCTTTATCAGGCGTATATGGCCAGCTTGCCGATAGCAAACTCTATGGGGATAACCTTTCCATGGGCTTCGTTTCCGCGCTTGCTCAAAATTATGCGACAATTGATCCTGCATCGTCAGTTCAGTTGCAACAGACACAACTCCTGAACTACGCTTCAACGGAAGTCGTAAGCTATACCGATTCCATCTGGTCTGCCAGTTATAGTGCAATTGCCGCAGCTAATAAAATAATTGCAAATACAGAAGCAAACCGATCTGTGCTATCTAATAATTCGTATGCATTGTTGCGTGGTGAGTCGTTAGCCTTAAGAGCATTTTTGCATTTTGATTTATTGCGGATGTTTGGGCCTGAATATACTGCGGGTGCCAATCTAAAAGCCATCCCATATAAAAAAGACGTTAACCAAAATGCAAATCCCCCAGCAACAACTGCAGATGTGGTAAAATTTGCCCTGGCCGACCTCAAAGAAGCGGAAAGTCTACTGTTACCTGTTGATCCAATTGTGACCAGCGATTTACGGACCAGGCGGAATAAGCTGAATTATTATAGTGTAAAAGCACTGGAAGCAAGGATCATGTTATATAGCGGCGATAATGCAGGTGCTGCTGCTGCTGCAACTGTGGTGGTCAACTCAGCAAAATATACTTTTGTAACTCAGGCACAAGCTGGCGTTGTTTCACAGGGATTGACAGTACGTGACCGCTTGTATTTTAATGAGCAGGTATTTATGATCAGGGTTAGGGATATATTGCCCACGGTACAAAAATATTTTCGGTTTAGGGGTGCTGCAAGCCAAACGCTTACACGTAGCGCCGCTAATTTTAATACACTTTACGAAACCAGCAATGGGGGCGGTTCAGATTTCAGATTTGCGTTTCGCCTTGAGCAGGAGGGAGGAGTCCCGTTCCCATCTAAATTCTGGCAGGCATCCAGTTCTACCACCCCAATTACCGATAATTTACTCGACCAGTATGTACCAGGTATACGCCTTTCTGAAATGTATTATATCCTGGCGGAAACGGCATCTACGCCTGAGATTGGTGTCGGATA
Source organism: Pedobacter sp. PF22-3 (assembly GCF_026239555.1). Lineage (GTDB taxonomy): Bacteria > Bacteroidota > Bacteroidia > Sphingobacteriales > Sphingobacteriaceae > Pedobacter. The sequence continues at coordinate 444,292 of NZ_JAPIVP010000001.1, read as the reverse complement.
TTTAAACACGGTGCGCCTGAACAGGGGAATTAAAGTTTTGCCTAATACGCTCACCGCAGTGACGCTTAAATCGGAGATTACGAAAGAATATCAGAAGGAATTTTATGCAGAAGGACAATTGTTCTTTTACTATAAGCGCATTAAAGCCTCTAGAATGCAATTTGGTCCTGCCATGGCACCTCAGCAGTACGTACTCCCAATTCCGCCTTCTGAACTTCAATTTAATCCAAACTATGCTAATTAATCACACTTGTATTATGAAATATATATTATATGTGACGATGGTCTTTACGCTTTTTTCTTGTAAAAAAGAAGCTGTAGAAACCTATCAGGGAAAAGATGGCGTAAGCTTCTTTGCTTACACTTATCAACAATTACATACAACAGCAACGAGAAGTTACTCTTTTGCCTTTCAAAGCACCGTAAAAACAAGGGATACCATGTATATACCTTTGAGGCTTACCGGAAAGCTGTCTGATCAGCCACGTACCGTATTGCTAAAAACAGCTGAGGGAACAACTGCAACTGCGGGCGTTGATTTTGAGCTAAAAGAAGTGACCATTCCGCCTGGTGTCTACATATTTAACTATCCACTTGTACTGATCAACTCTGTTGGAATGGCAAGCCATGTTTATAGAATCGTTTTAGAGCCGGCAGAAACCAAGGATTTTACTTTAGGTACGCTCGGCCAAACGCCCGCGACGAATACTGTTCAGACAGAGGAAAACTTTAGATATCTGAAGATCGATGTATCCGGTATGTATATCAGGCCTGCTTATTGGGATCTTTTAGATGCAGATTTCGGGGAATTTAGCGCCGAAAAGTACAAGTTCATGGTGAAGATATTGGGTATAACAGATTTCTCTTACGAGAATATTGGTTCTGACGGTTTATTGAACTATCCGGTTACCCTGAGGAATGCACTGGCCGCTTACGAGGCTGCAAATGGTCCATTGTTAGATGAGAACGGTCAAGAGATATCGTTCCCTTAATTTAAAATATTATGCATTTAAAATACTTTTTAAAGCTCAGCCCGGTTTTTATTCTAATCATGCTGGCATTTTCGGCCTGCAAAAAAGACAACCAATCGTTTAAATATGATCAAATCAACGACATTAAGATTACAGATGCAACAACCAGTTTTACGGTAGCTCAACGTGATTCGCTGATCATCACACCAACATTGACTCAAACAATGCCCGAAAGTGATTCATTTACCTATAGCTGGAAACTTGATACACCAACAGATACAACAACAATTGCTAAAACAAAAAATCTACGTATCAAAGTAACATTAAGCCCCAGCACTTATCAGGTAGTATACAAAGTGACGAGCAAGAAAAATGGCATTTATACGCTAAAGCGTTATACCGTTGTCGTTACTGGGATCTATCCTGATGGTTGGTATATTGTCAATAACAAAGATGGAAAAGGCAAAGTTTCATTGATCCGGACAGATGATGTCATTTTTGACAATCCTATGGAAGTGGCAAACAATAAAACCTATCCAGGTAAAGCACTGGCCTTATATAATTTTGGGAAGGGTGGTTTCTTCTATTACTTCAGTGATCAAAATGTTTATCGTTTTAACATGAACGACTGGCTGGATCTTGGTGACAAAAGTTCAATACTCCCGGGTTTGGCTACACCACTTCCGTTCAAAACTGCCCCAGTATTCATGATAAATAATTTACAATTTGAACAGTATATAGTGGCAGACGGCAATTTATATGTTGGGCTTTCCGGAGCAAATTCAGACAATGTAAAACCCTTTACTCAGCGCATTCCCGGTAACTATAATTTATTCCCCGGCATATTCCCCGCCGATTATAGTATGACTTATTTCTACGACAACAACACAATGAGTTTTATGCAGATGCCGTATTTATCTAGGATTCTGGATCGTGCACCTGCAACACCTTTAACAACAAACTCGTTTGATATGGCAAACGTAGGTAAAAAAATGATCGCTTATGACCGGGGCGTAACAACCTTATCACAAGAGGGAATTGAATGGTATTATATTATGGAAGGTAACGATGGACGCTACTTACTATCTTTAACAGGGGATGGGAACAGTACCCATCCTGGGATTAATCAAAAAATGGATAGTAGTCCGGAAATTGGTAGTGCCACTAACTTTGCAACCTCTTCCATCTTAAAACAACTTTATTATACCGCCGGCAATAACGTGTATTTATACGACATACTTGCTAAATCGGCAAGGCTTATCTACACTTTCCCGACTGGGTATGTAATTAAAGATATCGAAATGAAACGAAGTACCAGCAAACAACTGGTGATTGGTGTGAATAATGGTTCAGCGGGCGAGGTTTATTATTTCGACATCAATGCCCAGGGAGAATTTAACAACGGTACGTACACTAAGAAATTTACCGGCTTTGGGGAAATTATGCAAATTGCCGCTGCCAGACAAAATCTGTCGATGTAACTTGGAAAAAGATTTGTAATATCTAATCAAAAATGAGAAAAATAACAATGTTTATTGCGCTCCTGTTTACCGGTTTATCGGTATATAGTCAGCAGGCGGAACCCGCTTATAAAGCTAGTCTTGATTCCTTGAAGATTTTCATTGATCTTTCAAAAAAAGAAGCCATTCTGAACCGTTTGGTTAAAGCGCATCCAAATGAGAGTTTTGACAAATACAGAGCTATATTGGTAGATAATTTTGTAATAGCAAAAAATTCTACGAAGGCTTTATATTATTTCAACCAGATCCAGGAAACTGCAAGAATTATGTATGTTGAAAATGTTACTACCGGTTTAATGGCTTATGATTTGAAAGCCGCTGAAACCTTGGTTAAGCAAGAATTAAACAACTCAACCAACGCAAAGGAAGAGCGGTTGTATTTATTGCAATTATATAGTCAGGTAGCAGATAAGCTGGGCGAACATGAAAAGGCTTTCGCTGCTATAAAAGAATGCTATGAGCAGGCTAGCAAAAAAAGTGCAGGATTAACTGCACAGTATTATTATTTGATGAGCAAAAGCGGCAGGTATCAGGAAGCGCTTCCTGAATTGGAGAAAGCAGTTTTATCAGGCCTGGCCAATGATGATGTCAAGACAGAACTAAAAAATGCTTATGTAAGGGTGCATCCAGGGAAAGATGCAAATGCTTACCTCCATGCCTTAACCAAGCAGTTTGATGACAAATATAAAGCGGAAATAGCAGCCAAAATGATGTCGGAGCAGGCACCAGAGTTTAAGGTAAAAGATATAAATGGCAAGGAAGTATCCTTGTCAGACTTTAAAGGAAAGACCATTATTCTTGATTTTTGGGCAACCTGGTGCGGACCTTGTAAGAAGTCGCTTCCGGCGATGCAAATGATGGTTAATAAATATAAAAATGACCCGACAGTAAAGTTTTTGTTTATACACACCTGGGAAACCGTTCCGGACCCCAAAACTGATGCTGTAAACTATTTGTTAACCCATAACCTGGATTTGCCTTTGTATATGGATACTAAAGATCCCGTTACAAAAAAGAATCCTGCAGTAACCTCATTTGGTGTTTCCGGAATTCCTGCAAAGTTTATTATTGATGGCAATGGTAAAATACGCTTTAAGGAACTGGGCTTGCTTTGGCCAAATGAGGTGGCTGTGAGGCAACTTTCAACCATGATAGAGATGTCCAGATAAAATGTAATTATCCCAGGAATGGATAAATAATTATTAAAGTAAACCCTTATATGCCGAAATGCATATGAGGGTTTGCTTTGAAAAGTCACCGGGAGCCATAATAGTAGGCTATGAAAATAGTTGAGTTGAAAACATGGCGCTTATTTGATTTTTGGGCCTTTCCTAAGATTAATAAATCGTAAATAAATGCCCTTTACTACGCACGTGAGCATTGATAGATTTCTAATAACCTAAATTCGATTAGTATTTATGCATTTTGATTAGTTTTAACCTCCTTTTTCTAACCGCGATCGTCATGCTGAATTTATTTTATTAGCAGTTTTTATTGTTTTAAAGGCCTAATAGCTACTTCGTGGTCAGCATCTTTCCTGCTATTAAGACCCTGAAATAAATTCAGGGTGACGACTTTGAGTTAAAAATATCGGCAGAACATCTTTCAAACATATATTGATTTTTATACAATAAATTATCCCTCAACGTGATATCTTTTTGCGATTGACATAGGCGATTAGCTTACAGGACAACCTCTCTGATGATGTTTTATATCAGGGCATTCTCAAAAAAAGGGGATGCGGCTCCAAAAGCTGCATCCCCTTTTTCTTAATCTTAAAGGTTATTCCCCTTTTTTCATTTTATCAAGCGTAACCTGGTACTGCGCTTTATTTTCAGCTGCAACCAGATCCACTGCTTTTTGCTGCATGGCGATCGCCTGGTCCTTCTTACCCAGTTTATACAATAGATTGGCATAAGTGTCCAAATAGGAGGGTTCCTTGCTTTGGGTCTCATCCACACTGCGTTTACTCCAGCTTAGCGCCTCGGTGATGCAGTTGGTGTCTTTGCAATTTTCAAAAACAGTCCATGCAAAAGAATTCAGCATATCAGCACGTACTTCGGTGCCATATTTTTTCATATAGCTTAATACTGCAGGCTGAAATTTGTCCCATTTTTTTTCGCTCTGAAAAACCTGGATCTTGATCAGGTCTGTGGGTTCGTTAATGTCCACTTTCGGGTATTTCGCCTGTACGGCAGCAACCAGTGAATCTATATTTACATTGGGTTTTCTAAGCGCGGGATAGATGTTTTCCTCCAGAATAATATTGCTTAAGATTTTATTCGATTTTCCCTTTCCTAATATCGCATCTATTTTTTCAGGATCTTTTAGCATCAGTTCAAATCCCTTGCTTTTAGTGCTTCTGGTGTATCTGCTGATAAACTCCAGGTTTTCTTTGGTATAGAGATCTTTTTGTGTATCAAGATAAGCGTTGGCAAATTTTTCGGAGTTTTCCTCATCATATGCGGCTTCGGCACTAACGGCCAATTGTTTCAGGGTTTGAGGAGTAGGATTTCCTGACTCGCTTTTTTTCAGCAGCGTATAATACTGGGTTTCCGGGTTGAGGGCCATCTGCGCTCTGGCGATAAATTCATCTGCCTCACCGCCGCCCACAATACGGTGTACAAGCGCTCCCTGTGGAGAGAAGATCAGAAAGGTAGGATAGGCATTTATCTTAAACTCTTTGCTCATAGCCTTGGCATCGGCATACCAGCTTTTAACTTCTTCACTGTCATTTTTGGTTTGGTCGAACTGTACCTTAACATTTACAAAGTTTTTGTTAAAGAATTCACCCACCTTCTCCTGCGGGAAAATGGTACTGGCCATATATTTGCAAGGACCGCACCAGGTGGTAAAGCAGTCGACCAAAAGGAATTTGTTCTCTTTTTTTGCTTTTTCTTTCACCTGTCGCCAGGAAAGTCCATGTTCAAAATGGGTACCTTTAACCTGTGCGCTACCAATAAAAGGCAGTAGCAGGAATATTAAAAATAATTTTTTCATATCTGTTTGTTTTATTTGAGTTAATAAAGATCGTGATTTTAACTAAAAGTGATGTGTTATAAAAAACAAATTTTTACAGGAATTGGTTAGTTTATCCGAATCTCATAATATCGGTCTAGTACCGTTCAAATGGATCATCATGAATAGCTTCTTTAAATATTTCAATCCCAGGTATCAGTCACTAAAAAAATCCTGGAAAATGAGCCGGGAGAATATGATTGGAAATGACAAAGGGTAAGTTAAACCGTTTTGATGGAATCGTAAAGACTGAACCCAGATTTCTTCTCTTCATTTTTTCAATCTATCTTTCCATTTGATCTGTCGATCCATCATACTGTATTAGCAGCCAGCTTCTGGTTATATACGGTCAGCGCTCCTCTTTGCCCAATGCCGTCACAGATTTAAAATGCCATAACCTGTAGAAGTCCTAAGCATCCTAAAGTGATTATCAAATAAATTAGCTAAAAGATAGTAGGTATGTGTTAAAATATGGTAATTTTGTGTTAAAATACGGGCAATATTGTATCGCGATAGTGTTTACATTTAATAAACGTTTTTTAGACGTTTATTAAATGCGTATTATCTTTTTAAGTGATAAAAAGTATAAATAACCAATAACCAAATATAACTAAATGAACAAAAGTCGAATCCTCTATAGGCAAGCACCTATTTAAAAGTCAGCACTATCATTTTCAGATAAGGGATATGTTTAAACAGAAATGGGTTAAGACTTCGTCTTATGCCATATTTCTTTGCTTATTATAATAAACGTTGTTTTGACGTTTAAAATTAATCTTGAAAAGGAATGGGGTATGTTATGCCTATTTAAAACCATTTAAAAACTAATAACCAAATAATTTATGAGTAACAAACAAGGGTTAAGCCCAAAAATTCGTAATCTGCCTGATTTATTGACCGGGTCTTTCAAAATAATGATATCACCCGTGATGAACAGACAGCAAAAAATGAAGAAAATTAAATCCGGTGTTAACAGTGTGAGATTGGCAAAATATGTCATGCTTTTTCTCACCTTTTTGAGTGTTAATGCCATGGCCCAGAATTCAATCACGGTAAAGGGTATTGTTAGGGACACGACAAGCGGACTCCCCGGCGCCGTGATCAAAATTGTAGGGGCTACCAGTCAAGGAGTCGCTACAGACAATTTTGGCCGATTCGAAATCAGGGCTTCAAAGTCGGCACTGCTCTCCATAACGTGTGTAGGATACAAGCCAAGGCAAATTTCACTTGCTTCAAAGTCGGTCGATGCAGGCAATGTGATCACTTTGGATATTAAACTTGAAAGTGCTACCACAGAGTTACAGGAAGTTGCAGTAACGGGATTTGGTAATACCCAGAAAAAAGCGAGTATGGTTAGTTCGATCACAACGGTAAACGTGAAGGATTTAAAAACCCCTTCATCAAACCTGACTAATGCTCTTGCCGGGCGTATTGCGGGAGTGATTGCTTTCCAAAATAGTGGCGAGCCAGGAATGGGCACCGATAACTCTACCTTCTATATCAGGGGTTTATCTACGTTTGGCTCAGGTAAAAGAGATCCGCTCATCTTAATTGATGGAGTGGAATCTTCGGCAACCGATATGGCGCGCCTGCAACCAGATGATATCTCTGATTTTTCTGTACTGAAAGACGCTGCGGCCTCTTCAGTTTACGGTGCAAGGGGCGCAAATGGGGTGGTCCTGATTAATACCAAAATGGGAATGAACGGAAAGCCCCAGTTTAATTTCAGGGTAGAGAATAGAACATCAAGGAATACCAGGGATTATGAGTTTGCAGACAATATCACCTACATGAGAATGGCGAATGAAGCTTCCATAACACGCACTCCAAATGGAATTGAACCCTATTCCCAAAATAAAATCAACAGTACTGCAGCTGGTGAAGATCCATACCTGTACCCTAATAATAATTGGTTAGAACAGCTCATCAAAAAGCAAACCGTTAACCAGGGTTACAACCTGAATATAGGAGGGGGATCTAACCGTGCCAGGTACTACATTGCAGGTACCTTAAACCAGGATAACGGTAATTTAAGAGTGAACCCGATTAATAATTTTAATAATAATATTCGCCTGAACAACTATTCAATCAGGACTAATATAGATTTTGACCTCACCAAATCAACCGTATTAGTTATCCGTATGTATGGCCAGTTTGATGACTATCAGGGGCCGATCGGCGGATTTGATGGTTCAAGGCGTATCTCTGGCGGTGAGCAAACTTTTAGAAATGCGTTAAACGCAAATCCGGTTATGTTCCCTGCTGTGTATCCATCAGGTAAATTGCCCTTCATTGAGCATCCGCTTTTTGGTTCTGCCCAGACACGCAATACCGACTTGAGTTTAAGTTCTACCTTGTACACCAATCCTTATGCAGAGATGGTAAAAGGGTATCAGGTTTATAAGACCTCGAACCTACAGCCCCAGCTGGAATTAAAACAGGACCTGGCTGCTTTAACAACGGGCTTAAGTGCACGGGCAATGGGATATTTGCGGAGGACCGCCTTTTACAGGATAAATAGAAATTACAATCCATTTTTTTATTCTGCAGTGATTAATGCCCAGGATCAATCCTATAATTTAACCGCATTAAACGATGGTGGACAAAATTCGATAGGTACCGTTGGAACAGAAGTACTAAATTTTAGCAGGGATGCAAAAGATATTGACTCCAGGATGTGGCTGGAAGGTTCGGTTAATTATAACAGGACTTTCAAGAATAAACATGCGGTTGGAGGGATGCTTGTTTCTTATCTTTCAAATTATGAAAACGCCAATGTTGATGAGCTGATCCAGTCTTTACCTTCGAGAAATGCAGGTATTTCAGGAAGGTTCTCTTATGGGTATGATGATAGATATCTTGCAGAATTTAACTTCGGTTACAATGGCTCTGAGCGTTTTGATACGCGTAACCGATGGGGCTTCTTTCCCTCTGTAGGTGTTGGCTACAGAATTTCGAATGAAAAGTTTTTCGAACCACTGAGAGGTGTAATCTCCAGTCTTAAATTCAGGGCTACCTATGGTGTTGCAGGCAATGATGCCATTGGAAACGTAAATGACCGTTTCTTTTACATGTCGCGGGTAAGTTTAAACGACAATAGTTATGGCGCCTCTTTTGGCAGAAATGACGGAGCTTCATTATATAGCCGTCCTGGGGTTTCCATATCCAGATATGCAAATGCTGATATTTCATGGGAGAGGTCAACACAGTTAAATATCGGGATGGATCTGACAGTAGGAAAAGGAGTTGATGTAGTTGTGGATGTTTACAAACAAAAAAGAACTAACATTTTGCAACCTGCAGCAAATATCGATAATGCAGCAGGCCTAATGGCAACAACTTTTTCTAATTTCGGAGAAGGTACATCCAAAGGTGTAGATATGTCTGGAAGCTATCGGGCAAATATTTCGCGTGATTTTTCGATCAATGCCAGGGGTACTTTTACTTATGCTACAACTAAGATAGGTAAGATTGATGAACTTCCTTACCCCGCATCACTATCATATCTATCTAGAAAAGGAGCAGCATTTAATCAAGCCTATGGGTATATTGCTGAACGGTTGTTTGTAGATGATGAAGAAGTTGCCAATTCACCCGTTCAGTTTGGCGATCGTGGTCTCAGGGCAGGTGATATTAAATATAGGGATATAAATAACGATGGGGTTATCAACACAGATGATCAGGTTGCGCTTGGTTATCCTACAGAACCAGAAATTACTTATGGTTTCGGATCAAGCTTTAGGTATAAGAAATTTGATTTTAGTTTTTATTTCCAGGGATCTGCCCGCTTTTCTTTTTTCATAAACTCGGAACAAGTTCAGCCATTTTATCAAAGTGGTGGTTATCAGACAGGTTTGCTGAAGGCAGTTGCCGACAATTATTGGACAGAGACAAATCCTAATCTTTATGCCTTTTGGCCAAGATTAAGCACCTGGAGGGTGCCGAGCAATAATGTAACATCAACCTGGTGGATGAGGAATGGCAATTTCCTTAGGTTAAAGAATGTGGAATTTGGATACACCTCAGAGATTAAAAAACTGAATGTGAGAAATATCCGCTTTTATTTATCGGCAACCAATCTTTTCATGTTGAGTAAGTTCAAATTGTGGGATGCAGAAATGCGTGGCAATGGAATGAACTATCCACTCCAATCGCTTTACAACCTAGGCTTACAGGTGAGTTTATAATATAATATCTAACGGAAATGAATAAGAAAAAATTAATTGCATTAGCTGTCGTTTTCACAGTCTTTTGTAGCATAACATCCTGCAAAAAGTATCTGGACATAGTTCCTGACAACGTTGCCGTGATCGAAAATGCATTCAAACTTCGTATTGAAGCCGAAAAATACCTCTTTACCTGTTATTCTTACTTACCCAAAAATGGGGATGGCTGGTACAATGCCGGAATGATGTCGGGTGATGAAATCTGGTTGCCCCAAACAGATAAGGCGCATTGGCATCCAGCCTTTCAGATTGCCCAGGGGGAACAGAATAGAAGCAGGCCCTTATTTAATGAATGGGGTGGTGACTTAAAAGGAGGCGACGGAAGATTTAACTACCTCATGATGTTCAGGGCCATACGCCATTGCAACATCTTTCTTCAAAATATCAAAGACCCAACAAAAGCGCCAGATCTGGGAATAGCTGAACGGGAAAGATGGATCGGAGAAGTAGAGTTTTTGAAAGCCTATTACCACTATTACCTGATGAGGATGTATGGCCCTATACCGCTCATTGATGTAAATGCACCCGAATCCTCAGATCCGGAAGGGCTTTATTATAAACGCGCCCCAATAGATGAGACTGTAAATTATCTCTCGTCACTGTTGGATGCAGCGACTGAAAAGCTACCACAACGGATTTCTGACGAGAATAAAGAGCTGGGTAGAATAACCAAACCAATTGCGCTTGCTGTTAAGGCAAAACTCCTTTTGATGGCGGCAAGTCCGCTATTTAATGGGAATTCTGACTATGCAGGCTTTAGGGATAAAGAAAATACAACATTTTTCAATCCGGTGTTCGATCTTAAAAAATGGGAAAAGGCAAGGGATGCAGCCAAAGCAGCAATCGAATCTGCGGAGATAAATGGCAGTGCCCTTTACACTTATACCAATGATTCATATGGCTTAAGTGCAGAAACAAAAACTCAATTGAACATCCGCAATTCGGTAACCACCAGATGGAGTAATGAACACGTTTGGGCACTTTCAAACAGTTATTTTGTGAATGAGGCCCTTTGTATGCCACCAATGGCAGGCATCGCAAACGTGGATAGGTTCCAGTTACAAGGTGTTTGGGGAGCTCCGTTGAAAATTGCGAAAATGTTCTACAGCAAAAACGGTGTACCCATTGATGAAGATAAAACACTGGATTTTGGTAATTATATGCAAACCAGGGTAGCAACTGCCTCAGAACGTTTTACAATTGAACCTGGATTTGCAACAGCAAGACTTAATTATGACCGTGAGCCAAGGTTTTATGCTGATCTGGGCTTCGATGGAAGTAAATGGTATATGAAAGATGCGACCAGCACAGGTAGTGACGTAAACTCAGTATATGTCCAGTCAAAAAATGCAGAGCGATCTGGATTTGGTCATTTTACCAATTGGAATGAGACGGGTTATTTTATTAAAAAACTTGTTCATTGGGAGTCAACCACGAATACCAACAATGCCCCAAGCTGGAAGAGCTATCCCTGGCCGGAAATAAGACTGGCTGATCTCTATCTGATGTACGCTGAAGCTTTAAACGAAGTGGAACCCGGTTCTGTTACTGCAATCGGCTATGTAGACCGCGTAAGAACCAGGGCAGGATTAAAAGGTGTCGTAGAATCATGGACAAATTATTCCAAGAGTCCATCTAAGTATACCAGCCAGGCTGGCCTTCGGGAAATTATCCGTAGAGAACGCCTGATCGAACTGGCATTCGAAGGTCAACGATTCTGGGATCTCCGCAGATGGAAACTATCTGGCGAGGAGCTCAACAAGGATATCACGGGACTAAGTATTTTGGGTAAAACAACTGAGAGTTATAATATCGAACGAACTATTTTCAGCCAAACATTTATAGCACCCAGGGATTATTTTTGGCCGGTTGGAGACAATGAAATCAGAAAGAACCCAAAACTTGTAGAGAACCCTGGATGGTAGCATTTATTTTAAAGATAAAAATCATGAAATCAAAGAAAATAATAAATTACTTACTACTGTTTACATTGGTATCAGCCTTGTTTTCCTGTAAAGAGGAAGAACTTGGTGGTCCAAAAGAGCATGACGGAACTGTGCCGCAAATGGTAAGTAATATCCGTGTTGAGAATTTGAACGGTAAAGCCAGAATTACCTATAAGCTACCAAACGATAAGAATTTATTGTATGTCAAAGCAGTATTTAAACTGGCTAATGGTACTAATTTTGAAGCCAAATCCTCCTTTTATAAAGATACTGTTGTAGTTGAAGGATTTGCCGATACGCTGGAGCATCAGGTATCACTGTATTCTGTAAGCAGGAGCGAAGTACTTTCACAACCAACTATGGTAAAAGTAAAACCCCTGGAAGCCCCATTCCGTAAAGTATTTAAAAGCATCCAGGTTATCGATGCCTTTGGTGGATATAATCTTGCGGCTACAAATCCAACAAGAGATAATATTTCCATAATGGTAATGAAGAGGAATGTTTTTAAGCAATTTGAAGTGGATAATTTCAGGAGCATATTTACCCGTACTGATGCAATTCTATCGAAAATCAGGGGACTGGATACCTCAAAGCAGGAATTGGCAATTTTTGTTAAAGACAAATGGGGAAACAGTTCCGACACGCTTTACAAAACAATAAATCCAATATTTGAAGCCAAGCTCAATCCATCACTTTTCAGGGCTTTGGTATTACCTGGCGACGCTCCTCAGGTTACCAACGGCGCTGCGCTGAATTATGCCTGGGATGGCAGGCTCGGCTGGCCCTATACAAGTTTTACGCATCAGATCAATGGTGGTAATGGGCCGCATATGGTCAGTTTTGATACTGGCGTTTCGGCGAAATTAAGCCGGGTTTGGATTCGCCCTTTCCCAGAAGGAATAAGATATTATTATCTCTCTACGATGAAAAGGTTCGAAATCTATGGTTCCAGTAGCCCAAATCTAAATGGAGCTTTAGACTCAAGCTGGATTCTGCTGGGTAGTTACGAGGTTAAAAAACCTTCTGGATTGCCTTATGGGAATGATAATGCAGAAGATCAGGCCACTGCGGCAGCTGGTTTTAGTTGGGACATTGATCTCGCTGCACCTAAAGTGCGCTATCTGAGGATCAGATGCCTCGAAAATTGGGCAGGTGGAACCGCGCAAAGTATCAATGAAATAGAGGTTTATGGCTCGGCACAGTAAACAATTTGATTCATTATTTAGAACTAAGGAGATGAAATACAAAATAAAGAAAACCGTCCTTGTTTCCCTTGCAGCAGTAGCGCTGTTTGGTTGCTCTAAGCCGGATGATTATAAAAAATACCTGGATGAAGGAGATATCCTTTACTCGGGTAAACTGGATTCAGTTAAAATTAACCCAGGTAACAATCGCGTACAGCTGACCGGTCTATTAAAAGCCGATCCGAAAATCAACAAGATTAAAATCTTTTGGAATGATCGGAAAGATTCGATCGAGTATTCGGTAAATATGAATACAGATTCCCGAAAATTCAGTCAGATTTTTAATGTTGAAGAAGGGGTACGCAGCTTTTTAGTGTACACTTTTGATGCTGCAGGGAACCGTTCTATTGCTGTTAATGCCGTAGGGCGGGTTTATGGCCCACGTTATGCTGCTTCATTAACCAATCGTGTAATTGGCAGCGCAACCCAGGCCAATGGCGAAACTGCAATTGATTGGCTAACCATTGATCCTTCGGCAGGACCTTTCGCTACTGAAATCAGGTACAATTCTACAACCGGATTAAAAACTGTCAGGGTACCTATAGCAAGCGAACGTACCGTATTGAATGACCTTGCCAGTACGGCATCTACCATTAGCACCAGGACCTTGTACCTGCCCACTAAAACAAGTATAGATACTTTTTATACGGAATTTGTTCAGGTTGGTGTTTTAAAGGATGTTACTGCTCAGTATCTATCAAACACCAGGATCCCCTTTACTACCAGTGTGAAGGGAGACAGATGGGGAATACCAACTGGCTGGACAACCAATGATGCCGTGCGAAATTTCAGGCAGGCAGCAGGTGTATTTTACGGTGGGGTAGATGCCTGGTTTGGCGGCCCTCAACTGGCCATGGAAGCAGGATGGTCAGCAGATAATATGGTTACCATTACTGATGGTAAAATTTATCAAAGCCCTGTTTTACCAGCTGGATTGTACACCTTCGAAATGGATATCCCCGATTGTACCGCAGGGGGAGACTTCTATACTGTAGCGGCCGAAGGAGACGGCATACCCAATACAGGCAACATTGCATCTTCATTGGCCTACGCCAAGACTAATGCACCAGGTACACGTAAGATTACTTTTACATTAACTACCGAAAAGAAAGTGTCGCTTGGTTTCGTTGGCAATGTTCAAAATAAAGGAGCCGGAGATGGCACTTTCTGGAGAATTAGTCAGGTTCGCCTGAAATATTTGCCCAAAACTAATTAGAAAGGTTTCCTGAGCGCCAGAACATTCTGGCGCTTTTTTTATAACCTCATTGTTCTGAGTTGCCGATTCCGGAAAAAGCTTTTTGTTAACGCTGTCTGGACCCATCAGCTGTAAATTTCAAAATCGTTGCAAAAAATAACTAATTAGTGGTTGCTTTAATTCAACTTGATTGTCAGACTAAAACCTAAATTCGTTTATTGCTTTCTCATAATTTTGCTCATCAAACCTATAGAGGTTCGGAGCCTTATGTGCTCCACCTTTTCTGGGTTCGTCAAGTTTGATCAAAATATTGTAACGCATCATTTTTCTGTAGAAGTTTCCCCGGTTCAGCTTTTGTCCCAGTATGGTTTCATATAATGATTGTAGCTCTGGCATGGTAAAGGTGTTGGGAAGCAGGTTATAGCCGATAGGTTTGTAGCTGATGTGTTCCCTTAACGTACTTAATGCTTTTTGTAAGATTACTGCATGATCCATCACCATATTAGGTAGCTTATCAACCGGGATCCACTCACATTTGTCAGAAAAATTATCTGCAACAGGAATTACCTGTGTATAATCAACCAGGGCGTAATAGCCGATGGTGATAAAACGTTGCTTGTGCCATAAATCATCCGGATAGCTTTCAAAATAGCCTTCCGAGCGGTTAAGATCGCCAAAAACACCAAAATTATTCAGAAAAATTTTATCCACTCCGCTGCGCTCAAATAAGATCCGCTTTGCTGCATCATCAATAGATTCATCTTTGTTTACATAACCTCCCGGCAGGATCCAGTTGTCTTCGTTTTTCAGTTTTAGCAACAGCACTTTTAAGCTGTTATCGCGAAAGCCAAACACTACACTGTCAATTGAAATATGGGGTAGGGATTTACGCCACATTTCGGCACTCGCATCTTGTATTTCTTGAATAATCATTGCTGTAAAGTAATGTTTTTTAGACGTCGAAATTAATAATTTGTTTTTCTTAATTAAACATCTTAATATTGCTTCATAATGAAGCAATGAAAAGTCGCTTGATTTTTTCTAACCAATTTATCTCGCCTCAAAAATTTTTATGCTTCAAAAAACAATCAATAAAATATCAGATAGTTTAATTATTCGTTAGTTATGAGCACCCCTAAAAGCATTTTACTGTTTTTAATGTCGGCATTTTCCATTCCTATATTTGCCCAAGATCCTGTAAAGAGAGACTCCATCCCACAAAAGAAAATTGTAGAGAAAAAAGAAGAAGATAACCGAAATGTAATGCTCAATGCAGCAAACAATACCGGGCCAAGAGATGTAAATATTGGTCTTCCTTCAACTGTTGGAGGTATTACCATCCAGGAAAACGATTTGCCTGTGGTGTATTTTTTCTGGCCCGAACTGCCTAACAGAACATGGCGCCAGAGTGTAAGCCTGGCCAAAACGGGTCTGCTAAAAATAGGGGAATCGGTTATTACCACTGGCGATCTGGGTTTCGCGGTAAACTCTTATACCAAACTGGGAACGCCAAAGTTCGAAATGGTAGGTAATTTGTCGGCCAGTCATTATGGTTGGCTTAAAGGCGATGTAAATGTTTCCGGTCCATTATCCAATGGCTGGTCTTATGTAGCCGGTATTTATCAGAACTATGATCCAAATTCGTTTGATGTTCGGTTTTCTAACTATTCTGATAAAACCCAGATTTATCGTGCCGGTTTAACCAAACGCTTTAAAAAGGATAAAGGTGAGATCAGTTTCCTTTATAAATATGCCAAATCTATCTCTTTAACCAATTATGCAGTTTTCCAGTATAAGGAAAACGGGCAGGTGCAGGAATTGGATAATTTCAGAATCGGTAGGGATTCTTATATTATCAATGATGGAACGGTAAAAGTGAAAGATATTTTAACCGGAGAATTCAGTTATAAAAATTTAGGTAATAACGATGCTGCCTCAACTTCCCAGTCTTTTGATGTGCTGGGAAATTATAAACTGGGTAACGGATGGAAGTTTAATTTTTCTACCCGTTTCAGGTATGCAGAAGCAACAACACTTACAACTATTCCGCTAAGTATTTTTCAAACTGCATCAGGTGGTGGATTTTCTTATCAATCAACAGGGGAGGACTATGCCGGAAATGTAAATTCGATGTTGGCTTTGAGCTCGCCAAAGGTGCCTACGAAAACGGCAATGTCCAGGTTTGAAATTACAAAAAAAGTAAATAACCATGATTTAAGGATCGGTTTAACCGAATATTTTTATGATGTAGATAAATTTACCTCGAGCCGTTCTTTCTACTACCAAACCGTAGAGGCCAATCCCCGGAAATTGGTTAGAAATACTGCTGGCGGTAGTTCAAATACCGATTCGGATGGTTTTTACAACTATAATGTTGGCGGAGAATACCATAATGGATACGAAAATAAATTATCGGCCTATTTTTCTGATAAATGGCAAATTTCAAATAAACTATCCCTTAACTATGGCCTGAATTTACGCTACCAAAAAGTTAAGGGCGATTACTACTTAACCCCAAGAACCAGTGGTTTTGTGTTTGATCAGCGTCAGAAAACCTACATCGATAATAATTGGTTCCACCTTGGCGGATCTGTTAATGCAGTTTATAAAATTACCGATAAGCTAGGGCTCTTGGCTGATTTTACCTATGCAGAAAACAATGG
Organism: Pedobacter sp. PF22-3; assembly: GCF_026239555.1. Lineage (GTDB taxonomy): Bacteria > Bacteroidota > Bacteroidia > Sphingobacteriales > Sphingobacteriaceae > Pedobacter. The sequence goes on along the minus strand of NZ_JAPIVP010000001.1, from coordinate 427,509 downwards.
TAGGTTAGAAAGTTATTCTGGAGCTGTTGTACCCAATGTGGATAAAACAAAAAGTCCGTTAGGTGCATTCGGGCTTTATTTTAACCATGATAAATTTAGTGTAGTTTCCCAGGCTACCTATCTTACCAGAAACAATTATCAGGCACGGCTAAATCTGGTTAATCCTAGCAATGGAAGCGATTCTCAGGTGGCTACCGTAAATTACGATATCCAGACGGTAGGCTGGACTACCGACATTGTAACCAATCCATTTAAAGGGTTTAACCTGCACTATCTGGTAACTTTCCAGAACCCAATTTATAAAAACTATAATTTTAATGCATTTGGCAAAAGTTACTCTTACGATAATAAAAACGTACTGGAGATTTCTAAAATCTTAATGGAGATCGATCCGAGTTACACCTATAAAAACGTAAAGGTCTGGGCAAGTTTCCGCTATTTCAGTAAGCAGTTTGCCAACCTCACCAATGCGCTTTATTTCGCCGCAAGGTGGGAAACCTTTGGAGGTGTAAACTATAAAATTAACAAACACTTTGATTTTGGCGTAACTGCGGTAAACTTCTTAAACCAGACCGGTGCTAAGGGCACAATCAATGGAGCAGAGCTGATTACCGATGACTCAGCTTATTATAACCAACTTTTAGTAGGCTCGTATATCCGTCCATTTACGCTTGAGGCCTCACTTAATTTTAGGTTTTAACATCAGAAAGCGCCACATGTAAATAATAAACAGATGAAAAAAATTACAACAACATTAACCCTAGGTGTTTTAGCCTGTTTTGCGGTAAATGCACAGCAAAATGATGGTTTTACGCTGGTAGAAAATAACAATGGTGCAACACTCGGTTATTCATCAGCCTCAGGCCTTAAAATTTTAACTATTGGGGGTAAAAAATTTAAGGATTTAAATAAAAACGGTAAGCTGGACAGGTATGAAGACTGGCGTTTATCTGCCGATGAGCGGGCTAAGGACCTGGCCTCAAAAATGTCGGTTGAGCAGATTGCAGGTCTAATGTTATACAGCCGTCATCAGGCCATGCCGGCAGGGATTTCGGGTTATAATGCAGGCACTTATGATGGCAAGATTTTTCCGGAAAGTAAGGCCAGCGCCTCTGATCTAACCGATCAACAGAAACAGTTTTTCAAGGACGATAACCTTCGTCATGTTTTAATCACCAGTGTGCAAACGCCGGAAGTGGCCGCCATTTGGAACAACAATGCACAGGCCTTTGTAGAAGGAATCGGCCTGGGTATCCCCGCGAACAACAGTACCGATCCACGAAATACTGCTTTAGTTACCAGCGAATTTAATGCAGGTGCCGGAGGGAAAATTTCTTTATGGCCCGATGGTTTGGGCATGGCAGCTACCTTCGATCCAAAAATTGTGCAACAGTTTGGCCAGATTGCTGCAAAAGAATACCGCGCCCTGGGCATTGCTACGGCATTATCTCCTCAGATAGATTTAGGCAGTGAACCCCGTTGGTACCGCATTGCCATGACCTTTGGCGAAAGCCCTTTATTAACTACCGATATGGCCAGGGCTTACATTGATGGTTTTCAAACTTCTTATGGTAAGCATGAAATTAAAGATGGCTGGGGCTACAAAAGTGTAAATGCGATGGTTAAACATTGGCCGAGTGGTGGGGCAGAAGAAGGTGGTAGAGACGGACATTGGGCTTATGGGAAATTCGCCGTTTATCCAGGTAATAACCTGCAGCAGCATATTGATCCTTTTGTAAATGGTGGATTTAAATTAAATGGAAAAACAGGTAAGGCTTCTGCCGTAATGCCCTATTATACCATCACTTTCGATCAGGATAAAAAGTACAACGAAAACGTAGCCAATGGTTACAGCAAATATATCATAACCGATCTGCTGCGCGATAAATATGGTTATGATGGTGTGGTGTGCACCGATTGGCTGGTTACCGGAGATGAGGGTAAAACGCCAAACCTATTTGCAGGAAAGCCCTGGGGAGCTGAGGCATTAAGTATTGCAGAAAGACATTACAAGGTGTTAATGGCAGGTGTTGACCAGTTTGGTGGTAACAACGATAAAAAACCGGTTCTGGAAGCCTATCAAATGGGCATTAAAGAATATGGTGAGAAATTTATGAGGGCACGTTTTGAGCGATCGGCAGTACGTTTACTGAAAAACATTTTCCGTGTAGGGCTTTTCGAAAATCCTTATTTAAATGTAGCCGAAACTAAAGCTACTGTGGGTAATGCCGGGTTTATGAAAGCTGGATATGATGCGCAGCTTAAATCAGTAATACTCTTAAAAAACAAGGCCAACATTTTGCCGCTCAAAGAAAAGAAAACTGTTTATATCCCTAAAATTTATTCGGCTCCCACAAAAGATTGGTGGGGAGTTTATACACCTGCCAGGTTAGATTATCCTGTAAATTTAGAGTTGGTTAAAAAATATTATAACGTAACCGATAATCCCGATCAGGCTGATTTTGCCTTGGTTTTTGTAACCAGTCCGCAGAGTGCCGAAGGCGGTTACGACATTAACGACAGGAATAACGGCAGCAATGGTTATGTGCCAATTTCATTACAATATGGCACTTACACTGCAGCATATACGAGGGCAAAAAGTATTGCCGCTGGCGATCAGGTAATCGACCCTACCATTAAAGATCGCAATTACAAAGGCAAAACGGTTACCGCTGCCAATACGATGGATTTAAGGACCATTTTGGATACTAAAGAAATGATGAAAGGTAAACCGGTAATTGTTTCGGTTACGGCGTCAAAACCAATGATCTTTAATGAATTCGAAAAGTCGGTAAATGGTATTGTACTAAATTTTGGTGTATCAACACAAGCCGTTCTGGATATTATTTCTGGTAACATAGAACCATCAGGCCTGCTTCCGGTACAGATGCCAGCGGATATGAAAACCGTTGAAGAGCAAAAAGAAGATGTGCCGTTCGATCTGGTTCCGCATCAGGATACCGAAGGCAACCGTTACGATTTTGGCTACGGCTTAAACTGGAAAGGTGTAATTAAAGATGCCAGAACAGCGCAGTATAAAGCTGTGAAACCATGAAAAATTTAAAGTTCGTTTTAATTCAATTCACTAAAATATAACATCATGAAAAATAAAATTATCTTAATACTGCTAGTCGCTTTAAGTTTCTCCATGTCGGTAAAAGCACAAGAAACTGTTAAATTATACAATGGCGTTGCCCCGGGATCAGAAAACTGGAAACAAAAGGAGGCCCAAACCTATTCCGAACTGTTTAAAACAGAAGTGGTTTACAACGTTACCTCGCCAGCTTTATTGGTTTACAAAGTACCGCAAGGTGTGCAGAATACGGGTACAGCCATTGTAATTGCGCCTGGAGGAGGTTTTCAGAGTTTATCCATCAACAGAGAGGGAATAGACCTTGCCAAAAGGTTAAGCGAAAAAGGAATTACTGCTTTTGTGCTCAAATACCGTTTGGTAGAAACCATCACTAACGACCCTGCAAAAGAAATGATGGATAAGTTGAAAGATCGCGCCACTTTTGAGAAACAGACTGCACCCGTAATTGAATTGGCCGCAGAGGATGGTAAAAAGGCACTCGAATATGTTTATGAAAATGCATCGAAATTTGGTGTAAAAGGCAGCCAGATCGGGATTATTGGTTTTTCTGCTGGCAGTACGGTTGCCATGCAAACGGTGTTAAACAATAATACAGTTTACATTCCAAATTTTGTAGCCTCTATTTATGGTGGTCCGGCGGCTGATTTGCTGCAAAAACCAATGCCAAAAAAGGTTACCCCAATGTTTGTTTGTGCAGCCAGCGATGATCAGTTAAAGCTTGCACCAAGAAGCATCCAGTTATACAATAAATGGCTTGATGGTGGCTATCCTGTAGAACTCCATATGTACGAAAAAGGTGGCCATGGCTTTGGTATGGGCAAACAAAACCTACCTGTAGATAGCTGGGCCGATCGGTTTGAAGATTGGTTGAAATATCAAAAGTTAATGAATTAATAAATATAGATTATGAAAAAGAACCATGTTAACGGGGTGCTTAAGCTTTCGCTGATGGGGGTATTGGTATTTGCCAATATCTCTTGGAAAAATGCTTCCACAAATGGAAAAAACCCAACCTTAACCATAAACGGTTTTACCTTTGAAGATATGAACAGGAACGGTAAACTGGATAAGTATGAAGATTACAGGCTTCCGATAAGCGAACGGATTGATGATCTGATCAGCAAAATGACCGATGAAGAAAAAGCATCGATGCTGATGGGTACGGGAATGCCTGGTTTCAACGGACTTACACCAGTTGTTGGCGCCGTTGAAGGCCGGGTGCCGGGTGCTGCGGGTGGTACTTACAAAATTAAGCGGTTGGGCATCCCCGAAATTATTGTGGCCGATGGCCCAGCCGGACTGCGTATTAAACCCATCCGTGATAACGATAAAAATACCTATTACTGTACCGCTTTTCCCGTGGGTACTGCATTGGCCTCGACCTGGAACCCAGAATTGATTCAGCGTGTTGGTAAAGCCATGGGTAATGAAGTGAAAGAATATGGTGTTGATGTGCTTTTGGCACCTGCTTTAAACATCCACCGCAATCCGTTAAATGGACGTAACTTTGAGTATTATTCCGAAGATCCCTTAATTGCAGGTAAAATCGCAGCAGCGATGGTTAACGGCATCCAATCAAACGGGGTTGGTACTTCGATCAAACACTTTGCGGCAAACAACCAGGAAACCAATCGCCTATCCATCAATGAGCACATCACCGAAAGGACCATGCGGGAGCTTTATCTGAAAGGTTTTGAGATTACCGTTAAAGAATCAAATCCCTGGACGGTGATGTCATCTTATAATCTGATCAATGGAACCTACACCTCTGCAAGAAAAGATCTTTTAACCGATATCCTCCGCGATGAATGGGGATTTAAAGGTATTGTAATGACCGACTGGTTTGGTGGTTATGCTGGTTTCAGTGCTTTAAAAGCAGGAACAAGCAATGTGGTAGCACAACAAGAGGCTGGTAACGACCTGCTTATGCCAGGGCTTCCTGCGCAAAAAGCAGCCATTTTAGAAAACATGAAAAACGGAAAACTTGCTAAGTCTGTAGTTGATGCCAATCTCAGGAGGATTTTAGAATTGGTTTTTAAATCGCCAACCACAGCCAAATACAAATATAGCAACAAGCCAAACCTTAAAGCCAATGCAGAAATAGCCAGAAATGCTGCTGCTGAAGGAATGGTTTTGCTTAAAAACAACAATAACTTATTGCCCTACACCGCCAAGGCAAAAGCAATTTCGGCCTTTGGTGTAACTTCTTATGATTTTATTGCCGGTGGTACCGGAAGTGGCGATGTAAACGAGGCATACACTGTTTCATTGATAGAAGGTTTAGAAAAAGGCGGTTATCAATTAGATGCCGAACTGAAAACATTGTACACTCCATTTGTCGCAAAAGAAAAAGCTGCAGAACTGGAGAGCCGTAAAGAACGTGGTATTTTGGCTTTGCCACAAAGATTGCCTGAACTTGAATTAAGCAAAGAACTCATTGCTAAAAAAGCAGAAACTACAGAACTGGCCATTATTACGATTGGCAGAAACTCGGGTGAAGGAGGAGATAGAACGGTTGATAACGATTTTAACCTTGCTGCTGATGAAGTAACCCTAATTAATAATGTAACCGGGGCTTTCCATGCAAAAGGGAAAAAAGTGGTGGTAATTTTAAATATTGGTGGGGTAATTGAAACTGCTAGCTGGAAAGATAAAGTTGATGCGATTTTATTATCGTGGCAGCCAGGACAGGAGGGAGGAAATTCTGTTGCGGATATTCTCTCGGGAAAAGTAAATCCATCGGGTAAATTAACGATGACTTTCCCTATAAAATATGAAGATACGCCATCGGCTAAAAACTGGCCGGGCACACCTATCCCGAATCCGGAAAATGTAACTTATGAAGAGGGGATTTATGTAGGTTATCGCTATTTCAATACATTTAAGGTAAAACCATCGTTTGAATTTGGTTATGGTCTGTCTTATACAAATTTTGAATATGCCGACCTTAAATTGAGTAGCAAAACTTTTAATGGAAAGTTAACCGCATTCATTACGGTAAAAAATACTGGTAAGGTTGCCGGTAAAGAAATTGTACAATTGTATCTTTCAGCACCACATCAAAATATTGATAAACCCGTTGAAGAACTTAAAGCTTTTGCTAAAACCACGCTACTTAAACCTGGCCAGTCAGAAACTTTACAGTTAACCCTGTCTCCGAAAGATTTAGCCTCGTTTATGGAAAGTAAAAGTGCCTGGATTGCTGAAACCGGAGTCTATAAAGTGGCTATTGGCTCATCATCTTTAAATATAAAACAAACTGCTGAATGCTCATTGCCGCAGGAACTGGAAGTGGAAAAAGTGCATAAAGCATTTACATTAACTGCTCCAATTAGCGAACTGAAAAGTAAATAATCTACAGGCTGCCTGAATTAAGGGCAGCTTGTGTTTTTAATATTGTATTTAAATCAAACCGCTTTTCATTATTAAGTAATATTAGATTTTTTCCCTCTAGTCAACAAGGTGGTATTATACGCTGATATTAACAAAACAGAGATTAATCTCCAATATTTCTAGCTTTGTTTACAGCTTAAGATATGATTTTATTGTTTAACTGTGTCCGGCAGCGGCAATATATTCAGGATCCACAGGTGATGTCATATCACTCGGCGCATTATCAAGATAAGACTGTTCAAGTTCGCCTAGTAAGGTTTTAAGCGTACTAATGCGAATGATCACTTCATCTTTTTGGGCTGAACTATGCTCGGGAGCACCGTTCATGGCATTAATCGTGTCTATGGCGTAGTCCATAAACCTTTTGGCATTTTCGGATAATGTTAAGTTTTCCATATTAGTAATTGTAGGTCTGCATTCGGTGCAGATGCTATCATAAGACAAATTTTCTGCTGATTGGTTTGGAGTAGATTCAAAATTACTTAATCTTTTGGATTACATTTTCTATCAAAGCAAGCCGTTTTACATCGCTTGGTTAGCGAATGCCCCGGTGTAGTGATGCATATCACCAGAACGCTGAAGGTCTTTAATAAGTGCGATGCCGTGAGCCGGATACTTTCCACAGCAGCCTCTTTCTGGTTTCAATCCTGCGTATTCCTTTGTGGATTATAGCAAAAGTTTTAAAATTATTTTTTTTGAAAAATAGTTTTTGATTTAAGTCGTTAACAATCAGTAAATTGTTTGTAGTAAGTTATCATGTCTCGTGGTTGTTTTTAGGGGTTATTTGCCAATACAAAATTTCGTAAAAATATTTTCCAACAAATCATCGGTAGTTACGGTACCGGTAATTTCACCAAGATAATGCAGGGCCTGTTTAATGTCCATAGCCAAGAAATCGGAAGTTACCGGGTTATCTACATTAGCTAAAACCCTTTGCAATGCATGTTCGGTTTGTTTTAAAGCCTCTACATGGCGAATATTAGTGACCAAAGTTTCGCTGGTATTGATATGATGCAGGTTAACCTGTTCCAGTAAGGTAGTTTTTAATTCTTCGATGCCTTGCTTTTCTTTAGCTGAAATAAAAACTACGTTTAAAGCTTCGAAAGCTTTGCGTTGTACATCATTAAGAAGTTCGGCTTTATTAACCAAAATTAAATAGGGGATAGCCAATTGCGCCAAACCGCGGATTTGCTCTTCAATTTCTGCCGTGCTTTGAGCGGCATCGGCCATGTAAATGATCAGTTTGGCCTGTTTCATTTTCTCTAAGGTACGTTCTACACCCAAAGCTTCAATAATATCGGCGGTATCGCGGATTCCGGCCGTATCGATAAAACGGAAAACGATACCGCCAATGGTCAGTTCGTCCTCAATGGTATCGCGTGTGGTGCCGGCAATATCCGAAACGATGGCTCGCTCTTCATTTAGCAGGGCATTTAATAAGGTAGATTTACCCACATTTGGTTTACCTGCAATTACAATGGGCACGCCATTTTTAATCACATTTCCCATTTCGAAAGAGGAGATGAGGCGTTGTAAAACGTAATTGATTTTGTTAACCAGGTTTTTTAGCTGTTCGCGGTTGGCAAACTCTACATCTTCTTCGGCAAAATCAAGCTCAAGTTCAATCATCGAAGCAAAATGGATCAACTGTTCGCGTAACCCCTTTAATTCGTTGGCAAAGCCACCACGCATCTGTTGCATGGCTACATCATGCGATGCTTTGGAATTGGAGGCAATTAAATCGGCAACGGCTTCTGCCTGACTTAGATCGAAAGCACCGTTTAAAAAGGCACGTAATGTAAATTCACCGGGTTTGGCCGCCCGGGCACCTTTGCTAATTAACAGGTTAATAATCTGTTGAATAATATAATTGGAACCATGGCAGGAAATTTCGACCACATGCTCTTTGGTATACGATTTTGGGGCAACAAATAAACCTGCTACCACTTCATCCACAATATGATCGCCATCTTTAACCAATCCAAAATGTAAAGTGTGTGTGGCCTGCTTTTCTAAATCTTTTCCTGCAAATACGGCATTGGTAAGTGAAATAGCCTCTGGACCAGATAAACGGATTACGCCAATGGCGCCAGAACCTGAGGGTGTAGATAAAGCAATAATGGTGTCTTGATTATTCATGTGTGGTATTAAAGCTGCAAAAATAAGGCTAATCTATGGGTATATGGTGTAAGAGAAGTAATTTTTTTGATCAGGGTTAATCGGTTAGTTGTTAGATGCGGTTAATCGCCGCTAAACGCCATGCGCTCAACTCCAAACTTATTTAAAACATTTTAATACCGATGGTGTTTAAATCTCAAATCAGAATAAGCTTTTTATGACGAACAATTTACCCCTAACTGTAAAACGATCGATAGAATTATTGGGGCTGATGGCCATCGCAGCAGTGATGGTTATCGGACGAGATATTATCATGCCGATATTGATGGCATTTTTCATCAGCATTATGCTGCTGCCCGTGTATCGCTTTTTAAAAAGAAAGAAAGTACCCGAATCACTGGCCATTATTTTACCCATTTTATTGGTGGCCCTTTTTGTGGCTTTGATAATCTGGTTTTTTTCGAACCAGATTGGGATTTTAGTTAAAGATTTTCCGCAGATCAAGGCTAACGTAACGCAACATATCAATTCGTTAAGCGATTGGATCAGTCGCATCACCCACTATAACGATAAACAGCAAAAAGCCTTTATCCAGGCCAAAAGTGATGATTTAATGAATATGGGTACATCAATGGCTGGTGGCGCTGCTCTTACTTTAAGCGGAATTTTTGTGTTTATCGGTTTGTTACCTATTTATATTTACCTGATGCTTTTCTATAAAGACATCATCCTGCGTTTTATCTTTATGTGGTTTAAAGCAGACGACCATCCTAAAGTAAAGGAAGCCATTTATGAAACCGAATCGATTATTAAAAGCTATTTGATCGGATTGTTGATTCAGATCACCTACATGACCATTTTACTGGGTGGAATATTGATGTTGATTGGTATCAAACATGCCTTATTAATAGGGGTAATCTTTGCCATATTAAATCTGATCCCTTATGTGGGCGCATTAATCGGTAACGTGATAGGGGTGTTGCTAACACTTACCTCTTCACAGGAGTTATGGCCAGTGCTGACCGTTTTAGGGGTAATTGCTTTTGTTCAGTTTTTAGATAATAACATTTTGATGCCGCGTATTGTGGGCTCTAAAGTGAAAATAAATGCTTTATTTGCTATCCTCGGTGTATTTATCGGAGGTAGCATTGCTGGGATTTCGGGGATGTTCCTGGCGTTGCCCATCGTAGCGGTTCTCAAAGTTATTTTTGATCGTACAGAATCGTTTAAACAATGGGGGGTATTACTTGGCGATGAACGCCCGGCCAAAAGTCCCATGACTTTCCCTATTTTTAGGAAGAAAAAACCGGTGGCTACCAAATCGGGAATTGAAAAAGGGTAGTTGTTTCTAATCATCCGATTTATACAGAAACTTAAAGCGCAAGGAATCTAATTTTTACAAGATCTCCTTGCGTTTTGTGTTATATTAATAATATGAAGTATTGAGGTTACTGTTCTGCTTCTCTGCAGCCTCAATAGGAGCATAGTTAGAAAGAATAAGTGCTTCACCTTTTTTAACACATACATCGTGCTCAAAATGCACAGATGGACTGCCATCAGCCGTTCTAATGGTCCAGCCGTCTTCATCCAGAAAAACATCTTTTTTACCCATATTAATCATTGGTTCAATGGCCATGACCAGATTTTCTCTTAAAAGTAAACCAGTGCCTTTTCTTCCGTAATTAGGTACTTGCGGATCTTCGTGCATCTCTTTACCCAAACCATGGCCTACAAGGTCTCTTACTACTCCGTAACCCTGCTTTTCGTTATGATTTTGGATGGCTGCACCAATATCGCCAATGCGTTTGCCCACAACAGCTTCTTTAATTCCAAGAAAAAGTGATTCTTTAGTTGTTTTGACCAGGTTTAATATCGCCGGAGACACTTCACCTATGATAAAGGTATAAGCATGGTCGCCATGGAAACCATTTTTAATCGTACCTACATCCACTGAGATAATATCTCCGTCTTTCAATTCATCTTTGGTTGGAAAACCATGTACAACCACATCGTTTACCGAGGTAATAATATGAAAAGGAAAGCCATTATAATTGTAAAAGGAAGGTACAGCACCATTATCCAGTATAAATTCGTTTGCTAATTTATCAATCTCCAGTGTGGTGATGCCTGGCTTTAGTATTTTAGCTACTTCTGCAAGGGTATCGCTCACCAGTAGCGCACTAATCTGCATCAGTTCTACTTCTTCGTTGGTTTTATATAAAATCATTGCTGCAAATTTAACAAAAGAAGCGCAAACCGAGAAAAGAGGAAAGAAATGTGATAAAATAATTGATTTACCTAATCAAAATAGGATAGTAGTTGGATACTCAATTTGCTTTCCATTAACAACATAACCGATAATCATGGGTTAAAACCTTATTTCTTATTCTGCTCAGGGTTTCTAAGCGCATACCAAGGTAACTGGCCAGATAGCGCAGCGGTATTCTGCTGATATCCAAACCGCTTTCCAAAAGTTTACGGTATCTGCCCATGGCTTTTGGTATACGTGCAAGAATAGCACGTTCTGATGCCGCATAATGCTGAAGTGCCAACAGTTTTCTAACGATTAGGTTAGACTCCGGATAGTTAGTGTACAATAAATCGATTAAGGTGTATGGAATGCAGATCAGCTGGCATTCTTCGAGGGCCTGAAGATACTCAAAAGAGTGGCTGGGTTGCTGATGGGGGTGACGTATAGCGCCAATAATTTCTTTGCCTGTGCTAAACCAGGTGCTGATATCATTTTTACCATCACGTATAAAACCACGTACCAGTCCGCTTACCAAAAAATATAGATAAACATTCGTATCTATTGGAGAAAGAATGTATTTGCTTTTTTTGATATGAATAAGCTTACAGGATTTTTCAAGTTCAACCTTAAAGGCTGCAGATAATGGATAGAACTGCTCAAGATAATCGAAAAGCGGGCGTAAAAATGATGTTTTGTAGTGCATAACTGAGACCTGATGTGATTTCTGTAAAAAGATCCGTGGCATACTCATTTGAGACGCCATATAAATGATGATCTGAAACCAAAGGTATCTGGCTTTTTGTTTGGCAATGAAGAATAAGGTATTTGTTATCTCTAACGATACGATAGTTAGACTAAAAAATGGTTTTACGGCAGTCTAAAGGCCTGAGTCCTGCGCGAAATAGGCTGTTGGCATTAAACCTGTTTCTTTTTTAAATGCATTATAAAATGTGGCCTGGCTCTTAAAGCCAGCCTCTGAAGCAATGGCTTCAATGGTTATTTTATCTGATTTTAAGGGATACTGTTTCAAAAAATAATTAACCCGGTAGCCATTTATCCAATCGCGGAAATTTTTGCCGATGTGTTTGTTGATCACGAAAGAACAGTGGTGGATGGGGAGGTTAAGTTTTGCAGCAAGATCGATAATCTGAAAATCGTGAACAAGATAAAGCTGTTCCCCTTCCATTATTTCTTTCATAGCAAAGGCATAATCGGCCAGCTGTGTAGCTAAAAGATTAATCTTTTTTACGGTTACAGGATGTTGCATGGTGTCTTCTGCAATTGCGGGGACCAATAGGTCATCCATATCTATTTGCTGGGTTGCTGGTTTTTTAGTCCAGTTTACTGCTACCAGCAAATAGCCATAAAAAATATAGGGCTTGTGAAGCGTATATAATAAAATAATCAGCAGGGCCAGGCAGTTCAGTATGATAAAATAAGTATTGATGTAAGGGATATGTAAGCTTCTTAAAATAATAGGTAACAGACCAAGCAACTGAAAAAAAGTTGCAGCACGAAGAAAAAAGATAATCCATGTTCTGCCTTCGCTTTCGAGTGGTTGTTGTGGTTTTTTCTTAAGGCGTAGTACCTCAATCCAGGTGGCGCATAAATAGCCTATTACCAGCATAGGCCTAAATATGTAATGGAAATATGGCGGAAAAAGACCAGTTTTTGCTTTTAAAGAGAAGTAACCGTTTTGGGCTAATTGAGTACCCACTAAATTCCAATCGGTGGTAACAGAAAAATGCAAGGGGATTACATGAATAATGGCCAGCAAAGCAGGAATAAAGTGGAGCCATTCTATTTTTTGTAAATGTTTACGATCCTGAAGAAAACCTGTAATGTATAGGTAAAAGCAGGCTGGAGCCGCAAAATAAAACGGCGTAAAAGTTTGATGAAAAAATGCTAAAGCATGAGGCTGGCCTGCTTTAAAGAGCAGGGAAGTCAGGACCTGTCCAAATCGTGCAAAAAATATAACAGAAAGTAATATGTTTAACAGTTTATTCCCTCTTTTCGCGAAAAAAAGATGCATGGAGAATAAAAGTAAAAATAAACAAGTAGTACTAATGAGAAGATTTAACGACTGCATATTTCCAACCAAGGTAAGACATAATTGCAATATTAATTTCCTTGATTTAAAATTTTTTTATAATGAAATGCCCCAAGCTTTACATGCTAAAAATGAGGAGGTTTGAGCGAAATATGGACTGATTACCAATCGGCTCCTATCTTTTTATCGGTTTTTTATATTATTTGCAATAATGATTTGGCATAAACGTTTGTTTAATTTATAAAAAGCAATAGTTTTGCGGCCCGTTTATTGTTAGCGGAAAAGTAATATTATTTAATTAACGGATGTTTACCATCCCTATAAAAGAAAAATTATGGACAAATTTAAAAAAGTGCAAGATCTAATCTCTTCTGTTGAAGCAGACGTAACTAAATTTTATGATGGTGGTAATGCTGCAGCAGGTACACGTGTACGTAAAGCTATGCAAGACTTAAAAGTTTTAGCCCAGGAAATTAGAGCTGAAGTAACTGATAAAAAAAATAGTGCAAAATAATTTGTTTTCGCTTTAAACAGAAAGCCCATCTACACCTAGATGGGCTTTCTGTTTATATGCATATTCTAGTGTTGTGCGCTAAGCTATCTTTACCTTTACTTGCTGCGTTTACTGGTAACCAATTTATCGGTAAAAAAGTCACGAAAATCATTATAATAAAGATCGCCCACTGTAAAGCTGGTGTGGTTAGAAAGTGTTACCCTTGTACCTTCAACATGTAAAATATGATCAATGGAAATAATATAACCTCTGTGCAGTTGGATAAATCCTTTTTCTATGTTCAGCTGTTCTTTAACATCTTTCAGGCTTAAATAGGCAATAATTACTTTCTCTTTAGTATGGATTTTGATGTAGTTGTGAAAGCTTTCAAAAGCTATGATGTCTGCGTATCGTACTAAAACAGCTTTGTGTGCTTCAGATTTATTTTTCACAAAGAAGTAATCCTCCTGTGCGGTATCTTCTGTTTCTTGTCCAAAAACCCGGTTTAGCGTGAAGGCAAATTTAGCATAACCGTAAGGTTTAAGTAAATAAGCATCTGCATCTGCTTCGAAAGCTTCAAAAGCATATTCCTCATGTGAAGTGGTAAATATCAGCTTCCGGGTTTTAGAGCGGATTGCTTTAGAAAGTTCAATGCCCGAAAGTTGTGGCATTTGAATATCCATAAATATCACATCTACCAGATCAATATCCTTCAATTCGTTTAAAGCTGCCATCGGATCGGTGTAACTAGCTAAGAGTTCCATATTCGGGGTATCCGCTATGTATTTTTCAAGACCCGAGATCGAGTTTTGCTGGTCGTCAATGGCTATACACCTAATCATTTGTTGATCTTCTTTTTATATAACGAATTTACACCTTTTCGCAGTGAAAATAGAATAATTATCATGTTTTGCCTTAATTTTCCTCTCCATAGGTTTATTTCAAATGATAAAAACAGCTTTATTGTTTATGTAAGGGCAATTAATGTATGTAATTCAATAAAATTTTGTGATTCATTAATCTGGAAAGTAGAAAGGTGATGATTTGTGTCCAACATGAAAAGAATTGTTGGTAATTTTATGCGTAAGAGCCCAATATTTACTTCATAGCATGGATGATTAGGAAAAGGTTACTAATGTTTTATTGATTGATTTAAGAATCTGGTTAACATATCCACCGATCTGTAACGGAAACAAGCCGATCTATGTAAGGAAACGCTGAAAATGAGAATAGAATGCGATATTAGTACATAATCTAAAAAGTGCATGGCATATTAAAGCAGATCATGTTACATTGATAAATAAATTAACATCTACCTATAAAAGCATAGTATCTAAATTATCTCTCTTTCCTATCTAAATTAGCGCCCTTTTTTAGATAGGATTTTTAATCAGGTCATGCTTTAATTAATTCTGGATATTCCGTATTTCGTCAAAATACCCGGCTGCATGATTATGTATGAAGAGTATTTAAAAATTAAATAAATTCTTTCCTAAGTCAGCCTGAGCGTAGTATAAGGCCATTTCAAAGCATTAAGACAGCCCTTTTACTCCGATCATGTGACAGCAAAAGGCCATTTATAAAATAGCTAGCATTTTTTTTGATCTGTTAAACGATATCGGCCAGGTATTGGTACTGCTCGCTGCAGCTATAGTATAATATGCTTTTGCCTTATCCTGGTTACCCTGAATAAGCCTGACATAAGCGTTTAACTCATAAATAAAATTCTTTAATTTGGTGTCTGTTTCTTTTTCAGCGACTAAATAATCGAATATTTCTGCAGCTGCATTTAAACGTTTATCATTAAAGCTTTCTATTTTAAAACCGCCAGGCATTGCAAACCAGTACTCCCAAATCCCACCATTGGCATGCTTATTATATGCGTCTTTAACCAGTTGAATACCTACTTCTAATAAAATGTTATTGATTGTACTGTCTATTTTATCCGTACTTTTACCCAATTCGAAATAGCGGTCTATAGTTGGCTGTAATCCTTTTTGATTGATCTCATTCAATATCATCTCTTTCCGGTACATAGGCTTATCGCTCATTAAAAACTGTTCGTAAGCAAAGCTTGTAGGAAAATGATCACTTATTTTTTCTAACCGGTAACCTTTCGTTAACGCTTTCTTTACGTCAATTACATAAGGATGCTCAAAGTCGTGAAAATGATATATGGTTATTATTCCACGTTTAAGATCATATATATTACTGTAAATAGTAGATAACTTCCCCTCTTGTCGGGTACGATTTAATATATCGCGAAAAAAAGGAACGTTTATCGCTTTTACTTCTTTTAACATCTCTTCTGAGATATCATATCTTCGGCAAGAATAGGTTTTGTTTTGTACTTTGCTGATATCAAAATTTGTATTGATCTGATAATGTCCTGATTTGGGTAATTTAGTTCCGGCATTAATAACTATTGAATTTCCAAGTGCATCTGCAATTAGTACCTGCGAACTGATCGCGTAATCGTATTTTTCAAGATAAACCAAAGCTTCCTTTACAGTTTTACATTTGCCAAGAATTTCAAATAAAAGATCTCCCTGGTATACATTTTTAGGGTGATATTTAGCAGGATCGATGTTTTGTGCGGTAAAATCGTAAAACAGGCCATGTTCATTCATGGCAGCTTGTGCTTGTAGATCAGGCAGTCCGAAACAAACCGAACCATATCTTTCTGCAGTTTTAGGGTTAAACCACATCCTTGCAAAACCCATGTAATCATCTTCGTTGGCTGCAGCAAATACTTCACCTTTTAGTGCACAGGAAATTACAGTACAAGCTTGGCTGGGTTTAAAGAAAATAAATATAGCGATAACCGCAAGTGTCGTTATTTTTTTCATGTTTAAATTTTTTCAATGGTGCCAAGTTTGTGCCAATAAGCTTAAACATGTGTTAGCGCCACAGTGCATCCTTTTACAGAAATTGAGATCAGAATATGTTCATTACCGTACAATATGCGATCGTTACCTGACAATGTAAATATAATAATTCTTGTTGTTGTTACCTAGTTTAGATAGTATCGGATTTATTTAATGGTATTAGTCTCAAGTAGAATAATTGGACAGCGATAAAAAGGGATGAATACAGAACAAATCTGCATTTATCTAAAATGTGCCGATGTTTTGTAAAAAAAATGAAAACATAAGGGTACTAGTAAGATAACAGCCTATGTGTTGCAATGAAACCGGTTGTATTGTATTATCTTTGTGTGATCTCTATGCGTATTTACGGTTCATATTCTGATAGCGAATTGGCGTACTTGTTAACTCAAGGTGACGAGCAGGCTTTTACCGAAATTTACAATCGTTTTTATGGCCTACTTTTCATCCACGCCAGTAAACGTTTAAATGATGAAGAGGAAGCGAAAGATGTACTACATCACTTGTTCGAATCACTTTGGGTAAAACGTTTACAGGTTGCGCCTGACGGTAACTTATCCGCCTATTTATATACAGCTGTACGCAACCGTGTGCTGGATGTTTTTGCACATCAAAAAGTAGAAAGCAAATACGTCGATTCTTTGCAGGATTATATGGATCAAGATCATGTGCTTACCGATTATTTGGTGCGTGAAAAACAAATGGCATTATTGATTGAGCAAGAAATTGATGCTTTGCCACCCAAAATGCGCGAAATATTTATTTTAAGTCGCAAAGCGAATAAAACACATAAAGAAATTGCATTAGAATTAGGTCTTTCGGAACTAACTGTTAAAACCCAGGTTAAAAAAGCACTACGAATTCTTAAATCAAGGTTGGGTGTAGCTATTTATATAGCTTTCCTCTTTAAAACCTATCAATAGGGTGCTTTTGATCGTGTAAATAAAGCATTTTGTCTTCAAATGGGCTGTATCTGAATTATTTTTCAAAAAAAATAATATTCTGATACCCCCAGGCATATACCTTAGCCGTATATACATTAATCAACCCAAACAAACTTCTTTTTAATGGAGAAAAATGCGAAAAAGCTTTTAGACAAGTACATTGCTGGTAAGTGTTCGCCCGAAGAGATGGCTGTTGTAGAAGATTGGTATCTGCAATTACCTTTTGAAAACGAAGCGCCTCATCATTCCCGAATAGAATCCAGCAAACAAGAAGTTTGGAGCCAGTTAAGTCCTCGCGGTAAATCTGTAAAAATGGTTACTGTTAAACGGTTTGCCGTTGCAGCAAGTCTGATTTTATGCCTTAGCGTTGGGCTCTATTTTGTAATGCAGCATTACGCTACTCCTTTAACTGCCAAAACCGAATTAAAAAATATTCTTCCTGGCGGAAATAAAGCGATGTTAACACTAGCCGATGGAACGGTGGTAAATCTGGATGATGCTAAAAACGGTCAGATTGCGAGCCAGAATGGTATTATTATCCAGAAGGCTAAAAACGGGCAACTCGAATACATCATCAAAGAAATTCCGAATGCCCCGGTTACAGGCTCTAACACCATAAGCACGCCCCGTGGCGGACAATACCAGGTAAGCCTGCCAGATGGAACAAAGGTTTGGCTTAATGCAGCTACCACCTTAAAATATCCTTATGCTTTTGCAAAAAATGAAAGAATGGTAGAATTAAATGGAGAAGCCTATTTTGAAGTTTCTAAAGATCGTACCCGTCCTTTTAGGGTAAAAACCCATGCGCAAACGGTTGAAGTTTTAGGTACACACTTCAATATTAATGCCTACAGGGATGAAGCTTTCGTTAAAACCACGCTTTTAGAAGGTGCAGTAAAAGTGAGCAATGCCTCTGGTACTATAAACCTGCTCCCGGGCGAACAATCCAAGCTAAATATAAACACAGCTAAATTAACGCTCAATCAGCAGGTTGATATTGATAAAGAAATGGCCTGGAAGAATAATATTTTCTCTTTTGATGATGATGATCTGCAAAGTATTATGCGGCAGATTTCGCGTTGGTATGATGTAGATGTAGTTTATCAGGGCAAAATTTCAACAGAAAAATATATAGGCGAAATTCCAAGAAGTAGCAACCTGGCAGAGGTATTTGAAATATTAGAACTTAACCACGTTCATATTGATATAAAAGGCAAAGTGCTTACCGTAACAAGAAATTAAACAAGAATGGCTTCTTTAAACAGCCGGAAAAATCAACCAACCAATTTACAAACTAACTAAACTTTATGATGAAAAAACTACCAGAAATTTAGCATCCTACCTTTAAAAAAAACCGAAAGCGCGACAACGCTTCCGGTAGAAATTTGGACAAGCAGCTTGCTTCGAAACCCAGCTGCTATTTTTTAACCTCATTCATAACAAAGGTATGAAATTAACTACCCTTTACAACCCCGTGTGCGATAGGCGGAGGGTAAAGATTAAATTTTTATTGGTCATGAAATTGACTACGATTTTACTACTGGTTGGCGCCTTACATGTTTCGGCAGCCACCTTCTCACAAACCGTAACGCTCTCTCGAAGAAAAACCTCGCTTAAACAGGTTTTTAAGGAGATTAAAAAGCAGACCGGCTATTTTTTCTTTTACAAAGGTCAATTGTTACAGGATAAACCAGACGTAGTGGTCGAGTTCAATAATGCATCCTTGGTAGATGCTTTGACTACTTCTTTAAAAGATCAAAACCTGAGCTATAACATTGTTAACAAAACCATCGTGATCAGCCGCAAGGAGAATTTACCTGTTGTTGCAGCAAATTTAGCGGTAAAAATTGAAGTAAAAGGTGTTGTTGCTGATAAAGCTACAGGTGAAACCCTTCCGGGGGTTAACGTTTCCGTTAAAAATGGTGCAAGCGTAGGCATTACTAATGAAAAAGGCGAATTCAAGGTCAATGTTGATGATGGAAGCATTTTGGTTTTCAGTTATGTGGGCTACGAGTTGTTTGAAACCAAGGTTACAGGTACTAAAACGTTAAACGTAAAGCTTACGGCTAAGATGACCCAAATGAACGATGTGGTGGTAACGGGTTATCAAACGATTAAAAAAGATAACTATACCGGTAACGCGGTTACGATATCCGGAGATCAGCTGAGAAGGGTAAATCCACAGAATTTGCTGCAAAGTATCGGAACGTTCGATCCTTCATTTAAACTGATCGATAATAACCTGGCAGGCTCCAATCCTAACAGGATTCCTTCTATCAATGTTAGGGGAGCTTCTGCGCTGCCAAGTGGCGATGGGCAGGTATTGAGAAGAGATGATATTCAAGGTAGCGTGAACATGCCTGTTTTTATGCTAGACGGGTATGAAGTAAGCGTGCAGAAAGTATTTGATTTGGACGTAAACCGCATTGCATCGGTTACCTCATTAAAAGATGCGGCTGCAACGGCAATTTATGGTTCG
Source organism: Pedobacter sp. PF22-3 (assembly GCF_026239555.1). Lineage (GTDB taxonomy): Bacteria > Bacteroidota > Bacteroidia > Sphingobacteriales > Sphingobacteriaceae > Pedobacter. The sequence goes on along the minus strand of NZ_JAPIVP010000001.1, from coordinate 407,799 downwards.
CGCGCGGCCAATGGTGTAATTGTGATTACCACTAAAACTCCTGTAGAGGGGAAATTAAGGATAGAATACAATTACGAATTAAATCTTACCGCTGCAGATCTTACTGATTATCAGGTTTTAAATGCAGCTGAAAAACTAGATTATGAAGTGTTGGCAGGCTTATACAATTCCTCGAAACAGCAGGTGTCTCAGGATCAGCTCGATGAGATCTATTACCATAAAAAAGCCAATGTAGTTGGTGGTGTGAACAGTTATTGGCTATCGCAACCCTTGCGTAATACCATAGGGCATAAACATGCTGTAAATCTTGATGGTGGTTCGCAGGCATTCCGCTACAATGTAAATCTTCGTTACCAAACCAGGCCGGGAGCAATGAAAGGCTCTGAAAGGGATCAATATTCAGGTGGAATGAGTTTTCAGTATAATGTGAAGAAACTTCAGTTCAGAAATGAATTGTCCATCACGCAGGTAGGCGCTACCGAATCTCCATACGGCGATTTTTCTAATTATGTAAGGATGAACCCTTACTATCCCTTAAAAGATGCCAATGGCATGGCGATGCGGATTTCGGATGTATATGAAAAGCAAGATCGATCAAAAGAATATGTATTTAATCCATTATTTGATGCAAATTTAAGCAGTTTCAATAAATCTAAGTACACCGAAATTATCGATAACCTTTCTGCCGATTTAGAAGTGGCAAAAGACCTCAGATTAAGGGCCCAGATGAGTGTAACCACACGATCTAATTCTGATGATGTTTTTACCTCGCCACTGGCAAATAAATATTACCTGTATACCACCGATAAAATAGATGAAAAAGGTGAATATACCAACAGGGAAATGAAAGAAACCTACTGGGACAGTAACATCAGGTTAACCTGGTTAAAGCAGATCGGTGGTAATTATTTTAACGCTTTGGTAGGGGTAAATGCCCGTACAGAATTGCGCGATCAGAAAGAGTTTACGGCCATTGGCTTTGCTAATGATCGTTTTACCAGCATTGGCTTTGCCAAAGGTTATGCAGAAGATGGAAAACCGCAAAGCAGGCTCGAAAAGGCCCGTTTATTCGGTTCGTTTTTTTCGGTAAACTATTCGTACAAAAACCGGTATCTGATGGATGGAACTGTTCGTGTTGATGGTTCTTCAAAATTTGGTGTAAACAATAAACTGGCCCCGTTTTGGTCGTTCGGACTAGGTTGGAATGTACACCAGGAGGAATTTTTAAAGGGTAACCCTGTCATTAGCCAGCTGAGAATAAAAGCTTCCACAGGTCTTACCGGCTCGGTAGAGTTTGATCCTTACTTATCAAAAACCATTTATAAGTATAATACCGGAAACTGGTATTCATCGGGCATAGGTGCAGGTGTTAACAGTTACGGCAATGAAAATTTAGGCTGGCAAAAAACAAGGATGACCGATATCGGTGTAGACATTGGACTTTTTAAAGATCGTGTAATGATTACGCCAAGAATATATAAAAAGTTTACCAAAGATATTTTGGCCGATATCACCTTACCTCCATCAACAGGGTTTTTATCTTATAAAGAAAATCTAGGAGATATGGAAAACAAGGGTGCGGAGTTAGGAATAAACGTTGAGGCCGTAAGAAACAAAGACTGGTCGGTAAATCTGAATGCCAATTTGGTTACCAATAAAAACAAAGTGGTAAGAATCTCAAACGCTTTAAAGAAATACAACGATCGGGCAGATGAACTACAATCTTTAAAGCCCGGCGATGGAGGTTACAGGGGTATTCCATTACTTAGGTTTAGTGAAGGGCAACCATTTAATGCCATTTATGGTGTACGCTCTTTAGGTATAGATCCGGAAAATGGACGGGAGTTATACCTTAAAAAAGATGGTACACTAACGTACGATTACGATAAGAGAGATTATGTGGTAATTGGCGATCCTAACCCTAAAGTAAGTGGCTATTTTGGTGGAACCGTGAACTACAAAAGGTTTAGCCTGTATGTGCAGTTCCAAACCTATTTTGGTGGCGATAAATATAATCTCACCCTGGTAGAACGTGTTGAAAATGCCGACCCAAGATACAACGTTGATAAACGTGTGTTTGAGGAAAAATGGAAGCAACCTGGCGACCTGTCTTTTTATAAAAACATAGCAGATAACGGTGAGACAGATGTTAGCTCGCGATTTATACAGCCTGATAACCTGATCAACCTGCAATCAGTTAACTTTTCTTATGATATGAACAAAAAAATCGCGTCAAAATTATCGATGTCGAGTCTTATGTTTCAGGTTACGGCAAATGATGTGGTGCGTTGGTCATCAGTAAAAGAAGAAAGGGGAATAAATTATCCGTTTACCAGAAGTTTAACATTCTCCATCAGAGCAGCTTTCTAAGCTATATTAATAACAGATTTAAAATATAAAAATATGAAGATTAGATTGTTAATCTGCCTCATCGTAATAACAGGAGTATTTAGTTCCTGCAAAAAATGGCTGGAAGTGGAGCCGGAATCAGAAATTGCGGCACCAATTTTATTTAGTACCGAAAATGGTTTTATGGAAGCTATAAACGGCGTGTATAACCGCAGTAGCGAATCAGATTTGTATGGTAAAGAGCTTACTTTTGGTACAACAGAAGTATTGGCGCAAAATTTTTCGATGCGTGATGACGGTCAGAATTATAGGGAAACCTCTTTGTACAATTATAAACATGGCGAATTTATTAAACGGAAGGATAAAATTTGGGCTGGTTTATACAATGCAATTGTAAACTGTAACCTGATCCTGGAAAATGTAGATGCAAAAAAGAACATCTTTAGCGGAAGCAATTACGCTATTGTGAAGGGAGAGGCGCTTGCCTTAAGAGCATATTTGCATTTCGATTTATTGCGTCTTTTTGCACCTTCTTATCTGAGAAATGCCACTGCAAAAGGAATTCCGTATGCAAATAAATACACCAAAGACATTACGCCGGTTTCCAGCGTATCAGAAACGATTGATCTCATTATTAAAGATCTGGAGCAATCGAAACAATTGTTAATGGTTGATCCCATTCGCAGCACCGGTTATATCATAAACTATCCCTTGGTTACCGATACACTCAAAAATACAGAAGAGCGAAACCCAAGTCTGTTTTTACAAAACAGAAGGCATCGTTTAAATTATTATGCCGTATGTGGTACGCTTGCCCGCGTGTATCTGTATAAAAATGATAAGGCTAAAGCTTTACAGAATGCAAAAGAAGTAATCGACTCTAAAAAATTCCCATGGACCGCAAAAAGCGATTTTGAAGCTTTTGAAGATTCAAAAAAAGATCGGATTCTTTATAAGGAGCTTGTTTTTGGATGGTATATACCAGGCGCGGCAAAAGAGATCAAAGACAATTGGTTTCAAAGTGGCACAAGGGGCTTTTATTTAATCGAGGATGCTGCAGATTATATTTATGAAAAAGCTACGGCCGGTGCAAGTGATTCGCGTTATAAATATTGGTTGTCTGCTACTTCTAGCCAATCATCAAGATCTTACGATATTGTTAAATACCGCCGGAACCCTTTAAGCGCTGAAGCAAGTGCCAACTTACATTATTTAATGGCTCCTGCCATCAGACTTAGTGAGCTATATTATATCGCTGCAGAATGTTCATATGCAAGTAATCCCACAACAGCTGTAAATTACCTTACACAAGTTCGCGAGGCGAGACAAATAGGCGATCCTTTATCCATCAATAGTGAAGAAGACCTGTTGAAAGAACTGCTTAAAGACGCACGAAAGGAATGGTTGGCAGAAGGCCAGCTGTTCTACATGTATAAAAGGTTAAACAGGGGAATTGTGGGGCAAACCGGAGCAATCATCCCAGCATCCGATAACATTTTCGTGCTCCCCCTTCCTAACGATGAGATTGTTTATGGCGGGAGATAAATCAATTTGAAATTAAATTAATCGCAAATTATGAAAATATACATATTAATATTCGCAATCGTTTGCCTTGTTTCTTGCAAGAAAGCAGAGGAGATGCGTTTTGATCACAGCGCAAATGTTTATTTCGACATTTATAATGGAGATAAAGATAGTATTGTAAAAACCTTTGCTTATAATCCCACACTGGCTCAGGATACGGTATGGCTGCCGGTACGTTTATCCGGAATCAGAACCGATGCAGACCGGAAATTCAGTGCTCGTGTTGATGCTGATTCTTCTACAGCTACGCCCGGTCTACATTATGAAGCTTTGAAACCGCAATATTCCATTCTTCCGAATAGGGGAATAGGTTATATCCCGGTGGTGATTTATAACAAGGATCAGGAACTTGAAAACAGATCGGTTTCGATATTGATTAAATTAACGGGCACTTCAGACCTGGGCATCGAAAATCCTTACCTGATCAGGGCAAAAGTTGTATTCTCCTCCAAATTGGAAAAGCCAAACTGGTGGGATAGCTGGCCGCTTCCTCCTTATTCGAGAACCAAACATGAGTTGTTTATTCTGGTAACCGGGCAAACCTCCCTCACTACCGACGGACTTGATGCACCGAAAAACCTGTACTATATAGGCTTATTAACCACGATGTTAAATAATCCATTTAATTGGGTAGCCAAAAATGTAGCAAAAGGTTATGTCATCGAAGAAGTAACTGCAGGCAATACCAATAGCTATTATTTCTATAACAAGAGCAACCCAGCCAAAAAAACGCTTTTGAGAAAGAACATGCAGAATGGTAAATATTATTTTATAGATGAAAATGGCAATGAGGTTATTTAATCCGAAGAACATGAATATTAAAAAATTAATCATATTAATAATTGGCGTGATTTCTTTAGCCGCATGTCATAAAGACCTGGGTAATTACGATATCGATATGCCTCTGGAGCCAAAAGTGGCTAACCTTGATTCTGTTTACACTGCCAGTGTAGGAGATAGTTTGATCATCAAACCAAAAATAGAAGGAGCAGATGCTGCTAATATCGAACTTCAATGGAAAATTAGTGTAATGGAAGGGAATGATGTTCTGTATACCGGACCAGCTTTAAGGATTATATTTGGTTTGCAGGCCAAAAGATATTCTGCACGCCTTACTGTATTTAATAAGGCGAATGGAATGAAGTATTTCCATAAGTTTTACATTGAGGGGGCGACCGAATTTGCAAAAGGCACAACAGTATTAAGCATTGAAAATGGAATCACTCAGTTTTCGTTTATAAAGCCAGATGGCAGTGTGCAGGCCCGTTTGTACCGCGCCATGCAAGGGAAAGATTTACCCGCAAACCCTACCAACTTGTTCCTGTTAAGTAATACATTTACCGGGGGCACCTTGTTGGGCTATTGGATCATTACCAAAAATGGTGGAATCAGGTTGGAACCGAATACCATGCAGGAAGATCCTAAATATCCAAATACGCTGAAAGATAATTTTTTTACATCGCCAGATAATCTGGAAGTGAGTTCACTGATTTCGCATCCACAAGGGGTAATGATGGGGGTTGTTAATGGTAAATTTTATGGTGGCACAACCAGTACCTGGGATCAGGCAGCTACTTACGGCATGTTTGGTTTACCGGCTGATGGTGATTATGAACTGGCCCCGTCTTTTGTAATGAGTTTTACGCAATCGGCTACCTATTTTATCGGATTTGACCGGAACAGGAAACAATTTGTACGCATTAACCTGTATGGCGCCCCTGTTTATTTTGGTACCCAATATTCGGTTACGGCCAATGTTTTCGATCCGCTAAATGTTGGGATGGATCTTGTTCACATGGAGCAACTTAACAACGCAGATTGTTTTGCTTATTGCAAAGGGACCGACGGTAAAATTTATGAGCTCAAGTTTAACGTTCAGTTTAACGGACCATTCACATTTACCCCACAACACAAACGCTTATTTGTACGCCAGGAATTGATTAATGAAAATACGAAATGGAGCGGTGCTAAAAATGGGGTAATCTACATGGCCAATGGCAGTAAGCTTTACCGTTACAACCCAGTAAATGAAGAGCTGAGGGAACTGGCGACGAGTTTTACCGGAAAAACAATTTCCATGTTGAAACTTAGCGAAGATGAGGAAACCCTAATGGTAGGAACAGAAGAAACCGTTACTTTTTTGAATATAGCAACAGGAATAAATGGCGCATTTATTAAAAAGATTGAGGGTATTCCAGGTGCAATTGTAGATATCGCAATTAGAAAATAAACTGATGAGACTTTATTATTAAGAAAATTTCTCGCTGATTTTGTCATGTTGAGCCTGTTGAAACATTACGAAAGTGTTAACGAGGTTCTTCAATAAGATCAGTATAACAAAACCATATAACTTAACCATAAAAAAATACAAATGAAAAATATAAAATTAGTTTTATTAGCCCTTTTAGTCCCAGCTTTAAGCTGGGCACAAACGCCAAACTTTAGTTTATCGGGTAAAATAGGCACGCTGGGTGCTCCGGCAAAAGCTTATATCGATTACATGGATAATGGTGTAAGTCACGAAGATTCCGTGGCATTGGTTAACGGAAGTTTCAAATTTACCGGTCATATTTCCGGTAATGCCTATGCCCGTATGGCGCTCGATCATACAGGTGCAGGTAAAAACAAGGCTGTTTATACAGGTGATGTCATTTACTTTTATTTTGGTAAAGAGCAGGTGACCATTAGTTCAAAAGATTCTTTGGATAATGCTGTTTTCACGGGCTCAAAGGTATATCAGGATTACGATGCCTATAACAAAGCCATCGGTGGTACCATTATGGCCCTTACCAAAGCGGTAAATATAGATTTTAACAAAGGAACACCCGAGCAACAGAAAGATACCACTTATATGAAAGCCGTAGATCTGCGCTTCAGAAAAAACATCCAGAACAGAACAGACAAACAGTTTCAATTTGCTAAAGAACACCCAAATTCCTATTTCGCTTTGGTAGCACTCTCAGAGGCGGCGGGCAGCAAGGTTGATGTGGCTAAAGTTCAGCCGATTTTTAGTGCATTAAATAAAGAATACCGGGAGACCGATATGGGCAAAGAACTGGCACAACGTATTGCTGCAAGCGGCATTACCGCTGTTGGAAATGCAGCGCCCCTTTTTACCCAGAACAATGTGGTAGGCAAGCCGGTTTCATTAGCCAGTTTTAAAGGAAAAGTTGTACTGGTTGAGTTTTGGGCAAGCTGGTGCAGCCCGTGCAGGGCAGAGAACCCGAATCTCGTAAAACAATATCAAACTTATAAAGATAAAGGTTTCGAAATTATTTCAGTCTCATTGGATCATGTGAAAGAACGTTGGTTAGAAGCGATAGAAAAAGACGGTTTAGATTGGATTCACGTATCTGATTTAAAAGGATGGAACAACGAAGTGGGCCGTTTATACGGCGTTCGTGCCGTGCCTGCCAGTTTTCTGGTAGATGCGCAGGGCAAAATTGTTGGAAATGGCCTTCGCGGCGAACCATTAAACAAAAAGCTTGCTGAAATTTTTAACTAATTATTGGCTAAATTGATTGGGATGATAAAAAGATGCTAATTGCTTGTCTGGTGTCGATTTCGCTCAAGTAAAATGTTATAGAAAAGCTTGATGAAACTCTGGAGGGCGACGCCAGTTATGCTTCCGCCCAAAAAATCATAAAAATAATGAATAACTATATAAAGGCTATAACAGCAACCCTTGTGTTGCTGTTTGGCCTAAATGCTACTGCGCAGAAAAGGCAGATTGCAAAATTTCAATATACCATTAGCCAGGCGGTTATAAAAGCTTACCCTGCCAGTGTACGGATGTGGGGTTTCGATGTACAGCAGAAACAGAGAACAAGTGCGCAGTTTAGCGGTGTGGTAGTAAGTGCTGATGGTTATATTTTAACGGCTGCACATACCATTTTACCTGGAAAAAATTATAAGGTTTTTTTTCCAGACGGACGCGAATGTATTGCTGTGGCGCTAGGGAAAATAGAAAATAAAGAAACCCCGGGTATTCCCGATGTTGGTATGATGAAAATTACCGATAAGGGCAGCTATCCATTTGCAGAGATGGGCTATTCTGCCAGTTTGCTAAAAGATGAACCTTGCATCAGTATTTCTTATCCCGAAAGCCTGAACCAAACCCTCCCAACTTTAAGGTTAGGCAGTATTGCTGAAGTGAAAAATGAATACGGATTTATCCGTTCAACCTGTAAAATGGAACCTGGTGACTCTGGTGGACCTTTATTTGACTATCGGGGCCGTGTGATTGGATTACACAGCGCTATTGATGTTTCAGATGAGATGAATTTTGAAATTCCTGTTGATCTTTATCGCCGCTATTGGACAGCCTTGAACAGTGAAAGACTTTACACGGCTTTCCCCGAAAAAACAGATAGTGTGAAAGCCGATCCCTTGTCGTTGCTCTTGCAGAAAGAAAGCAGACAAAAGGCCTTACATCCTGATTTTGGCGTTCCAATAGTCAAAAATAGTTCTTTCACTATTAAAAGTATAATAAAAGGACAACAGCAAAAAATTGGTGCCTGTTTATTAAACGTTAAAACATCTAGTGGTGTTAAAAGACAGTTTTTACTAAGCAAAAATACCATGGTTGGCGAAAGGGTACAATGTGATATTAATGGAGTTACAGTACCGATCAAGTTCATTAGAAGCGATCAGGAGAACGACCTGGTTTTATTTTCGCTTGAAAAGTATATAACCGGCGGGATTGATTTAAATTCTGCTGAAACCGACACCGTTAAAATAGAGGTGGGTAAACTGCTGCATAGCATAAACCCTGCTGGCAAAGTGATAAGCAGTGTTTTAGGCAGCTCACTATTTAATTTACCAAAAATAAATAGTCAACCTTTTTTAGGAGCCATGGTGGTATACAATTCTAATCCAGTTCAATTTTCGTTAATTAAAGAAGGCAGCCCGGCAGAAAAAGCAGGGATAAAAGTTGGCGATGAGTTGATCAGCATCAATGGGAAAGCCATCAAAAAAGCAAGTGAATTTGCGCCCGAAATATTGAAATATTGGGCAGATGACGAGGTTACTTTTGAATGGATAAATGCATCTGGTAAGATGAACAAAACTTTGAAGTTGGATAGTAGGGGACAATCGGTCTCTAATCATCCGGCTGATAAATTTCAGGGTGGAAAATCTGAGCGAAGGGATGGTTTAAATGCTGTTTTTACACATGATGCCGCCATTAAAGCTAACGATTGCGGATCGCCTGTTTTTGATTGGGAAGGTCGTTTTTACGGGATTAATATCGCTAGATTCAGCCGGACTACTACCGTTGTGGTTCCAAAGAAAACGATTATTGATTTTGTTTCAAAGCATGTGAAATAGCCAATATTGAGTTAACCGAAAGCTGTCATCCTGAGCCTGTCGAAGGATCTTTATTTAAATTTTTTTATTGGTCGGTGCCTCACCGATCAATATTTATTGTTTTACGTTAAAGATTCTTCACTGCGTTCAGAATGACAGTTAGGGGATGGATATCTATTGGTTGGCCTCTCACCAACCAATGTTTAAATGAAATGAAATAATGATACTTTTTTTTGGAGCGCAGTGTCATCAGCAATGATTAAAGGAGGTTACCGTTCTCCGCTATATCCTTACGCTGCGCTTCAGGGATGCCGCTTCGCCCGGGGCTAAATGCACTGTTACTGCCAAGAGCAAAGTGCAAAACGCTATTTTTTCCTTGAACAGGCCTTCCTCAAATAAACCTTATTGCAGCGGCTATCCTTTTTGCCGCAGAAACAAAATGTTCCCACTGAGCCTTCACAAAAAGATAATAGCGGAAAGAAGGGCTGCCGGAACCGAAGCGTACTGCACTACCTTTCCAAAAAAGAAAAATTTTACTTTTTTGGAGCGCAGTGTCATCAGCAATGATTAAAGGAGGTTCCCGTTCTCCGCTATATCCTTACGCTGCGCTTCAGGGATGCTGCTTCGCCCGGGGCTAAATGCACTGTTACTGCCAAGAGCAAAGTGCAAAACGTTATTTTGTTGCTTGTACAGACCTTCATCAAATAAACCTTATTGCAGCGGCTATCCTTTTTGGCGCACAAACCAAAATGTGCCTGCCAAAACTCGCAAAAAGATAATAGCGGAAAGAAGGGCTTCCGGAACCGAAGCGCATTGCACCACCTTTCCAAAAAAGAAAAATTTTACTTTTTTTGGAGCGCAGTGTCATCAGCAATGATTAAAGGAGGTTCCGTTCTCCGCTATATCTTTACGCTGCGCTTCAGGGATGCCGCTTCGCCCGGGGCTAAACATAAGGTTAGTGCTAAGTACAAAATGAAAACCACTATTTTTTCTATTGGTCGGTAGCTCACCAACCAATGTTTACGTTTTGTATAAAAAGATTCTTTACTGCGTTCAGAATGACAGCTAAGGGATGGTTTACCATGCTTATTTCTTCAATAGCGAATCAATCTCTGTATTAAATTCTTTTACAAATTCATCGTAAAATTTACCAGTGGCAGGGCCGTTAAAACCGGTATGAATCTGGGCAACATTTCCCTGTTTATCGATTATTATCGTGGTAGGAAATGATAAAAAAGAATCAAGTGCAGGCAATGATTCAGATACCGCCTGTTTGTCTGCTGTACCTGCCAACACCTGATCGTATGTTATACCAAAACGATCACGGAAACGGGTCATTACTTTTTTCGCATATTCGGGCTCAGTTGAACGTTCGTAATGTAAAGCAATAATTTCTACACCGCGGTTTTTGTTCTTTTTATACCATGGCGCTATAAAAGTAGCTTCGTCAACACAATTAGGGCACCAGCTTCCGGTAATAGTTAAAATCACTACCTTATTCTTATACTTTTCATCTTTTAAGGAAAGCTTTTTGCCATTTATATCAGGGAAACTGAAATCAAGTGTTTTATATCCTTTTTTCAAGTAGGTGAGTTGATAAGGATCAGGCAGGGCCGCATCTTTATTTTTGTTTCCGGTAAAAGGCTGACTTCCTCTCGCGCTTAAAACTTCACCTTTTAAAGTGCCATCTGATTGGAAAGTTCCTTTATAATAAGCAGGAGAGGAGCCGATAAAACTCGAAAGCTGAAATTCATTCCCCTCTACAACACCTTCCAGATAGCGAGAATCGCCGGTTACACGCAGAAAAGTTCCTGTAAGTTTGTTTCCGGTTTGTTTAAATAAACCTACTGTTTTTTCTTGTTTGCCGTTCGGCGATGTAAAAATCACATCATAACTTCCAGAATAGTCTGCGGAGGCAGGTTTGTTTGTTTTAAAACGATAGTTTTCATGCGCGGCAACAATTATAAAAGGTTTGCCGGTTTTGTCCTGCTTTCTTAAAGTTCCTGTTAATTGATCGCCGTTTATAGCAAATGCAAATTCATTATCAAACTGATCCAGTTTAACAAAAAGTGAATCAGCCGTTTGTTTGACTATACCGCCTTCGAAACTTTCTTCGGCATTACGGAAATACAATTTCTGTTGACCGCTTTTTTCATTGATTTCGAAATTGAAAGGAATTTCGAGTCCCTCTCTTACTTTAGCCACACCACGCCAGTTGCCCAACGCAACAAAAGCCTTTGCTTTTAGAGGCTTATGTGCTACCAATTGATTAGCTATGGTGCTGTTTTGTGCATAACTTAAAGATGTTGATATGGCCAATAAGGCAGTTAAAAGGGAATTTAATTTCATTGGGGTGTGTTTTAATCTACTAATTTAGTCGACAAATATACGGACAGAATGACCAAAGAAAAAATATTTCAATAAAAATCTATAAAAACTATAGGATAAATGGAATTAGTTATACCTTTGCCCCAGTTATTTTAAAATACTTATCAAGAAAGGCGGAGGGAATGGCCCTGTGAAGCCTTAGCAACCAACTAATTTTTAGAAATGGTGCTAATTCCATCCCAGATGAATCTGGGGTAGTTAAGTCAGTTGTTTGTTATCCTTATCTAAAATATATGGAGCACTTCTGATTTTAAGGGGTGTTTTTTTTTGCCCTGGCTGCTTTCTTGAAATTAAATTATGCATTAAAAAAAATCATTCAAATGAAGAAAACAGACGAGCTAAAATCACTTTATCTAAACCTTTGCACATCCTTCCGAATGCGCCAGTCCTGTTAGGATTGTTTTATTTTAACAGGCGTTTTTGATCTAACCATTCCATTTTGTTTTTTAATAAAACACGGTTTTTAACCGTTAGGAATCGTTTTGCCCAAATTTTATCTTTTAACTCATTATTAAAACATACACATGATCAAACTTTTTAAATCAATAGCACTCATCATACTGCTCTTTATTGTGCAGGAGGGATTTGCTCAAAATGTAACCATTACCGGAACGGTAAAATCAGCAGATGGAGAAACATTACCAGGTGTTTCTATATTTATAAAAGAAACCAAACAAACCACCATTTCTGACGCTAAGGGTGCTTTTTCAATAAATACCCCCGAAAAAAGCACATTAGTGTTTTCATACATTGGCTTCAAAAGTCAGGAAATACCGATAAATAAAAACGCTGGCCCGATTTCGGTCATTCTTCAATCGAGCGATAATGCGCTGGATGAGGTAGTGGTAACGGCCCTGGGAATTTCGAGGCAGAAAAAATCGCTTGGTTATGCGGTTCAGGAAATAAAGGGGCAGGATTTGGCTGAAGCGAAAGAATCTAACCTCGTAAATGCGCTGGCTGGAAAAATAGCTGGAGTTAGGGTAACCAATAGTCAGGGTAGCATGGGTTCATCCCGTGTGGTGATTAGAGGAGAAACGTCTATCGCCGGAAATAACCAGCCTTTATTTGTAGTTGATGGGATTCCGGTAGATAACTCGCAGTTAAATTCTGCAGGGGCGAGAGATTATGCAAATGCTATTTCAGATATCAATCCAGAGGATATAGAATCAATTAGTGTATTAAAAGGACCAAACGCAGCGGCTTTATACGGCTCGAGGGCTGCAGCAGGAGTCATCCTCATTAAAACTAAAACAGGTAAATCGAAAAAAGGATTGGGCATTGAGGTTAACTCCAATGCAGTCTTGGAAACTTTGCTTACCCTGCCAGTTTATCAAAATGCGTTTGGTCAGGGATCAGAAGGTAAATTCAGTTATGTAGACGGTGCAGGTAAAGGCCTTAATGATGGGGTAGATGAAAGCTGGGGACCAAAACTGGACGGCAGATTAATTCCTCAGTTTTTTTCTAAAGGAATTGCAGTTCCATTTGTAGCCCATCCGGATAATGTACGCGATTTCTTTCAAACAGGATATTCATTAAATAATGGTATTTCTGTAGCCGATGCAGGCGAAAAATACGATTACCGCATCTCTTACAATAACTTAAAACAAGTAGGCATTGTGCCTAACTCCGGACAGGGAAAAAACTCCTTTGTATTAAATACTTCTCTAAAAATAACACCAAAACTGACTTTAACGGCTAATGCGAATTATAGCAAACTCAGTTCTGATAATTTGCCTGGTACAGGTGGTTCAAGATCAACCAGTACGATGTTACAATTTACCTGGTTTGGCCGTCAGGTGGATATTAACCAACTGAAAAACTATTTGGATGAAAATGGAAAAACGTTTAACTGGAACAATAGCTATTATAGCAATCCATATTGGGTAGCTTACGAAAATACCGTGTCGCAAAACCGTAGCCGGATTATTGGAAGTTTAGCGCTTAATTATAAAATTATTGACGGACTTGATTTCAATTTCAGATCAGGAACGGATTATTACAACGATAGGCGTAAAGTCAGAATCGCTTACGGTACCAACGGAACGCCTTTTGGTTCATACACCGAAAGTGCCTTCACCGTAAATGAAAATAATACCGATGCAACCTTAAACTTTAACAAACAGTTAAATGAAGATTTTACTTTAGAGTTATTGGGTGGCGGTAATATCCGCAGGCAATATATCGAACAAAACGACCAAAGCGCACCTAAACTGGCCATAGCAGGACTTTACAACCTTAAAAACTCTCGCGATCCCCTGGTTTCATCCAATAATTTATCGCGTTTAAAATCATATAGTCTTTATGCATCTGGTCAGATCGGTTTCAGAAATTACCTTTTTGCCAACATTACGGCACGTAACGATTGGTCGTCTACTTTGCCAGCGCAGAACAGGTCTTACTTTTATCCGTCATTTAACGGAAGTTTTGTAGCCACAGAAGCTTTTGATATTAAAAGCGAAGCCCTTAACTATTTAAAAATACGTGGTGGTTGGTCTAAAGTGGGTAAAGATGCAGATCCTTACCGCTTAATCAATACTTATGTGTTTAGCGCGCCGTTTTATGGTAACCCTCAGCTTACAACAGGTTCTATCGATCTGAATCCGAATTTAAAGCCGGAAACAACTACTTCTACAGAACTTGGGCTTGAAGCGGTTTTCTTTAATAAAAGATTACGGTTCGATTTAAGCGCTTATAATACCAACAGTTACAACCAGATTTTAGCAGCCGATGTGAGTCAGAGTACAGGTTTTAGTTCGAAATTACTGAATGCCGGAAAAATAAACAACAAAGGGATTGAAGCACAATTGGGCATCACTCCGGTTAAAAAAGCCTTCACCTGGGACGTAGACTTCAATTTTGCAGCAAACAGGAGTCGTGTAATTGAACTGGATGCTGAAAAATTGCTGACCAATTACGTGGTGGCCACCAACTCGGCACAGGTGATTGCAACGGTAGGTCAGCCTTACGGATCATTGTTTGGGACAGCTTTTTTAAGGGACGGTAACGGCAACATCATTGTTAACGCTACAGACGCCCCGGCTACAAATCCTACCAAACAGGTGTTGGGAAAATATACACCAGATTGGATTGGCGGAGTTTACAATACTTTTAGCTATAAAGGCATCAGTTTAGGTGTATTGGTTGATGCCAGTTTTGGTGGTTCTATTTACAATGGAACTTACGCCACAGGAACTTATACCGGCGTTTTAGCTTCCACACTTCCGGGAAGGGCAGCTGAATATGGGGGTATTTCTTATTATTATCCGGGTAATGATAAAGCCAATGGAACAGTTCGTGTAAATGGAACTGCTCCTACGGGCGTTACCGTGTATGATGATGGGATTATTTTTGATGGCGTAACGGCTGATGGAAAACGTAACGAGAAGATATTGCCTGCTCAGCAGTATTACAAAACCTTTAGAAATATTGATGAAGCAAATATCTTCGATGCTTCTTATGTGAAACTCCGTGAGGTGAAATTAAGCTATAATTTACCTGCCAAATGGCTTCGTCCGTTAAGTTTACAAGGTGTTTCGGTATCACTTGTTGGCCGTAACCTGTGGATTATTCACCGCAACACGGTTGATATCGATCCAGAAGTGGCTTTTAATACCGGTAATGGTCAAGGTTTAGAAAGTTTATCTAATCCCAGCACCCGCAGTTATGGTATCAACCTGAATGTTAAATTTTAAATATTTCCATCATGAAAAATAAAAAACTATATATACTGGCTATTTTAGCAATTGCATTTTCATCATGCAAAAAAGAGTTGGATGAGGTGAATATCAACCCCAACGCACCAGAAATTGCACAGGCCGATTATTTACTTACCGGAACAACCAAGGCTACAGCAGATACTTATTGGGGCGTAACCAATAACATGAACTCAAGCTTGCTATTTGTGCAGCAATGGGCAAAAGTGCAATACACAGAAGAAGACCGGTTTATTTATTCGAACAGCAGTTTTACGGCATTATGGTCAACAGGCTATGCACAGAGTATTGCTGGTTTTAATAAAATCATCGAACTGGGCGATGCACAGGGCAATGCAAACTATAAAGGTGTTGCACTCGTACTAAGATCATGGACATTTTTACTGCTTACAGATGCTTATGGCGATATTCCGTATTCGCAGGCAGGGAAGATAAAACAGTTTGTTACCCCGGTTTACGATAAGCAAAAGGATGTTTACTACGGTATTTTAAGCGATTTGAGAGTAGCACAGGCCGCTTTAGATCCTGCAGGAAAAGCTATTGCTGGCGACGTAATTTATAGCAATAATATTGCCTCATGGAAAAAGTTCGCCAATGCGCTACGTCTTCGGATTGCCCTACGCATTGCAGATAAAGATCCGGCCAAGGCTAAACAGATAATTGATGAAATACAGGCAGAAGGTGGTGCTTATATCAGCAGTAATTCAGAAAATGCTGTTCTAAAATATGATGTATCCCCTCAGCAAAACCCGGTAGCGGCATCATTTGAAACCAGAAATGATTATCGGATCAGTAAAACCATTGTTGATAAACTTACATCTTTAAGTGATCCGCGGTTGCCTGTGTATGCCAGTAAAACCGAAAACCAGCCACAAGGTTATGTAGGTATACCCAATGGTTCAACAAACTCTGAAGCCAGCGCGATAGGTTTGGCAAATTCTTCTAAACCAGGCGCTTACTTTTTAGATGCCAAGGCACCGGCTGTAATTTTTAGCTATGCAGAGTTACTTTTTGATAGGGCAGAGGCAGCAGCGAGAGGTTTTACTGCCGAAGATGCTGAAGATTTGTATAAGCAGGCCATCAGGGCATCTTTTTTACAATATAATATTAGTGGGACTGTTGTTGAAGATTATATCAAACAATCTGGAGTAATTTATAATGCCGCCAATTATAAAAAATCAATTGGTGAGCAAAAATGGATCGCCTTATTTGGGCAGGGCTTAGAAGCCTGGGCAGAGCAGAGAAGGTTAGATTATCCGCAGTTAACGGCTTCGGTAAATACGGTATTGAACGGTAAAATTCCTGTACGATTTATTTATCCCGGAACCGAGCAATCATTAAACGGGCAGAATTATAAAAATGCAGTAAGCGGTCAGGGCGCAGATTTATTAACCACCAAACTCTGGTTTGATGCTTTTTAATGTCGAACAGTCACCCTGATCCGATAGTTATTAGATTTATTTCAGGGCCTATCTTATCTGTGGTGTCGGATGTTACCATCTGACACTAAAGCAAAAACGTCCCGATTTTAAATCGGGACGCTTTTTGTTGTTTAAAGAAATAAATATTTGGCCTCTTCAGGTTCTTTATTTCCTCCAGGTATTCATCTCGCCAAATCTTCAGCTGCGTTGCTCACCCTGCTTTTCAGGTCTTCTGTATAACCTTTTGCTTTATCGGCCCATTCTGGTGCACGATCCAATAATTCATCAACGATTGATTGTCCTGTAATTGGATCTTTCTTCGTGATATATTTTACACCTGCATATACTGCTGCGCCAATAATGGCTGTTCTTAAAATTCCCATGTTCTTTTCTGTTTTTAAAATTAACATTTTGAGGTCGTTAAAAGTTTTAGACAATGCTAAATAACCTTTGTTACAAATGATGTGCTGCCGGATGTTACCATCTGGCAGATCGGTGATTCTAGTGTTGGATTAATAATTTTAGTCGGGGAGATTCGTCGACTCCGCTGAGGATGACAAAACGAGTAAAAAATCACTCCATGGATTTTCCGTGCTAATCCGTGTTTCTGTGGCAAATTATGTGTTTGTGCTGTCAGCTATTACTATTCCGAAAGATCGCCTAATTCTGGTGTTCGATTAATAGCTGTATTTGTGTGGCACCAACCGATAAACTCGTGAGTGAAAGGCCATCATTCTTAGATTTTTGCCAATTATCCCTATTAAATTTATATATTTCGGAGAATTAACTGCCAATAAATCGATTAACCAGATATCCTACATGAATAAGAAAAAGCTATTCAATATAAAAGAATTGAGCATCCTAAATTAAAATTACTCATTACAAAATAGCTTCAACAATGCCACAAAAGGTAAAAGTTAAAATAAATGGAAAATTGAGCACCATCACTTCGGTTAAACTTTAGAAAGACATGATTTGTAGATTTTTATTCAGGTATCTGGTGCTCCCCATTTTCAGTATGTTATTCCTTTTTACCACACGGGCTTCAACAATTATTATACCTTATGGTAAAAGTGGTAAAATTGATTATAATCTTAAAACTGGCACCTTCAATGTGTCAGAAAGTGCGAAACAGCTATTGTTAAAAGGTTTTTCGCAAGCCGAATACCAGAAAAAGCTGTTCAGCTCAAAGGATTATAAAGTAATTACCTATAGTAAAAAAACTATTCATGACGGATTTGGCAGGGGCTTTAAACACGTTTTTCTGCTAAAACAGGCTGGTTTACCAACCATGCAACAAGTGTTTTATACTTATAATGGTAAAAATTATTTTATGATCAGCTTGGTATTAAGTGGAGCTGATTTATCCATTAACCGAATTATTCCTTTAAACGGCAACCTGATCGATCAGGAATACGCCGATGTGCCTACCAGTCTATTTGTACCTTTTGATAATGATACTTTCATTTCTTATAATAGTATCCCTTTAACCGCTAATATCGCCAATTCGAGTGCAGAGGTTACATCATTATATCATAATCGGTCGCGGAAAGGTTTTGTAATCGGTTCTATTGAGCATGGCAACTGGAAAACAGGTGTTATTACCGCAATGGATAATACTAAAAAAATCAGCGTGCAGGCCATCTGCGGTTTTACCGAAGAAAGTATTACCCGCGATAAAATTCCACATGGTTATTTAAAGGGTAATTCGGTGGGTTCGGCAAAAGTATTTTTTGGTGCTTTTGATGATTGGCGTTTGGGCATGGAAACTTATGCCAAATTGAACAGGATTTCGGAACCTCCCATTCTCTTGAAGTGGAAGAACGCTACACCGGTAGGCTGGAATAGCTGGGGGGCAATGCAGGAGAAAATTACACCCGAAAAAGCCAATCAGGTAGTCGGTTTTTTTGCAGATAGTTTAAAAAGTTTCAGGAGTGGTGGCACAGCTTACATCGACCTCGATTCGTATTGGGATAAACTGTTAAAAGGTGGTTTAATGGGCGATTACTCCAAATTGAAAGCCTTTGCCGATTACGTCAAATCTAAAGGCTTAAAACCGGGCATCTACTGGGCACCTTTTGTTGATTGGGGTTTTGCAGGCGGTGGCAACCGCAAAGCCGAAGGAACCGGCTACAGCTTTGGCGAAATGTGGACAAAAGTTGCTAATGGTTACCATGATATAGATGGCGCAAGAGCGTTAGATCCCACACATCCGGGTACGCGGCAGCGTATTGCAGCCGTGATTAAGAAATTTAAAGAATGTGGTTTCGAAATGATTAAGATCGATTTTTTAGGTCATGCGGCCATCGAGTCTGATCATTTTTACGATCCCAAAATCACCACTGGGATGCAGGCCTATAAAGCCGGAATGGAATTTTTATTAAAGCAGCTCGATGATAAAATGATGGTTTATGCGGCCATCTCTCCGAATCTGGCTTCTGGTCGGTATGTACATGTGCGCCGTATTGCATGCGATGCTTTTAAATCCATAAAAGATACCGAGTATACTTTAAATAGTGTAAGTAATGGCTGGTGGCAAACTTACCTATATGATTATATCGATGCAGACCATGTGGTTTTTTCTGATCAGTCAGACGGTGAAAATACCGCAAGGTTTTTATCTGCCATCGTTACGGGGACCTGCATCATTGGCGATGATTTTTCCCTTCAGGGCAAATGGACCGGTACCGCAAAACGGTTATTGAACAATACCGAAGTGTTAAAGGTTTTGGAAGATGGAAAAGCATTTGTTCCGGTTGAAGGCAACAGGGGCAAATCGGCATCACCATTATTCATAAAACAAACTGGCAACATAAAATACCTGGCTATTTTTAATTATAGCGATCAGATAAAAGCTTTTAATATCGACTTTTCGAGAATGGGTTTGAAAACAAACGATATTTATAAAGCCGAAAACCTGATTAACCAAAAAACAGCAGATCTTAAAAATAACCAAATGCTCAGTTTAGCAGGTAAGGATGCTGCGATCTTTAAAATTACGCTCAAACCATAACCAATAATCAACCCTTTATCTATAAAAATTAGCAATTACTATTGAAGACACAAATGAACAAACCAAATCAATTTACAGGTTACATTAGGCATGGCGCGTTGGCTATTGCCTTTTCCATTTTTGCCCTTACCAAGCTTAATGCCCAAACAATAATACCCATCGAAACCGCACACAATGCACTAGTGTTAGAAGCCAATGCTAAAAAAGATGTAAACACCATATTTTTTGGAAAAAAGCTTACTGATAAACAGGAATATACGCAAGTTAGTAGCCAATACAAACAAACAGAAGATTATACCGGACAATTAAATTCCGCATATACGCCATCAGGTTCAAGGAACCTGGTTGAACCGGCCATTAGCGTTACCCATGCCGATGGCAATAATTCGCTAGATCTGAAATATGTTGATCATAAGGTCGTCAAAGTGGATGATAATGTAAGCCTGTTAAAAATCAGGTTAAAAGATCCGGTTTACAATTTCGAAGTAACACTATTTTATAAATCATTTTATAAACAGGATGTAATAGAGCAATGGACCGAAATTAAGCATAACGAAAAAGGAACGGTGATATTAAATAAATATGCTTCGGCAAACCTGCACTTAAAATCGCCACATTTCTGGCTTAACCAATACCATGGCGATTGGGCAAAGGAAATGCAGCCCGAGCAGAGTGAAATTACCCATGGCATTAAAACTCTGGATAGCAAACTAGGCACAAGGGCTAATCTTTTTCAGCCGTCGGTTTTCATGATTTCGATGGATAAACCAGCGGAGGAGAATGCAGGTAATGTTTTATACGGTGCTTTGGAATGGAGTGGTAATTTTAAGATCGATCTGGAACTCGATTATCAGAATAACCTGCGCATTATTGCAGGAATGAATAATTATGCTTCACCTTACGGCTTAAAACCTGGCGAAGTTTTTTCAACACCAGCATTTTTATATACTTTTTCTGACAAAGGTAAGGGCGATGCGAGCAGAAAATTGCAGAGCTGGGCACGCAACTATAAAATATTGGATGGTAAAGGCAGTCGTTTAACGCTTTTGAATAATTGGGAAGCCACTTATTTTGACTTTAACGAACAAAAACTGGCCGAATTGTTAAAAGATACCAAAAAACTGGGTGTCGATTTCTTTTTACTGGATGATGGTTGGTTTGGCAATAAATATCCGCGTAACAGCGATAATGCTGCGCTTGGCGACTGGCAGGAAAACAAAAAGAAACTCCCTAACGGTATTGCCTCATTGGTAAAAGAAGCGGATAATGTTGGTACCCGGTTCGGGATCTGGATTGAGCCAGAAATGGTGAGTCCCAAAAGTGAACTGTATGAAAAACATCCTGATTGGGTGGTGAAACAGCCAAACCGTCCTGAATATTATTTCAGGAACCAGCTGGAACTTGATCTTTCGAACCCAAAGGTACAGGATTTTGTGTTCGGGGTGGTTGATGGGTTATTTACCAAAAATCCAAAACTGGCCTACATTAAATGGGATTGCAACGCGGTAATTTATAATGCTTACTCAGCACACCAGAAAAATCAATCACATTTTTACATCGATTATGTTAAGGGATTATATAATGTATTACAGCGCATCCGTGCCAAATATCCAACTGTACCGATGATGTTATGTTCTGGCGGTGGTGGCAGGGTAGATTATGCCGCGCTCCAGTATTTTACAGAGTTTTGGCCCAGTGACAATACCGACCCACTGGAAAGGATATTTATGCAATGGGAATACTCTTATTTTTACCCAGCCATCAGCACATCCAACCACGTAACAGATTGGGGCAAACAACCGATAAAATTCCGTACTGATGTAGCCATGATGGGGAAACTGGGTTTTGATATTGTGGTCAGCAAACTGCCCGGGAAAGAACTTCAGTTCTGTCAGGATGCAATTAAAAACTATAATGAACTGAAAGGGATTATCTGGCAGGGTGAACAATATCGTTTAGCCGATCCGCGTAATGGTAGTGTAGCTTCAATGTTATACGTAAACGAGCAGAAAACGGAAGGCGTAATTTTTAATTATCTGGTCAATAACCGTTATGGCGAAGGTAGCAAATATCCGGTTAAATTAAATGGATTAGATGCAGCTAAGAAATATCAGATCAAGGAAATCAACTTGTTCCCTGAGACAAAATCTCCGATTGATGGAGTTAAAACCTATACAGGAGATTTTTTGATGAATATTGGGTTTAACCCGGTTTTAACTACTGATAGAACGAGTGTAGTGCTGAAGTTTGAGGAGGTAAAATAATAAAGTCCCTTGCCGTGGTTCGTGTTTTCACGAACCACTTGTGAGAGGGTCATTTTGGTTTTGTGAATTTTATTTTTTCGAACTTCAACGGAGAGCACAAGTCAGGCCTTTACTTTGGCCCATTGGCGCTAAGAAGGGGCAATCAATAATTTTATCCGTGGTTCGTTTGCCCATACAATTGCATTATCTCAACCAAAGCATGGGGAGTGGATATCTTTCGCCTTGGTTCGTGTCGCCACGAACCACTTACGATTTTAAACGATTGTTTTGTTGGCCAATCATCGCGTAAAAACGTGTTATTACCACCAAGTTCACAGAAAAAGTCACTGAGCAAAAGGAGTTGGCGGGCGGTATTGATAAATTCTGGCGCCGTGGTTCGTGTTTTCACGAACCACTTGTAAGAGGGGGCATTTTGGTTTTGTGAATTTTATTTTTTCAAACTTCAACGGAGAGCACAAGTCAGGCCTTTACTTTGGCCCATTGGCGCTAAGACTTGCGCTAGGAAGGGTTTTATTAAACCACAGCGCTCACATAATTTTCTCCATGGTTTATGTTTCCTTACCAATTGCATTATCTCAACCAAAGCAATCTGGAGTAATATCTACCTAAATAGTTTGATCTTCAAGTCGCTACACTTAATATTGATTTAAAACTGCACCGCAACTTTAACAATTTCATAATGATAGCTAATCATCTTGCTAATAACATCGTTTCATATTTGTTTAGAGAGGCGAACCAAATAATAAGACGATTTAAGCACAATGATATGAGACTGATTTCTTGCGTGGCGCTACTGTTGGTGATACCAGCAATAGGCCTTTTAACCAGGGCGGATAAATTTACTGATAAAAAAAATCCTGATATGCCAGTACATGAGCGGGTTACAAATGATTCCACTACATTTACCTGGTTTAATCAGGCTGGTGGGTTTATTCATTATGAGCATGCACCTACTATATCTACAACTGATTATCGCTTAAGTTATTTTAAGCCTTTAAATCCTGATTCCAGCCCATTTTTCACCATTAATAAATAAACATCAGGTTTGAAAATTTCTGTGGTATCAGATATTTCTATCTGATACGTTGCTTGTTGTTCTAATGGCAATAAATTAATATAACTTGAGGAGCTATCTCAATAATTGTTTATTACAGCAAAGTTTCATTAAGAGTGAACCAAAATCAATAAATCTACCCAATCTGTTCATGATATAGCTACCCTAGCTTAAGACTGCAGACTAACGACTTTAGACTAAAAACTCCAAACTATTTATTCTCCCACCAGGTTAGCGGAAACTTTATTTCATCAACAGAGCTTGCGATCATATCAGGTTTAAAGGCATAATGCCCTAAAGTATCCTTGCTTGATATGCCCGAGAGCACCAAAATGGTTTTATAACCCATCTGTACACCTCCTTGTATATCAGTTTCCATCGTATCGCCAATAACCGTGGTTTCACTGGTTTCCAATCCTAAGAATTTACGTGCTGAACGCATCATCACCGGACTTGGTTTGCCCGTAACAAAGGCTTTTCTGCCAGTTGCTTCTTCAATCATGGCTGTAGTGGCCGCAATCCCCAGGTTATTCCATCCAGGTTTTTTGGGTGATGGATCTCTGTTGGTGGTAATAAATTTAGCGCCCGCCAGAATCATATCAACCGCACGTTGAACCATTTCGAGTGTAAAGTTTCTGCCTTCGCCCAATACCACAAATTCTGGATCGGTATTGACTAAAGTAATACCATGATCGTGTAAACTGCTTAACAAGCCTCCTTCTCCCAATACATAGGCAGTACCATTCGGACTTTGATCTGAAAGGAATTTTCCCGTAGCCATCGCACTGGTGTATACGTGGCTTTCTTCAACCTTTATTCCCAATCCCTTTAATTTACGTACCACTTCCAATGGCGTTCTCTGGCTGTTGTTCGTCATAAAGGCGAAAGGAATGTCTTCGTCGATCAATTTTTTAATGAACTTATCGGCTCCGGTGATGAGTGCCTCTCCACTATAAATCACCCCATCCATATCAATTAATAATCCTTGCTTCATGTTTTTAAAATTTTATTCTGGTTATCTGCAAACTTAATATTTTCTTATTCAATCAGTATAAAGGTAAAGTTTTTGAAGAGTCAGTTTTAATCTAAATCGGGCTTGCTATGCAATGTCAATTACTGATCAGAATCTCGTAATGCGGGTTCATTAAGATTAACTTCGCTGAATACTTCGTGGTTTCCGCATGTGCGGGAATGATGATCATACCAATGGATTTTGATAATAACAGGCGTTTTAGAAGGGCTTTTATCAATATCTAAACTTAGCAGTTAAATAAAACGGGTTACTTAATAAAATAATTAAATGTACATAGGCGCCATTTTTCGCCAATAATGGGGCCTGTGTGCGTTACTTTCCCAGGTATAAAATTGGTTGGGAATACCTTTTTCCCATAGTAAATTGCTCAGGTGTTGGTTTTCGCTTAAAAAAGGATCCGTTTCGCCAACCGCAAGGATAATTTCCATATTTCTAACTGCCGATAATAATTGATCATCGTTTAAGTTTGCTATATACTGAGCGGGCATATTAAAATAAACTCTGTCGTTATGAAATCCATCCATCAGGTCTCTAAAATCGCCAATGTTATAGGTTAGGTCATATCGGCCACTAATGCCAACAGCTTTTTTAAATAACCAGGGGTATTTCAGGGCCAGGTTTATGGCATGATAAGCACCCATGCTGCAGCCGGCAGTTTCAATATAATCGCCATTGTTTTTCTGATAAATAAGGGATAATACTTCTTCAAGGAGGTATCTTTCATATTGTAAATGCCTTTCTATGCGTACCGATGGAAATACTTCACCATTATAAAAACTCTCTCCATCTATGCTGTCCACACAGAAAATCTGAAGTTCGCCGTTTTCAATCTGCGCACTTAATGAAGCTATAATTCCCCAGTTTTCGTAATCGTAAAATCTGGCCATCCGGGTAGGGAAGAAGATAACTGCTCTGCCTGCATGGCCGAAAACAAGAAGCTCCATGTCTCGCTGAAGATTCTGGCTGAACCATTTATGATATTCCCTGTTCATAGCGTTAATTCTTTTCCGGAAAATTAAGGCATCAATGTTATCAGCGTATTAATTAAGCGTAATAATTAACCTAATTTCTCTTTAACTGTACTGGCCCATAATCGATAACCTTCTTCACTCAGGTGAAGCCCGTCATGATCGTAAAGTGCAGGATTTGGCTGGCCATCTTTATTGAGCATTTTCTTAAAAACATCAATAAATTTCCAATGGCTGTTGAGTTTAATAATTTCGCTTTCAATAAGGTTATTGGTATATCTGAACTGATCGGCCATTTGCCAGCGGGTAATACTGGGTTTTAAAGAAATAAAATAACAGGGCAACATGCCAAACCGTTGGTTCACTTTAACCATCAACTGTTGGAAAAAGATAAAAATTTCTTCAGGGTTCCTGCCATCGCCAAGATCATTATCACCTGCATATATAACAAGTGCCTTCGGATTATAATCTGTCATAATCCGCTCAAAAAACCAAACGCATGCAGCTAAGGTAGAGCCACCAAAGCCGAGATTAGTTACTTTCAGGTAATCAAAATCATCTTCAAGACTATTCCACAACCGTATAGATGAGCTGCCATAAAAAATAACCCCCGCGTGCTCCCGGTCTAATCGATGCGCTCTTTCCAATTGTTTCACTTCGTCTTCGTACCAATACATATTGCTAAAGATAGAAAGATCTGCCTTTTATAAGAATGTAGGATATGTTAAGTTTGTGTTATTAGCTATTTCTTTTATTGTCAATGGTTCATTTGTCATTAGTGATACAGCATTTAAAAAAACAAATATTAAGCGCAAAGTTCTTAATGATCAAGAAAATAATAGCTTAAAGATTTTTACCATTAAGGGCGTAATAATGTTAAAGTTAAATTTGCATGAGCTTAATGCCCTAAACTTCTTCAATGGTCAAATAAAAAGGTTTAAAGGTTTTTTACCATTAAAGGAATAAGAACTTAAGCTGTCTCCCTTAAATTAATAGTCACTAAATTGTTTCGGCTTGCCCCATTTTTTTTAAGATGCGGTAGTGGGAGCGAAGTGCCGATAAAAAAGTCGCATTTTCATGATAGGGTAGCCCGAATTCATGTGCCGTTTGTCTTACAATGCCCGATATTCTTCCATAATGTACATGGCATATTTTAGGGAAAAGGTGGTGTTCTATCTGTCGGTTTAACCCGCCAAGAAAAAATGCTGAGATTGGCGATTGGGTTGCAAAATTAGCTGTAGTACGCATTTGATGTTCTGCCCAGGCCTCTTCCATATTGCCTGCTGCATTGGTTATTGGAAAAGTTGTTCCTTCCACCACATGAGCCAGTTGAAAAACAAGTCCCATGGTTAAGCCCTGAGCCATGTGTAACACCACGAAGCCAATTGCAATCTGCCACCAGGCAAGCGGCATAATCAGTATCGGTAAACCAATAAAAATAAAATAGTAAAGAAATTTATAGAAAAAGAGGTTAAAGTATTCGATTTTCGGATGTTTGTTCTGGCAGGCACCCACACTTTTTTGAAAGAACTTTTTATAATCTTTACGAAACACCCAGGAAAGCGAGGCCAAACTATATAAAGGAAAGGCATACCATTGCTGAAAACGCTGATAGGGTCTTAATTCATCTTCTGTACAAATTCTTATTAAGCCCGGTGCCACTTCAATATCTTCATCATGACCTGGGATATTGGTATAAGTATGATGGACCACATTGTGCGTAATGTTCCATACATACGGATTAGCCCCAACCATATTAAAAAGAAAACTAAAAAATGAGTTAATGCGTTTAGAACTTGAAAACGAACCATGAATGGCATCATGACAGATATTGAAACCGATAAAAGCACATACCGCACCAAGCACAATAGTTAAACCGAATAAAATGGCGATAGGAAAAGAAGAAAGTAATAGGATTAAATAAAGAGCCAAAAATAAGATGAGGAAAAGGCTGGCTTTAAACCACATCAAAAAATTGGCATTTATACTTCTATTGTTTTCTTTAAAGTCGTTATTTACTCTACGGCGAACCTCCGTATAAAATGTATTCCCTGCTAAACAGAGAAATTTTGCTTTTGATTTCATGATCTTGCACCCTTATCTACCCCATGTACGAGGTCGATGCTCCAAGTTCATTAAGCTTAATGTATAACCTGGCCAATTGGCCACGCTTAGTTAAAAACGTAAAATATTGTATTTAGTTTTAGACGAAGGTAATAAATTAACTGTAGATACACCCGATGAGGTCAAATTAAAAAAAATCGAGGTTTAAATTAAAAAAGGCATGCAGATTTAGCCTCACAATAATTGTTTGGAGATAAAAATCAATAAAAATACAGACTACTCACTGTAATTCCTCTTATCAGCAGCGTAAATATGGTACCAGATGTACAGAATCCATATTAAAACCACTGTACTGTAAACCAATTCGGGTTCAAACGAATCCCTTGTGGTTAACAATGCAATGGAGGAGATCAGGGCAGTCAGGAAGAAATAAAAGATATTTTTCATAACGTACTGATTTTATGAATGTTGAATTGAGTAAATATAATAAAATTTATGTTTTAATTCAAGTTTGTTTAGAAATAATTTACCTGATTATGATGAAGGATAACTTATTTCCTTTAAGATTTGCTTTTGTTTGCTTGAATAGCGGTTTTTTACCGATTTTATGTCGCGGTTTAAGTGCTTTTGTGAAATTTTCTTAGTTAAAACAGCTGATTCAATTTTCTATATCATAAACTGCATGGATTTTAACCAGATTGATAAATAAAGCCTGTGAAACAACACAAAATTGTGGCAATAAGGAATTTATATTTTATGTAAATTTACCTCGCACAAACTAACCAAGAACAATAACACACAAATGATTAAATTTTCCTTAAGCTTAATTTCTTTTACATTAGTTTTTTTTGGATTAAAAAACTTTTTTAGCGAACCACAAATCCAGCACGTATCGCCCCCCGAATTAACAATTACAAATTTCGCCGGACCCGATGTTACACCAAGCCCGGCCTGTTTAGCCGTAGCACCAACAGGCGAAGTATATGTGGGTGTTGATATGATCGGATCTTTAGGTAAAGATCCTGGTAAAGGCCATATTCTTAAATTGATTGATAAGGATAATGACGGCAAAATGGACAAACATGTAGACTTTGCCGAAGTAGATAATCCCCGCGGAATTATTGTACAAGGCAGCCAGGTATATGTATTGCACACTACTTTCTCAAAAGAAACAAAACAGGCTACAGGCATGAATTTGGTTGTTTTTGAAGATAAAGATGGCGATGGAAAGGCTGATGGGCCAGAAAAACCGCTTATTGAACATATCAGTAACGCCAAATATATTCGTGAGCGCGGTACCGATCATGCCACAAATGGCATCAGGATGGGCATTGATGGATGGATTTACATCTCTGTTGGAGACTTTGGATTCCATGATGCGGTAGACCGTTCAGGTAAAAAGTTGACCATGTTAGGTGGTGGTATTATGCGCGTTCGTCCGGACGGAACAGAAATGGAAGTATATACACACGGCACACGTAATGTTTATGATGTAGCTATTGATCCTTACATGAATGTTTTTACCAGAGAAAATACCAATGATGGCGGAGGATGGAATGTACGTTTCTCGCACCACATACAATCTGGCGAATATGGTTACCCGGTTTTATTTCAGAACTTTACCGACGAAATTATTCCGGCACTTGCCGATTTAGGTGGAGGATCGGGTACCGGGGCATTATTTATGGATGAACCCAACTGGCCTGAACAATACAATCATGTTCCGATGATGGCTGATTGGGGCAGAAGTATGCTTTATATTCATAGAGTTACTGCCGATGGACCAACCTTTACGCAGAGAGACGAAGAATTTATTAAACTACCGCAAATTACCGATCTTGACGTAGATGGCTCTGGAAGGTTATACCTTTCGGCCTGGGATGGCGCAGGTTATTCTGGCAGTCCGAATAAAGGCTACGTTGTTCGCGTAGTGCCCAATAACTGGACATACAAAGCTTTTCCAGACGTTAAAAAAGCTTCCATTAAAAAACTCACCGATCTACTTAAATCGAATAGTGCTGTAGGCCGGTTGGCAGCTTCACAAGAATTGATTTCGCGTAATACTAAACAAGCTATTTCAACAGCTTTAAAAGTTGCCTCCGATCAGGGCTTGGCGCTTGATGTGCGTTTAGCGGGTATGTATACCTATGCACAGCTGACCAAAGAAAACGGCATTGCAACTTTGGTTGAATTTACGAAAGATAAAGCAATGAAGGAATTTGCCTTAAAAGCACTTGCTGATCGTAAAACTTATATAGAGAAAGTACCGGTTGAGCCATTTTTAGAAGGCTTAACAGACGCTGATCTTCGCGTTCAGGCGGCTTCAATCATTGGCTTAAACCGTTTAGGTAGGGCTGAAGTGGCTGATGTGCTTTTACAAACGAAAGTACCCACCTCATTTACAGCACCTGCAAAAGGTACCGAAGGTCCTCATGCAACCCCAAACTCAGCCATTATTTTACCACATCTGGCGGTTAGGGCTTTGGTTGATCTTCAGGCGGTAGATGCTTTGCTTGCTGCAGTTAAAACTGAAAATTCTACCCTTGCACTTTGGGCTTTACGTTATATACACACCGAAAAAGTGGTTAATGGGTTAATTGAAAACTATAAACAAGCAACAGATGAAAAGTTAAAACAGCAGATTCTGGTTACTTTAGGCCGTTTGTATAAAAAAGAAATTGCCTATGATGCTACCTGGTGGTGGGGTACACGTCCCGATTCACACGGTCCGTACTTTAAAGCGGTTTCATGGGAAGGTTCTCCAATTATCGAGAAATTTTTAAAAGAGGAGGCTGCAAAAGCAGGAGCGAAGGGCAGGCAATTTTATGTTGATTTAAATGAACGCCAAAGGATGGATATCCCTGAATTTACGATAGAAGAAAAAGTAGCCGCAGTGGAAGAACCAAAAATTGATCTGGATAAAATCAAAAACAAAAAAGGTCAGGTGGGTAAATCATCTATTGAGGATGTATTGTTGGCGATCAATAAATTACAGGGCGATCCGCTAAAAGGAAAAAATATTTTCAATAGCCAGGGGTGTGTGGCCTGCCATAGCTTAAGCAAAAGCGAAAAAATGAAAGGTCCTTTCATGGGGCAGATCGGTTCTATCATGAACCGCGAGCAGATTGCAGAATCGATATTAAAACCCAATGCATCAATCTCTCAGGGATTTGCTTCGGTAATGATTACGGCTAAAGGCGACCGTACCTATATGGGTTTTATTACAGAAGAAACTGCTGCTAAAGTAGTTATACGTAATATTGCTGGGGAAGTTTTCACGATTAAAGCAGGTGATATCCTGTCGAGAAAAGAAATGGAAACTTCGATGATGCCAGAAGGTTTGGCCAATTCACTATCATATGAAGAACTGGCTTCTTTAGTTTCTTTCTTAGCTCAACAGAAGCAATAACAATCCCAAATTACTGTCATTTAGGCCATAGCGGAGTTTTCTAGTTTAATGGAAAACTCCGCTATTTTTCTTTAAAATAACATGTATTTAAAGGGGTCGTCACCCTGAACTTGTTTCAGGGTCTTTTATTAAATTTCTCCGGTAATATCTTTCTATCCAGCCAAAAGACTGATCAGCCAAACTTCAATCTTCCGATTAAAGACTACAGACTACAGACTTCGGACTCAAGACTAATCTGTTATTTCCTTGCCATTTTTATCCAAAAAAATTGGGCAATAGTTCCGGTTTAAAAAAACAAAACTTACATTTAGCGATTAAATCTATATATTTAGTCGATGAGCAGATCGGCCAGCAGTTATGGAAGACCATTTTTTTGAACAAATTCTCAAGTACCCTCTTGAACAACAAAATATTCCACCCAATAAAGTAATATCCCTTTGGGCAGAAAAGCTTATTCAGGTACTTTTTCCAGAAAATTCTACCAAGATATTTTCGACCGTTACAGAAATAAAGGAATATGTTGCCAATTTGGAACTTGAGCTTTATGATATTATATCGGTGAGTTGCAAGCTTAAAAATAGCGAATGCAAAAATGCAGCAGGTCAGTTTTTCGAAAACTTACCGGAACTCTATCGGATCTTAAACACCGATATTGTGGCTATTTACGAGGGCGATCCGGCGGCACAGAGTAGGTTTGAGGTCATTCGTAGCTATCCGGGTTTTTATGCCATCTGTTTCTACAGAATTGCCCACATGCTTTACAATTTTGGGATCCCGCTTGTTCCGAGAATACTCACCGAATATGCGCATTCTAAAACAGGGATCGATATCCATCCGGCAGCCAGTATTGGCGAACATTTCTATATTGACCACGGAACAGGAATTGTCATCGGAGAAACCAGTACCATTGGCCGATACGTTAAATTATATCAAGGGGTAACACTTGGTGCCTTGAGTGTTAAAAAAACATTGGCAGGCAGTAAGCGCCATCCAACTGTAGAAGATAGGGTAGTGATCTATTCTGGGGCAACCATACTGGGTGGTGAAACCATCATCGGTCATGATAGTATCATAGGAGGGAACGTATGGCTTACCGAAAGTATCCCGGCATTTTCTACCGCTTATCATTCGCCAATTATTACCATTAGAAATCACAAAGAAACCCATTAACATATTAAAATATGGCAGGAATAATCGATCTGATCGGAAACACGCCAATGGCCGAACTTCAAAAATTGAATGTTAATCCAGGTGTGCGCGTATTTGCTAAATTGGAAGGAAATAATCCAGGTGGGAGTGTTAAAGACCGCGCGTCGCTCAATATGATCAGAAGTGCAATTGAACGTGGTGAGGTAACACCTGAAACTAAATTGGTAGAAGCCACAAGTGGCAATACCGGAATTGCATTGGCCATGATTGCAAGTTTATATCATTTAGATATTGAATTGGTGATGCCGGCCAATTCTACGCGCGAACGAAAGGTAACCATGGAAGCCTTTGGCGCAAAAGTAACCTTATTGGAAAGTATAGAAGCCTGCAGGGATTATGCAGAAGAAAAAGGGATTTCAAAAGGATATTACCTGTTGAATCAATTTGCCAATCAAGATAATTATATGGCGCATTATAAAACTACGGGACCAGAAATATGGAGAGATACTGAAGGGCAGATTACACATTTTGTGAGTTCTATGGGAACAACTGGAACGATTATGGGTTGTTCGAGATTTTTTAAGGAAAAAAATGCTGCTATTCAGATTGTAGGCTGTCAACCTACGGAGGGTTCTTCCATTCCAGGGATCAGGCGCTGGCCTGAAGAATATTTGCCCAAAATATTTGATCCACAAAGGGTAGATCGGGTGATGGACATTGCACAGGACGAAGCAACCTTAATGGCGAGGAGAATGGCTAAAGAAGAAGGTTTATTTGCGGGTATGAGTTCTGGTGGTGCCTGCGCAGCCGCTTTAAAGCTTGCCGGTGAACTGGAGCAGGGAACAATTGTGTTTATTGCCTGCGATCGGGGAGATCGTTACCTGAGTAGCGATCTTTTTGGCTGAGCATAGATCATTAATCTTATTTGGCTTTTTAATAACACATTTAAACCCTTTGAGTAATATTTTCTATCTCAAAGGGTTTTTTTATTTGATCATCTTCATTCGTTTTTAATAAGCGCGATTATCAAAAAAACATTTACGCATTGAGATGAGCATCATGTTCCAATAATTTTCGATCCTCCAATTTGTTATTCCCATCAAAATATAACCTTAATGCTTAGGCATTCGGTTCAAATTTGTATTTTAGACCAAGCCTCAAATTATATGCACGAACTCATCATACAATATGCTTTTTTGCTAGCAGTTATTCTGTTTGCGGTGATGCTGGCACAAAAAATAAGGGTTGCATATCCAATTGTATTGGTCATTGCCGGCTTAATCTTAAGCTTTTTACCTACACTTCGTCATATTGAAATAGAGCCGGAACTCATTTTTGTAATCTTTTTACCCCCATTATTATACGAAGCTGCGTGGAACACCTCATGGAAAGATTTTTGAAAATGGCGCAGGGTGATCAGCAGTTTTGCTTTTCCAATTGTTATTTTTACTTCCAGTATTGTTGCGCTAATTTCTAAAAGTCTGATTCCGGGTTTTACCTGGGCATTGGGTTTTTTATTAGGTGGTATTATTTCTCCACCAGATGCGGTATCAGCATCGGCCATACTTAAAAATGTTAAGGTGCCCAAAAGGCTTACCACTATTTTAGAAGGCGAAAGCTTACTAAATGATGCATCCAGTTTAGTGGTATTTCGCTTTGCATTAGCTGCGGTAATGACGGGTAGTTTTATGCTGAGTAAGGCTGCGGGTAATTTTGTACTGGTTATTGTAATGGGCGTTTTAATAGGGATTGCAGTAGCCCTGATTTTTTATGCTTTGCACAGATGGCTGCCCACCACCACCAATATTGATATTATCCTTACATTTTTAACCCCCTATGTGATGTACATTACTGCAGAGAAATTTGAATTTTCAGGGGTATTGGCTGTAGTAAGTGGTGGTTTGTTTCTTTCAGCCCGGCGGGATGAAATCCTTACCCATAGAAGCCGGTTGCAGAGCATAAACGTTTGGGAGGCCGTAGCTTTTGTACTGAATGGATTTGTTTTTTTATTAATCGGCTTAGAATTTCCTGTAATTATCAATGGTTTAGGGAGCGATGGTCTTTGGCCCGCTATCCGTTACAGTACAATTATTTGTCTGGTTTTAATTGTTACAAGATTAGCAAGCACTTATGGTGCCTTGTATTTTACGCGTTTTATTAGTCGTTTTATTACAACGGCAGATCCAAATCCAAGCTGGAAAGCATCTTTGCTTTTCGGCTGGGCAGGCATGAGGGGAGTGGTATCGCTTGCCGCTGCGCTCTCTATCCCGGTGGCTTTAAAATCTGGTGCAGTTTTTCCGCAACGTAACTTAATCTTGTTTATCACATTCAATGTAATATTGGTTACTTTGATTTTACAAGGCTTAACATTGCCATTATTGATAAAATGGCTAAATATGCCAGATCCCGATTATACGATTCCTTTTGAACAGCAAAAACAAATGGTAAGAAAAAAATTATCCATGTTATCGCTTAAAATTTTGGATGAAAAATACCATGAAGCCTTCTCAAATAATGATATGATCAGATCAATCAAAATTCGGATTGAAGCAGAGATGGAATTACTGAGGGATTGGGAAAAAGAAGAGAACATTTCCAGATCTGAAGACTTTTATCACGATTACCGTATTGTATTGGAAGATATTATGGCGCAGCAGCGCACTTTACTGAAAGGGTTAAATAAAAAAGAGCAGATTAACGATGAGCTGATCAGAGAGCAATTAGAGCTGCTCGATATAGAAGAAGAAAAACTTCGTAGGCATTTTAGTCAGCGGGAAATATAACGGGCCCTGTTTTAGAAATAATTGGGTAGTGTAAGGAATTCGTTATTTTAAAGCTTAAAAGATCAAATTTTATGGTATATTTGCTAATTATTTTAGTAAATATGTCGGTAAAGGTTAATATCACTTCAAAAGGAATACAAAAAGTACTTAAAAACTATAATGAAAGACAGGCGATTGCCGAATACATTTGGAATGGTTTTGATGCCAATGCAAATACCATTCATGTAGATTACGTATCCAATCCATTGGGGCTTTTAACCGAATTAAAGATTGCTGATAATGGTTACGGAATCAATTTCGACCGCTTAACACAAAAATTTGAGCCATTTTTCGAATCTGAAAAATCCATTCAGATTGTAGCGCCAAAACATACCTCCAAAATGCATGGCCGTAATGGGGTGGGTAGGCTTACCTTTTTTACCTTCGCACACGATGCCGTTTGGCATACCACTTATCAATCAGAACAAGGTTTTCATAACGGCGAAATCCGAATTAATACGGGTGGTTTAAATAATTATAGCTCCGATTTTTCCACTGTTCCGAGCCATACCGGTACAACAGGTACAACTGTTTCGTTTACCAATTTGAAGATCAGCCAGCAAGATATAGAAACAATAGTGCTTCCGTTTTTGATCAACGAATTCTGTTGGTTTATAGAATTGAATAAACATAAGAATTACGCCATTATTGTAAATGGCGAAGCATTGGATTTTAGCAGCAATATTAAAAGTATAGAAGAATTTAAGCTTGTTTATCCTGATACTGCTGTTACTTTTAAAATCAAATATGTGCACTGGAAAGAAAACCTGCACAAAGAATTGTCCAAATACTATTTTTTGGCCAGTGGCGAAGAAATTTATAAAGATTACACCACCTTAAATAAAAAAAGCGACGATTATTTCCATAGTGTTTATATCGACAGTGATTTTTTTCGTGACTTCGATTTTAAAAGTTTCGAAAATGAAGGGCAGGTGGCCATTTTTGGTGCGGCTAAATCTTCGGCCGAATACAGGTTTTTGATTAAAGCACTAGCCGAATACCTTAAAAGTAAACGCAAACCATTTTTAAAAGAATATGCCAACAACTTGATTCAAAGTTACGAGCAGGACGGGATATTTCCGGTTTATGCCAGTGAAAGAGAAAAAGAATTAAGGAAGCCTCCATTGGTTAATTTAATTAAGGCATTGTATGAGATAGAACCAAAATTATTTGGCAGCTTAAATACCGATCAGAAGAAAGCCTTCGTACGCCTGATCGATCTCTTAATGTGCGCCAATCTCCATGATAAAATTTTTGAAATGTTTAAAGGCATGATCGAATTAGATGCTGAAGAGGAGCATGAACTATTCCAATTGATAAACGACCTGAAGTGACTGAAAAATAGTTAAATATTAAGCCGTGATGATCAATTTTTAGCCAATAAGTCAATTTTAGCGATCCTATTCCCAAAATTTTTGTGATTTTAATAATATATAGCCATTTTTATAGCGGCAGTTTACTTATTATGTCCATATATGAAGGTATTTAAAGATAAATCTTGCTGTTTTGTATGAATAAGCAGAAGAGATATTTAGGGACAAACATTCCATTAAAAATTTACGGGTTGAGCGAAAAATCGGTTACCATAACATTTGGAACGGAAATCGATAATGATTTGTTGGACCTGATTACAGATTTTAATCAGTTGCTGCTGCAAAATCCCTTTCCTGGTTTGATTACTACAGTCCCGGCTTATACTACCTTAACTGTTTTTTATAATCCACTAAATGTGATATTATCAGATCTTCCTGGTGAGGTCTGTTTAGAAAAGGTATCTGCCCACTTAAATAAAATTGCAGAGATAAACAGAAAAGAATCAGAGGTTATGGATGATCATTTGGTTATTCCGGTGTGTTATGGAGGCGATTTTGGTCATGATCTTTTAACGGTAGCCCGTCACAATAACCTTTGCGAAAGCGAGGTAATCGATATGCATACGGCCGGGTATTATACGGTTTTCATGATCGGATTTGTACCAGGCTTTGCTTATATGGGTGGTATGGACAACAGATTATCCACACCTAGAAAAGAGGTTCCTGCTGCTAAAATTCCTGCCGGATCTGTGGGTATTGCAGGTAATCAAACTGGTATTTATCCCCTCGAAACACCTGGCGGATGGCAGATTATCGGCAGAACACCATTAGAGATGTTTGATGTTAACCGTGCGCAAGCATCCCTTTTAAAGGGAGGAGACAGGGTTAGCTTTAAAGCCATTGCTCAGGATGAGTTTAATACTTATATGGGAGTATGAAAATCAGCATCATTAAGCCTGGCTTATTAAGTACCGTTCAAGATATGGGAAGGTACCGGTATCTATCGCAAGCTGTGCCTGTTTCGGGTGCGATGGATGAATTGGCTCATCGTATAGCCAATAAGGCTGTTGGCAACAACGATAATGACGCAACCATTGAGTTTGCCTATGCTAACGCTTCATTTAAAGCTGAAACACCAATTCTGATATCCTATTCTGGCGACGGTGCTTTTTTAGTTTATGATGACGAATTAATGCCTGCAGAAAAGCCATTGTTTTTTGCGGCAGGTTCTGTGATCAGGTTGATCAATAACCCAGTTGGGGTGCATACCTATCTGGCTGTAGCCGGTGGATGGGATGTGCCTGATGTAATGGAAAGCAAAAGTACTTACCTAACAGCTGGCTTTGGGGGCTTTAAAGGGAGGAAATTGCAAAAAGCAGACGTACTGGTGAGCCGCACCATCCTTAATGAAGTATCCGATAAAATTTTGAATCAATTGATCGAACGATCGTTAACCTATCCAAATTGGCGCATTTCGCGCGAGTGTTTACTGCCGGAGAAAAGGCAAAAGATTAGGGTTGTTCTGGCCAATGAAATCTGTTGGTTTGATGCAACATCCATTCTTTCGTTTTTAACCAGTAATTATATCATTGATTTAAGGAGTAACCGTATGGGCTATCATCTGGCTGGGAAGCCATTGGTAAAGAAAGTTAAAAAAGAATTGCTCAGTACGGCGGTAACACCGGGGACTATACAGGTAACGGGGAGTGGCGATTTGGTTATGCTCATGGCCGACTGCCAGACAACAGGTGGTTACCCCCGTGTGGCCCACGTGGCAGCAGTTGATTTGCCCTTATGTGCGCAGCTTAAACCTGGCGATATGATTCAGTTTTCTGAAATCTCAAGAGATGAGGCAGAAGAGCTTTATCTTGAGCGTGAACATGATTTATCATTGATTACCATGGCAATAAGCCTAAAATATATTTAAACATGAAAATGATCGATCTTAATTGTGATATGGGAGAAGCATTTGGAAGTTATACCATGCCAAATGATGAAAAACTGATGGATTATATTTCATCGGCAAATATTGCCTGCGGTTTTCATGCAGGCGATCCTGCCATCATGCAGCAAACCGTAACCTTAGCAATAAAAAAGGGGGTATCCATAGGTGCGCATCCTGGTTTGCCTGATTTACAAGGTTTTGGTCGAAGAGAAATAAAGATAAGCCCAAATGAAGCCTATCAGCTTACTTTATATCAAATTGGTGCACTAAGTGGTTTTGTAAAAGCTGCCGGTAGTAAATTGCATCATGTTAAGGCGCACGGTGCATTATATAATATGGCTGCAAAGGATACTACTTTGGCAAAAGCGATCGTACAGGCCGTTTTCGATTTCGATCCGGGCTTAATTTTATATGCCTTAGCAGGAAGCAAAATGATCGCTGAGGCTGAAAAATATGGCATTGCAACCGCGTCAGAAGTTTTTGCCGATCGGAGCTATCAGGATGATGGTTTACTTACCCCGCGCTCAGCAGATCATGCTTTGATTACGAATGAAGATGATGCTGTTTATCAGGTGCTGGGATTTGCTTTAAAACAGGAGGTGAAAAGTGTAAATGGAAATCGTATTGCAGTTAAGGCAGAAACGGTTTGTTTGCATGGCGATGGTGAGCATGCTGTTGAGTTCGCTAAACTAATAGCCGACAGGCTAAAAAAAGAAGGAATCATCATTAAAGCTCCAACAATATGAAGCCAAAATACAATTGGAGCGTACTTTTAGGTGCTGCTTTTTTAATGGCCTCATCAGCCATTGGTCCGGGTTTTTTAACACAAACAGCTGTTTTTACCCAGCAACTGGGCGCAAGTTTTGCATTCGTCATCTTGCTATCCATCATATTAGATGCTATTGCACAGTTAAACATCTGGCGGATTATTGCCGTAGCAGATAAACCTGCGCAAGATATCGCCAACAAGGTATTTCCAGGGCTGGGCTATTTTATTTCTTTTTTAGTTTTTTTAGGTGGCTTGGCCTTTAATATTGGTAATATAGCTGGGGCTGGCTTGGGATTAAATGTGTTGTTTGGTGTTAGTGTTGGGCAAGGTGCGGTAATTAGTGCGATTATGGCTATAGGAATCTTTATTTATAAGGAGGCTGGCAGAGCCATGGATGTTTTTGCCAAAACTATGGGGCTGATTAAAATTGTGCTCGCGCTAATTATAGCTTATACCAGTTCACCACCATTGGCAGAAGCGGCATTAAGGGCAGTAAATCCTACACAGTTTAGTTTTACCGCAGTATTAACTATAGTTGGCGGAACCGTTGGCGGTTATATTACTTTTTCGGGGGCTCATCGTTTACTGGATGCCAGACAAACAGGGATACAAAATTTAGGTGCCGTAAATAAAGGTGCATTAAGTGCCATCGGACTCGCATCTATCATGCGTTTATTATTATTTATAGCGGCTTTGGGCGTGGTAAGTAAAGGCTTAACTTTAGACCCTGCTAATCCAGCCGCTTCGGTTTTTAAATTGGCCAGTGGCGAAATAGGATATAAAATTTTCGGTGTGGTGATCTGGGCTGCGGGAATTTCTTCTGTAGTAGGTTCTGCATATACCTCCATCTCTTTTATAAAGAGTTTTCATCCATTGATATTAAAGTTTAACAGAGAGATTATAATTGCTTTTATATCAATTTCTTGTGTTATTTTTCTTCTTATTGGTAAACCAGTTAAAATACTACTTACCGTAGGAGCCATAAATGGTTTTATTTTGCCTGTTGCATTGGGTATTATGCTTATTGCAGCTTATAAAACCAAAATCATTGAAAATTATAAACAACCTTTATGGTTAACCTTAACAGGTTTAGCTGTGGTAATAACCATGGTTTGGATGAGTTATGGTACCATTATACAAATGATAAACGGAGAATAAATTTATAAAATGAATACAATGATCAAATGTTTTTGCTTTTTAGCATTATTGATTTCAACCTCTTATGCGCAGCAACCAAAAACGGTAGCTGTGGCACCTGGGGTTTCTCTGGCATTGGCAAACGCCAGAAGCGCTGCAATAAGTAATATTGAATATAAACTTCACTTTAATATACCAGCTGAACAAACAGCTCAAATTATATCAACTGAAAGTATTGATTTTAAATTAAATAAGTTAATTTATCTGCAGATTGACTTTAAGCAGAATATAGATCATCTTAAGCGGATAATTGTGAATGGAAAAACCATACCCATCGATTTTAGAGCAGAACATCTCTTAATTAAGCAGGAGTATTTAAAGATCGGTAATAACCATATCGAAACGGAATTTATTGCCGGAAACGAGTCATTAAACAGGAATAAAGATTTTTTGTATGCCCTTTTTGTTCCTGATCATGCCAGAACGGTATTTCCTTGTTTTGATCAACCTGATTTAAAGGCTAATTTTTTACTTTCATTAACCGTTCCAACTCATTGGAAGGTAATGGCTAACGCTGCTAAAAAGGATTCGATAGTAATGGATAATTCGATTACTTATCATTTTAACCGTTCGGATAAATTGCCAACTTATTTATTCTCTTTTACCGCGGGGAAATATACGCTGATCAACCGGGTAATGAAAAATAACAACATGGAATTTTTGCACCGTGAAACCGATTCTGCGAAAATTAAATTTAGCGTTGATTCTGTTTTTGCAGCACACCGTGATGCGATCGATTTTTTGGAAGACTGGACATCGATTAAATATCCCTTTCAGAAAATTGGTTTCGTGAGTATCCCCGATTTTCAGTTTGGCGGAATGGAGCACCCTGGTGAAGTACAGTATAAGGCTTCGTCATTGTTTTTAGATCAAGGTGCAACTAAAGATCAGTTTATTTCGCGATCTAATCTCATTTCGCACGAAACAGCTCACATGTGGTTTGGCGATCTGGTAACCATGAAATGGTTCAATGATGTTTGGATGAAAGAGGTTTTTGCCAATTTTATGGCCGATAAGGTTACCGAAAAATTAATGGGCAAAAGCACTTTCGATCTTAAGTTTCTCCAGGATCATTATCCGGCGGCTTATGGCGTAGACAGGACGTTAGGTGCTAATCCCATCCGGCAGCAATTGGATAACCTGCAGGAAGCTGGCTCAATGTATGGAAATATTATTTACCATAAAGCGCCAATTATGATGCGTCAGTTGGAATTGTTAATGGGCAAAGAGAACTTTCAAAAAGGAATCAGGGAATACCTTAAAAAATACAGTTATGGCAATGCTACCTGGAACGATCTGATTGCTATTTTAAGCAAATACACCAAAAGTGATTTATACAGTTGGAATAAGGTTTGGGTAAATGAGCCTGGCAGACCGGTTTTTACTTCTGAAATTAAATACGACGGAGATAAAATTAGCGATTTAAGCCTCAGCCAAACCAGTGAAGTGGGCAGACAAAGGATATGGCCACAATCTTTTTCAGTTAAGCTGGTTTATCCTGCTTATAGCAAGGTTTTGACCGTTAATGCGATGGAAGCAAAAACGATTGTGTTGGAGGCAAAAGGACTTCCAAAACCTCAATACATCTTGTTTAATGCCAACGGCGCAGGTTATGGTCTTTTTCCGGTGGATAAACAGATGATGGCTGATGTTTATAATATTGCAGATCCATTGGAACGGGCCTCAGCTTACATCAATACTTATGAAAATATGCTTTCGGGTAAAGGTTTTAAGCCTGATGAACTCCTGATGATATTACTTAAAGGAATTACTGTAGAGAAAAACGAAATGAATCTGCGTTTGCTCACCGGTTATATGACCAGTATTTACTGGACATTCCTGAATGCAGATAAGCGGGAATCAATTCATGTTTTAATGGAGAAAACCATT
Organism: Pedobacter sp. PF22-3; assembly: GCF_026239555.1. Taxonomy (GTDB): domain Bacteria; phylum Bacteroidota; class Bacteroidia; order Sphingobacteriales; family Sphingobacteriaceae; genus Pedobacter. The sequence continues at coordinate 366,147 of NZ_JAPIVP010000001.1, read as the reverse complement.
TGGAATGCCTTAACAGAAGAGCCTCTTGCAAATAATAAGAAAATACTTTTTAATGCTTACCAGAACATTTATAAAAGCCCTGAAGCAGGAAAACGTTTATATGATATCTGGTTTAAACAATCAGCACCAGAGGGCGTGAAACTTCAGGAAGATGATTACAATTCGCTGGCTTTAACCTTAGCGCTTAAAACTGATACGGTTAATACCATCCTGAAAGAACAGTTATCGCGGACAAAAAATGATGACCGTAAAAACCGGCTCGTTTATTTAATGCCTGCGCTATCGTTGGATGTGAAGGAACGGGATAATTTTTTCAATGCCTTAAAAGAACGTAAAAACCGTCAGAAAGAAGCTTGGGTAACCACTGCTTTGGCTTATTTGCATCATCCCATCAGGCAAAAAACATCTATCCGTTATCTGAAAGAAAGCTTGGATTTACTGGCAGAAATACAGCAAACAGGAGATATATTTTTTCCGCAATCGTGGTTAGCGGCTACCTTCTCGGGTTACAATAACAAAGAAGCAAATGCCATAGTGCAAGATTTCTTAAAATCACATCCTGCTTACAATCCAAAATTAAGGGATAAAATTTTGCAGACTACCGATAACCTTCGAAGGGCACAGCAGATAGTGGAATAATGATTAAGCTTTGGACTGCTAAAAAGTTATCAGAGGAATTTATGCGTTTCTTGCCAGAGGGTTAATTTAAATTTGAAAAGGGTAAACATTTTTTGTTTGCCCTTTTCTTATGAGTTATTCGTAATTAATGCCAAATACTTTCTCCTCCATTAAGAGTTTAAGGGCATTAAAAAATTCGTTGATAAGGTTCAAATTTTACATCACCTTACAAAAACCAAAATTAAAAATAACCTTAATTTCTTAATGGTCGGGATTTAGTCTAAAAAGCGAGAAATAATGGTTATTAATTGAAAGATTCTGTTTGACTGTTCAAATCGTCCAATAAACTGGTTAAAACCATTTCTCTTTTATCCTCAATAGAAGTATCATCCTGAATAAAAACGGTAAGGTTCGTAGTTTCTGCTGTTTGAGTTTGCATGAGTAAGGGATTTACGTTTGTCAATTTAATATCTACAAATCTTTAACGCAGATTTTTGAATATAGTTTGTAACTTTTTTATTTAAACTTTAATAATATTCCAGTTAAAGAATAAATCATTTGTATCAAAACATTGACCTACATATTCAGGTTATTATTGGAGCAAAACAAATCCTTTTAATGAAACATTACGACGCGATAATTATTGGAGCGGGGCAGGCAGGCACACCATTGGCTAAAAAACTCGCTGAAGCTGGTAAGAAAACAGCTATAATTGAAAAAAGATTGGTTGGTGGCACCTGTATCAATGATGGCTGTACACCAACAAAAGCGATGATTGCTTCTGCAAAAGCCATATATCAGGCTAAAAAAGCTTCAGCATTAGGTATTGAAATCGGAACAGTTAAAATTAATTTTAAGAAGATAAAACAGCGCAAAGATGATATTGTAGCGCAGTTCAGGGCATCATCAGAAAAAGGAATTGACGAAACGACAGGGCTTAGGCTCATCTTCGGAACGGCAAAATTCAGCGCCGAAAAAGAATTAACTATTGCGCTTAATGAAGGCGGAGAAGAAAAAGTAACAGCAGATTGGATTTTTATTAATACCGGAGCAAAAACTGCTATACCAGATATAGCGGGATTGGATCAAATTGACTATCTCACTTCAACAACAATTTTAGATATAGAAACTGTTCCGGAACATTTGGTGGTTATCGGTGGTAATTATATCGGTCTGGAGTTTGGACAAATGTTTAATCGCTTTGGCAGTAAAGTCACCATTTTAGAGAAATCGTCAAGTATATTGGCAAAAGAAGACGAGGATATTTCATCAACCCTGACCGAAATTTTGACCGATGAAAAGATCGAAATCCTTAAGGATGTAAAGGTTGATAAAATCAGTCAGGATAAAAAACAGCTTCGTGTGTCACTCCAATCCGGTAAAACTAAAAAGAACATTACGGCAAGTCATGTACTCCTGGCAGTCGGGCGCATACCGCAAACTGCTGATTTGGGCCTCGAAAACTGTGGTGTTAAAATGGATGATCACGGCCATGTAATGGTGAATGAAAAACTGGAAACCAACATTAAAGGCATTTATGCATTGGGTGATGTAAAAGGAGGGCCAGCCTTTACGCACATTGCCTATAACGATTATACCATTGTTTACCGCAATCTGATTGAAGGCACCAAGTATTCCATTCAAGATCGGCCTGTGCCATATTGTATGTTTACCGACCCTCAACTGGGTAGGATCGGTATTTCGGAAAAAGAAGCAAAAGAAAAGAAATTAAATTATAAAGTAGCCATGATTCCAATGTCGCAGGTGGCACGAGGAATTGAAACCAACGAAACTTTGGGCTTGATGAAAGCAATTGTTGACCCTGATACGAAAAAGATTTTAGGTGCAGCTATTTTAGCTTCAGAAGGCGGGGAAATCATGTCTGTTTTGCAAATGGCCATGGAAGGCGATATTACTTATGATAGAATCAGGTATTGCGTTTTTGCACATCCTACCTATACAGAATCGCTGAATAACCTATTTATGAAACTTGATAAATAATATGATCGAATTAAAAGAGATAAGCAAGAAATTTGGAGATACCCAAGCGGTAAAGCAAGTCTTTTTTAGGGTTGCGAGGGAGGAAACATTGGTATTGTTGGGTACCAGTGGCTGTGGAAAAACTACCACCTTGAAAATGATCAACCGTTTAATTGAACCCGATGCAGGACAGATTTTTATCAATGATAAAAATATCACCGATGAAGATCCCAATGTTTTGCGCAAGGGAATAGGTTACGTGATGCAGAATATTGGCCTTTTTCCACATTATACCATTGCCGAGAATATTGCACTCGTTCCAAAGCTGTTGAAATGGGATAAGGCAAAAATTATAAACCGTACACACGAACTGATTGAAAAGCTACACCTGACGGAAAATACCTTGAGCATGTATCCGCATGAATTAAGTGGCGGACAGCAGCAACGTGTAGGTCTGGCCCGTGCGTTGATTACCGATCCGTCCGTATTATTAATGGATGAGCCATTTGGAGCCTTAGATAATGTTACCCGCACCAGCATTCAAAAGGAATTTAAAGCTTTAGAGGAGTTGAAAAGGAAAACCATTGTGATGGTAACACATGATGTTTTGGAAGCTTTTGAGCTGGCAGACCGGATTTGTTTAATGGATAAAGGAGAGGTGGTTCAGATTGGTACACCTAAAGAATTATTATATCAGCCAATAAACGATTTTGCAAGGAATTTTCTCGCGGGACAAAGGCTGGCATTAGCGTTTAAAGTAATTAATATACAGGATATTTGGAGTTATTTACCTGAAGAAATCATTCATCATGGAGAAAGTGAAACTGCTGAGTTAAGTATATGGGAAGCCATGGAATTATTGCGAAACAAGGATCGCTTTGAGCTTTTCATTTCAGGAGCTAACAAAACCATCAAATCCATCAATTTCGAGCAGTTAACCAAAGGATTTAACCAATACCAAAACGCACAGCTGCATGAATGAGCAACAGCAAACCTTATGGCAATTTATGTCAGGGCAGTCTGATAAACTGCTCAGTCAGACTTTACAGCATGTAGGTTTAACCTTTATTTCTTTAATCCTCGCTATCGCCATCGGTTTACCCTTAGGTATATTGATTGCGAGAAAGAGAAAACTTTCAGGAACAGTTTTGGGCATTGCAGGGGTGTTGCAAACCATACCAAGCATTGCCTTATTGGGATTTATGATTCCGGTTTTAGGGATTGGTGCAAAACCTGCAATTGTAGCACTGCTCATTTATGCCTTGCTGCCGATTATTCGAAATACTTATACGGGCATTATTGGCATTGATCAGCATGTTAAAGAAGCGGCAAGGGCGATGGGAATGAGTAAAGGCCAGATTTTACTAAAAGTAGAATTGCCTCTTGCCATGCCCGTTATTTTGGCTGGCATCCGTACCGCTACTGTAATTAATGTTGGAGTGGCTACGCTGGCCTCATTTATTGCTGCAGGTGGCTTGGGTGAATTTATTTTTGGCGGTATTTCGCTTAATAATACGAACATGATTTTGGCTGGTGCCATTCCAGCAGCCTTACTGGCGATTCTACTTGATGCTTTACTTTCGCTTGTTCAAAAAATGGATGTCAAAAAGTTGAGGAAAGCCTTATACATTTTTCCTGTCGTGATTTTGGTTTTAGGTGGGTTTTATGCCTTACCTTCAGCTTATGGCTCTACCTTAACAGCTGGATTTACACCTGAATTTATGGGCAGGCAGGATGGAGACCTGGGATTGAAATCCACTTATGGCTTAAAGATCCATACCATTGTGATCAGCGATGCGGTGATGTATAAAGCTGCTTATGCAAAAGAACTGGATGTCATCAGCGGTTACTCTACAGACGGACGTTTAAAAGCTTTCGACCTTAAAATTTTAAAGGATGACAAGAATATTTTTCCACCTTATTACGCTGCACCGATAGTTCGGGATGAAGCTTTAAAGCAATTTCCCGAATTGGAAAAAACTTTGAACCTGCTCTCCGGTAAAATTACAGATTCGATCATGACGGATCTGAACTACAGGACAGACTACCTCCATCAGCAACCGGAACGGGTAGCTAAGGATTTTCTGATCAGCACGGGCTTGTATAAAGCAGCTAAAAACGGACAAAAAGGTACCGTTCGGATTGGTTCAAAGATTTTTGGTGAACAATATATTCTTGCTGAAATATACAGCATGCTGATTAAAGGCAATACAGATTATGCTGTATCGACCAAAACCGGGTTGGGCGGAACCAAAATTTGTTTTGATGCGCTAATGAACGATCAGATCGACTTTTATCCCGAATATACCGGAACAGGCCTCTTGGTGTTGTTGCAGCCAAATCCAACAATCGCAAAGGAAATGGCACACGATAAAGAAAAAACTTACGACTATGTAAGTGCCGAATTTCAAAGAAAATTCAAAATCAAATGGCTAAAACCTATTGGTTTTAACAATTCATATGCTTTAATGATGCGACAAAAACAATCAAAAGAACTGAATGTTAATAGCATCACAGACCTTAAAAAATATCTGGACAAAAATTAATGACACTCGTAGAAGAATACTTGCAGATTAGGAAATATTCCGAACAGGTTTGTGAACCTTTACAAACTGAAGATTATGTGGTACAGCCTGTTGTAGATGTAAGTCCGCCCAAATGGCATTTAGGCCATACCACCTGGTTCTTCGAAACCTTTATACTTAAGCCATTTTCCGTTAACTATCAGGTATATAACCATGATTATAATTTCGTATTCAATAGTTATTACGAAACCGTTGGCAATCGGGTAATCCGTACTGATCGGGGCAATTTAAGCCGACCAAGCGTGAATGAGATTTACCAATACCGGGCTTATATAGATGAAGCCATGACAAATTTTTTAAACACACCTTTAAAGGATGAAGTTAAGGAATTATTGGTTTTAGGCTTTAATCACGAGCAGCAACACCAGGAACTGTTACTTACTGATATTAAATACATTTTGGGTAACAATCCGCTTTTTCCCGTCTATTCGAAAGATAGAAAAGAAGTTTTAGCCATAAACAACCCAGAACCCGGCTTTATTAATATTTCCGAAGGTGTTTACGAAATTGGTTACGAAGGAACGGGTTTTAGCTTCGACAATGAACTGAACAGGCATCAGGTTTATCTGCACGATTTCTCCATTAGTAAAACATTGGTAAGTAATGCCGAATTTTTGGAATTTATCCATGCAGGTGGATATGAAAATTTTAACTATTGGCACGCTGAAGGCTGGGATTGGGTAAAAAGCAACCACATTACATCACCCATGTACTGGCATTTAGTTGATGGAGAATGGTTTAACTACACTTTTGGGGGACTTTTACCAATAGATCCAAATGCACCGGTAAGCCATGTGAGTTATTATGAAGCTTATGCCTATGCAAGTTGGAAAGGCATGCGTTTGCCTACCGAATTTGAGTGGGAAGTGGCTGCAAAAAACTTTAGTTGGGGCGAAAGGTGGGAGTGGACAGAAAGTGCTTATCTGCCTTATCCTGGTTTTAGTAAAGCAGCAGGAGCCATCGGCGAGTACAATGGCAAGTTTATGGTCAATCAAAAAGTACTTAGAGGGGCTTCCATCGCTACACCGCAAAATCATTCACGAATTACTTATCGAAATTTCTTTCATCCGCATTTAAGATGGCAATATACAGGCATACGCCTGGTAAAATAAAATTATTATGAGCATCACTACCATTGAAATACCAACCGACAACAAAATGCAGTTTCTTCAGGAAACTCTAATAGGGCTAAAATCTGAGCCGAAATTTATGCTTTCCAAGTACTTTTATGATGCTACCGGAGACCGTATATTTCAGCAGATTATGGACATGGAAGAATATTATTTAACCAATGCCGAAATGGAAATTCTCCAAAATCAGTCTGCACAGCTTTCAGAAGCCATATCTGCAGATGGAACAGCCTTTGATCTGATCGAATTGGGTGCGGGTGATGCCACCAAGTCTATCCATTTATTAAAATCTTTGTTGGATGCTGAAATGGAGTTTAGCTATTTTCCAATTGATATTTCTGAACATGTTATTGCCGATCTGGAAGAAAATCTGCCTAAAAAACTTCCTGCATTGGATATTACAGGCCTAAATGGTGATTATTTCGACATGCTGAAAAAGGCCACTGAATTGTCTGACCGTAGAAAAGTAGTGCTATTTATGGGTGCAAACATTGGTAACATGACAGTTGCTGATGCAGAAAGTTTCTGTTTTTCGCTGAAGAAATTACTCTCTCCAAACGATCTGCTCATTATCGGTTTCGACCTTAAGAAAAACCCGCAACAGATTCTGGCCGCCTACAACGATAAGGGTGGAATTACCAGGTCTTTTAATCTCAATTTGCTTCAACGTATTAATAATGAGCTTAATGGTGATTTTAATGTTGATCAATTTGAACATTATGCCAGTTATGATCCGGCAACAGGTGCGTGTAAAAGTTATCTCATCAGTTTAAAAAAACAGATTGTAAATATTAGGCACCAAGTTATTCATTTTGCAGAGAATGAGTATATTTTTATGGAAATCTCCCAAAAATATTCTTTGGGAGATATTGATCAATTGGCAGCAAAAGCAGGTTTTACACCAGTTCAGCGCTTTTTTGACAAAAACCGATATTTTGTGGATGCCATTTGGCGGGTAGATTAATTCTTCCCGTCTAACACTTCGAGCAGCTGAATTAAATCTTCTTCCGTATTATAAAAATGAAATGAAATCCTGGTGCCGGCACCCCTGGGTGAGGCGAGAATTTTAGCAGCAGCCAGTTTATCTACTGTTTTTTGATCCAATGGCATACTCATAATTGTAGATTGATATTTTCTGTCAAGCATCCAATCTGGGACTAATCCTCTCGCATTTAATGCTAACCTGGCCTGATTACTGAGCGTTTGCGTAGTTTTTTCAATTTCATCAAAACCCATTGCACTCAGATACTTTAAACTTTCGTTTAAGGTGCCAAAGTTTAAAGTATCCAGGTGTCCAGGTTCGAAACACATTGATAAATGATCCTTCTCTTTTAAGAATGGCGCCGTAGGTAAATTGGCCAATTTGTTTTTTGCATAAATCGCATCTTTCATCTGATCGGATAGCATTACATAACCATTTCCATATCCGGCTAAAAGCCATTTATATCCACTGCCAATTAATGCATCTAAGCCCGATTTTTCAAAATTAAAGGTAGCGGTGCCCAAAAACTGGGTGCCATCACCAACCAATAACAGGTTAGGATAGGTTGTTTTTAGCTTCTGGATAAAATCATCATCCATTCTGAAACCACTAATGTACTGTACCATGCTAAATGCAAGTATGGTAGGTTTAAATTCTTCAATGGCGTTAATGATGTTTTCTTCTAGCTTTTTATCAATCGGCACGCTATCATAATCAAAACCCATACTCATTATGGGGTAACTCACCGAGGGATATTCTTCTTCTAACAGTAAAAAACGATGATTTCTATCTAATCCATTCAATAAAATATTGAAGCCTATCGAAAAATTCTGAACGAGATAAGTGTTTTCAGGCTTTGATCCAAAATGTTTTGCGATGTTATTTCTAAGTTCAGTAATAAGGGGCATACTTTCCATTTTGAAAAGGCTTCCACCAGCCATAAATGCTTCATCATGTTGGGTCCGCCATTCAGCTAGATTAGTCGATAAAATGCCCGAATTAGCCGTGTTGAGGTAAGTATATTCTTTGAGGATAGGGAAAGATAGGTTCATGCCCAAATTTAAAAGAATTGTACATTAAAAATAAATGCTGCCTACCAAAATTGATTTTTATACAAACCTATGAGAATCAGGATTGTTGTTTTATAAATATACATGCATTATGGAAAGTCAAACCGAAATATTGGTTATTGAATTAAAAAAGCTTTTAAACGGGGGCGGAGCACATGTAGGGTTTAAAGATGCAGTTGCCAATTTACCATTCAATCTCCTGGGCGAAAAGCCTTATAACTTACCCTATAGCATCTGGCAATTGGTAGCGCATATTAAAATCGCCCAATGGGATATGCTGGAATTTAGCAAAAAGGGAGACCATCAATCGCCAAAATGGCCCGATGAATATTGGCCAAAAGAAGTGGCTCCAAATGACGAAGAAACCTGGCATAACACATTAAAGCAAATCGACGACGATTTGCAAGCGTTTATAGCACTATTGGAATCATCAAATATATACAATACAATACCACATGGCGATGGACAACGTATTTTGACTGAGGCTTTACAGATTGCAGATCACAATGCTTATCATATTGCCGAAATTATTGTCATCAGGCGTTTGTTAGGTGCATGGAAATCTAGTTAACATTAATCTTGAGGCCGGTATTTTGCCGCCAAAATAGTAATTATTGCCAGGCCAATCAGCCAAATTAATTATCTGTTCTTCCTAAAAAGAATTAAAAACACTAAGTTATGTTACAAAACTCAAAAGCATTCAGTTCATTTTCTGTAGATGATGTACAGAAAGCAAAAGAATTTTACAAGGAGATATTGGGCCTCGAAGTTAAAGATAACCCAATGGGAGTGATTGAAGTGGTGGTTTCAGGATCATCAAATATACTCCTTTACCCAAAACCTAACCATGTTCCCGCAACTTTTACTGTGCTTAACTTTCCGGTTGAAGATATAGATCAGGCTGCCGATGCATTGATAGCCAAAGGCGTGAAGTTTGAAATTTACAACCAGGAATCCATCAAAACCGATCAAAAAGGTATTTCGCGTGGAAACGGTGGGCCGAATATGGCCTGGTTTAGAGATCCGGCAGGTAATATCTTGTCTATTTTGGAAACCACCTAGGCTTAACTAGACTCCGGAGTTGTCAAAGCGAGGGCCATAGCGCAAACTTCGGAAGTCTTGCGGTTAGCCTATAAGCCCAAAACACTGATGTGCAATTTCGTATTCTTCATTAGTTGGAATAACCAATATTTTAACTTTTGCAGCTGCTGTGTTAATTTCTTTTAATTCACCCTTATAAGCTGTGTTCAGTACCGGATCCAATTCAACACCCAAATATTCAAGTTCTGAGCACACTGCTTCGCGCATGTTGCTGTCATTTTCACCCACACCTGCGGTAAATATAATGGCATCAATGCCATTTAAAACTGCTGCATAAGCACCGATAAATTTCTTGATCCGGTAAGCATATAATTTAATAGCCAGGGTAGCCGCTGCATCGCCTTCGTTTATCATTTTTCTAATATCGCGCATATCACTCGAGCCGCCCACACCCAAAAGGCCAGATTGTTTGTTAACCAAAGTACTCAATTGTGCTAAAGTATATCCGGAATGTTCCATTAAATGAAAAATAACCGATGGATCGATATCTCCGGAACGTGTGCCCATCATTAGTCCGCTTAAAGGTCCAAAGCCCATGCTGGTATCTATTGATAGACCATTTTTGATAGCCGTTATGCTGCAACCGTTGCCTAAGTGGATGCTGATGATTTTGCTGTCTTTTTGGTCTAACCAATTCACCGCTTGTTCACTTACATATTTATGGCTGGTACCATGAAATCCATACACCCTAATGCCATTTTCTTTATAATACGATTCTGGAATGGCATAACGATAAGCCTGTTCAGGTATAGTTTGATGAAAAGCCGTGTCGAATACTGCAATTTGTTTGGCATTAATAAAAGTCTGTTCGGCTACTTCAATGCAATTATAATTGACAGGATTATGTAACGGCGCAAGCGAAAACAGCTTTTTGATCTGATGTTTTACATCGTCTGTAATAATTGTCGGCCCTGAAAAATGTTCACCACCATGTACTACGCGGTGACCAACAGCCGCAATATCATCTGGACTTGCAATTACTGCATGATCTCCGTTGGTTAATAAGTCCAAAACCTGTTTTAATGCTTCGCCATGGTTTGCTATAAAACCAGATTCTTCAATACTAAACTTTTCGTCATTGCGATAAACCGTATGTTTTATAAAAGACCCCTCAATGCCGATGCGTTCTACCAACCCACTGCATACAGGTGCTTTTTCTGGCATTTTAAAAAGCTGATATTTTAAGGAACTACTTCCGGAATTGATGACTAAAATGTTCATATTTAAATGTCTTGACATTGGATTGCTGTAATAACAACGGTATTAAAAATATCATCTACGGTACAACCGCGACTCAAATCGTTTATGGGTTTGTTTAATCCCTGTAACATTGGTCCAATGGCCAATGCACCGGTTTCCCGTTGTACTGCTTTATAAGTATTATTACCGGTATTTAAATCAGGGAAGATCAATACACTTGCCCTGCCCGCTACTTCAGATCCCGGGAGTTTTTGTTTACCCACCAGCGGGTCTACAGCAGCATCATATTGTATTGGTCCTTCAATTTTTAATTCCGGATGCCTTGCTTTAACTATGGCCGTGGCTTCTCTTACACGTTCTACATCTTCACCTTCGCCTGATGTACCGGAAGAATAAGATAACATGGCTATACGTGGCTCAATACCGAATTTTGCACTGCTTTCTGCCGAGGAAATGGCTATTTCTGCCAATTGCTGGGCAGTAGGATTGGGGTTAACCGCACAATCGCCAAATATGGCCACCCGTTCTGGCAGGCACATAAAGAAAATGGAAGAAACTACTGATACGCCTGGCTTTGTTTTAACAAATTGTAAAGCAGGTCTGATGGTATGCTGAGTAGTATGAACGGCACCCGAAACCATCCCATCAGCATCACCTTTGTAAACCATCATGGTTCCAAAATAAGAAACATCGGTCATCATATCTCTGGCCATTTCCATGTTCACATTTTTGTTTTTACGCAATTCGTGTAAGGTATTCACATAATCGCCATAATGGGCTGAATGGGCAGGATTATGGATTTTTAAACTGTTGATATCTAAATTTAATCCAAGCCTTTTAATACTATTGGTAATTTCAGTAGGATCGCCTAAAAGCGTAATGTCTACAATATCTTGTGTAATGAGTTTTTCTACCGCCTTTAAAATACGCTCATCATTACCTTCTGGTAAAACAATGTGTTTTTTATCGCGTTTGGCCCATTTAACCAGTTGATATTGAAACATATGTGGTGTAATGCCCTGATAGCTAAAGGTGATGATTTTATCATCAAGCGCTTTTATATCTACATATTTTTCGAAAAGCTCTATGGCCAAAGCAATTTTTTTCTTGTTTTCAATGGTGATTTTTGAGTGGATCCCGCCAATAGTAGTAGTGGTTTCGAAAGTTCCTTTTGGTACCGCTATAATAGGGATAATGGTCTGTAAACCTTCAATCAATTTAATAATGGGCTCATCGGGTAAACTGCCTGCAGTTAAAACAATGCCTGCAATCTTTGGATAATTGGCTGATAAATTGGCCTGAAGTGCGCCAATAATAATATCACCACGATCGCCTGGGGTAACAATAAGCAGGTTATCTTTAATGTGCCTTAAAAAATTGGGTAACATCATGGCACCGGTTACAAAATTATCAACCTGATTGTCCAGCAGTTCTGTGCCAAAAAGTACCTCGCCACCAAGTGCCAAAGTAATTTCTTTCATGGTTGGGCTTTGTAGGCCTGTTTCAGTCGGAATTACGGCGATCAATAATTCAGCTGGTAATTGATTACTTAAAGCTTGCTTAATACGGTCTGCCTCTTCTGGATTTACCATATTCGCCACCACACCTAATACCTGTACATCGCGCAACAAAAAATTACGGTAGATATTAATGGCTGATTTAAAAAGCTGACTTGCCGTTTTGTTTTTTCCCGATACGACTATTAAAACAGGGGCACCTAAGTTTTTGGCCATCAAAGCATTCGATTCGAACTCAAATGCTGTACCTTCACCTAAAAAATCGCTTCCCTCAATTACAGTAAAATCGTAGTTGTCTTCGAGTTTTTTATATTTACTGATGATAGTATTAATAATCCCTCCACTGTCTTCCGATTGATGAAGCATTTCCTGTCTGGTAAAAGCAAAAGCATCCTCATAGTTAACAGGTAGCGAAAAATAATCCAACATGGCTTCTACATGCTCGTCCTTTTTATTCTGATCGTCTTGTGCAATAATGGGTTTAAAATATCCCACTTTCTGAGTTTTTGCCAGCAACATATTAATCATTCCGAAAGCAATTACTGATTTACCGGTATAAGGCTCGGCTGAAGCAATGAATATATTTTTAGTCATAATAAAGGTGCAAATGCATATCAATAACGAATTATGCCCAATATAGTTGGAAATATTTATTTTAAAAACTAAAGTGCGTTAAGTTATTTACGTCTTAATATGCTAAAGCCTAGTGGTATGGTGACGTACGGCCAGGTGAAATGCTGATTTATAATGATTTGTGACATATATCAACAATAGGTTCATCATTATTTATTAAGCAATATAAATAATCAGGAAGAATTAAAGGGGGGAAGGACCCATACCTTTTGTTTATTTTGTCCGCAAAGGAGAAATCTTCAGTAGGGTCTTTAGCCGTTTCCCATGTTGCTACGCTAAAGTTAAGGTAACTACTGATGTTTTACGCATTTGATTCAATTAATAATTTCAGCATTTTAAGCCTGTGGGTAATCGGTAGGTTAACTTTTGCATCAGGGTTAAGTTTTAGCGGCATCAGATGGCTTTCCAAAAAATGATCATAATCAGTAATTACTGTTGCCTCATTTAGATAAATTGGAACCTGCTGCTTACCGGCCTGGGCAAAAAAATCTTCTAACTGCTGTATTTCTTGGATGGTCATGTTGCAAAGTTAGTGAATAGTTTGGAGTATAAAAGTCAGAAGTCCGGTATCGGAGGTCCGAAGACAGAATTAAAAGAAATGGCCGACCAGCTTAGTATATCCGGTGCCTTACTTTGTGTATGCTGTGGTTTAATAAAGTTCCGAATTTAAATGTCTAAACTAAGCCCTTGTTGTACTAAAAAAATTAGTTTAATTTTGTGCTTCCCTAATAGATTGTTTTTTTATTGTGCGAACAGAGAATGGATAATGGTGAACTAAGAAGAGATGTTCCTGGCGAGGAAATGCTTACTGGTATTTCATCAGTAAAAAAGGAATATTACCGAAAAGAAACTGTGTGGCATCGCGATTGGAAGTTGGCTTTTCCACCATCGTTTAGAGAAGTTGCCTTTTATGATGCTACCCATTCCGATCTTCACCGGGCAGATATATTTACCCCATCTGGTTATACCATCGAATTTCAAAATTCTCCAATTACACTTGCAGAACTAAATAGCAGGGAGGCCTTTTACCCAAATCTGATATGGGTATTAAATGGTAAAAAATTTAAGGGTTTTAAGATATTGAAACATCTGCCTGATGTAGATGATCCGAAGTTAGATGAATATGAGTTCTGTCATTCTGATCACCTTTCAATGGTCAGGAAAGCGGAGGTGATTCAGGGAATACCCAATCCAAAAATACTTAACTTCTATCATCCTGAACTGAAAGGAGTTAAACTTACCTCCAATTTATATTCTTTTTGCTGGAAACAGCCCCATAGCGTATGGTATGCTGCCACTGCTAAGATTATTGTTGATTTAGGCGGCCATTTTTTATATGAACTAAAGCAGCGAAAACAACTGAATGGGAATTATCCCTATCTTAAAATGCTGAGCAGAAAAACATTTATTGATTGGCATACCCCACCAGAACTTTAAAGAACCGTAAACAGCTGAAATATTATCGTTCAACTTAATATAAAAGAGGTGTATTATAGGTGTAAATTGTCATAATGAACTTGCTGAATGACCGCCTCAAATCCTTTAATTGTATTTCGAAGGGCTAAAAATGGCAAATTAAAGGCGAATTGATGGATTTTAAAAAAAATCATTGAGAGATGGTTCATATGTTCTTGCACCTCTCTCAATGATAACATTAACAAACATGTTATTTCATGCTATCGTTTATTTTATTGATCATCCCTAAATGGCTTTGAACAATTGGTGCAGTTTTAGTTGCGAAAGATTTAAGATCTGCGTCTTTTCCATCTCTTGATTCATCTTCCATTAATTTTAAGGTAGATTTATGTCCGTCAACCATGGCATTTACATAAGCTTTATCAAAATCTGCACCTGTTTTTTTGCTTAGGTCGTCCATTTTTTTCTTGTGCTCATCATCTACTGTACTGGGAAGCGTAATGTTTTTTTGTTTTGCTATTGCCGTTAATTCGGTATTTGCCATACCATGGTCTTTAACCATCATGGTTGCAAATTCTTTAACCTGCGGATTACTGCTTTTTTCGAGGGCCATTTTTCCCAATTCTACTTCAGCCATACCGCCAACAGCCGCCTGTGTAGTAAATTTGGCATCAGCTTCTTCAACTGCAATTCCGCCAGTGGCTGCAACGTTCGAAGTGGTGTCTTTTGTCCTGTTTAAACTATCGGCATTTTCTTTGGCATCTTTATTTCCACCATTACAAGCCTGAAAGGCTAGGGCAGAAATGGCCATTACATACATTAACTTTTTCATATACATTGTTTTGTTGTATATGGATAACATGTTTTAGCGCAAAAGGGTTTTAAGCTTTTTGAATACTTGTGAGTTTGGATAACAATCAGTTGCTCAAAAAACTAAATAAGTTAACAGGGAGAAGTTGATATTCTGCTAAAAGCCCTGAAATGAATTACTTTCAGCGAGCTCGGTTTACTTCTTAGCGCGCTATTTCATTAAAAGTGGGGTGATGATAAAAGAAAGAATCTGTATCATAAATATAGAATTTTCATCATGAGTTTGTTGAAGAACCTGTTTCAAATGCATTAAAAGGCGTTTCGACAGGCTCAACGTGACAAATTCGATTGAATACAATTTATGATACAGGCTCTCTCTTGTTTAAATTTTTACAATTTTACCCTTTTCGCTTTTGGCTCTGGTTTTTCAGGTAATTGTATCGATAAAATCAAATCAATGCTTTCAGAATTGGTTTCATAATCGGCTGCAATTTTTTCCCATCTTTTTAATTCTGCCTGTAAGGTTTCGATTTCCTTACCTAATGATTCGATCTTATTCTGGATTGATTTCCTAACGTTAATATTTGCCATAACACAAAATTATGATTTGAAGGCATATCTTTAAACTTCTTTGTTGAAAGCGTGTATATAAAAAACGCTAAGTGTTCTATTTCAGCGAGTTTTATTCTTATAAAATTTTCAACAATAGTGAAGAACCGCGGAATTTGTGTGACATAGCATAAAATTGTGCAATCATTTGTTATTTTTACCCAACATCCCTGATAAATATGAAGAAAAACAATAGCTGCGATCTTAAAACCTGTTTTATGTGCCAACTCACGTTAAAAGAGTGGCATCCTGCTATTGAAGGTCATAAACGGAATTTTATCGCAAAAAAAGGGGAGGTGATTATCAAAGAAGGCGATCCTGTTAGCGGTGTTTATTTTGTAACATCAGGTAACGTGAAAGTACATAAGCAATGGGGGGATAAAGAACTGATTTTGCGTTTCGCAAATGATGGTGCCATAATTGGACATCGGGGAATCAGCAGTAGCATTTCTACTTACCCGATTTCCGCAACTGCATTAGAAACCACTAAACTTTGTTTTGTTGATATCGATTTTTTTAAAACTACCATAAAAGTAAACCAGGAATTTGCTTATGGTTTACTGATGTTTTATGCCGATGAACTGCATGCTTCGGAAAAGAAAATGCGTAATTTGGCTTTAATGTCGGTAAAAGGAAGACTTGCAGTAGCTATTTTAGGGTTAAGAGATCAATTTGGCTTAGATGAAGAAGGTTTTTTAAATCTGGCTTTAAGCCGTCAGGATCTGGCTGCCTTTACCGGTGCAACTTACGAAACCGTTTTTAGAACAATGAATGAGCTACTCGCTGAAAAATTAGTTGTAGTTAATGGAAAACAGATCGGCATTTTAAACGAGGCAGGACTAATTGATTTGAGTAGTAAATAATTAAGGTTTATACTTTTTAATTTTTTAAAATTCGATGTTGTCACACTGAGCGTAGTCGAAGTGTCTTTTCAAGACATTTGTTTCGCCAGGCTTAATTAATACCAAGTTTTTAAATTATTGATATTATATGTTGGGAATAGTTTTATGTGGTGGACAAAGTTTACGCATGGGCACCGATAAAGGTTTACTCAATCATCAGAATAAGCTTTGGGCTCAAGTGGTAGCTGATAAACTGATATCGCTAAACCTCCCCGTAAAGTTTTCAGTTAACCCATTGCAGCAATCCACTTATGCAGGTTATTTCGGCAATGAGCGATTGATAGTGGATGATCCTTCCCTTGATGTCAGAGGCCCTTTATTGGGCGTACTTTCTGCTCATTTATCAAATCCTGAAGAAGATTTGTTTTTATTGGCTTGCGACATCTTGTTGATGGAACCCAGGTTATTGGAAAAACTTATCCATTCCGCCAAAGCTGATGATGCTTTCGATGTCTATATTTTTACCAAAGACGGGCAACAAGAGCCCTTATGTGGGATTTATAAATCAGAAGGGTTAAAAAAAATTATCTTTATGCTTCAACATAATGCGCTGGTTAAGCATAGTATGAAATATGTATTAGGCAATTTACGGGTCAGCGAAATCGCTGTTGAGGACCATGATTATCGTTATTTCGGTAATTTTAATTCAAAAGAGGAAATAAAACGGCTATCGTCACCCTGACCTGTAGCGCAGCGGAAAGCTACAAAGTAAACCGAGCCTTAAGCGAACTCACCGCAGGTAATTCATTTCCGGGTCTATTTTCAAGAAAGATGCTGAAACAAGTTCAGCATGACGATCGAGTTGATGAGCGTTTAGAAAAAAATAAATTATTGCTTCAGATTTACAAAAGCTGTAATACTGATTGATCAATTTTAGTGAAATTATCTTTCTCCCCATCGCAAAGCGTACAGCAATAATCATCTGGTAAATCTTTAAATGCTGTACCCGGAGTAATGTCATTTTCAATTTCCCCGATCTGCTCGTTGTATACAGTTAAACAGTTATTACATTGATATAAAAAAATGCCATCTTTTATTGCAGTTTCTTCTATTTGGAAATTTTGTTTTTGTTTACCTGTTTTAATGGCATTTAAACGGTATTTGTAAAACTTAAATATCGAACGCCTTACTTGTTCTGGTAATAAAAAACTAGGATTACTTCTACTAAAAATTTCACCAGTACGCTCGTTAGGGCTAAAATCTTTCGCACACAAAATATCATAAACAGGAAATAGTTTTATACCCAGTAAATTAATAAGATGACGTTTTTGGATCAGGATACTACTGAAAACCTCACTTTTTTTACGCGTTTTAATGCCAAAGCAAATCCCGAATGTACGGGTATCATCAATGCTTAAATGTTTAACAAGGAAATTTTTTAATGCTAAGCCTTCGTTACAATTGTCTTCTACCTGAAAGTTAAGTTCGTTGGCCGCATGCCGCATATTGATCTCAAATTCTTCGAGCAAACTGTTCCAAAGGTTTTTGTCTTTTTCATCAATTCCTTTTATAATAATGGTTTTCCAGGAGGTACAGCACAACTGACCAAGTTTGGTTTCTAAACAAAGCTGACAGAGTTTTTTTAAAAACGCAATGTTGAAGAGTTCATCGCGCCTGTAAATACCCAGCCAATATTTATTGTTGTATCGGTTTAAACCTTCATAGTAGGGCAGGTTAAATGAAGATAGCGATACGGTATTTTCTGCTGGTTTAAGAATGAACCTTTCCGGATCTAATCGTGCAAAAAGATCTTCGCCATTAGCTAAAACATTATCAACAAAGCACCTTGGGTTGTTTGTAATAATGGTTTCTAATGCTCTAGTTACCTGTGCGATATGGTTAGTGTAGCAGAGTTGATTCCACTCGTAGGTTACATTGGTTTTAGGAAAGCGGATGATCAAATGCCAATAATGTTCTGATTGTGAAGAGGCAATCCAGTTAATATTTCCCGTTAACATGGGCGTAAAACTCTGATCACTATCGCAGATGTTCACTTTTATTGAAGGCTTAAAATCAATATCATCCAAAATATCTTTATACACACCTTCGGTAAGCCAGGTTTTTCGGATAAAAATCTCTTCGGCCGGGTATGAGCTGATGATGTTCGGGAAATTATTGCTGTCTACTCCATAGTCAATTCCAAGTTTATCCATTTCACCCGTAAAGATGTCAATATTGTAGCTCGTTGTATCAAGCAATAGCTGCTGGCGAAGGCCGAAACGAACATACTGAATCCTCGCTTTAGTTGCCGCAACCAGGATGTTGTACAGATTGCCCGGTGATATGATTCCACCCGGAAAGTTAATGACAATGGTTTGATACATAGCTTAACTGTTTAGAAGACCAAATTCTGCCATTGCTTTTGGGAAATTTTTGTTTTCATGCCCTGGCCTGCATAATTTTAAAAGCGCAAATCTTTGAATATTAGTGAGTTTTATCCATTGGTTTATAGAAAGGTGGAACTGCAGTTCAGCCAGTTTTTCTTTAAGCATTGCAGGGATTTGATGCAGATTTCCCCAGTCGGGTAAGGGTTCTATAGCCAAGGTTGTAGCCTGGTTGCCTGTGTATTTGGTAATCAGTCCAATCAGAAACTGATGATATTTATCTGTTTGTTTCTTGGTTGAAACTGGAAGTAGTGCCAGTAGGATTCTTTCGGATGGAAGAAATTTACTCCATTCGGCCAATTTTAATTTTATTCCTGCGTTATCCATTTTAAAACGCACGATCATGGGGATGCAACGCACATTTTCTTCAATAAAATCTTCTTCGAACTTAAAATATTCAATCCCTTTTAAATTTTTAAATTCTGAAGGAGTGAGTTTTATTTTCGTCATGTTATTTTAGTTTAAATATTCTTTAACAATCTATTGTCATTCCCGCGCAGGCGGGAATCTTAATGCAACCTACAAACCTGCCGTGGCATTACGATTCCCAATCAAGTTGGGAATGACGATACCCCGCGCCCGACCACCTCGACCCTGATTTTTTCCAAAACTTATTCTCAGGATGAAGAACCAACACAGTTTATGATTATTCTATTAAAGCAGGTTTTGGTTCTGTCTTAAGCACATTTACAAACGAATCTAAAATCGCTTTTACTTCTGGCCTGCAACTCCCACAACCCATTCCGGCACCTGTTAACTGGCAGAGCTGCAAATGATCTTTACAACCATCTTTAATTTTGTTGATAAGGTTGCCTTCCCCAACATTGTTGCAGCTGCATACGGTTTTGCCGATAATAGGTTCCGTTGTTTTACCGCTCCTCAACAGTTGAAGCCGCTTTTCGCTCAGCTCTATTTTATTTTCAATCAGGTTTCTAAATTCCAAAAACTCACTTTTATCGCCAATTAATATGGCCCCAACCAGTTTATCATTGTGTACAATGCACTTTTTATAGTAACGTTTGGCTTTATCAATAAAAACAATTTCCTCGTAAGTAGGGTCGTTGTTCGGGATTTCGGCCAAGCCTAAAGAGCAGAGTTCTAAACTGTGCATTTTTAGGATATTCATGAGCAGACTCCCTTGATAGAATTTCGCAATATCTCCACAGAGAAACCGCGCTACTATTTCTGCCTGTTGCTCTGCTGCCGCGGTAATACCGTACATCTGACCTTTAAATTCTGCAATTTCACCAATAGCATAAATGTCTTTTTCATTGGTTCTCAGGTATTCGTCAACCACAACTCCTCGTTTGCATTCAATTCCTGCTTCTTTAATCATTTCGGTATTTGGGACTGTCCCTATGGCGATCACCAAAGATTCGCAGTAGATCAATAGACCACTTTTTAAACGGATGCCTGAAATGTTTTTTTCTCCGATAATCCGGTCGGCTTCATCATTATAAAAAATCTCAATGCCTTTGCTGGTCAGTTCTTCATGTAGTAATTGACTGCCCAATGCATCCAACTGACGGCCCATTAATCTCGAAATCCGTTGGATAATCGTCACTTTTGATCCTGTTTCAGCCAAAGATGTAGCCAGTTCAATTCCCAATAAACCACCACCTACAATCACTACTTTTCCATTGGTGGTATCCACGTGTTTTTTAAAACTGTCGGCATCGTTACGGCTGCGCATGGTAAATATGCCGTTTAGTTTCGGGAGATCTTTAAGCACAAAAGCCCTGCTTCCGGTAGCCAGAAGCAGAATGTCGTAATAATGAACTTCTCCGTTGCTATCGGTAACGGTTTTGTCTTCTTTATTAATTTTGTCGATACCTAAACCACGGTGTAGTTTTATTCTGTAGTCCGTTTCCTCACTGTCACTCATTTTAATGAGGTTATGCCAGGGTAAAGTGCCAATAATATAATCAGGGAGAAGCACTCTGTTGTAAAATGGGAAATCCTCTTTACTAAAGATCTCAATATCATCTTCGGTATTTAAAGCCCTGTAGCTTTTAACAAAACCACAGGCACCGGCACCTGCACCAATCACGATAATCTTTTGCCGGGCTTTTTGATATAGTTTTACTTCTACTGCACTAAACTTAAAATCGGGTTCTTTGCTCTGCGGATCGACCAGGTTATTGGTGAGATTATTTACCCGGTTTAAATCACTTTTTAAGATTTTACCCCAGTGCATGGGCATAAAAACTACTCCGGGTTTAATATCCTCCGAAAATTTTGCTTTTACACGGACATTTCCACGTAAACTGGAAATTTCGATAATTTCATTGTCTTTAATGTTCCGTGTTCTGGCATCAATAGGATTAATTTCTAAAAAAGATTCGCTAATGTGCTGGTTCAGTTTATTTACCTTACCTGTTTTGCTGCGTGTATGCCATTGATCCCTGATTCTTCCCGTAGTTAAAATCAATGGATGTTCCGGTGTTAAAGCTTCCGATTGGTTCTGATCATCAAATGATAGAATATTGGCTTTTTTATCAGGTGTGTAAAACTGATGATCGGTAAATAACCTGGCTGTTCCAAATGCCTTTTCTTGCTTCGGATACGGCCATTGAACGGCTCTTTTCTCTCTTAAAATTTCATAATTAAGGCCACTAATATCGATATTGGTTCCTTCGGTAAGGGCTGCATGTTCATCATATATTTCGCTTGCATTTTTAAAACCGAAACCATGATAGCCCATTTTTTTTGCAAACCGGCAGATGATTTCCGAATCTGGCAGCACTTCTCCAGGTGCTTCGGTTACTTTGCTGAGGTAAGAAATATAACGCCCAGCGTTAGTCATGGTGCCTTCTTTCTCAACCCAGGCTGCTGCTGGTAAAACTACATCAGCATATTTTAATGTTTCTACAGTATTGCTAATGTCTTGAACAACTACAAATTTTGCTTTTTTTAAGCCTTCTTCGGCCATTCGGACATCAGGCAGGCTGATTAAAGGATTGGTACATAAAATCCATATTGCTTTCAATTTACCGGTATTCAGCTCATCGAACATTTCGGTGGCAGTTAACCCTGGTTTAGACTCTATAGTACCCAAGGGGATCTGCCAAAATTTCTCGACCTCATTGCGGTGATTCTCATTGCCTAAAACACGGTGTGCCGGTAATAAATTACTTAAACCGCCAACTTCTCGTCCACCCATGGCATTTGGTTGCCCGGTAAGTGAAAAAGGTCCGCTTCCTGGTTTGCCTATATGACCTGTAATCAGGTTCAGGTTAATGAGCGAAAGGTTCTTGTTCGTGCCCACCACACTTTGATTAAGTCCCATCGTCCACATGCTGATAAAACCTTTTGCATTGCCGATATAAGACGCAGCCAAACGGATATCACTTTCTTCGATACCACAAATAGCTGCTGCCTCTGCCAATGAGGTCCCGAAAACAGTAGCACGGTATTTTTCATAACCATTAGTACTGTTAGTGATAAAATCAAGATCAACTTTTCCATCTTCAATCAAACATCTGCCAATGGCGTGGTGTAGGGTAATATCGGTACCCGGATTAATCTGTAAATGAACATTGGCGATTGAACAGGTTTGTGTTTTCCTGGGGTCGCTAACAATAATTTTTAAATGAGGATTTTTCTGTTTTGCGGCTTCAACACGGCGCCACAGGATAGGATGGCACCATGCTGGATTTGCGCCTGCAACAAAAATACAATCGGCAGTTTCAATATCATCGTAACTAATGGGCACGGTATCTTCACCTAAGCTCATTTTATAACCAACAACCGCACTGCTCATACATAAGCGGCTGTTGGTATCGATGTTATTGCTGCCGATAAAACCTTTGATTAATTTATTTACTACGTAATATTCTTCTGTTAAACATTGTCCGCTGGCATAAAAGGCCACGCTATCCGGACCGTGTTTTTTAATCAATGCTTTAAAAACGGCTGCTGTTCTTTCCAGTGCGGTATCCCAGCTTACCCTTTGGAGAGGCATGTTTTTGTTGTAGCGCATTTCGGGGTAGAGCAGCCTGTCGCTTTTGTCATTTGCTGTATAATGAAGATTCATGCCTTTACTGCACAGCATACCTTTGTTTACAGGATGGTTTTTGTCTCCTTCAACAGTTATGCGCTCATGGATATCTTTATTTACCACAATACCACAGCCCACTCCGCAATAACAGCAGGTGGTTGTTTTGTTAGGCGATATGTTTTTTTCTTCTTTCAAATGATCGGCTTGTATAGTAGATTTTGTTAACGTTATTTATTTGCCAGGGGTAAGCACCAGGTCTTCTATTTGTGATGTTTTTTGTGCCATAACGGTTCTGAAAATGAATACTGCCACGCCAATTCCGAGGATAATAAAGCCAAGTAAGGTAAACGCGCTGGTATAATCGATCAGATCTTTTTGAACGCTAAGTCCGTTTTCAATTACATTTTTAGACGCGTGACTGGCCTTAGCTTTAAACATAAAGGCGATAAGCATGGCGCCGATATTTCCACCAGCACCTACAATACCTGCTACACTACCAACTGCAAGCGGATTAATGAATGGAACAAGGCTGTAAGTTGCACCATTGGCCATTTTTAAACTTAAGCCGAAAACAAACATCATGAAAATGGCCATCCCGATATTGCCCGATTTTGCAAACCAGATTAAACCAACCCCTTCTACCAAAAGCAACAAGGCGAGCAAAAGTGTTTTGCCATCAAATCCCCAGGTTTTACCAATTTTATCGGCAACAATTCCGCCCAATGGTCTGGCGAAAATATTAATCCAGCCAAAAATGCCTGCAACCATTCCGGCCACAGCTATGGTTGCGCCAAATGAATCTGTAAAAAAGATCGGTGCAAAGTTGTCTACCGTAATTTCTACACCAAAACAGGCTGCGTAGGCAATGGTTAAAATCCAGGTACGGTAATCTTTTGCAGCGAGCAAGAAGGTATTTTTGTTGCTTTTTACGTCTTCATCTTTCAGGTTTTTAAAATCTCCCTGGGGGCTATCCAATGTGAAACGGTGATATAAAAAAGCACAGATCAAAAGCATTACGCCAGGAAAAATCATGGCATAACGCCAGCTGTCTTCAGTACTGCAAAAACCAAGAGCCGTAAAACCGGATGCAATTAATGGCATAAATAAATTGGCTGCACCACCGCCAGCGTTTCCAAAACCTCCTGCCGTTGCATTGGCTGTCCCTTTAATATTGGGTGCAAACATAATCGAAGTATGAAATTGGGTAATGACGAATGATGCACCAATTACGCCAATGGCCAGGCGGAAAAGCAAAAAAGAAGTGTAAGAGTGACTGGTTCCGATTAATAAAACCGGAATCGCGCAAAGCACCAGAAGCCAGGTATAGATCAGTTTTGGGCCAAATTTATCAATCAATCTGCCAATGAGTAAGCGGGCAATAATAGTAGCCGATACCGAGGCAATTTGAATGTTACCCACCTGATCTTTGGTAAGGTGAAGCTGTTCTCTTGCTATCTTCATCAAAGGCGCCATTCCGAACCAGGCGAAGAAACAGAAGAAGAAAGTTAACCAGGTAATATGAAAGGTCTTCATCTGAACACCTTTGAGCGAAAATATATTTAATTTATCTAGCGGTTTAGTAATGGTGCTTAGTGTCATAACGTTCGGTTTAAGCGTAAATGAATAGGTTCTTTTAAAATTTATAGCCAAAACCTACACCAACGTTCCATTCGCCATTTTTGACTGCAGTTTTAGGGTTGTAATATAAGGGCACTTGTAAAGCGATATGGCGAAAGGCTGTTGTTAAGCCAAAACCAAGATTAGGGGTTAGGGCTGCATTTTTTGGCGCTCCGGCAGCCACTTTATCTTCTTTAATTCTTAAACTGGGCAATAGTCCCAATAAAACGGTGTAAGGTTTTTTACTGAATTTGATGCCCGGGCCTGTACAGTTTATAAAAGCACCATGATCAACATATCCGGCAACAATAGTACCGTCGAATAAAACAGCTTTAGTTTGCGATTTAGCTGAAAAAGAGAACAAGGTAAGTGCGAGGCAGCCTGTTATGGCTACATAATTAGAAATTTTCATGTCGGTTTGGTTTGGGTTAAATTTTAATCCCGAAAAGTTTAAATCTTAAGTGGTCAGGTTAAGATTTTGGCGTTGTACCAATATAAACAGTTCCGTTTTCTATCTTTACAGGATAGGTTTTTATGGCGCATTCGTCGCCGCTTAAACATTCGCCGGTACTCAATGAGAATGTTTTTTTATGGAAAGGGCAGGCTACCTTAGGTTCATCAGTAGTAGAGCCAATCATTCCACGGCTTAATGCCATTTGCTTTTTGTGCGGGCATTCATTTTGTGTGGCGTACCATTCATTTCTCCTGGTGAAATAGAAAAGTGCAATCTGATCTTCACCATGTTTTACGCAAACGCCACCATTCTCAATGGCATCTTCGACTCGGCAGGCTGCAAGCCAATTTGATTGTTCATTCATCATTTAGGGGTTTATTAGGTTTGTAACGGTTCTTGATTAAACTGTTTTCCATTCGGCTGTTCTTTTTTGTCCGCGCATTTCAACAAATTCTATGGTTGGGTCTTTGTCTTCCGGTGCATTTACAAAATGAGAGAACCGCTTTCTGATGGCAGGATTTTCAACGGCTTCTTTCCACTCGCATTTGTAAGAAGCGATTAAATTTTCAATTTCATTTTCCCATTGAGCGGCCATCCCTAAACTATCGTTGATGATTACGTTCCGCAGGTAATCTATTCCACCTTCCATTTTGTTCAGCCAGGTTGCGGTTCGGGTAAGAGGATCAGCTGTGCGGATGTAAAACATCAAAAATCTGTCGATGTATTGGATACAGGTTTCGCTGTCGAGATCTGTTGCCAGTAAAAGAGCATGTTGAGGCTTGCTTCCTCCATTTCCGCATACATATAAATTCCAGCCTTTTTCTGTGGCTATAATCCCAAAATCTTTACTTTGGGCTTCTGCACATTCCCTGATACAGCCACTTACCGCTGATTTAAATTTATGCGGCGCACGGATACCTCTGTATCTCTCTTCGATTCTGATGGCAAAACTCACGCTATCATGCAAACCAAATCTGCACCAGGTACTGCCCACACAGCTTTTAACTGTTCTTAAGCCTTTTCCGTAAGCATGCCCGCTTTCAAAACCTGCTGCGATTAGTTCCTCCCAGATAATAGGAAGGTCGTTAAGGTGTGCCCCAAACATATCAATCCGCTGACCACCTGTAATTTTGGTGTAGAGGTTGTATTTTTTAGCTACTTCGCCAATTACTATCAATTTATCAGGCGTAATTTCTCCACCCGGAACCCTAGGTACTACAGAATATGAGCCGCCTTTTTGAATGTTAGCCAGAAAACGGTCGTTACTATCCTGTGCCACATCGTTTCCTTTTTTAAGGATCATTTCATTCCACAGGCTGGCTAGGAGCGATGATACCAATGGTTTACATACTTCGCAACCATCATTTTTGCCCAATGTATCTAGTACTTCATCATAACTTTTTAATTCATGAATATGAATGAGGTCAAAAAGTTCTTGCCTACTATAATTAAAGTGTTCACAGATAACGTTTTTAATGTATTTGCCCTGCGATTTTAAAGTATAAGTCATTAAATCTTTAACCATTGGCAAACAACCACCACAGCCTGTGCCTGCTTTGGTGCATTTCTTCAGGTCATCGATGTTTTCGCAAGAGCCATCAGCAACTGCCGAGCAGATGTCGCCTTTACTAACACCTTCACAGCTACAGATCAATGCACCGTCTGGTAAACCTGTAATTCCGGCTCCGCCTGCAGGTTCGCTTCCGCCACGTGCACCCAGAATTAGTTCCTCAGGGTTTTCTGGTAATACAATCCGGTTATTAGAGGTTTGCAACAGCAGGTTATATGCTGTTGCATCTCCAATTAATATACCTCCTAAAAGGTATTGCCCGTCATTACTAACATTTATTCTTTTATAAACTCCTTTGTGTTTGTTTTCGAAGATGATGGTACGGCAATCCGGCTCGGTGATAAAATTATCTCCAAAACTGGCCACATCAATGCCGATTAGTTTGAGTTTGGTGCTCATATCAAATCCGGTAAATGTTTTATCACCTTCGCAAAGATTTGCGGCCAATACCTCGGCCATTTCGTAGCCTGGCGCAATCAAACCATAAATCATTCCATCGTATAAAGCACATTCGCCAATGGCAAATACCGCTGGATCGTTGGTCTGCATTTTTTTGTCAACTACAATTCCGCCCCGTGGACCAACTTCAATGCCGCAGGCTTTCGCTAGTTCATCGCGTGGTTTTATGCCGGCAGAGATCACCAGCATGTCGACATCTAAAGCGGTATCATCACTAAACTTTAATGCACTAATACAGGCATCACCTTCAATGCTCGTGGTATTTTTATTTAAATGGATCTGTAAGCCTAAATCTGCCAGCTTCGATTTAAGCATATCGCTACCTGCAGCATCAATTTGCCTGGGCATTAAGCGCGGTGCAAATTCAATAATACTCGTTTTTTCAATCCCCAGATCAATTAAGGCTTTAGCGGCTTCTAGTCCTAATAAACCGCCTCCTATAACTGAAGCTGTTTTAGCCTTTTTTGCGTAACTACTAATGAGATCAAGATCTTCTATAGTACGGTAAACAAAAACGCCTTCTTTTTCAATGCCAGGGATGTTAGGAACGAAAGCGCCTGAACCAGTAGCAAAAACAAGAATATCGTAGTTGTAATCCACACCATTGGCAGTATAAACTTTTTGAAGGTCGCGGTCTATTTTAGTAACCGGGTTATTGAGAAATAGGCTAATATTTTGTTCCTGATACCAATTTTCTGTAGAAAGGGAGAGGTTATCGGCGGTTTTGCCATTAAAATATTCACTTAAATGAACACGATCGTAAGCTCTACGGGGTTCCTCTCCAAAAACAACAAGATTAAAAGAAGAAGTTTTTGATCTAATCTTTTCGCAGAATTTATATCCCACCATTCCATTTCCTATTACGATTATTTGTGGTTCTTTCATAAATCTTAAAGGTGTTTAGTGTTTTTTAGTTCCTGATTATTTGTTTTGATGTGGTTTTTATTAAAAAAATCGATATACAAACACATAATTTAATGTTTATATGATTTTTAATATTCAAATATAGGTTATAATTAAATTAAAAGTTATTAAATCATGATTTTTATCATAAAATATTTAACTTTTTAATAAATTATCATCACTTTTATATTTAAATAGTTAAATAATTAAAATTATGAATCAAAAAAATACTGATTTTGGACTTTTTATAATGGGTGGAGGTCCAGGGGATCCTGAATTAATCACAATGAAAGCTTTTAATGTGTTAAAAAGAGCAGAAGTTATTCTTTATGACAACTTAAGTAATGAAAAATTACTGGAAATTGCTCCGAAAACATGCAAAATGATCTATGTTGGCAAGCAACCCTATGAAAAATACACCCCACAAGAGAAAATAAATGAATTAATAGTCGAAAATGCCCAAAATTACCAGGTAGTAGTGCGTTTAAAGGGTGGAGATCCTTTTATTTTTGGCAGAGGTTTCGAAGAACTGATTTATGCGGAGGCCAGGGGCATTAAATGTCATTATATCCCAGGTATAAGTAGTATGCAGGGTGCAGGTTTTATTGATGTGCCCTTAACTCACCGGGGAATTAGTGAAAGTGTCTGGATACTTACCGGAACTAAAAAGGACGGGAGCTTAACCAACGATTTAAAATGTGCCATGAAAAGTTCGGCTACAGTGGTGATATATATGGGGATGAAAAAAGTTGGCGAAATTTCTAAAGCTTATTGCGATGCGGGTTTAGGTGATATGCCTGCCGCAATTATTCAGCATGCTACCTTACCCAATCAAAAGCAAGTAGTATGTTCAGTGCAAAATTTACAGGAATCTGCAGAACAGGCGGGTTTAACTTATCCGGCTATTATTATTATAGGTAATGTGGTGCAAGCTAAAGCCTATGCGAATTTAAATCAGGCAGAATTATTGTCAGCTTAGATAGTTTATTAGTTCAATGGTCATTGGTTCATTAGTCGTTGGTTCATTAGTCATTGGTTAACCTGTTAATTGATACATCTTAACTCTCTTAAGTTCTTAATGGTCAGCTAATGGGTTAAGTGTTTAAATTGGTTAATTGACTCCCAGCACCAAACTAAACAGCCCTTCGACTCCGCTCAGGGTGACCAATCTAAATAATCTACTCAAGACTTTGGACTACAGACTGAGGACTTCGGACTGAATACTAACCTAAAAATACTTATCAAGCGTTAACCCATAGGTAAGGTTCAGGTTTTCGCTACGCGTAATATTCAATTTATTATAATTCAGTGCCGTAGTGAGGCTTATCCATTTGCGGAGTTTTAAACCAAGTGTAGTGGTAGAGCGGATGATGTGATCGCCTTTTCTATCGAAAGAATTTTGTAAAAAATGATTCCCGTCAATCGTAATCAGTTCCTTTATGGCAAAATGATATTGTAACCTTAATGAATTCCGATAAGTGTGGTAGCTATCGCCTACAATTAAACTACTTTGATCAAATAATACCCCGTCGCTCAGGTTGATATAGGCATTGGGTTTGTCTAATACGCTATAGGCGATGCCTCCGCCAGCCAGCAATTGGTTTTTTAATTTTAACGAATAACTGGTATTATAATTTACCAAACCCCAATAATAAAAGTGCGGGAAGGTTTTGTATAGGTTAAAGTTTAAGGTGGTCGAAAAATCGTTGTTGGTTAAATCACTATTCTGCTTGCCATAAAGCCATGCGGTAGTTGAATTTAAAACAAAACTTTTCTTTTTCATACCAAAATTAAGCGCATTGTTTAATAAATAGGCACGGTCTTCATTGGTGCGGTTAATCGATCCGGTTGAAGTAAGCAGTACATGGTAATTGGTACTATCGGCATATTGAGCGTTTGATTTAAAATAGCATATAAAAAAGACAAATGGCAGTACTATAAACTTCATAAGCAACTTAACATTTATCGCTATCAATATGTTTAGTTAGAATTTAATTCTGGTCGTACCATTTTGGTACTGGTATATATTCCCTGTTCCAGATTATTTCATTATTTTCATTTTTATAACCGGCGGATATCAATACGATACGTGGCTCTTCTGCTACAATTTCTTTTTTAAACTGGTAAGCATCAACGGCTAAATGCTGATAAAGTTTATCCTGTTCTATTTTATTATCTGCTAATAGAATCAAAGCATTTTCGCCTGTTTTAAGGGTATAAATAAATGCACCTTTTACTTTCATGATAGTTTTTAATGTAAGACAATAAAAACCATGATATGTTTTGTTCGATTTTGATTAGAGAACATAAAGCCCGATCAACAAAAAAGCCCGCAGGATTTAACTCGCAGGCTTCCGATGATTAATATGGGTTGATTAGTTTAGCGTTAATTCAATTACAGGAATTTCAAAATCAGGCTTTTTCTTGGGTAGCTTTAATACCAGCGTATTACCAGTTGATTTTTCATTGTCGATCTGTACCTCCGAATTATCATGTAAAAACTGTGCATATTTCGTTTTGTCTTTATAACCTTCTAAAGTAATGGAATCAGTATTAGGATATTCGAACAAGTGCACATATAATTTTTTGGTGTCTTTGTTATAGGTAAGTTTTACCCCTTCAGGTGCTTTAAATTCGGATGAAGCAAAAGTACAGTGATAAATCGATTTCGAATTCGCGTGCATCCAAAGGCTTAGGCTATCTAAAGCAATGTTTGCTCTGTTATCAAATTCGCCGCGGGCAGTAGGACCAACATTTAACAATAGGTTGCCGCCATTGGCTACCGAAGTAATTAATAGGTCCAGTAATTTTCTATTGCTTTTCCAGGTGTTTTCATCGCGATGGTATCCCCATGAGCCTGAAAAGGTTTGACAGGTTTCCCAAACTTTTCCGCGGTATTTTTCCAATTCTTTCGGACTAACCTGTTCGGGTGTTTCAAAATCTGTACCATCTTCATAATCATTAAGATCCAAACGGTTATCTACAATAATTTGTGGCTGCAGTTTTCTAATTTGCTTAAGTAATGCAACCGAGCCCCAATCATCACGGCCTTTACCGTGTTTGCCGGGATATGAAAAGTCGGCCCATAGAATATCGATTTTCCCATACCTGGTTAACAGTTCCGTTACCTGATCGTATAGATATTTACGATATTTAGCCATATCCCTGTTTTTGTTTAATGCTGCATATTCAGCTTCGTTATCATTATTGGGTTTTAAGGGATGATACCTATCAACTGTAAAATCAGGATGGTGCCAATCAATAAGCGAATAATAAAACCCTACTTTGATGCCTTCTTCGCGGAAAGCTTCCACAAATTCTTTTACCAGGTCTCTTTTTGCCTGTGTATTGATGGCTTTATAATCGGTGTATTTGCTATCAAACAAGGTAAAGCCTTCATGGTGTTTGGTGGTGAGTACGGCATATTTCATTCCTGCCGCTTTAGCTTCCTTTGCCCACTGTTTGGGGTTGAATAAATCAGGATTAAACTGATCGAAATATTTCTGGTAGTTTTCGTTGGTGATGTGTTCATTGCTTTTAACCCATTCGTGGCGCGCTGGCAATGCATACAAACCCCAGTGGATGAACATGCCAAAACGGGCATCTGTCCACCATTCCATTCTTTTGGTTTTTTCGGCAGCAGTTTCATTCCCTAATCTTTTTTGAGCAAAACCAGGTAAGGTTAAGCCCAATATAAACAAAGCGGATAAAATTGTTTTTCTCATTTTCGGTTTCTTTTGGTTAGCATTTAATAGGCTAATTTACTGAGGTATATCCTTTCAAAATGGCGGCCTATGAGCAAAATATTAAGTTAAATTGGTTTAAATGCTAACGGGCAAGGTTTAGGTTCTTAAAACTTTGAAGAAGATATTCTTGTTTAATTGGCAGTATTGAAACTTAATTAGACAAGAAGCGATGAAAACAAAAAAAATACCTGCCAAACAAAATAAACAACCGGGGATAGAAGCGAAAATGGATCCAAAACCTGAAGTAATTAAAGCAAACTATAAGGGTGCCGGTAAACTGAATGATAAGGTTGCGCTAATTACAGGTGGAGACAGTGGGATCGGCCGTTCGGTGGCTGTCCATTTTGCCAGAGAGGGTGCTGATGTGGCCATTGTTTATCTGGATGAAGATATTGATGCAAAAGAAACCCGGAAAATGGTTGAAGCTGAAGGTAAAAGTTGTTTATTGATTAAAGGAGATGTAAAAAAGCCTTCGTTCTGTAAAAAAGCTGTAGAAACAACGGTTAAAAAGTTTGGAAAGATCAATATTTTGGTTAATAATGCCGGAATGCAGGTTCCACAGAAAGATCCAAAAAATATCGACGATAAACAATTGGAAGACACCTTCCGTACCAATATATTTGGCTATTTTTACTTTGCACACGAGGTGTTGGCGTATCTTCAGGCAGGCGATACCATTATCAATACCACGTCGGTAACGGCTTACCGTTCTTCGCCAAATCTGATCGATTACTCTTCAACAAAAGGAGCGATAACATCTTTTACCCGTTCGCTGGCTACAAATTTAGCCAAAACCGGTATCCGCGTAAATGCTGTGGCACCTGGCCCGGTGTGGACACCACTTATTGTATCTACCTTTGATGAAAAAAAAATTAAATCATTTGGTTCTGAAACAGCAATGGAAAGAGCAGGCCAGCCCTCAGAGCTTGGACCGTCTTATGTATTTCTGGCCTCAGAAGATGCTTCCTTTATTACGGGACAGGTAATACACGTTAATGGCGGGGAAGTGGTAAATGGGTAATTTCTGTTACCTTTAAAACTACTTGAAAAACTATGGCATCAGATTCATCTAAAAATTGGCGTTTTAAGCTTCACGAGATTATTTACGAATCGAATACACCGGCTGGTAAAGCTTTTGATGTGGGCCTGTTAATTGCCATTTTTTCCAGCATTATTGTGGTGATGCTTGATAGTGTGGTCAGTATCCATCAGCAATATGGCAAATTGTTTAACATTACCGAATGGATTTTTGCCGCGCTTTTCACCATCGAATATATTTTAAGGTTGATCAGTATCAGAAAACCGATTCGATATGTAATCAGCCCTTTAGGAATCATTGATCTGATCGCTTTATTACCATCTTATTTAAGTATATTTCTTATTGGTGCACAATCTTTGCTGGTTTTCAGGGCGTTAAGGCTGCTTCGTGTTTTCAGGATATTCAAACTCGGACATTTTTTAACAGAGATTAATTTCTTAACTCAGGCATTAAAAAGTAGTGTCCGCAAGATTAGCATATTTCTGCTTACTGTGTTAACCATCACGGTAATTTTGGGTTCTATTATGTATTTGGTAGAAAAACGGGAAAATGGTTTTTCAAACATCCCCGAAAGTATTTATTGGGCTATTGTAACCATCACAACTGTGGGATATGGCGATATTTCGCCTATTACACCATTAGGTAAATTTGTAGCTTCCGTTGTGATGTTAATTGGTTATGCCATTATTGCTGTACCTACAGGGATTATTACCCATGATATTGCGCTTGCAGCAAGGCAGAAAAAAGAAATGGCCGAATCTTGTCCGGGCTGTAGCAGGGAAGGACATGATAGCGATGCCTTATTCTGTAAATATTGTGGATCATCTTTGTTTAAATAAAAATGCCAGACAATTTTTGCCTGGCATCTTATACCCTCGATTTAAAATGTCTTATAACATTTCATCGTCTTCCTTTTCATAAGTGTTTGGATCTTTGTCCAATTCCGTTACATCAGATTCGTTGTAGTCTTCCGAATCACTTTCCAAAGCGTCATCATCTTCATTTTCAGGGTCTTCAATCTCTTCATTAAGCTGTGTGCCTTCGCCATCAGCAAAAGGAATTTCATCTTCGGTATACTCATCATCTTCAGATGGTTCCGGAGTAGCATGACCTTCAGATGCATTTCCTTCAGAGCGATTGATCTGGAATTGTTCAATATTTTGAATTTCTTCTTCTGGTTGGTTGTTTTCTTGATTTTCCATAGTGTAAGTTTTTATAATAGAACAGGGTAAAATTGGATTAAGTTTAGTGGAAATTTAAAATCTTAACCCCCTGATGTTGTATGGTAGTTAAATAAGAAAGTTTATTGTTGAAACTTTTTAAATGTTGCCAGGGTTCTATAAATGCGTTATACCTTAATTACTTAATTATGAAAAACCGTTTCAAAACCAGGGAAATAGCAGTAGTGGGAATGATTATTTCAGCTACTTCATTTAATGCAATTGCAAAAACCGATTGGCATTATTCAACCTTAACTGATTATACACAAAGGCAAGATACCATAACTACTGCGCAATTTTTGCAACAGGCGGCAATTGCAGGAATGAAAGAGGTTTTAACAGGAAAGCTTGCTGCAGATAAAGCAACCGATAAAAAAATTAAAGCATTTGGCCAAATGATGGTTGATGATCATATTAAGGCCAATGAAGAATTAAGGTTATTAGCAAAACTCAAAAAAGTAGCGCTGCCTATGAGTAATCCGGAGGGTGGGCAACGGCCTGACGGCAGGGTTGATTCTGCTCCTGATAATTTGAAAGATACTTCCCGTACCAAAAATGCCGGTGGCGAAGCGGGTAATACCGGTTTGGCACAAAAAACGATTAATGAAACAACAGAAGCTGAAGTAACCCAAGCGATAAATCAGTTGAATAATTTAAGTGGAAGTGCGTTTGATAAAACTTATGTAGAAATGATGGTTTCGGATCATCAAAAAGCTGTTTCCTTGTTTGAAAAAGCAGCTCAATCTTCTGACGCTGATATTAAAAGATATGCCGGGAAATGTTTACCCATACTAAAAAAGCATTTAAAGCAAGTGAGTGCTTTAGCTGGAAAATAGTTTTTAATAACATTTTAAGGAAACAGAAGAGCTGGTTTAATGTATTAAGCCGGCTCTTTGCATATATGATGTTTTTCAATCTTTTCCTTATAAATTTATTAGTATCACAAAGAAATCTCTTGCGAAATCAAAAACTTGTTTAACTTTATTAAACTAAAACGATTTATTAAGCTTTTTGATGTAAAAAACTAATCAAATATGAAAAAATACCTATTGCTATCTATTTTTTTGCTGTGTTTTACAATGAAACTATTTAGCGCACCTATTGAACTATTATCGCCCGATAAGCGTATTAAAATATCGGTAAATATTAAAGATAAGATCGGTTATGCTGTTACTTTTAATGGCGATCCGTTTTTAACCGATTCATATCTTCAGTTAAATCTGGATCAAGCTAAACTGGGTGCTCATGCAAAACTGATCAAAAAGACACTTTCTACAGTCAATACTATTTCTAACCCGGTAATTCCACTTAAAAACAGTACGGTGGTAAACCATTATAACCTGTTGAAACTCGATTTTAAAGGCGATTTCAGTATCGAATTCAGGGCTTATAACGATGGGATTGCTTATCGCTTCATTACCAATAAAAAAGATTCAATCAGGATAAACAGTGAAGATGTGCACCTCAATTTTAATGATAATGTAAAAGCCGCATATCTGGAAACGGGTAGTTTTAAAACCGCTTACGAAATTCTGTACCGTCAGGATGAACTTGGAAAAGTAAATAAGGATAAAATGAGTGTGCTGCCAATTTTATTCAATACCGGTAAATATAAAGCACTATTATCAGAAGCTGATCTCTACGATTACCCGTGTTTATTTGTAAAAGCAGTAAACGATAAAAGTATTGATGCCGTTTTTCCGAAAGTGCCTTTGGCTTTTGGAGAAGATGGCGACAGAAGCAAGAAGATTTTAAAAGAAGCCGATTATATTGCCGCAACTACCGGAAAAAGATCCTTTCCATGGCGCTTTTTGGTCATTAGCGATAAAGACACCCAATTGGCAGCCAACCAAATGGTGTATAAACTGAGTACCCCTAACCAGTTGCAGGATACGAAATGGATAAAACCTGGTCAGGTGACCTGGGAGTGGTGGCACAACGCCTATGTTTATGGGGTAGATTTTAAATCAGGTTATAATCAGGATACCTATAAATATTACATTGATTTTGCTTCAAAATTTGGTATTCCTTACATCATTATGGACGAAGGATGGGCAAAAACCACCTTAAATCCTTTCGAGCCAAATCCAACTATCAACCTGCAGGAACTGATTGCTTATGGCAAACAAAAAAATGTAAAAATTGTACTTTGGTTTACCTGGCTAGCGGTAGAGAATAACTTTAATATTTTCGAAACCCTGGAGAAATGGGGCATTGCAGGGGTAAAAATTGATTTCATGGATAGGAGCGACCAGTGGATGGTGAATTATTATACACGCGTAGCCAAAGAAGCGGCCAAACACCATATTTTAGTCGATTTCCATGGAGCATTTAAACCTGCAGGTTTAGAGGTGGCTTATCCAAACGTACTTTCTTATGAAGGGGTTATCGGAATGGAGCAAAACATTGGAGGCGGTCTGGCTACCCCAAACAACAATTTGTTTCTTCCATTTTTGCGTAATGCAGTAGGGCCTATGGATTACACTCCGGGAGCTATGCGTTCGGCACATAAGCAAGATTATAAACCCAGCTGGGTAAATACCATGAGCATTGGTACAAGGGCACATCAGCTGGCTATGTATATTGTTTTTGAAAGTGGTTTTCAAATGTTGGCCGATAATCCTTTTAACTATTTAAGAGAGCCTGAAACCACATCGTTCATTACAAGCGTTCCCGTAACCTGGGATGAAACCAGAATTCTGGATGCCAGCGTTGGCGAATATATCGTTACCGCAAAACGTAAAGGCGAAAAATGGTTTATTGGTGCTATGGGCAACGATCAAAAACACGACCTGAAAGTTGAGGCTGGTTTTTTGAAACCAAATACAAACTACCAGATCACCCTGATCAAAGATGGCATTAATGCTGATTTTCAGGCGATGGATTTTAAACGTATCGTAAAACCAATCAAAGCAGGAGAAACAATCGACATCAATATGGTAAAAGACGGCGGATTTGTAGCAGTGATTGAGCCGGTTAAGTAGTGTAATTATAAATAAATCGTCATTCTCGCGCACGCGGGGATCTTAATGCAAATAAAATCATACCTTAATGTATTACGATTCCAAATCAAGTTGGGAATGACGACTTTTCAATAAATCATAGTAACTCTCTTTTTCGTTATGAAAGAATAGCCGCTATACTAAAGGATAGCACTATCCTTTGGTATAGTAATAGCTTTTTGATACTTTGTATCCATAATTTTGCCAGACATAAAAAGGCAAAAAATGAAAATATTACATCTTATATCAAGCCCTAGAGGCAAGGCATCTTTCAGTATTAAATTGGGAAATGCCATCGTAGAAAAATTACAGGCTGCAAATCCCGGTAGTACATTAACAACTCACGACCTTACCAATACCCCATTTCCACATTTGGAAGAGGTACACATCAATTCTTTTTTTACACCGCAAGAAAATCATACCGCAGAATTTACGGAAGCAATAAAACATTCAAATGAGGCCATTGCCGAACTTAAAGATGCTGATGTGATTGTAATCGGTGCGCCGTTGTATAATTTCGGTATCCCTTCTACTTTAAAAGCATGGATCGATCATATTGCACGTGCCGGTCAAACATTTAGCTACTCAGAAAAAGGCCCTGAAGGTTTGGTGAAAAACAAAAAAGTATATCTGGCGATTTCTTCCGGTGGTGTATATTCAGAAGGACCGATGAAACCTTATGATTTTACAGAATCTTATCTAAGATCTGTTCTTGGTTTTATGGGTATGACCGATATCACTGCATACCGTGCAGAAGGCGTAAGCATTCCAGATTTGAAAGATCTGGCTTTAGATAAAGCAATCGAAAGTATAGCCATTTAAGCAGTTTATTAGTCATTAGTTCATTGTTATTGGTTTAATTATTAGATTTTCATTCTACTGAAAACTTTTGACTAATGACTATGGACTAATGACTCTGTACTAAACTAGGCTGCCAGATACTTTTCAACCCTGTAAGCAAAATCGTTCAGGTCGAATGGTTTGTTAATAAAATCTTCCGCATCGCATTTAGCCTTAACTGCACTCAGGTGATTATTGGCCGACATCACCATTACCGGAATATGATGTGTTTTAATATTTCCTTTCAATGCATTACAGATTTCCAGGCCGTTTCCATCAGGTAACATAATATCAAGAATGACCATGTCTGGTAGCTGTTTACTCATTTGAAACCAAAACTCCTTTGTGTTTGGACAGGCTTTTACCTCGTGAAGCTCTTCGATTAATAGAAATTCGATAATTTCTCTAATATTCGGATTGTCTTCCACTACATAGATGCACTTTTTCATAAGCTCAACTTTTGTTATATGGATAACTGATCTAACTATCAGATGTTTAAGATATTTATGCACAATTTATGAGTTATCAACCTCATTTTAGCTCATGTCATGCATTTCTATAATTTTTACCTTGACTAAAAAAAACATAAAAATAAATTTTGATACTAATTTTTTTAGTATAGATTTGCTTTTGGAGAAACAGAATAAAAAAATTATCATCGAGTTTATTCGATGTATAATGAATGATTTTAAACAAAAGACATCTTTCTCGGTTTTTTTGCTGATATATTTATTTTTTCTATGACCGTTACCGTTTTAGCCATACTCGAAACAGATTTTAAACCAGATCTTTCATTAGGTAGAATTATGAATGAAAGACTAAAGGTGGCTGCTGCAGATCTGCAGGATATTCATTTACAACATTTACATGCAATTGGGCAACGTAGTGATGATTTGGTGGTTTACATCAGTTATAACCCAAAATATAAAATCAGGTGGCGTGTTGTTAATGATGTGCCAGAAGATGTAGAAAACTTTGTAGCCCAAACTTGCGGTAATTTAGGTTACATTCAATGGAAAACCGCATCAATTAATGTTTTTAAGGGAAGTGAATAATAATGGATGTTACCTTGATTTAATTTTTTATTCATTATCGATCTGTCATGAGATTAGCAAATGTATATTGAGTAGTATAATTGCAAAAGATGCTGAAACAAGTTCAGCATGACGGATTGTATCGGTATGTCGTCACCCTGAACCGAGCCCTAGCGAGCTCACCGAAGGTAATTTATTTCAGGGTCTATGCAGACGATCAGACTAAACCAAAAATCCTCCACCCAATAAATCATTGCCTTCATAAAATACAGCCGATTGGCCAGGAGCAATTGCTGAAACATGATGATCGAATACCACGCGCATTTTATCTTTTTCCTGAACAATTGTGCTTAACATACCTGCATCTTTGTAACGGATTTTGGTAATCACATCACTCATTGGTTCCTCAATGCTTTCGTATTTAATTAAATTAATATTACGCACCATAGCTTCACGGCGTTCAAGCTCATCAGCTTTGCCTAAAACAACTGTATTGCTTTCTGGTAGGATCTGCGTTACAAACATAGGCTCACCAAAGGCAACACCTAATC
Organism: Pedobacter sp. PF22-3; assembly: GCF_026239555.1. Taxonomy (GTDB): domain Bacteria; phylum Bacteroidota; class Bacteroidia; order Sphingobacteriales; family Sphingobacteriaceae; genus Pedobacter. The sequence continues at coordinate 326,775 of NZ_JAPIVP010000001.1, read as the reverse complement.
CTTTACGTTGACCGATGGTATAAAAAGGATAACCTTTATGTTGTCCAACGACCATTCCATTACTTAAAATAAAATTTCCGCCAGCCACTCTGTCTTCTAAATCGGCTACTTTATGTTTTAAGAAAGCCCTGTAATCGTTATCCGGTACAAAACAGATTTCATAACTTTCCGATTTTTTGGCCAGTTCTTCCTGCCCCATATCCAAAGCCATCTGTCTGATTTCAGACTTCGCAAAACTGCCCAATGGGAATTTAGTGCGCGAAAGGTTTTCTTGAGAAACACCCCACAGTACATAAGATTGATCTTTATTTTCGTCTTTACCTTTAGAAATTACATAACGGCCGCTATCTTGTTGGCGGATATTGGCATAATGCCCCGTTGCAATAAATTCGCAATCCAGTTTATTGGCACGTTTTAAAAGTGCTTCCCATTTAATATGCGTATTACATAAAACACAAGGATTTGGTGTTCTTCCGGCAAGATATTCATCTACAAAATTATCTATCACATAATCGCCAAATTCATCCCTGATATCCAGAATATAATGGGGGAATCCATAATTTACGGCAAGCGTCCGGGCATCATTAATGCTATCCAGTGAGCAACAACCAGTTTCCTTACTGCTACCGCCAGAAGTAGCATAATCCCAGGTCTTCATGGTTAATCCAATAACCTCATAACCCTGCTCATGCAACATTACAGCCGCTACCGAACTATCAACCCCGCCACTCATGGCTACCAGAATTCTACCGTGTTTACTCATCTTAAAAATATAAGGTTGCAAAAATAAGGTTTATTTAGCTGAAATTATTTAAAGGAAGTCAGTTACTTGTAAAAAGCGGAGACTAAACAGTTTGCAATTATCTCTTAGTTATGCTCACAGGTGGCTTAGTTAGTTAATATTATTTTGAAAATGAGCGGTATGTGTTAATGGCTGTCTGCAGTCCTGCTATCCCTTCAAGTCCTCGCTGCGCTGTGGGCTTTTCGTTCTATCAGGTTTATTGAACAGCGCCTGTAGTCTAAGCAACATAAACCTCGCGGGTTTTAAAAACCTGCGAGGTTTGAAATATAATAAATTGTATCTTCAAGAGTCTAAAATGAATTTTCGTTTTGCTTAAACGTTTTAGTGTTGTGTTTTATGCATATTTAAAGATAAATTTATACCTTAGAATTTTCAACAAAAACAAGCTAATTTTAAATAATATGATTAAAAAAGTTATCCTGCCTTGTCTTTTGCTTTCAGCCATGATGGCATCGGCACAGCAGAACTTAGTGCAGTATGTTAAACCCATTATCGGCACTTCTAAAATGGGACATACTTATCCGGGTGCAACCGTTCCCTTTGGCGCGGTGCAGCTAAGCCCCGAAACGGATACTTTATCCTACGAAGTAAACGGAAAATACAATGGCGATGTATATAAATATTGTGCAGGGTACAAGTACGAAGATCAAACCATCACGGGGTTTAGTCATACCCATTTTAGCGGTACCGGTCACTCTGATCTGGGCGATTTTCTCATTATGCCTACACAAGGAAAACTGCAATTAAATCCTGGTACGGCATCAAATCCTAAAGGTGGTTACCGGTCTGCATTTTCTCATGCAAATGAGGTTGCGGAGGCAGGTTATTACAAAGTGAAGTTAGATGATGATAACATTACCGCCGAATTAACCTCAACCACCAGGGTAGGCATGCACCAGTATACTTTTCCTAAATCAGATCAATCCCATATTATCCTCGATTTGATGGCCGGTATTTACAATTATGAAGAAAAAACCGTTTGGACATACGTTCGTGTAGTTAACGATACTTTGGTTACCGGTTATCGCCAGACTAATGGATGGGCGAGGACCAGAACCGTTTATTTTGCGATGAGTTTTTCTAAACCTTTTAAAAGTTACGGGCGCAAAAGCTATGATGCTAAACAAGCTTACAGGGGCTTTTGGGGAAAGTTTAACCAGGAGCAGAACTTCCCTGAAATTGCAGGCAAGAAGTTAAAAATGTTCTTCGATTTTGATACCCAGGAAGGGGAGAAAATCAAAATTAAATTTGCTTTATCTCCGGTTAGTCAGGAAAATGCCCTGCAGAATATGCGTGCAGAAATTTCGGGCTGGGATTTTGAAAAAGTAAAAGCACAGGCACAGGCCACTTGGAACAAAGAATTGAATAAAATTCAGGTAAACACATCTGATGATAATAAAATAAACTTTTATACTGCCTTATATCATGCCTATATTAACCCAACAACATATACTGATATAAATGGAGAGTATAAGGGTTTAGATCAGGGCGTGCATAAAGCAGATGGATTTACCAATTACACCACCTTCTCTCTTTGGGATACCTACCGGGCTTTACATCCATTTTTTAATATTACCCAGCCAGGCCGTAGTAATGATATGGTGAAATCGATGTTGGCACATTACGATCAGAGCAGCCTGCACATGTTACCCATCTGGTCGCATTATGCAAACGATAATTGGTGTATGAGCGGTTACCATAGTGTTTCGGTAATTTCTGACGCGATTATAAAAGGTACTTATACGGGAGATCCGAACAAAGCTTTAGATGCTTGTGTAGCAACAGCCAAACATCGCGATTATGAAGGGATTGGCTATTATATGGACAAAGGTTATATCCCGGCAGAAAAATCGGGCATTTCGGTTTCCAATAATTTAGAATATTCTTATGATGATTGGTCGATTGCACAATTGGCAAAAAAATTAAATAGGATGGATGTTTACGATGAGTTTATCAAACGTGCTAACAACTGGAAAAACAACTATGACAGTGCTTCAGGTTTTATGCGTCCGAAATTGGCAGATGGAACATTTAAAAAACAATTTGATCCAAAAGATACCGAAGGGCAAGGTTTTATTGAAGGTAATAGCTGGAACTATAGTTTCTTTGTGCCACAAGATCCAGCTACTTTGATCGAAATGATGGGCGGTAAAAAGAAATTCGCTACACGTTTAGATACTTTGTTTACGATGCATTTGCCTGACGAGTTTTTTGCGCATACTGAAGACATTACCCGCGAAGGTATTATTGGCGGCTATGTGCATGGTAATGAGCCTGCGCACCATATCGCTTACCTTTACAACTGGACCGACCAGCCATGGAAAACTCAGGCTCAGATTCGCCACATCTTAAACATGCAATACAAACCTACTGCCGATGGCTTAGGTGGAAATGACGACTGCGGACAAATGAGTGCCTGGTACATGTTCTCTTCACTAGGGTTTTACCCGGTAGCACCAGGTTCTGATGTGTACTCGTTAGGTAGTCCTTTGGTAAACCATGCGGTAATCAATTTAGAGAACGGCAAAACTTTCACAGTTGAGGCTATTAAGCAAAGCGATAAAAATGTTTATGTAGAGAAAGTTTTATTGAACGGCAAGGAAATTACCGATCATAAAATTAAGCATGCTGATATCACCAATGGTGGAAAACTTACTTTTTACATGAGCGCAAAACCCAAGAAATAATTTTCTCATCCCTGTACAAATTAAACCGTCGGCTATTTTTAGTCGACGGTTTTTTTTATCTTCAGAATGTCGTCACTTCGAGCGCAGTGCGACCTAGCCGAGAACCCGAAGGCTTAGCGAAGCTAAATCTGTCTCGAGATAGATCTCTCCACTCCACTGCGTTCCGGTCGAGATGACGATCTTTTTAGGAAGTCGTCACCCTGAACTCGTTTCAGGGTCTTTTATCATGGGTAATTAATAGCGGTAAAATGATGATTTTTCTTTTGGATATGTCAGTGTGGGCATAGTCTAAGTTCATTATCAACCAAATTTCCGTGTTTTCCGTGGCTAAAAACTACAGCAACTATTTAGCACAGGTTTAAAAATAAATTTTGATATCTAAACTATCTATCGTAATATTGCGATGTAAAATTATGGGACTTACCAAAACAGAAATATTCACCGAAGAACAAAATCAAATGGCAGCTTTGTTAAAAGCGATGGCACATCCTGCGCGGATAGCCATTCTTCAGCGGATCCTGAAATCAAATACCTGTATTTGTGGTGATCTGGTTGATGAATTGGGCTTAGCACAGGCGACCATTTCCCAACATTTAAAAGAGCTTAAAAATGCCGGTATTATCCAGGGAACTATTGAAGGAGTAAGCGTTTGTTATTGTATTGAACCTAAAACGTGGAAATTGCTTCAAAATCAGTTGGGTAATTTCTTCTCATCGTATAAAGGCGAGCAAAACTGCTGTTAAAAATTTTATATAAATCAATCGTTAAATTGCAATATTATGATTAATATTTTATCTAGAGAATGGAGCAGCTTCAAAGCTGAACTTCTACAACATTCAGAATTGCTGCTGCAGTTCCAATATGCTACTGATCAATGGGTAAATGCCAATTACCACATTACTGAAATTAAACAAGCGCCAATTACCTCGGTAGATTGTGGTGGCGTAATGAACGCCTGGACAGAAATTATTGTGCAGTTATGGGAGCCTACTGAAGAGGAAAAGGGTAGGGCAATGCAGGTTAAAAAAGCATTATCCATCATCGAACTGGTAGAAAGTAAAATGTCGCTAAACCCCAAAGGTATGGTGAAAATTGAATTCGGCAATTCAGCATTTGATACCAGGCAAATGTATCCCGCTGAATTCAAGATTGATGGCGACAATCTGATTATAAACCTCACACCCGATGCTACACAATGTAAGGCGATCAGCCGCGGTGGAAGTTGTGGTACCACTGCAACGGGTGAGGAATGTTGTGCGCCTGCTCAGCCTGAAAAAAGAAAAATTGAGTTGGTTAACCTCGCTGCTGATCAAAATAGTTGCACACCAGGCAGCGGTTGTTGTTAAGATTTAGATTTAAAACAATGAAAAATATATTGGTGCTTTGCACTGGAAACAGTTGCCGTAGTCAACTTGCAGAAGGTTATTTGAAATATTTTGCTCAAAATAAAGCTAAAATCTACAGCGCAGGTATTGAAGTGCATGGCGTAAACCCCAGGGCGGTTAAAATAATGGCGGAAGATGGGATCGATATTTCAGATCAGACTTCGAATAATATCGAAGAATACTTTGATGTTCCTTTCGATTATGTGATTACCGTATGTGATCATGCGAAAGAAAGTTGTCCGTATTTCCCAACGCAGGCCATAAAACTGCACCATAATTTTCCCGATCCGGCTAAAGCGGTAGGTACTGAAAGCGAAATCATGGCGCAATTCAGCAGTACGAGAGATTTGGTTAAAGCTTACATGGAGGATTTTGTAAATGAAAATTTAAAAGAATAACATGTCAGCAAACAATTGTACGCCTGTAGTTAAACGAAAAAAGCTTAGTTTTTTAGACCGCTATTTAACCATTTGGATTTTCTTATCGATGCTTTTAGGGGTATCGCTGGGCTATTTATTTCCTTCGTCTGCGCTATTAATCAATTCATTTTCCATTGGAAGTACCAACATTCTTTTAGCCATCGGATTAATCCTGATGATGTACCCTCCCTTAGCAAAAGTTAAATACCAGAATTTAGGTGAAGTATTTAAAAACGTAAAAATATTAAGCACATCGCTCGTTTTAAACTGGGTAATCGGCCCAATGCTGATGTTTTTCCTGGCCATTGCATTTTTACATGACTATCCTGAATACATGGTCGGCTTAATTATGATCGGTTTGGCGCGATGCATTGCCATGGTGGTGGTCTGGAATGATCTTGCCGATGGTAATCGCGACTACGCTGCAGGTTTAATCGCCCTGAACAGTATCTTTCAGGTATTGTTTTATAGCCTGTTTGCCTATTTTTTTATTACAGTTTTACCTCCGTTATTCGGGTTAAAAGGCTTGGCTGTATCCATTTCTATTGTAGAGATTGCGAAAAGTGTAGGGATTTACCTTGGAATTCCTTCTTTGTTGGGTATTTTAAGTCAAAAAATACTGATTAAATGGAAAGGCGAAAAGTGGTTCCGCTCAATTTTTATCCCAATGATTTCTCCCATAACTTTAATCGCACTATTATTTACCATAGTGGTAATGTTCAGTTTAAAAGGAGAACTAATTGTGCAGATCCCAATGGATGTGCTGCGGATTGCCTTGCCTTTGGTTATTTATTTCGTGGTAATGTTTGTGATCAGTTTCTTTGCCGGCAAATATTTTGGTGCAGATTATAGCAAAAGTACTGCTATTGCTTTTACCGCTACCGGTAACAACTTCGAGTTGGCAATTGCTGTGGCCATTGGTGTATTTGGTATTCATTCCGGACAGGCTTTCGCCGGTGTTATTGGTCCGTTGGTAGAGGTACCTGCTTTGATTGCGCTGGTTAATTTGGCGCAATGGTTTAGAAGGAGATATTTTGAAGGGTAAGATTATCAATATTTAATGCTAAATTACAAATCTAAATTTTATCCTTAGCTCTTTAATCTGATTATCTCTGAAAACAATTTACATCTTGCTATTGGGTAGCTTATTGCTGTTTGGTAGTTTTTCGCCAAAAACAAATCTAAGAAAAGAACCTGTTGCTACTTGCTATGGACTAAATCCTTGTGGTGCATGTTCAAGTTGTTCATACTGTAAATATTGCAATAGTGGTGGTACCTGCGGTATATGTAGTTCAAGAAGTACTAAACCTGAAAGATTTTATGTTTCACCTAAGAAAAATACTACTTCTGCATCTGTTTATGTAGGGCAATGTAAAGCGTTAACAAAAAAAGGAACAAGGTGTAAAAGGAGTGGGGGAAGCAGCGGCTATTGCTGGCAACACAGTAAATAAATACAGTTTATCGTTCATTAAAATTTATCTGTATGTTCCAATTACTGATGTCACTTTTTGTTAAGGCGCAATTTATAGGCTTTGGGTTTTGGAGCATCTGGTATTGTGTTTTTCATGTATCTCCAACTATACAAAAATTAGATCGCACACCTAGTTTAGTAATCAAGTATGCGGCATGTATTTATTTTATCGTCAAAATAAGTTTAGCCCTATTTAATATTTTCTCCGCTAAAGCTGATGAAAGATATGGCTATGTAGATTTTTATTTTGGACCTGGTTGGGTCATTTCATGGATCGATGTGATCTGGTACCTGATATTAAGCCAATTACTTTGGATCAATTTTTTATTAAAATCCCGATGGTACAGGCTTTTCAATGGCTTGCTAGCGATTATTCCACTTTTTTTGATAAACAGATTCTTGGAATGGTACGACGCGACTTCTTATAGTACATATTTGAGCATTGAACAAGTAAATCTTGCTGTCTTTTATTTGATCAATTTGAGTATTTATTTAATGATGATGGTCGTTATCCAATTCTTCATGGATAGATGGAAAAGATTTAGAAACGAGTCTTTAACATAATTATCAAGAACCGACTAGCTGCCGGTTCTTGATGAAATAATAATTAAGCACCAACCTCTTCAAAGTTTGTGGCAGTCGCCAGATACTTCCAATTGGCCATATCTCTTTGTACGTCCGCAATTTTAGCATCCGCAATCTGATATGCGTCTGGGCCTAGGAATAAATGAAGCGGCGGATTTTCGCTTTTCGAAGCCTCAATAATCACTTCAACTGCTTTAGCCGGATCACCTGGCTGTTGGTTGTTGATGTCGTTTTGGTGTGCAGCTTGGGTGTCACGTACCTCTTTATAGGCATCGATAGGGGAACCTGGCACTGCTAATGAACTTGCTGTAAGGAACTCAGTTCTAAAATAACCCGGTTCTACCACTGTTGCTTTTATGCCCATCGATTTTACTTCTGCAGCCAACGATTCGGTAAAGCCAACTACTGCAAATTTGGTGGCGCAGTAGATTCCGAAGCCTGGGAAATTTCCCGAAAATCCACCTATCGATGAAATATTGAAAATATGACCAGATTGTTGTTTTCTTAATTGGGGAAGCACTTTTCTGATCACATTTAATGATCCGAAAACGTTTACATCAAAATTTTCACGCGATTCTTTGTCGCTTAATTCTTCCAATGCGCCAACCATGCCATAACCAGCGTTGTTTACCACTACATCCAGCTGGCCGAATTTGCTAATGGTTTGACTTACTGCGGCCTCTACACTGCTTTCGTCGATCAGATCAACTGCCAAAGGCAAAAAGTTTTCGTGTTCGCCCACGGCTTTTGTCAAATCCTTTAAATTTCTTGAAGTTGCGGCCACGTTAATGCCGTTGTTTAATAATGTTTTTACTAATGTTAATCCCAGACCTTTTGATGCGCCTGTTACAAACCATACTTTTTGATTTTCCATAATATTATTTTTAGATGAATTGAATTGATTGGAAGGCAGTCTCAAAATATTTCGGGACTGCAACCGTTTGAATGCTAATTCGCTATTAGCTCATCATTTAGTTGTCGAAATCTGTCGAAATTGTGATGGCTTTCCAGTCTTTAAACTCTTTTGATAAAGCCTCAACCTTAGTGTTTGCCCTTTGGAAAGCATCATTTCCTAATAGTAAATGTACCGGTGGATTAGGCATACTAGCCAATGAGATCATAGCTGCTGCAGCCTTTTCAGGGTCGCCGATCTGCTGACCGTCCATTTTTAGGTATTTGCTGTGTATTGCCCGCACTTCTTCATATTCGGCAATGGGATTTTTAGCCAAAATTAAGGAATCAGCAGTTAGGAAACTGGTTCTGAATGCTCCAGGTGCAACCACAGTTACTTTTACGCCAAATTCTTTAAGGTCTTCGGCCGATACTTCCGATAATGCAATAACTGCCGATTTTGTTGCGGCATATATTGCCCAGCCTGTTGCGCCTGCAATACCTGCAATTGATGCAATGTTGATGATATGCCCCGAATGTTGTGCCCTTAAATAAGGTGAAGCTTTTCTGATGACATTGATTGTTCCGAAAACGTTTACATCAAAACTATTGCGCGTTTCTGCATCACTTAATTCTTCTATGCTACCTCCAATGCCATAACCTGCATTATTGATTACCACATCAATTCTTTCGAATTTTGCAATGGTGGCCTGTATAGCCTCTTCTACACTTTTTTCATCCGCCAGGTTAACGGCCAGTGGAAGAAATTTTCCAGTGTCATTATTTACTGCTTTTTTAAGTTCACTGATATTTCTTGAGGTGGCCGCAACGGATTGGCCAGCTTTTAATAGTTGATGAACTAAACATAATCCTAAGCCCTTTGAAGCCCCGGTAATAAACCAAACTTTTTTCATGCCCATAGTTTTATCCTTTTTGTTAAGACAAAATTACGTCGCAGATGAATTTATGCTATTACGTTAATCAAACTGATTATTACGAAATTCAAACAATTCGGTAAGAAGTTGGCGTATGGTTGGTTAGTTTTTTGAAAAAGTTGTTGAAATGGGTAGGTTCTTCAAATCCCAGGCAATAACCTATTTCTGAAATATTCCAGTCTGTATGCTTCAGTAATGCTTTAGCTTCGCTTAACAAACGTTCTGTAATGTAATGTGTAGTCGTTTTGCCAGTAGTTTCTTTTATCGCACGGTTTAAATGGTTTACGTGTACCGAAAGCTGTGATGCGTAATCTTTTGCCGAGCGCATGGTAAACCTTTGGGTAGTGGTTTCGATGGGAAACTGGCGCTCTAATAATTCCGTAAAAACAGAAGTAATCCTGGCATTGGCATCCGTATGTTTGAATAAATTTTCGGAAGGCTCTGTTTTTAAAGCAAAATGAGTTATTTCAGTAATGTAATTGCGGAGCAGATCATATTTATAAATATAATCAGAATTAATTTCATCAAACATTTTAGCAAAAATAGCTTCGATATACCTGTCCTGTTGTTCATTTAAAATATATGCGGGTTTCCCTCCATGGGTAAACATCGGTAAATCACCAATGTTCCCACGAATCTTTTCGGTGAAGAAAGCCTCTGTAAAAATGCAAAAATAACCTGTCACCTCATTTTGTTTACCGCTGCCCAGTTCCCAGGTATATGGTACAAGCGGATTAAAAAAGATTAAAGCTGTGCCATTAATCTCAATACTCCTGTCTGCATAGTGGTAAACATTATGGCCGCGCGTAAGGCAGATTTTATAATAATCCCTGCGGTTATAACTCATCGGCTTGTGATCATCCCTTAAACAATCTTCCAGTTTGAAAACGTTAAAATGACCTATGCCATTTTGCAGGTTATCAGGCAGGAACCTGAATTTGTTCTGATAAAAATCTTCTATCGTTTCTGGTTTGTTCATAAATCAAAGTTACAAAATTCAAACCTAAAATAAATTAATGAGATTAAAGGAGAGTCATTGCTTAAATTAAAAGGAGATTACGATGATAAAATTAATTGTATTTAATATACCGATTGGTATATATTTGCATCGTCGATTTAGAAGAACATGACCAAGGCAGAAAAAACAAGAAATTTTATTGTAGAGAAAACAGCACCCATTTTTAATATGAAAGGTTATGCTGGTACGTCTCTAAATGATATTACTGCTGCTACAGGTTTAACCAAGGGCAGTATTTATGGCAACTTCGCCAATAAGGATGAAGTAGCATTGGCTGCTTTTGATTATAATCTAAAAAATGTGGTGTCGAGGGTAGAAGCGGAAATAAACAGACAAAAAGATGTGAAGGGTAAATTATTGGTTTACATTAATATTTATCAAAATCTTCTTAGCGGTACGGTAGCAGAAGGCGGTTGTCCGATTTTAAATACTGCTATTGATGCTGACGATACCCACCCGGCTTTGAAAGCACGAGCCGTGAAAGCTGTGCTCGGTTGGAAGAACGGTATTATGGAACTGATTGAAACTGGTATCGCTGCCAAAGAAATCAATGCAGATCACAACCCGGAGCAGATTGCACTCACCATTATTGCCATAATAGAAGGCGGTATTATGATCTCAAGATTGACTGCAAAACCTGCTTATTGGAATTTAATTATGGATTCTTTAAAAAAATACGTGAATAGCCTCGGCTAAAAAAAAATTTGAGCCAAAATATACCGATTGGTATTATTTGTTTTAAACTGCAATTACTAATCTTAAAATTTAAAAAAAAATATAAAAATGAAAACTTCAAAAAATACCGTTTTATTAATCGGCGGAACTGCTGGTATCGGTTTAGAAATCGCAAAACAGTTAACCGCTTTGGATAACCATGTAATTATTACGGGTAGAAATCAGGAAAGGCTATATGCAGCAGCTTCATCATTAAATAATGTAACCACCGTTCTCTCTGATGTGAGTAAGGCTGATGATATAGATCTTCTGGTAGAAAAAATTAGATCAGAATTTCCTCAATTGAACATGGTAATCAACAACGCTGGAAGAGCATTGCTTTATAATTTAGCCGATCCAAACCAGGATGCTTTTGCTCATGCAGCGGATGAAATGCTAACCAATTATTTATCGATCATCAGGATTAATCAAAAATTGTTACCTGTGTTAAAACAACAGGAAGCTTCAGCCATCGTAAACGTTTCATCTATAGTAGCGTATGTGCCAGGGATTACTTTGCCAACTTATGCAGCCAGTAAAGCAGCATTACATTCATACAGCACTTCTTTAAGGTTAAGTTTAGAAGAAACAACTGTTAAGGTTTTCGAATTAATGCCTCCATTGGTTGATACTGAATTTTCAAAAGAAATTGGTGGCCATAACGGGATTAAACCTTCTGTTGTGGCCGATGAGCTCTTAACTGCCTTGGCCAATGATGAATATGAGATCAGGGTGGGCGATACGGCTAAGATCTACGAACTCTTTAGGCAGTCGCCAGTTGATGCTTTAAATGTAATGAATGCCAATAGAAAAGCCTGGATCGATGCTGTTGAGCAATAAAATGATATAGCTGGAAAGCAAAAGAAATTGTTGTTTCCATTTAGATGACAGTTTTCAATATAGTAATTGTTACTTTCGCGCCATTAAGTATAAATCCTGGGTTTACTCAATCTTAATGAAACGATAGGGGCATTATAGCTGTTCCAGCTATATTAAAATACCTTTTGGATAATTAACGGTTGATTTTATCCAGGGGAGGTGACTAAAAAACAATAAAATGAAAAGAGTAGTAGTAACCGGTTTAGGTGCGATAACCCCGCTTGGCAATACTGTTGAACTATTTTGGCAACAGATATTAGCTGGAAAAAGCGGCATTGGCCCCATTACAAAATTTGATTCGAGTAAATTTAAAACGCAATTTGCAGGTGAAGTAAAGGATTTTAATCCGGAAGAATACCTGGAGAAAAAGGAGATTAAAAAATACGACCTTTTTACGCAGTATGCTATTGCTTCGAGTGATCAGGCAATAAAAGATGCGGGATTGGATTTCATTAGCATGAATGATAGTCAATTGGCAGAAGTTGGCGTAATCTGGGCAACCGGAAACGGTGGCATAGGTACTTTCGAAGCACAATTAGAAGAATTTCATGCCGGTGATGGCACGCCAAGATTTAACCCTTATTTTATCCCTAAAATGATTGTTGATATTGCTGCCGGGGCCATTTCTATTCGTCATAAATTGCGAGGACCAAATTATTGTACGGTTTCGGCCTGTGCATCGTCCAACACCGCTATAGTGAATGCTTTTGATACGATCCGTTTAGGTAAAGCAAACGTGATGATTGCCGGTGGTTCTGAAGCAGCGCTTACCAAATCATCTGTTGGCGGATTTAACGCTGCGCAAGCTTTATCAAAAAATAACGGCGATCCTCAAGGTGCATCTAAACCTTTTGATAAAGATAGAGATGGTTTCGTCATGAGTGAAGGGGCAGGCGCTCTGGTTTTGGAAGAACTGGATCATGCTTTACAGCGTGGTGCGCATATTTATGCTGAAATTGTTGGAGGAGGGATGGCTGCAGATGCTTATCATCTTACCGGAACGCCTCCGGATGGGATTGGAGCTGCTTTAGGGATGACAAAGGCATTGAAAGATGCCGGAATTAGTGCGGATAAAATTGATTACATTAATGCACATGCTACTTCAACCGGATTGGGCGATTTGAGTGAATTGCAGGGTATCAATACTGTTTTTAATGGTTTACCTGTAATCATTGGGGCAACCAAATCAATGACTGGTCATTTATTGGGTGCTGCAGGCGCAATTGAAAGTGTAATCAGTATTCTTTCGATCAGGGATAATATAATTCCACCTACCATTAACACCAAAAATCTGGACGAAAATATTCCAAAGGGATTAAATATTGTTTTGGGTGAGCCGATTAAAAAGGAAATCAATTATGTATTAAACAACACATTTGGTTTCGGTGGTCATACCGCGAGTACTATTTTTAAAAAGTACGAAGCTTAATTAGTTCTATAACTTCCAATTTTTCTGGAGATTATTAAGTGCCTGGTTAATCGCCAGGCACTTTTTTATGGCTGTAATTTATTCGTTTTTTCCTCTAAATTCCTGTGCTGTCATTCTGAACGCAGTAAAGAATCTTTTAATAATATAAAGGTTACCGGCAATAATTCTTTGTAGCCACTATGGTAAAGAAAAGATTCTTCGTTGCATTACCATTGACAGAATCCACTTTGCAGTCGTCATTCTCGCGTATGCGGGAACCACGAAGTGCTCAGCGTAGCTAATCTTAAAGCGCTTATATTAAGATTCCCAATCAAGTTGTGAATGACGATCTCTCGAGAGTTATACCTAATTAAAATTTATCTGTCAAGCATATTGATTTTTATACCATAAATTATTCCTCAGAATGACAAAAAACTACTGGTCTTAGCATCGCGCTGAGGCCTAATTTTTTGTTACAATAGTTTTTTGTCGCGAAAACATAGAAGTGCAGAAAATTAATTTTTAAGGGTCTTCGACTATGCTCAGACTGACAAGCACTTTAGTTAAAGCTATGGATAGAAAACCATTGAACTAATGACCAATGAACTAGCTAACCTACTTATCCATCAACAAATTCACCAGCTCTTTAAGTTCTTCCACTTCCAATTCCAGCTTTTCAATGCGATTTTCCAATTCAGTGGTATCAGTTTGAGGTGCTGTATATGTTTCAAGCTCGGTTGCGGTTTCAGCCTGTTCGCCCAGAAGATGAACAAAACGGGCTTCCTTCTGACCAGCTTTCTTAGCCAATTGTTTTACAAAAGCTGGTTCTTCATCCGAAAGTTTTTGAAGTTGCGCTAAAACCTCTTCTATACTTTCAAATTCATATAACCTTCCTGAATTGCTATTGATTTCTCCAGGTGTTAATGGTCCGCGTAAAAGCAAAAGGCAGATGATTGCCAACTCAGAAGGTAGTAATGGATAAACAATGGCTAAATTATGTTTGTATTTAGTTGCACGGCTAGATCCTCCTGTAGCTGTGGATATTAAACCCTTTATTTTAAGTTGGTTTAGCGTTAAAGTTATCGTTTCCTCATCATAATTTACAACAGGATTTCTTGAACTTTTTTGGTTACATGCAGCCATTAAACTGTTTAAAGTCATTGGGTAATAATCGGGTGTGGTGCGGCTTTTTTCTATTAATGAGCCCAAAACACGTTGTTCTTCTGCTGATAAGTCGGGTAGGGGTTTTACATTATCCATATTATAAAAGTATAAATTGGTTGAGCTTTTTGAAAATTATTTTGTTAATGGCTTGTTTGTAAGGAGTTATATTAAAAAAATAGTTTTAGTACAGTATAGAACTGCAAATTGAAACAAGAGACTTGACCGAAATAACCGTAGGTCTATTATTTCAGCGACTTTATAACATGGAGTATTATGCTGTAAAAAGTTAAGAATAAAGAGGGCACAGAAAAAACTATATTTTCGTAATCACAAAAGAAGTTCTTCTGTTATTCTTTCTTCCGGTTTCCGTTTTATTATCAGCAATAGGTTTACTGGCCCCGAAGCCCTTAAAAGTAAGCCTTTTTGCATCAATACTGTTTTTAACCAGGTATTCGTAAACGGCATTCGCCCGATTGAAAGACAATTTTTCATTTAATTTATCATCGCCAACATTATCCGTATGTCCTTGAATTTCAATCTGTACGTTTTCATTTTGATGCAAAAAATCGATCAACAGATCCAATTCCCGGATAGAAGCTGGCAAAAGGTTAAACTTATTGGTGTCGAAGAAAATATTTTTTAAAGTTACATTTCCACCTTGTTTTATTTTTTCGATGTAAACCTCAATCTGGTAAGGTTTGGTGATATCGCCGCTTTTGAGTTCGAAGTTTTCAGAGTAAAATAGATAACCTTCGGCATTTACATTAAAAAGGTAATTACCTCCAATGGGCATTACTGCTAAAAATTCACCTGTTTCGGGATCGGTATAATCATCAAAAACAGTCTTATTGGTTTTCAAATCTATTACCTGCACATTACTTTCAATCGTTTCTTTGGTGTCCCGATCTCTTACAATTCCTTTTACATAAGAAACCTTTAAGGGCTTAGCTGTTTCCGGAATACCAAAACTGTAAATATCCTGCATCCCATAACCACCTTTTAAATTTGAAGAAAATAGTCCTAAATTTCCATCGGCACTTACTACTAAACCGCTTTCATCTTCAAAAGAATTGATCGGATAGCCAATGTTAATTGATTTTTGCCATTTGCCATCATTTCCCTGTCTGCTAAAATAAATATCTTTATTCCCAAAACCTGGCCAGCCATTAGAAGAAAAGTACAATGTTTTGCCGTCTGCGTGTAGATAAGGCGTATTTTCATCGAAAGCGGTGTTGATCTCAGGTCCAAGATTAATGGCGGGTCCCCATTTGGCATCATCCGTAATGGTACTTTTCCATATATCGTAACCGCCAAATCCGCCTGGTCTGTTGCTGATAAAATATAATGTCCGCCCATCAGGGCTTATGGCGGGCTGCGATTCCCAGAACTCAGAATTAACAGGCTGACCCACATTATAGGGTTCACCCCAATCTTTTCCCTCACGATGAGATACATAAATATCACACCTCCCTAAACCATCGGGCCGGTTACATCCTGTAAAAAACAGGTACTTTCCATCAGGAGAAATGGTTTGTGCGCCTTCGTTATATCTCGTGGTATTTATTTTACTTGATAATGGTGTGGCCGTACTCCAGGTATTATTTTTAAACTGAGCGGTCCAAAAGTCTTCATTGCCATTTACCTGTCGGGTAAAAATTAAAGTTTCGCCATCAGCAGTTATTGCAGGGAAGTATTCGGCATCAACTGTATTTACGCCTTCGCCTAAATTTGTTGGACTATATTTTACAGGCTTTTTTATTGCAATGGTTGCAAAATCGCAATCCAAAAGGTATTTTTTTGCTTTTCTTGCTTTTTCAGATGACGAATCGAGTGTCAAAAAATCTGTAAAATGTTGCTTTGCTTTTAAATAATCCTGCGTAGCAAATACAGTTTCTGCAAGGCTGTAAATTACTTCGGGAGCCACCACTTTATTGATCAATATGGCTCTTTCATAAACCATTCTGGCATCCTGATATTTTTTTTGAGCTTTATAAACTCCAGCGAGTGCGATGTAGGCATTCTGAAATAGGGGATCTGCTTCTACCGCACTCTTTAAAACTTGCTCGGCGGCAGCATAATCAAATTTATCAATAAGTGGCCCTGCTTTTTCAAAGTAAACCTGCGCTTTTTTATTCGCAGAACTTTGTCCAAAACAATAAATACTCAGTATGCTAAAGAAGAGGATTAAACAAAGTTTCATTACATTAACATTTGGTAACAAAGCTAATGTAAACTAATTTAAGGAATATTTAAAAATTTGTGTGTTTGCAAAGAAATCTCCCATTTAGGGTTGGCCATTACATACTCAATAATTAATGGTGTAATTTCTTTTGATTTGGACCATTCTGGCTGAAGATATAGTTTGCAGTTGGGAGATACCATTGCTGCATATTCCTCAGCCCATTTAAAATCACTTTTATTAAAGACAATTACTTTTAGCTCGTTGGCAAAAGGTGTAATGTCTGGTCTTGGCGCTTTAAACTTTTTGGGCGATAGGCAAATCCAATCCCAGTTACCTGAAAGGGGGTAGGCACCTGATGTTTCGATAAAGGTAAGAATTCCCCTTTCCTTTAACTTTTTGGTTAAGTAATCCAGATTATAAATTAAGGGCTCGCCACCAGTGATTACAACAGCTTTGCCGGGAAATTGATCGGCATTTTCTACAATAACATCCGAAGTAGTGAGCGGATGCATCTCGGCATCCCAGCTTTCTTTAACATCACACCAATGGCAACCTACGTCGCAGCCCCCTAAACGTATAAAATAAGCCGCTTTACCGGTGTTAAATCCTTCGCCTTGTATGGTGTAAAATTCTTCCATTAAAGGAAGTAATGTGCCGTCTTCTGGTATTGCTTGTTTCATTTTTGAGGTTGCAAATATCCTAAAAAAATATGGTGATGCTGCGCTCTTTTGAAATTTAATAGAAAGATGAAATACGAGTGATATTTATTTGCTGTATTTTAGCATAATGAAGTGGTTTAAGGCGCTAAATATTAACCAGATACCTCGCCTAGATACGATTAAGACTGTCGAGGTTGCAGGGAAACAACTTTGCGTGATCAATAATGACGATAAAATTATCGCTACCCAATCTCATTGTCCGCATGCGGGTGGCCATTTTAGTGGTGGCTGGTGTAAAAACGGAAACCTGGTATGCCCAATCCATCGCTACGAATACAGCCTCGAAACTGGAAGGGGAGCAGAAGGGCAGGGCGATTACGTTAGAATCTACCCAACAGAATTAAGAGAAGATGGTCTTTATATTGGTTTCGAAGAAAGTTGGTGGAGTAAACTTTGGGGTAGTTAGCTATCAGATGCGAGTAGGAACGACGAAGCAATCTTTCACGCTAATGATCCTTGCATTAGAGATAGCTTTGTCGGCTGGAAAAGCCTTTTTGCAATGACCATTATCCCTATGGGAGGTTTATTTTATTAAATACTACTGTCATTTATATTGATTTTATAAAATAAATTATCCCTCAGGATGACAGACCCATGGACAACTAACGGATGATGCGCTATACATTATGGCTAATGTTAATTAAGCAGATGTCTTTTAAAAAAATCCTGACAGTTTAAAACTTCAATTTCAGAAAAATAAAAATCTTCCACATCTTCTGTGATGATACATTTACAATCAACGGATTGCGCAGCGTAATATTCCAGGCCGTCTTCAAAGTCGTGTATTTTCTTATTCGATAACGTATCCAATACACCTTTTGATGAATTGCCAGCAATTTTAAGATATTGGCAAAGCAAATCGATTTTTTGTTTGGCTAACTGTGCTTTATGTTTTTTCTCAGCAAAATAAAATGCTATAGCCAGACAAAGTGGAGAAGTATATATTTCAAATTTAGGATGAGCTGCTAAACTTAAAATTCTTGATGAGTAAGGTATAAAGTGGGTATTCTTTATTTAACACTGAAACTAAAATATTGGCATCTAGAAATATCTTCATCAATTACTTTTTAGAAGAAAAAAATTCATCTTTTGAATTTTTACGGGTTGCCCTCGGCGTTTTTTTGTATTCTACTTCACCCTCAGCAACCATGCTCACCCAATCTGAAATCGGAAAATCTTCTAAAGATTTGTATTCTTTAGCAGTTACCTGAGTTAAAAGATGCTCTATTAATCGTGACAAGCTGATATTATTTTCAGCGGCATATTTTTTTGCCCTTGCTACAACATCCTGATTAAAACTTAAAGTTAACTTGGTGTCCATCTGATTAAATTTTAATCAAATATAATAATTGTACGTAAGGATTAAAAATATTACACGTAAAAAAAACCGGCTCAAATATTGGAGCCGATTTTTATATCTATCGCAATTTGTTTTTCGCTTTAGTCTTTAGCTTTTAACTAGGAATAAATTTCTTTCCTCGCTGAGGCCAGCGTATTTTTCAATAACCCAACAATGGTCATTAAGCCTACACCGCCAGGTACAGGAGTAATGTATGATGATATTGGTGCAACATTTTCAAAATCTACATCACCATATAACTTAAAACCTGATTTGGTTTCGGTAGAGTTTTCCCTGTTAATGCCTACATCGATAATAATTGCACCAGGTTTTACCATATCGGCAGTAACAAAGTTCTTTTTACCAATTGCCGCAATCACAATATCAGCCTGTAAAACCTGTTCTTTCAAATCTTTGGTGCGCGAGTGGGTAAGCGTTACCGTACAGTTACCAGGATTGGCATTACGGGCCATCAAAATACTCATCGGGCTGCCTACAATGTTACTGCGACCTACAACTACGCAGTGTTTTCCTGTCGTATCGATATTGTATTCTTGTAACATTAACAAAATACCATAAGGTGTAGCAGGGATAAAGCAAGGTAGGTTACGCATCATTCTACCTAAATTTACCGGATGGAAACCATCTACATCTTTACGATAATCGATTTTTTCGGTTACTTTTTCAGGATCGATGTGTTTAGGTAAAGGCAATTGTACAATTAATCCATCTACGTCAGCATCTTGATTAATTTCTTCAATTTTAGCCAATAATTCAGCTTCGGTAACCGAATTGTCGTAACGGTGTAGGGAAGATTTAAAACCAACCTTTTCACAGTTTTTCATCTTACTGGCTACATAGGTTTCGCTGCCACCATCGTTACCAACTAGAATGGCTACAAGGTGCGGTTTGCGTCCTGTTTTATTCAAAAACTCAGTTGCCTCTTCAGCAATCTGAACTTTAACTTTTTCTGATACGTATTTACCGTCTAATAATTTCATTTTTATGAGATGTGAGATACCAGATATTAGATTTGAGGCTAGAATATCATCTCACGTCTCAAATCTAACATCTCAAATCTAATTTAATCTAATTTCAAAACTGCCATAAATGCAGATTGAGGGATTTCTACGTTACCCACCTGGCGCATGCGTTTTTTACCTTTTTTCTGCTTTTCCAATAACTTACGCTTACGTGAAATATCACCCCCATAACATTTCGCAGTTACATCTTTACGTAAAGCGCTCAATGTTTCGCGGGCAATAACTTTTGCTCCAATGGATGCCTGTATCTTGATTTCAAATTGTTGACGGGGGATCAATTCTCTTAATTTCTCGCAAATTTTCTTGCCGAAATCGTAAGCGTTGCTTCTATGGATCAATGAAGATAATGCATCAACAGGTTCATCATTGATTAACATATCTAAACGAACCAAATCCGATTTACGATAACCAACCTGATGATAATCGAATGAGGCATAACCTTTAGAAATCGTTTTTAATTTATCGTAAAAATCAAATACGATTTCGCCCATTGGCATTTCAAAAACCAATTCAACACGATCAGATGTTAAATAGGATTGATTAACAATAATTCCGCGTTTTTGAATACAAAGCGACATTACCGGACCAACAAATTCTGCTTTGGTAATAATATTTGCTTTGATAAAAGGCTCCTCAACAGAATCCAATTTGCTTGGATCTGGTAAATCAGATGGGTTATTCACTGTAATTTCGACACCTTTGGTGGTATGCGCAATGTACGAAACGTTAGGTACGGTTGTAATTACCGTCATGTCGAATTCGCGTTCTAAACGCTCCTGAATAATCTCCATGTGCAACATGCCCAGGAAACCACAACGGAAACCAAAGCCTAAAGCAGCAGAACTTTCCGGTTCGAACACAATCGAAGCATCATTGAGCTGCAATTTATGCATTGCTTCGCGTAGTTCTTCAAAATCATCTGTATCAACAGGATAAATACCGGCGAAAACCATTGGTTTAACCTCTTCAAAACCTTGAATGGCACCATCTGCTGGCCTGCTAACGGTTGTTATGGTATCACCAACTTTTACCTCACGCGCTTCCTTAATTCCGGAAATAATATAGCCTACATCACCGGTTTTAACCACACTGCGTGGGGCCATATCCAGTTTAAGAATCCCAACTTCATCAGCTAAATATTCTTTACCGGTGTTAATAAATTTTACTTTATCGCCTTTTTTAATTTCACCGTTAACCACTTTGTAATAAGCGATAATCCCTCTGAATGAGTTAAAAACGGAGTCGAAAATTAAAGCTTGTAATGGTGCTTCTGGATCGCCAACCGGAGCTGGCACACGATCAACAATAGCCTGGATAATATCAGGAATACCCAATCCTGTTTTGCCCGAAGCTGGAATAATATCTTCACGTTTACAACCGATCAAATCAATAATCTGGTCTTTAACTTCCTCAGGCATGGCCCCAGGTAAATCCATTTTATTTAAAATCGGGATAATTTCAAGATCGTGCTCTAAAGCCAAATATAAATTTGAAATAGTCTGAGCCTGAATACCTTGCGAAGCATCTACAATTAATAATGCACCTTCACAGGCTGCGATAGAACGTGAAACCTCATAGGAGAAATCCACGTGTCCGGGTGTATCAATCAGGTTGAAATTGTATTCAATATCACCAACTTTATAGTTCATTTGTATGGCATGACTTTTAATCGTTATGCCTCTCTCACGCTCTAAATCCATGTTATCGAGCAATTGCGCCTGCGCTTCACGCTGCGAAATTGTCGCTGTATATTCTAATAACCTATCAGCCAAAGTACTTTTACCATGGTCAATATGTGCAATAATGCAAAAATTACGTATATGCTTCATCTTTGCGCAAAGATATGTTTTTTAATGGAAAATATAAGAGGGAAAATGGAATGCTACAGAGGCTGAATTTATATTGTTTTGAAGAGTAAAAGCAGTAGTTTATCGGTTAATACAGTCTGTTTTCCGTTGCAATCTTTTTGTCATTGCGTTGTGTTCAAAATTTCCGTCATTGCGAGGAAGAACGACGCGGCAATCTACTGCTATAAATGAACAAAAAGTATTTCCACTTTAATCAGGTTTATTTACCTCAAAGCATCAGTTCTTTTTAATGGTTTCTTTCTAATCACCTAAACTATTTTTGCTGCAGAAATACAAAATCACGGAACGTTAGTTCGCTAAATGTTTATAAATCAATTCGGTATAAATCCATGTTTGCGTGGCAAATAAAAACTAAACCTTCGTTTTTTTCCATTTTCCTTTTTTAAACAAAATAAATGCTGCTATTGCAATACCTGCTTCCGCTGTTGGGATGGCAATAAAAACACCTGTTGGACCCATTTCTAAATATTTCGCTAAAAAGTATGCCAATGGGATCTGGAAGAGCCAAAAGGCAAAAATATTAATTTTGGTGGGCGTCCAGGTATCTCCGGCACCGTTAAATGCACTATTGAATACCATGGCGGCTCCATAAATTACAAAACCAATGCTTAGAATTTTTAAAGCCTGAGTTGCAATGGCGATTACTTTTTCATCTGAAGTAAAGAATGCAGCGAATAAATGTCCGCAGGTTAAGAACAATACACTTACCACTGCCATAAAAATAATAATGTATTTCAAGGTCTGGAATACCGATTTTTCTGCACGATCTATATGACCTGCACCTAAATTTTGTCCAACCAAAGTAGCCGCTGCATTGCTTAGGCCCCAAGCTGGTAACATAAAAAACATCATGAGGCGTAGCGCGGTTTGATAACCTGCCGAGCCGGTATCGCCACCTGTGGTAGCCACCAGTTCGGCCAGAAATACCCAGCTACAGCTGGCAATCACAAACTGAAAGATAGCTGGAGCAGCAATTTTTGTAATGGCTTTAATCTGTTCCCAATCTGGAATAAAGTGACTGATCTGTATTTTTAAAGCATTTTTGCCACTGAATAAATTGTACACCTGATAGATAACGCCCAAACCTCGGCCAATGGTAGTTGCAATTGCAGCACCTGTTAAACCGAAAGCCGGTATCGGACCTAAACCATTGATCAAAATAGGGCAGAGGATGATGTTGGCAATGTTGGCGATCCACAAACTCCGCATGGCGATTGCTGCATTACCAGCGCCACGAAAAATTCCGTTAATTAAGAATAGCAGGACAATAATGACACTTCCGCCCATCATAATGCGAACGAATGTAACGCCTTGATTTGCTGTTTCTATTGAAGCGCCCATGAGCAACAGGATATCTTTTGCATAAATTAAGCCCAGGATGCTGATGATAATATTTATAAAAACAGCTATTACAATGGTCTGCATGCCAGCTTTTGATGCCGCTTCCGGGTTTTTCTCACCAATTCTCCGCGCAACCACAGCCGTAGCGGCCATACTCAAGCCAATGGCTAAGGAATAAATAATAGTTAATACCGATTCTGTTAAACCAACGGTTTGTATGGCATGACTACTATTTTCCAGGTGGCCAACAAAGTATAAATCGACCAGGGCAAAAACCGATTCCATGGCCATTTCCAGCATCATCGGAATGGCTAATAAAATAATAGCGCGTTTAATACTGATTGAAGTTAAGTCAACTTCATGACCTTTTAAAGACTGTACCAGGATATCAAAAAAAGATGATAGTTTGCCCTGTGCCTTTGTAGACTGTGACATATAATATATAATGATTTATAAACCAATGAACGCTATTGAGCGCACATACCTAAATTAAAACAGGAGGGAATCCTCGGTTGCTTAGAACCTCAAACGGATTGCAGATACTATCATGGCTCTGGTCTTTTTGATAAATCAAAGATAAAGAAAAAATCTAAACGTCAAATTTGATGACTGATTTTTTTTAGATAATTTTTTTTAATAGATTATTAATCAATGGTTTATCTCTTCATGGCAATTTTTCTTATATACTATAAGCTTTAATCATTTCTTCGCTAACTTTTGTTCCTCTGCCTGTATTTAAGTCGATAAGCACGTAATCAAAAATACCATCTGATGCTATCTTACCAGTTTTCTGATTAATAATCTCGAATTGTACCGAGCAGCCTTTATCGTTCATGGCTAAAATGCCTGTCCTGATCAACATTAAATCGTTCATTAATAACGGGCGTTTGAAATTGATATCCACGTGGCTTACCACCCAGCCTAAACCCTGTTTGGTAAAATGTTCCCAGGGCATGCCGTAAAACCTTTCCATCTGCTCGTAACGGGCCGCCAGTACATAATCTAAGTATTTGCTATTATGCACATGGTTAAACATATCTATATCATCCGGACGGACACGTAATTCGCTTTCAAATATGCTGTATTGATTTTTTTCCAAGGTTAAACGTTTGCAGCAAAAGTATAAATAAAGCTTGATTGTAAGGTATTACTTGCTTAATGCGGAAAAAAATTAATGTATTAGTTGCCGATTTTTCCTATTTTTGATATGAAAATGGGAAAACTCAAATTATATGATATTAATATTCCACGCGAATCAATCGTTGCGGAACGTGATGCTATTTATTTGAGCCGTACCCCCGAGCAGCGTTTTTTTAACGTTATACAGCTTAATTACATTTCAGTTACCATGAACGGTGGTAAGCCATTAAAATCTCCGCAAGGCAAAGGGCTTATAATCCGTAAGCCTGCCATATAATTGCATTATGTCTTTTGATTTAGTCCGCCGAGAGAAACTTTTATTCATCATCTAGTAAACACTTGCTAATAAATAAAATTAGCCTTATCTTTGCGCCACAATTAATTAATTTTTATTGCTTTAATATTATTCAAGAAATGTATTTAAGTCCAGAAAAGAAAGCCGAAATCTTTAAACAACACGGCGAAGTAGAAACCAATACGGGTTCTGCAGAAGGTCAAGTAGCGTTATTTACATACCGTATTGCGCACTTAACAGAACACTTAAAGAAAAATCGTAAAGATTTTTCTACTCAGTTGTCACTTCAAAAATTGGTAGGTAAACGCCGCGGTATTTTGGCTTACCTATACAAAAAAGATATTGAGCGCTACCGTGCTATCATCAAAGCTTTATCGCTTCGTGATATCATTAAACAAAAATAAGCGAATTTTATCAGCGAAAGCCATTCTTAAGGGAGTGGCTTTTTACTTTCCTGTTAATTTTTTTAACGGGATTTGTTATGATAGGCTTTTTTAATCCTATCTTCGTTTGCAAAAACAAAAACATATATAAACAACGGTGTGTAGAAAGAGGAAAACACACCATAATTCTAATTAAATGAATGTAATAAAAAAATCGTTCGATTTGGGCGATGGCAGAATTGTAGAAATTGAAACTGGTAAACTGGCTAAACAAGCTGATGGTTCGGTTGTAGTGAAAATGGGCGATACCATGTTGCTGGCAACAGTTGTATCTACTGTTGGTGCCAAACCAGGTACTGATTTTTTACCATTATCGGTTGATTATCAGGAAAAATACGCGGCTACAGGCCGTATTCCGGGAGGCTTTTTACGTCGTGAGGCAAGATTATCTGATTATGAGGTATTGATTTCACGTTTAGTGGATAGAGCTTTACGCCCAATGTTCCCAAGTGATTATCACTCTGATACACAGGTGATGATTTCTTTAATTTCTGCTGATAAAGATATTATGCCGGATTGTTTGGCAGGTTTAGCAGCATCTGCTGCATTATCAGTTTCTGATATTCCTTTTAATGGCCCGATTTCTGAAGTACGTGTTGCTAAAATTGATGGTAAATTAATTATCAATCCTAAAGCCAGCGAATTAGAACGCGCAACTTTAGAGTTCATGGTTGCTGGTTCGGCCAACGATATAGGCATGGTTGAAGGTGAGTGCGATGAAATTCAGGAAGACGAAATGGTTGAAGCTTTAAAATTCGCACATGATGCAATTAAAGTTCAATGTGCCATTCAGGTTGAATTAACTGAAGCTACCGGCAAAACGGTTAAACGCGAATACAGCCACGAAGATCACGATGCTGATTTAAAAGCGAAAGTTTATGCCGATACTTACGATAAAGTTTATGCAGTAGCTAAAGCTGGTGGTAATAAAGATGTTCGTAAAGAAGGTTTTACAGCAATCATCAACGAATTCTTCGAGGCTATGCCAGAAGATACTGCCGATTTAACCAAAGCAATGGCTAAACATTATTACCATGATGTTCAGTATGATGCCATTAGAAATTTATTACTAGATGAAGGTATTCGTTTAGATGGCCGTAAGACTACAGAAATCCGCCCAATCTGGAGTGAAGTTGGTTATTTACCTGCTGCTCACGGTTCAGCTGTATTTACTCGTGGCGAAACTCAATCGTTAACATCGGTTACTTTAGGTAGCAAAGATGATGAGCAAATGATTGATGGTGCTTTCTTTAATGGTTACAACAAATTCTTATTGCACTATAATTTCCCTGGTTTCTCAACTGGTGAAGTTAGACCAAACAGAGGCGCTGGCCGTCGCGAAATTGGCCACGGTGCTTTAGCACAACGTTCGTTGAAAAAAGTATTGCCTCAAGGTGAAGCAAATCCTTATACCATCCGTATCGTTTCTGATATTTTAGAATCTAACGGTTCATCATCAATGGCAACTGTTTGTGCAGGTACATTAGCACTTATGGATGCAGGTATTAAAATCAAAGCTCCGGTTTCCGGTATTGCAATGGGTTTAATTACTGATGAGAAAACTGGTAAATATGCTATTCTTTCTGATATTTTAGGTGATGAAGATCATTTAGGTGATATGGACTTTAAAGTAACCGGTACCGAACGTGGTATTGTTGCTTGTCAAATGGACTTAAAAATCAATGGTTTATCTTACGAAGTATTAACCAAAGCTTTGTTACAGGCTAAAGAAGGTCGTTTACACATCTTAAACGAGATGAAAAAAACCATCGTAGCACCTAACGAAGATTATAAACCACATGCTCCGCGTATTGTTTCTTTAACTATTGATAAAGAATTTATTGGTGCAATTATCGGCCCTGGAGGTAAAATTATACAAGAAATGCAACGCGAAACCGGTGCTTCAATCTCTATCGAAGAAGTTGATGGTAAAGGTATTGTAGAAGTATTTGCTGATAATAAAGCAGCAATTGATGCAGCAGTTACGCGTATCCGTAATATTGTAGCTAAACCTGAAATTGGTGAAATTTATCAGGGTAAAGTAAAATCAATTATGCCGTTTGGTGCATTTGTTGAGGTTATGCCAGGTAAAGATGGTTTATTACACATCTCTGAAATTTCATGGGAACGTTTAGAAACCATGGATGGTGTATTGAAAGAAGGTGATAAAATCGAGGTTAAGTTGTTAGATATCGATAAACAAGGTAAAATGAAACTTTCTCGTAAAGTTTTATTACCAAGACCAGAAAAACCAGCAGCGCCACAAGCATAATAATCGATACATCATGCTGAACCTGATTCAGCATCTGTTTGGTAGACGCTGAAATAAATTCAGAGTGACGCACAAATAATAAAGCCCTTTCAGTTTTACACTGAAAGGGCTTTTTGTTAGGTGTGTATTCCTTAACAAGGAATTGCTGTGCCCTTAATAATGCCATTAACAACAAAGTAAGATTTACCTGTTGTAATATTTGTTATGATTCCATCAGGCCATGGAGTTGTTAAATGTGAATTCGTAAAAATTGATGTACCGGTTATAATTTTATTAGTTGAATTAGCTACAAAAACAGAAACAACTTCTGCACAGTGATAATCGCCATAATCACTGCCTGCCATTGCGGTGATCAGAAATCCTGGTCCGGGTGGGTGTAGCGCTTTTTTAGAAGTGCCGAATTTTGGAGGTGTTTTAGGCTTGTGGATGGTAAAACCAAAAGCGATGCTCATGATAAAAATCGCGAAACCAGCAAAAATTAAATGTTTTGTTTTCATAAGTATATGATTTAGTTGCTATTAAGTTAGCTATTTTTTAATAAACCCAGTTACTTCAAAGCATTAAATTGATGCCTAGAATTTTTATTTTTTTTCTTTGTGCTAACTAACTTAATCTTCTGGCTAAAAACTTTCAGAGTTCTTTTGTAACTTGCCTCATAGCGTTATGCTGATCCGATAGCTATCGGATTTATTTTACGAGTAGAGGTAATGTTTTCAATTGCCTCGTAGCTACTTCGTGGTCAGCATCTTTCCTGCTATTAGGACCCTGAAATGAATTCAGGGTGATGGCCATTGATAAACTTTGCTTTAAAAACCAATAGCGGAATTTTAAATTTAAAAGACTAAAAGATAATTAAATGAAATACATTATAGCCCCATCCATACTTTCTGCCGATTTTGGCAACTTACAGCGCGATATTGAAATGATTAATCAAAGTGAGGCCGACTGGTTCCACGTTGACGTGATGGATGGTGTTTTCGTTCCAAATATCTCTTTTGGTTTTCCAGTAATGGCTGCTGTAAAAAAACATGCCATTAAACCATTGGATGTACATTTGATGATTGTAGAGCCCGATAAATACATTGAGGATTTTGCCAAGGCAGGTGCAGATAGAATTACGGTGCATTATGAGGCCTGTACACACCTGCACAGAACGATCCAGTTAATTAAAGCATCTGGTTGTAAAGCGGGTGTAGCCTTAAATCCACATACACCGGTAACTTTGCTGCAGGATGTGATTGAAGATCTTGATCTGGTACTCGTTATGTCCGTTAATCCAGGTTTCGGTGGGCAGGCATTTATTCACAATACCTACAAGAAAATAAAGGATTTAAAAGTCATGATTCAGGGGGTAAACGAAAACTTAATTATTGAGGTTGATGGTGGCGTGGGCTTACAGAATATTGCTACATTAATGGCAGCAGGTGCTAATGCCTTCGTGGCCGGAAATGCAATTTTTGCAACGGATAATCCAACCGAAACGATTGCTAAGATGAAACAAGAGTTAACCAGTACTATAAGCATTTAATTGTTTATTGCTAAATTGTTCCAATGATAGGGGGGTAGAGTTGTAATCATCTTGATACTCAATACTTTTATCTTGATACTTTTACATCTCGCTACTAAAAATGCTCAAATTTAGGCTAATCCTTTTCCTTTTAATTGCTGGTTGCGGTTTTGCTGTCGCTCAGCCTTTAGTTAGGGTATCAGGAATAGTTTATAGTGATGAAAAGTTGCCCTTAGCACAGGTTACCTTAACTGTTTTAGGACAAGCGCAATCTACAGTTACCGATGAATTTGGGGTATATACCATTTACTCCAAATCAAAAACGTTTAGTATCAAATACTCGCTCTTGGGCTACCAGCCTCAAACAGTTGAGTTTAGTGCGCGCTCAGGATCGCGGATTACCAGACAGATAACCTTAATGGCGAACATAAACGAATTAGAACAGGTTAATATCGCCAATAAACAGAATCAGTTAAGTAATGCCACTACCATCAACATTGGCGATGTTTCCGCTATGCCATTGGTTTCTGGTAATTTCGAAACCATGCTTAAAACCTTGCCGGGGGTATCTACCAATAACGAATTAAGCGCTCAGTATAGCGTTAGGGGAGGTAATTTTGATGAAAATCTGATTTATATTAATGATGTAGAAATTAACCGGCCTGTATTGATCCGCAATGGACAGCAGGAGGGCTTAAGTTTCATCAATTCAGATCTGGTGAGCAAAGCAAAATTCTCTGCCGGTGGCTTTGAAGCAAAATATGGCGATAAACTTTCATCGGTTTTAGATATCAGGTACGATCAGCCAGATAGTAATCAAACGATATTGAGTACCAGTTTTTTAAACACTTCATTAAGCACAAAAAGAGTATTTAAGAACAGTTTTTTACTTGCAGGTTTGCGATACAAAAATAATACAAGTGTTTTAATTAAGCAGGATGAGAAAGGAAGCTACAGTCCTAATTATGCCGATGCACAAGTGCTTTACCAGTACAATTTCTCGCCTAAATTTAACATCAGCTTTTTAAGCAATTTTAATATTGGTCAGTTTAAGTTGGTACCTACCAATCGCGAAACCCAGTTTGGTACCTTAAGCACTACATATAAATTAGATGTTGACTATACAGGGCAGGAAATAGATGATTATCAGACTTTTGGCAGTGCCATTACTGTTGCTTATTCTCCTAAGCCAAATTTGGTAGTTAAATTTATTAATAGCTATTTCAATACCATTGAACGGGAGCGTTTCGATATTAACGGAAGCTACATTTTTGCAGAGGTAGATAAGAATTTTTACGGCGAAAATTTTGGACAAATCAGCAAAAGCAGGGGACTAGGGAGTTATTATAATTATGGACGAAATAGTTTAAATACCCAGGTTTTTTCTTCAGAAATAAAAGTCGACCAGAATTTTAACAATCATGTTTTTTCATGGGGACTGAAATTCGACCAGTCTAAGTACAGAGATCAGTTGAATGAATATAGCTATATCGATTCTGCAGGATATATTTTGCCCAATAATTCGAAAAATATTACTTTACAGGATGTTATTAATGTTAAGAATAACCTTGATATTAAAAATTATAGCACTTATATTCAGGATAGTTATTCGCTTTCCAGTTTAGCCGAACTACAGTTAGGCGCAAGAGCTACTTATAGTTCTTTAAGTAAACAATTGCTGATCAGTCCGAGGATGTTAATTGCTTACCGCCCAAACTCCAACAATAAAATATTGCGCTTTACTGCAGGTATTTATAATCAGCCACCTTCTTACAGAACTATCCGCGATTTTTCAGGGGTATTAAATATAAATCAAAAGGCACAGCGTTCTTATAACACTTCTATAGGTTATGATTATGCTTTCGATGGTTTTGGAACCCGATTAAAGTTTACATCAGAGTTTTATTTTAAATATTCAGACCGATTAATTCCCTACAAAATTGATAATCTCAGAATTAAATACCTGGCTAACGAAGCGTCGCGTGGTTACGTTTACGGTGCTGATTTTAGTATCGGCGGCGAATTTGTTAAAGATCTGGTGTCTTATTTCAGAATGTCGGTGATGCACGCCAATGAAGATATTTTAGGTGATAGTTATGTTCAGAATGGAACGACAATTTATCCTGGTTATTTAAAACGGCCTACAGATCAACGCCTAAATTTTTCTATATTTTTTCAGGATAGGCTCTTGAATAGCCCAACTTATAAAGTTCACCTGAATGCACTTTATGGCTCGCGGTTGCCAATCGGTCCTTCACAAACACCAAGATATTTAGATAAGTTTTATATTCCATCGTACAAGCGGGTGGATATAGGTTTTTCGAAAGACTTTTTAGATGATGCAGCCATGCATAAACCAAAATTCCTGGATAGAAATTTTAATGCTGTAATTCTGTTTTTCGAGGTTTTTAATATGCTGAATATTAATAATACGGTTTCTTATCTGTGGCTAAAAGATGTAGATAATGTTCAATACGCGGTTCCGAATTATTTAACAGGTAGGCAGTTTAACCTGAAGTTGATTGTGAAGTTGAAGAATTAGCCAAGGCGAAAGGATTTTCAAGATTTAATCCGGATACAACTTTTACTGATAACCTAAATATTGAATGTTAGATTAATTCGTTTAATTGTAAAAACTGCAATAAATCAATCATTTTATAGCTTTTTTTTAACAAAATTTAATTTTTTAGGTGACGATTTTGTGGGTATAACTGCTTTAAAAATTTTACATTTACGCCCATAAAACATTATATAATAACATGAAGCATAATTTTGGCGCAGGTCCTTGTATTTTACCTCAAGAAGTGTTTAAACAAGCAGCTCAGGCTGTTTTAGATTTTAACGATGGATTATCAATTTTAGAAATTTCGCACAGAACAACCGAATTTGAGGCAGTTGTTGCTGAAGCTGGTAAGTTGGTGAAAGAATTATTAAATGTGCCGTCGGGTTATTCCGTTTTATTTTTACAAGGTGGTGCAAGTTTACAATTTGCCATGGTGCCAATGAATTTATTGGGCGATGGACAAACAGCAAGTTATTTAGATACTGGTGTTTGGGCAACCAAAGCCTTGAAAGAAGCTAAATTTATCGGTAATGTAAATGTAGTTGCATCATCTAAAGATGCAAATTACACTTTCATTCCAAAGGATTTTGAAATCCCTGCTGATAGTGCTTATTTCCATTATACCTCAAACAATACAATTTACGGAACTGAGCTTTTCGAAGTACCTCAAACAAACATTCCGGTTGTTTGCGATATGTCTTCTGATATTATGAGCCGCGTAATCGATGTCTCTAAATTCGACCTAATTTATGCAGGTGCTCAAAAAAACGTAGGTCCGGCTGGTTTAACTATCGCTATAGTAAAGAATGAGATATTAGGGAAAATCGACCGTAAAATCCCGTCGATGTTGAATTATCAATCACATATTGACAATGATTCAATGTATAATACTCCTCCGGTTTTCTCTATATACGTGGCTTTATTAAATCTTCGTTGGTTAAAATCTAAGGGTGGTGTTGCTGAAATTGAAAAAGAAAACAAACAAAAAGCTGAAGCACTTTACAGGGAAATTGATCGTAATCCTTTGTTTAAAGGAACTTGCGCTGTTGAAGACCGTTCTAGAATGAATATCTGTTTTGTAATGGAAAATCCGGAGTGGGAAAAACCATTTTTGAAATTTGCTGAAGAGCAGGGGATTGTGGGCATTAAAGGGCACAGAAGTGTTGGAGGTTTCCGTGCATCAATGTACAATGCTTTACCAATTACAAGTGTACATGCTTTGATTGATGCTATGCAATCATTCGAAGAAAAACAGGCAAAAGCAAATTAATTTAAATTATCACCACAGAAGATTACTGTGATTATTAATCGGTGTAATCGTTTTAATCTGTGCAATCATACATACCATGATTAAAATATTAGCAAACGACGGAATTGATCCGATCGGAAAAGAATTATTAGAAAAAGCAGGTTTTCAGGTAGATACCGAAACTATTGCCCAAGATCAATTAGCTGAAGCTTTAAAAAACTATGATGCCATTACCGTTCGTAGTGCCACAAAAGTTAGAAAAGAACTGATTGATGCTGTACCCAATATTAAATTAATTGGTAGAGGTGGCGTTGGTATGGATAATATTGATGTAGAATATGCACGTAGTCAAGGTGTTGCAGTTGTAAATACGCCAGCTGCTTCCTCACTGTCAGTTGCTGAATTAGTATTCTCGCACTTATTTACCGGTATCAGATTTTTACAGGATGCCAACCGTAAAATGCCTGTTGAAGGTGCCACCCAGTTTAATAATCTTAAAAAAGCTTATGCTAAAGGAACTGAGCTAAGCGGTAAAACTATCGGTATTATTGGTTTTGGACGTATCGGCCGTGCGACAGCAAAAGTGGCTTTAGGCTTGGGAATGAATGTTTTGGCTTACGATTTATATCCTTCAGAATCAGAAGTCACTTTAGCATTTCAAGGTGGAAAATCAGTAAGTATTCCGATTAAAACCGTTTCCTTAGAAGAAGTAATTACCGGAAGTGATTTCTTGAGCTTACACACGCCATTTGCTGAAAAGCCTATTTTGGGTGCTGAAGAATTTGCTAAAATGAAAAAAGGTGTTGGTATTGTAAACTGTTCTCGCGGTGGAACAATTGATGAGCCGGCTTTAATTGAAGCACTAAATTCTGGGCAGGTTTCTTTTGCTGGTTTAGATGTTTTTGATAATGAACCTACACCATTAGCTGAAATTTTAACCCATCCAAAAATTTCATTAACACCACACATCGGTGCTTCTACGAATGAAGCTCAGGAACGTATTGGTACTGAACTCGCTACATTGATTATTGAGCATTTTAAAAAATAAAATAATGTTGTTACCCTGAACTTGTTTCAGGGGCTTCTACTGCAGATAGATGCTGACCAGGAAGTAGCTACAAGGCAATTGAAAACATTACCTCTACGCGTAAAATAAATCTGATAGCTATCGGATCAGCATGACGAATTTAGTGTAAGACCAATCGATTGATTGGTCTTTACATTTTAATCTAACGCATTTGTTGTAACCCAGTAACGATAGCCTAAAATCGCTTTCTGAAAGGTAGTCAGCTTATTGGGATCCTTTTTATATAAACTTGGCAAAACCACCTTGTTTACCTTCGCTAGGATTTTAAATAGTCCTTTTTTCATAACTCCGCAATTTTTTATTGAAGAAATAAAATCCACCGGCCATTATCAAAATCAAAAATGCAATAATGTAAGTTGATAGACTACCTTTATTCTTTCTCTCTAAATATTCTTTCAACTGTGCATTCTGATCTTGTAATTTTTTAATGGTGGCCATATAAGCTTCAATCCGCTCTTGAGAATGATCTGCAACAGCTACTTTCTGCTGATTTTGCAGATCTTTATAATCCATTAAAATTTTCAGCTCCTTAAAAATATTATTATCTGTCAATACCACTTGACGGAGAATTTCATTCGAATTTTTAATGTCTTTCTTCGTTTGCCAGCCAAAAATACCCGAACGCTGCGTTAAACTTTCATCATATTGACCAAATTTTGCACTTCGTTCTTGAAGCAAAGCATTTACTTTAACCCGTTGTGCTGCATAAGCAGCAGAATCCTGTTGGGCAAAAGCTTTAAAGCTGAACAAGATAACTGAGAACAGGAAAACATATTTCTTCATGTGCTATAAACGCAAAAAGGATAGAAGTTGTTTTTGATTAGTACAATCGTTCACTAGTCATTTGTTTATTGGTAATGCAAAACACCAAAAATATTCATCATCTCGACTTGAGTGCTACGAAACTGAGATATTGATTTGGAAATAAGTCCCTGAAGTATATTTAGCTTTGCTTAGCACTTACTTGGTTCTCTGCTCTTCGCTGTGCTCAGCTTGAAATCACGATGAATTATATTTTAAGCCCCTTGCTTTAAGTTTCCTCCTTAATCTTTTCGCTTTAGTCTTTCAGCTTTCTAAGAATGAAATTCGACCCTTACAATATCACCAAGATGTAAGCCTAACAAACCACTTGCTTTGCCTTTATTTATGGCAATCTCTAAATGGTTACTAATTCCAAAGAGGCAAAGTTTTTCGCCTTCCTGCACTTCGTTGTAATGCCAGCTTAGTTGCGTAATGGTTTCACTCTTTCTAAAATATAAGGTAAATTCCCTGTTTTTCTGTATTTTGGTAAAAAGGTCTTTGGTAATATTGGTAATTACATTGCAAAAAGTGTCAATATAAACCACACTGCCGCGAATCATATCCCGTTCAATTACAGGGTGCAAAAGCATCTTTTGTTCAATCCCCGCTACAGGTAAACCAATATCTTTCAGTTTGCCACCTTTGGCCAGGTGTGTTGCCGCCTTAACAAAAATATCAACCAAGGGAAAGTGCAGATATTTCAGATCCTGCATAATATTCAGCTCCACCACATCTTCAGGAACATCATCAAAAAGCAGGGAGAAGATGCCATTATCAGCCCCTACAAAGAAGTGATCGCGATGCTTTACAGCAATGTATTTTGTGTTCTCGCTGTATACAGAGTCAATACCAATTAAGTGTACGGTATTCTTTGGAAAGTAAGGATAAGCGTTTTTTAAAACGAAGGCCGCGTAGGAAATGTTGAATGATGGCACATCATGGGTGATATCAACTAAATTAACATTAGGCATAAGACTCAACAGACTACCTTTAAGGGCACTCTGGTAAAAATCTTTTGAACCTAAATCTGTTGTTAAAGTAATTATCCCCATTAAAAATTCATTATTATTGCTTATTCTTGTGTACAGGCCTAAGCGTCTGCAAATATTCAAATTTTAATTAATATACCCCGATAACTTTTTAAAATACTACAGTTTGAACGAATTAAAATTAACCCTGGATAGCGTAAATCCTGCTCACTTTTGGGGGGCAAACAATGAGAATTACGAAATGATTAAAGGTGCTTTCGCGAAGTTAAAGCTGGTGGCGAGAGGTAGCGATGTTAAGGTTCTCGGTGATGAACAGGAACTTAAGGCTTTCGAGGAAAAGTTTAACCAACTGATTGCACACCTTGAAAAATATAGCTCGCTAAGCAATAATGATGTAGAAACCATACTGGGGGCAAAGGCTTCTGGTGTTGCAAAAAAAGATGCAGAACAACCAACAGGTGGTGGTGGGGAGGTAATTGTTTTTGGTACGAACGGTCTGCTGGTAAAAGCCAGAACGGCAAATCAGCGCAAAATGGTGAATAGTATTGCTAAAAATGATATTCTATTTGCCATTGGTCCAGCCGGTACCGGAAAAACCTATACAGCTGTAGCTTTAGCTGTAAGAGCATTGAAAAATAAAGAAATTAAACGGATTATTTTAACCAGACCTGCAGTTGAGGCAGGAGAGAACCTCGGTTTCTTACCAGGTGATTTAAAGGAGAAAATCGATCCATATTTACGCCCGCTATACGATGCTTTGGATGATATGATTCCGGCAGAGAAATTGAAATTCTATATCGAAAACCGTACAATAGAAATTGCGCCTTTGGCTTTTATGCGTGGACGTACCTTAGATAATTGTTTTGTGATTTTAGATGAGGCACAAAATGCCACCGATATGCAGTTAAAGATGTTTTTAACCCGGATGGGACCAACAGCTAAATTTATTGTTACCGGTGATGTTACACAGATCGATTTACCTAAAAAACAAATGTCGGGTTTATTCAATGGCTTGAGGATTTTAGAAGGTATTAAAGGAATTGATATTATTTATTTAAGTGGAGAGGATGTGGTGAGACATAAATTGGTGAAAGATATCTTGAAAGCTTACGGCGATATTCAGTAGTTCAGTCCAAAGTCGCGAGTCTGTAGTCTTAAGTCAAAATCAACTTGGGACTATGGACTAAAGACTTTCGGACTTTTTTCCTATTTTTACGGCCTCATGAAAGCACTTAAAGAAACTCATTTCAATTTCCCAAATCAAAGTAATTTTTACAAGGGTAAAGTACGCGATGTATATACTATAGCCGACCAGTTTATGGTAATGGTGGTGTCAGACCGTATTTCTGCTTTTGATGTTGTATTGCCTGAAGCTATTCCATTTAAAGGTCAGGTTTTAAACCAGATTGCGGCTAAATTCTTAGCAGCTACACAGGATATCGTTCCCAATTGGGTTTTAGACGTTCCAGATCCAATGGTTACTATTGGTCGTATCTGTGAGCCATTTAAAGTAGAAATGGTAATCAGAGGGTATTTAGCCGGTCATGCCTGGCGCGAGTACAGTGCTGGAAAACGTTCAGTGTGTGGCGTTTCTTTACCTGATGGATTGAAAGAAAACGACAAATTGCCTCAGCCAATTATTACTCCAACCACTAAAGCTTCGGTAGGGCATGATGAAGACATTTCAAAAGAAGATATATTGGCAAAAGGAATTGTTTCATTAACGGATTATGAGCAGTTGGAAGAATATACCTATGCACTTTATCAGCGCGGAACCGAAATTGCTGCTAAAAGCGGATTAATTCTGGTAGATACAAAGTATGAATTTGGCAGGGCCGATGGTGTGATTTACCTGATTGATGAAATCCATACGCCAGATTCATCACGCTATTTTTATGCAGAAGGCTATCAGGAACGTCAGGATAATAATGAGCCACAAAAGCAGCTTTCAAAAGAATTTGTTCGTAAATGGTTAATTGAAAATAGCTTTCAAGGTAAAGATGGTCAGCTTGTACCGGAAATGACGCCTGAAATAGTAAATTCTATTTCTGAGCGCTATATTGAGCTATATGAAAAAATTGTAGGGGAGACCTTTATAAAAGCTGATGCTGATGCAATTTCCAGCCGTATTGAAACTAATGTTTTAAAGGCTTTAGAAACACTTTAAATTCGAAAGAAATTTATACATTAGTGAAATAAAGATTAGAGAGATGAAATTTTCAGTTGATAAACACGATAAATATGTAACCTTAAAGTTAGAAGAAAATAAGTTTACAAATGATAATGCCCCAGGTTTGAAAGCAGAGTTTTATTTGCTTAATTCACAGGGTTTTAAAAATATAGTTGTTGATTTAAGTTATGTTACCGAGTGTAATGATGCGCAGGATTTAAGCTGTTTATTAGTTGGCGACAGACTTTGCAAATCAGCAGGCGGATTATTTATTGTAACCGGAATCAATGACGAACTGGCGTCCATTATCGAATTGTCAAACATATTTCAATCTGTAATGTTTGTTAATACAATAGATGAAGCTACTGATTTTATCTTTATGGAGGAGTTGGAGAAAGAGTTTAGAGGCGCCAAATAACAAATATTAAAATAACATTCTGGCCTCGTAGTTTCTAAAAATCTACGGGGCTTTTTATATCTTATCATGATGAAATTTGAAGTTACAATTTTAGGAAGTAGTTCTGCAACACCTGTATTTAACAGAAATCCTTCTGCGCAGCTTTTAAATTGTAATGAAAAATATTACCTGATTGATTGTGGAGAAGGTACACAACAGCAATTGACTAAATACAATCTTAAAGCAGCTCGCATCGATTATATTTTCATC
Organism: Pedobacter sp. PF22-3; assembly: GCF_026239555.1. Taxonomy (GTDB): domain Bacteria; phylum Bacteroidota; class Bacteroidia; order Sphingobacteriales; family Sphingobacteriaceae; genus Pedobacter. Next base: position 288,742 of record NZ_JAPIVP010000001.1, on the reverse strand, counting down.
AGTCACTTACATGGTGATCATTATTTTGGTTTAATCGGCTTGTTATCCAGTTTACATTTAAACGGCCGTATAAAACCGATACAGATATTTGGGCCTAAACCTTTATTGGAGATTTTAGAGATCCAGTTCAAATACTCTGATACTGTGCTGAGGTATCCAATTGAATTTTTTCCAATTGAAGCCGATCAGTCCGTACAGATTTTCGAGAATAGTGATTTAACAGTGAAAACAATTATTTTAAATCACCGCATTCCAACTACCGGCTTTATTTTTCAGCAAAAGAAACGCCAGCGCAAACTGATAAAAGAAAAGACTGATCAGGTGCCAATGGCTTATTACACAGCCTTAAAAAAAGGGATTGATGTAGAACTGCCAAACGGTGATATTTTACGTAGTGAAGATTACACCACAGAAGCGGATGCACCGCGCTGTTATGCTTATTGCTCAGATACCTTGTTCGATGAACGTTATTTTGACACCATAAAAGGTTGCGATACCCTATATCACGAAGCCACTTTTATGCACGACTTATTGGAAAGAGCCAAAGAAACACATCACACAACTGCTTTACAGGCAGGAGAGGTAGCTAAAATTACCGGAGCAAAGAAATTACTCATCGGACATTTTTCCTCACGCTATAAAACATTACAGATGCTTTTCGAAGAAGCCCAATCTGTTTTCGAAAATACTGAACTAGCTGTTGAAGGCAGGACCTTCCAGCTTTAAGTTTATCCGTTTAAATATCCTGCTCCGCGTTCAGGACAGATCGGGATTCTGATTTGATACTTGTTCTTTGTGTTTATTCTTATGCACTCTGTGGTAAAAAAATAAAAAATATTTTTAAGATAAGTTAATTCAGTTTAAACACCGAGAGAACAGAGAAAGTACACCGAGTACATGAAGAGGGGAAGGCAGTTATATTCATTTACGCAAGCTAATTCATTTTAAAACTTGACGATCTCTGTGGCCGCTATCTGCACACTTTGCGGTTAAAAATGTATTATTGTTTAGCGTCGTTTCCTCTGTGTTTATTTCTGGTGTTCTCTGTGGTAAAAAAGAGTAAATATCCATTTTCAGTGCGTATTTGCTTCTACGATAAAACAGTATATAAATTCACAAAAAAAAAGCCTTGCAATTTAAACTGCAAGGCTTTCTGAATTATAAAAATTAAATTATTTATCTTTTTTATTACCTCCGCCAAATACAGAGAAGTGTACATAACGCTTAGGGTTAGCTTTCAAATCGATCATTAATTCATCGAGATTTTTCGAAGCATTATTTAAATTCTGATACATTTTATCATCATTCAATAATAATCCTAAACTGCCTTTTCCACTCTTAATTCCTGATATGACACTTTGTAAATCAGCGATAGCATTGTTTGCATTATCTAAAGTCTGTTTAAAATTAGCTGCAGCAAACTTATCAGTAACGGTATTGATATTGGTTAAAATATCACTGATTTTTTGATTGTTGTTATTTAAGTTAGCAGTAATGCCTTCTACATTTTTGAATATGGCTTCAATACGCGCACTTTCTGAACCTACTAAACCATCCACTTTTTTAGAGGTTGTTTCTAAAGAAGCTAAGGTACCTGCTATGCTATTGAAGCTTTTATCAACGTTTTTCTGAAAGTTAGGATTTAGGATAGAATTCACACTGCTTAAAATAGAGTCCATTTTACCGATAATTAATTCTGCTTTCTTTTGAACTGGTTGCACTTGTTCCAGTAAGCCTTTCTCTACATTACCATTTAAAGTATAACCATCTTCGGCCATTTTTTTAGAGTTACCTAACGACATTACAATCGCCTTGCTACCTAAAAGATCTGTACCTTCTAAACGGGCGATACTGTTTTCTGGAATTTCGTACTTGCTGTTTATGTTTAAAGTAGCAATAATACTCCCATCTCCCTGTAGTTCTAATTTAGCCACACGGCCAATCTGATAACCATTAATAAGGACAGGCTTTGATACAGTTAAACCATCAACCCTGCTATATTTTGCATATAATGTAGTTTCATTTGAGAAAATTGAATTTCCTTTTAAAAAATTATATCCAATTATTAATAAAGCAATGGCAAATGCAGCTAAAATACCTACTTTGGTTTCGTTCTTAATCTTCATGAGTGTTTTATTTAATGGTTACAAGTGTTGAAATATTCTTTCTTCACTTGTAAGAGCGTAAATATTTTTTATTGTGCTAAACCCTATAAATACACAAAGGCAGCACTGTTTGTTTGGTATCTGTTTTATATTTTTTACAAAGTTAAAATAACTATCATTTATAATGCCACTTATTTAACCTCAATATTTTTTTTGTATGTTTTTATTGCTTCCAAAATAGAACTCGCAATCTCATTTTGTCCATTTTGTGAATTAATATATTTTTCTTCCTCTGTATTTGAGATAAAGCCTACTTCCGTTAAAACAGCGGGCATACCACAGCGTTGCAATACCAAAACACCCTGTTCTTTAACTCCGCGGCTAAGTCGTTCATCCCGTTTGATGTAACAGTTCTGTATTAATTTGGCAAATTTAATGCTTTTGTCCCGAAAGGTATTTTTTAAAAGCGATAAAAGAATAAAACTACTCGGGTCACTTGGGTCGTAGCCATCATACTTACTTTTGTAGTTTTTCTCTAATTTAATATCGGCATTCTCTCGTATAGCTGCATCTTGTTCCTTTAAACGGTGAGACCCTGCAACCAATGTCTCCACTCCTTTAATATGCTTGTTGCCTGGCGGCATAGAATTGCAATGCACGGATATAAAAAGGTCAGCATTGGCTTCGTTAGCTATTTCTGCACGTTTGTATAAATCAACATCAATATCCGTTTTACGCGTAAAAATTACTTTAATTTCTGGCATTTCTTCATTTAACAATTTCCCTAATTTCAATGCAACCTTTAATGCAATATCCTTTTCTTTAGAAAAACTGCCTGATGCTCCTGGTTTTCTTCCGCCATGGCCGGGATCAATAACAATTGTTTTGATCTTATAGCCTTGAGCAGGTGCTTTTTCAACAGCCAGTAACGAAAATAAGATGATTGTAATCAGAAGTTTAATCTTCATGCATGCAGGATATTAAAATGATGTTTCGGCTATACGTTTATAATTTTTAATTGCTTTGATAATTCCACTTACAATTTCATTTTGTCCTTCAGCAGAGTTCATATAGTCTTCTTCTTCAGGGTTACTCACAAAACCTATTTCTGTTAATACAGCAGGCATTGCGGCTCGCGCCAATACTGCAAGGCTTTTCTCTTGTACGCCTCTGTTAATACGGCCAGCATTAACATACTCCTGTTGAAGCAGGGAAGCAAACTTTAAACTCCGCTCTCTATTGGTTTGTTTCATCAAGGATAACATAATATCACTTTCAGGGGTGTTTGCTATAAAGCCCTCATAGTTTTTCTGATAATTCTCTTCCAGAAACATGGATGCATTTTCTCTTTTTATCACTTCATCTTGCTCACCTAAACGGCGTGTTCCAGATACAAAGGTTTCTGTTCCCTTGGTTGATGTGCTTTTAGAGGTAATCGTTTGGTAAACAGGTACTTTTCTGCCCCTTACTTTTTTATAATAATCTACCACTCTCGATACCCTAACCGGCATATCATTTAAGTGAATGGAAATAAATAAATCGGCTTTTGCATTATTTGCGATATTGATACGTTCGTATAAAGGAATAAATACATCCGACTCACGAGTATAAATAACCTTAATATCTTTTAAGCTATCCTGAAGTGCACGGCCAAGGTTTAATGCTGTTTTAAGTGCCACATCTTTTTCCTTCGAATACACGCCATGGGTTGCACCATCTTTACCACCATGACCAGCATCAATCACAATTGTTTTAATTTTATATCCCTGCGCAAATGCTTGATTATCAATGGAATTTGATAGTGCTAAATAAATAATAATAGTTAAAATGGATTTAAGATACATCAATGGTATATTTTTCAGTAATTTTGGACGTTTTTGATTAAACATTTGTGCAAAAGTAACATTCAAATACGAATTTGAAACCCCTCAAGAGTTCTATTTTACTAATATCTGTCATTTTATTAACACATGTTGTTGGTAAAGCTAACGCATTTTCTCATTTTTCATTGCAACAGATCATCCGGCAAGACACCACTAAAAAGGATACGGTTAAAAAAACAGGTAAGAATAATAGCAGTATTGACCAGAAGGTAGAATACAAAGCTGAGGATTCTGTTAAAATGAGTGCCGATAAAAGTATTGTCTATTTATACGGAAACGCCAGGGTGGTATATGGTGATTTTGAGCTAGATGCGGCATATATCAAGTACGATAAAAAGCAAAATTCTATTTTTGCCCGTGGTGTCAAAGATCCAAAAACCGGAAGGTATACCGGGAAACCAATTTTTAAATCAGGAGCTGAAGGTACTGCTATAGCAGATTCTATTTTTTACAATTCAGAAACAACCCGGGCGAAAGTATATGGTGTTTTTTCTGAGCAGGAAGGAGGTTTTTTCTCTGGCGGGCAGAGTAAAAAGCAAATAGATGATGAGCTGCATGTTAAAAATGTGATGTACAGTACTTGTAATCTTCCACATCCACATTTTGGGTTAATGATTTCTAAAGGAGTAGTAACAGAGAAACAGATTATTACAGGTCCTGTTTACATGATTATTGAGGATGTACCGACGTTTCTGGGACTACCGTTTGCATTTTTTCCTAAACCGAATAAGCGAACTTCGGGGGTTATTCTACCTACACCAGGTGAAGATGCAACCAGAGGGTTTTTCTTGCAAAACGGTGGTTATTATCTAGGCTTAAACGATTACTGGGATGCTAAACTGATAGGTTCGATTTATACCAATGGTTCTTATGAAACAAGTTTATTGAGTAATTATACTAAAAGATATAAATTTAATGGCAATATAAACCTGGCCTATGCCAGTTTTAAAAATGGTTTAGAAGGCACTGATGCTTTTAATAACCCTACCAAAAACTTTAGTATTAACTGGAGCCATAGCCAAAATGCCAATGCCAATCCGGGTACAACCTTTAGTGCCAGTGTAAGATTGGTATCATCAGGATATTATAGAAATACTGCAGCAGGTAGTACTTACGATATTAGAACAATCGCAACCAACTCAACAAGTAGTAGTGTTAGTTATGCAAAAGCCTATTCAAACGGTATGAATTTCTCTTTGGCTGCATCAAGTGACCAGACCTTAAGTACAAGGTCAATATCACTTAGGCTGCCAGAAATGACATTTAACGTACCTACATTTAATCCATTTAGCCCTAAAAATATAGTTGGAGAACAAAAATGGTATCAAAAAATTACGGTAGGTTACAGTCTGCAAGGAACAAACCGTATTGATACATTTGATAGTTTGCTTTTTCAAAATGATGGTTTAAAACGCTTAAGAAGTGGTTTTGCGCACAGTATTCCTGTAAACATGTCGTTTACGGCCTTGAAATATCTTAACTTTAGCTTAGGCGGCACCTATAACGAGGTTTGGAATTTTCAGAGTGTAAATAGAAGATATACCAGTTATGCTGATAATACTTATTCTTTTAGGGAAGATACCACAAGTAGTTTTAAAAGAGCAGGTAGTTATAGCTTGTCAACAAGTATGTCTACTAAAATATATGGTAGAAGAGACTTTAACCCAGCTGGTAAAATCCAGGCGATGCGTCATGTAATGACCCCCAATGTCTCTTTTTCTTACTCACCTGATTTTACCAAAGCAGGCGCAGGGCCTTACAGACCTGCTGTAGATCAGAATGGGAACCAGATTTATATCAGCGGGCAACCTTTAAAGTATTCTATTTTTGATGGTATGGCACAGCCAGGCTCTTTTGGTGGGCCTAATGCATCTATCGGTTTTGGCCTGGATAATACAGTAGAGCTAAAAGTAAGGAATAAGAACGATACAACCGGAACAGGTTCTAAAAAGATCCCGATTATCCAGGGTTTGAGTTTTAGTGGCTCATACAATTTTCTGGCTACATCTTATAAGTTATCTACTATTGGTTTTAGTGGCCGATCTCAGTTTACCGATAAATTAGGTATAAACTATAATGGAACTTTAGATCCTTATTCGCTAGAGGCTGATACTATACCCGGTTCTACACGCCGGATCAGACAAGACCGTTATTTCTGGCAAAGTGGTAAGTTTCTGCCTCGCCTGGCTAATTTTGGCTTCTCATTCGATTACAGTTTAAACCCAGAGGCATTAAAACGTAAAAATGAGGCTAATGATAAATTAGGGGCGGCAGCCAACAAAAAAGGATTAACTGATATACAGTCTGAACAATTGGCGGCTATAAGCCGTGATCCAAACGCATTCGTCGATTTTAATATCCCATGGAATTTCTCGTTCGCCTACAGTTTTCAATATTCAAATGATGGAAACATGAGTACCATTTCGAATACATTAAACTTTAATGGCGATGTTAATTTAACACCGAAATGGAAAGTTACCTTTAACTCAGGATACGATTTTAAGAACAATGGCTTAACCCCTATGAATTTAGCGATTTACCGCGATTTGCATTGCTGGGACATGAGTGTAAACTGGGTTCCATACGGTGCTTATAAAAGTTATTCTGTTACCATCAAAGTTAAGGCATCGATCTTGCAGGATTTAAAATTGAGCAAAAGACAGGGTTTTTACAACACATACCGATAAATTTATGCTAGCCGAAATTATTACCATTGGTGATGAGATACTCATTGGCCAAATCGTTGATACCAATTCTGCATGGATGGCTAAACAGTTAAATTTAATTGGGGTTTCTGTTAAGCAGGTTACTTCAGTTTCTGATGATGAGCAGCATATTTTAGAAGCGCTCGAACTTGCAGAAAAACGTGCAGATTTAATTTTAATCACTGGGGGCCTTGGGCCAACCAAGGATGATATTACCAAAAAAACCTTGGCGAAGTATTTTAATATGGGTTTCCGTAATGATGCAGCTGCATTGGAAATGGTTCGCCAGATTTTCGAAAAATACAAACGTCCACTATTAGATATCAATATACAGCAAGCCGATGTTCCTGATGGTTGTGAGGTTATCGTAAACAAAAATGGCACTGCGCCTTGCATGTGGTTTGAGCAAAACAACACCATTTTTGTATCTATGCCCGGTGTGCCCTATGAAATGATGTATTTGATGGATGACGAAATCCTTCCCAGAATTACTAGTAGGTTTAAGCTGCCGTTTATTGTACATAAAACCATTCTTACAGCAAATATCGGTGAATCATTTCTGGCTAAAGAGATTGAGGAAATCGAAGATAGCTTACCTGCACATATCAAATTGGCATATTTGCCAAAATTAGGACAAGTACGCTTACGCTTATCAGCCAAAGGTGATAACGAAACGGAATTGAAGAAAGAAGTGGAGGTTTATGCCCGACAGATCATTTCAAAAGTGAATAAGTTTGTGGTAACGGATGAAGACATTCCTTTGGAAAAAGCGATTCTAGACCTGATGAAAAGTAAAGGCTTGACTTTATCAACAGCAGAAAGTTGTACAGGTGGATATATCGCCCATTTAATTACACAACATCCTGGCTGTTCTGCTGTTTATTGGGGCGGGGCAGTAGCATACGCCTATGAACTTAAGGAATCTATTCTTGGTGTAAACGAAAGCACTTTAAACACTTTTGGTGCCGTGAGTGAGCAAACTGTAACAGAAATGGCAGAAGGAGCAATTAAACATTTCAAAACTGATTATGCCATTGCGGTTAGTGGCATTGCTGGTCCCGATGGTGGAACAGAAGAAAAACCAGTTGGTACGGTATGGATTGCAATTTCTTCAAAACACAAAACTGTAGCTAAGGTGTTTAATTTCAGTAACAAACGGATTCAAAACATAGAACGTTCTGCTGCTTCGGCAATGGGCATGTTATTAAATCTCCTTAAGGAAACAGTTTAAAAAGAATAAAAACTGTATTTTTGTAGCGTTACCAATATAAAATACTGTAATTTAATATGGCTCAATACGAACTAGTGTTACCAAAAATGGGTGAAAGTGTTGCAGAAGCAACAATTATTAAATGGGTAAAACAACCTGGTGATGCTATTGAATTAGACGATACCGTTTTAGAAATCGCTACTGATAAGGTAGATTCTGAAATTCCATCTCCGGTTGCAGGTAAATTGATAAAACAATTATTTCCTGCAGGTGTAGTTGTCCAGGTAGGCGATATAATTGCCATTATTGAAACTGAGGGTGGAGATACCGCTGAAGCTGTAGCACCAGTCACAGAAAAAACAACAGTACAAGAAAAAGTAGATGCTATCCCTGGAATTGAGCAACTACCAGATAATAATACCACAACAACCACCGATTTCAGCTCATCTGATCGTTTTTATTCCCCATTGGTTAAAAGTATTGCAGCCCAGGAAAATATTTCATTGGCTGAGTTGGATACCATAAAAGGTTCTGGGGTTGATGGACGTTTAAATAAAGATGACCTGTTGGACTATATCGCCAGGAAAAATGGCGGTGACGTAAAAACGGCTACAGTTATATTAACTCCGCCTCCGCCGCAAGTTAACGAAGTGGTAGCGCAAAAAACTGAATCATCTTCGCAGGCTCCAATTACAAGTAAACCATCTACAACAAGCGTTAATGGTGCAGATGAGATTATAGAGATGGATAGGATGCGTAAACTCATTTCCGATCATATGGTAATGAGCAAAACAACTTCCCCACACGTAACTTCATTTGTTGAGGCCGATGTAACCAATATGGTATTGTGGCGCAACAAGGTTAAAAACAGCTTTGAAAAACGTGAAAACGAAAAAATTACTTTTACCCCAATATTTGTAGAAGCAGTTGCCAAAGCTATAAAGGATTTTCCAATGATTAATGTTTCTGTAAATGGAACGCAGATTATCAAAAAAGGAAACATCAATATCGGTATGGCCGCGGCTTTACCAAGTGGAAACTTAATCGTTCCGGTAATTAAAAATGCTGATCAGTTAAACCTGGTTGGTTTAACCAAGGCGGTTAACGATCTGGCAGGCAGAGCAAGAAACTCTAAACTAAAACCTGACGAAACACAAGGTGGAACTTTTACCTTAACCAATGTAGGTAGTTTTGGAAATGTGATGGGGACACCAATTATTAACCAGCCTCAGGTGGCTATTTTGGCGGTAGGTGCTATAAAAAAGAAACCTGCTGTATTGGAAACCGAGCATGGTGATGTGATTGCGATCAGACATATGATGTTCTTATCATTATCATACGACCACAGGGTTGTAGATGGCTCTTTAGGGGGAATGTTTGTGCGGAGAGTTGCAGATTATTTAGAAGGCTGGGATCTGAACAGGGAAATTTAATTCATTCGCAGTTTTCAATTAACAGTTTTCATTTGGTATAATGCCAAAAATTTAAAAAACAGTTTAACAATCAAGAATGTTAGCGTCAAATTTAAAATCAATAGTTTCTGATAACGTGCTGCATGCCAAATGGTTAAATACGTTGTCTTATATGGAAAATGCAGGTGCTAAGAAGATTTCTGCTTCAGAGCATAAAGAAAATGTAAATCTGATTATTCTTAAACACGCTGCAGAAGAACACCGTCATGCCTACTATTTAAAAAAGCAGATTTCGAAGGTTGACGAGGCACTTTGTAAAACTTATACCAATGCCGAGTTGTTATCGCCAAATCAGACCAAATACTATTTACATGCTTTAGATATCGCCGTTTGCCGTTATTTAAAAGCTGTATTTCATCTTTCTGGTTATGATTTAAAATTCGCTGCTTATTTATTTGTGACTTACGCAATTGAAGTACGTGCAGATGAGTTGTATCCAATTTACCAAGCCGTTTTAGATGAGGCGAAAAGCAAGGTAAATGTAAAATCGATCATTCTGGAAGAAGAAGGCCACTTAGAGGAAATGATGAACCAGTTGGTTAGTTTTTCTGATGATTGGGAACACCATGCAGCCGAAGTCATAAAAATTGAAAAAGCTTTATTTGAAAATTGGGTTACTGCCTTAGCGGCAGAATTACCTGTAAGTGTTTAGCGTAGTTATAGCTTGATTACATACGTTCGCCATCTCGACTTAAGTGCAGACGTTCCTATCGTATACACACATTTTTTTAATAATAATTTTTGGCGTTTTGCTGGCTTTCGCAAATAACACATTGTTTTAACCGAAGAACGCCGTCAATCCCAAGGGCCGGAGAAATCAAAAAAAAAGTTGTAGGAAGTTACAAATAGCACAACCAAAACTAAAATGAAGTGGTTTTGTGTTCATAGATGCTATTTAAATGCTGAAAGATTACTGAACACAAACCCCGCAGGGCTCAATCAGACCAAAAAACACACAAATACAACTGATTAAACAAAGTGCCATTGTTTTTTTGATGTGTTTTTAGGACTGTGTAATAGGCCCATTGCTTGATTGACAGAGCGCTTTAGGTACTTTGGCGCTCTAAAGTACCATGCCACCGCGGCATAGAACGAAAATAAATCCAACAGTTATATTCAACTATATTTTTTGAGATATTAAAGCTTGTTAGATGCTGAAATAAATTCAGCACGACGATGACCCTAAGAATATGTGCTCATGATAATCACTAATATAATGTGTCCACACAATAGGTGCGTTCGGGTAGAGATCCAATCATAGAAAAGTTTTATTATCGGTTCTCAAACTGCCAATTTTCATTAAAAACCAATCCAGTTAATCTTTGTTTCTAAATAAAGATAAAAATCATGGCTAAATTTTCAGATTTAATTAATGGGAATAAACCTGTTCTGGTAGATTTTTTTGCTGAATGGTGCGGTCCATGCAAAATGATGAAACCTATTTTGGAACAGTTAAAATCACAAGTTGGCGATTCGGTATCGATTATTAAGGTAGATATCGACAAAAATCAACAGGCTGCTTCATCATTTAATGTTCAGAGCGTTCCAACACTAATTTTGTTCAAAAAAGGAAAGCAGGTATGGAGACAAAGTGGCGTTTTACAGGCTTCGCAGTTGAAACAGGTAATTGATGCCCACGCTTAAACTTCCAATACGCTCTTGGGGGTAACTGCGAATATACGCTCGCTTGTTTTAGGATAGATGTTGTAAAGCCCCGTAAATAAACTAAAGGCAGGCAGAACGGCATATTCCTTGCCAAAATAAAAACAAGGAAATTTTAATCTTTGCTTTGCTTTTCCTACAATGGTAACACCTGGATGAATATGCCCGCTGATGGGGTATAATTCTTCTTCAGTACAATTTGGTGCATCATGAATAAAACAGAACGGCCCCAGACAAAAGCTGGGCTCATGTATTTCGATATTCATTGCTGCATAATTCGCGCTAGAAAGCCGGTCGTGATTTCCTTTTACCAATAAGAAATTAAGTTCTTGATATTGCTTTCTCCAAATGGAAAACGCTTCAATATCTGTATTTAAACCGTGGTGAAACATGTCACCGTTGATCAGTAATGTTTTAGGATGATATTGCTTAATTAATAAACTTAAACGCTGTAAATCTGTTTGAGCAATTGTTGCCGGCACTTGTAAGCCTGATTGGCGGAAATGTGCAGATTTACCCAAATGCAAATCGCTTATAGCTAACAACTGATGTTTCGGTAAGAACAAAGCCCTTTCTTTATCTAAAATCAGTTCTTCACCCTGGCTTGTAATGGTCATTTATTCGATGTTATTGTCATTCTTAGACCTGTCGAAGAATCTTTTAGGTTTCGACGAGTCACAAGAAGATGGATCTATTTAATTCTCTCTGCTTCGGCTTTCATTCTGGCAATTCGCTGCTCTAACTCTTCCGAACTCATATTTTCACGTAAACTGTCTACTTTAATAGGGAAAGACAGCGGTGTAAAACTTTTTGGATTGGTGATAATAATCGCTCCATTCTGAATTCTTTCTAAAGCGGCTGCCAATCTGGGTTCCTCCAATTGTTGGTAAAAAACCTCATCATATGCCTGTCGCAAAAGTAAATTATGTTTATCGTAATCGCTAAAAACATTAAAAAATAGACCAGCAGATGACTGCAGGTGTTTATTAGCTACATATTTACCAGGATAGCCCTGAAAAACGAGTCCGGATATGCAGGCAATATCTCTAAATTTCCTTCTGGCCATTTCAGTTGAATTGATACTCAGCGTAATATCCTCAGTTAAATTCTTAGGTGAAAAAACTTCGTAAGCAATCGATTCGTCCATAGGGATTTCCGTTTCACTCAAAAGTTCAAAACCATAGTCATTCATGGCAATAGAAAAACTGATAGGCAGTAATTTACTTAAGCGATAAGCTACAAGCGCGGCCAAAACCTCATGCACCAAACGGCCTTCAAAAGGATAGGCGAAGAGGTGAAAACCTTCTTTATTATTAATGAGTTCTATCAGTAATTCGTCGTTTTTGGGTACATGAGAACGTTTTTCTTGCAATAAAAATAGTGGGTACACGGAGTCCAGTTCCTCATCCTGATGGGTTTTGTCTAAAGCCTCGTTATATTTTTTCCTTAAAACAGACCCTAAATTAGAAGATAGGGGTAAGCGGCCGCCATTCCAGCTCGGAGAGATGGCATTTTTCTGTTTACTCACCCGTACTACAACGGTCATGTCTTTTACCTGTACAAATTCCAAAACCCGCCCGGCCAGGCGGAAATTATCGCCAGCTTTCAAACGGGTCACAAAATATTCTTCTACCATGCCTATGTAACCACCGGAAATGAATTTTACTTTCAACATGGCGTCACTTACAATTGTTCCAATATGTAACCTGTGCCGCATGGCCAATTGCCTGCTCTTCACCTTCCAAAGCCCGTCTTCATCCTTCGTTACTTTTTTAAACTCGGTATAGGCACTTAAACTATCCCCTCCAGAGGTGATGAATTGCATTACCCAGGCCCATTCTTCAGGTAAGATCAGTTTAAAGGCATGGGTATTCTTAATTTCCTCGTAAATGATCTTATCATCAAATCCATCGCCTATGGCCAGCGTAACCAAATACTGAATCAAAGTATCAAATACCATAATAAAGGGCTCACGGCTCTCAATATTATTTGTTTTGGCAGCTTCTTTAATCGCTGCCGCCTCAACCAGTTCTAAAGCATGTGTGGGTAGAAAATATATTTTAGAGATTTCGTGAGGGGAGTGGCCAGAGCGTCCTGCTCTTTGTAAAAACCTGGCAACACCTTTTGGCGATCCTACCTGAACTACGGTATCGACAGGTTTAAAATCTACACCCAAATCTAACGATGAAGTAGCAATAACAGCTTTAAGCTGTCCGGTATGTAATGCTTCTTCAATCCAGTTGCGAAGTTCGAAATCTATTGATCCATGATGGATGGCAATGCGTCCGGCAAGTTCGGGTTCGATATTCAGCAAATGCTGGTACCACATTTCCGATTGCCCCCGGGTATTGATAAAAATTAAGGTCGTTTTACTTTTTTCGATAATTGGCAAAAGTTTATAGGCTAGTTTCAAGCCCAAATGCCCGGCCCAGGGCAATGTTTCAATATCATCAGGTAAGATTGATTTGATCTGGATTTTCTTTTCCAGATCGGCCTTAACAATAATTCTTTTGGCTGTTATATTTGGCTCTAATACATCTAAAGCCTCCTCAATATTTCCAATTGTTGCTGAGATTCCCCAGATTCTTAAAAACTGGTTTTTTTCTAGCTTTTGCAAGCCTTTAATGCGAGAAACGGCCAACTCAACCAGTACACCCCGTTTGCTGCCTAAAAGTTCATGCCATTCATCCGCAACGATACATTTAAGATTCCTGAATAGGGTTGACGAGCCTTTTTGTGCCAGCAACAGATGCATGCTTTCCGGAGTAATCAATAAAATTTCAGGCATCGATTTTTTCTGCTGTAATTTTTCTGCTTGCGAAGTATCGCCATTGCGAACGCCTACGTGCCAATCCAACTCCAGTTCCAATAAAGTTTCCCGCATCGCCCTGGCAATATCTTTGGCTAAAGATCGGAGTGGTGTAATCCAGATCAATTGCAAGCGGTCTTTCGCTTTTTTGTTGTTCGCTTCAGAGGCGTTTAAAGCTTCAATTACGACAGCCAAAAAAAGTGAAAATGTTTTTCCGAAACCCGTAGGTGCGTTTACCAAACCGCTATAGCCATCAAGATAATACTGCCAGGCATCTTCCTGAAATTGAAAAGGCCTGCGTTTATTTGCCTTTAACCAGGCTTTTATCTTTTTATAACCTTTGGTTTTGGTTTGGTCCATGCAATTTATTTCCTTATAGGTTTTATATTGATAAGCTTTATTGTTTTGAAAAGCAATAACAGTAGTTCTTTTTTTACAGTAGCCCCACCATACGCTTTACCTTTTTTGCAACAACTCCTCGGTCTGCGTCCTCACAGACCGAAATCTTCAAGTTGATGTAATGGTCTGTGGGGACACAGACCATGGCGGCACTATAGGGTAGATTGCAGCAACTGCCTCAAGTCTTCCAAAGTGTTAATTTCATCTGCTTTTTTATCTTTTCGCCATCGCAATATGCGCGGAAAGCGTAAAGCTAAACCTGCTTTATGTCGTTTACTTTCAGCAATTCCTTCAAAGGCAATTTCGAAAACCAGTTCAGGTTTTACGGTACGTACAGGCCCGAATTTTTCAATTGCATTACGGTTTACAAAAGAATTTACTTCTTTAATTTCTTTATCAGTTAAGCCAGAATAGGCTTTGGCAATCGTCACTAAATTTTCACCATCACGAACAGCAAAGGTATAATCAGTGAAAAAATTAGCCCTTCTGCCACTTCCTTTTTGCGCATAGATCATTACCGCATCAACCGTATACGGATTAATTTTCCATTTCCACCAATCGCCACGTTTTCTTCCGCTGTGATAATGAGAAGTTAGCTTTTTAAGCATGATGCCCTCACTGTTTATCGAACGCGAGGTTTGTCTTAAATCTGCCAACTCTTTCCATGAGCTGCAGTTGATCACAGGAGATATAATCACCGGACTTTCCTCCAAACTACCGATCAATTGTTCCAGTGTCTTACGCCTTACACTTAACGGTTCTTCCCTAAAATCCCTGGCTTCATACTCTAAAATATCATAAACAAAAAATCCAATGGGTGCATCTTCCAATTGTTTTTTATTAATCGTTTTGCGGTTTAAACGCTGTTGTAATGTGCTAAATGATAAAACCTGTTTATCTTGTACTGCCAGTATTTCGCCGTCTAAAACTACGCCATCTGGCAAAACATCGATCATAAAATGCAATTCGGGAAACTGTTCTGTAACCAGCTCCTCGCCACGGCTCCAGATAAAGAGTTCTCCGTTCCGCTTTACAATCTGCCCACGGATACCGTCCCATTTCCATTCTGCCTGCCATTCAGAAATATCTCCCAGTTTTTCGGGTTCTTGCTCTAAGGCATACGCTAGGCAAAAGGGGTAAGGCCAGGAATTATCTGTATTTACATGGATACCGTTAATCAGTTCGTGAAAAGTAATTTCGTAAGGATTCCATTTTCCCATAATGCTGTGCATAATCTGGGCACTATCTAAGCTGCTTTGTTTGGCCAGGGCATTCACCAACATTTTATTGGAAACACCGATCCTGAAATTGCCCGAAATCAGTTTGTTAAAAATAAAACGTTCTTGAGTTTCGAGTTTGTTCCATGCACTTAAAATAAAATCTTTTTTGGTTTCATCATCTTTACCTTCTAAATCGTGCAAGTCTTCAACCCACTTATGCAATTGAAAATCTGATGTGTTTTCGGAAGGAGGCAACAATAAAGCAATGGTTTCACTTAAATCTCCAACATTGGCATAACTTTCGGCAAATAGCCATTCAGGAGTTTCGGTAATAGCTATCGCCCAATATTTCAACAAAGCTGATTTAATTGGTCTTTTAGGTTTTTTACCCGTAAATAAGGCGATTACCCACACTTTGTCTTTATCGTCTGCATAATTGAAATAATCAACCAGAGCCGCGATTTTATCATTGGTTTTATTGCTCAGTTCGAGCTGTTGGATCAGTTTTGCAAAACGTTTCATGGCTATTTATTTTCGTTTTGCTCAGCTAAATCAACTTTGTTTTCTTCGTCATCTTCCTGGCCAAACTTGGTTAAAACTTCTGCCGCTTCTATACCTTCATCATTTAAAAAGCGACTAAAAGCAGCTGTAAAACCATGGGTAACATATACTTTTTCGGCACCTGTTGCGGTAATGGCTTCCATTAAACCTGGCCAATCTGCATGATCACTCAGTGCAAAACCAGCGTCAGCACTCTGCCAGCGGCGATGTGCCCTTACCTGCATCCAGCCTGAACATATACCGGTAACCGGGTGGGATAAGTTTTTGATCCATCGGCTATCGCGCATGGCTGGCGGTACAATTACAATTCCTTTCTGTAACTCATCTTTGGTAGTTTCAGGGGTAATCCTAATGGTTTTTGGAAGGTTTACACCAGCTTCTATAATCACCTCGTTAAGGTTGGCAATGCTATTATGTACATAAATAGGGGTATCACCAGCCAGGTTTTTAATTAAACGCTGTGCTTTGCCCAAACTATAGGCAATTAATACACTTGTTTTCTGTTGATTGATGTTATCATTTACCCAATTCTTAATTCCATTGAAAACAATTTCCTGTTTTTGCCATTTGTAAACTGGTAGTCCAAAAGTGCTTTCTGAAACAAAAGAATGGCATTTTACAGGTTCGAATGGCACTGTGATGCCATCATCTTCAATTTTATAATCACCAGAGATGACGCAGATTTCACCTTTATATTCCAGGCGTACCTGTGCAGAGCCAATAATGTGCCCGGCAGGAAAAAAAGAAATATTTACGCCATTACGGGTAATGCTTTCTCCATACTCCAGTGTTTCTACATTTAAATCTTCACTGATTCTGCGTTTGATGATGGGTTTGGTTAAAGTATGACAGAGGTAATATTTGTTTCCAAAACGCACATGATCGCTATGTCCATGTGTGGTTACGGCATAATCTACAGGCCACCAGGGATCTACATAAAAATCGCCCTGTTTACAGTAGATTCCTCTTTTGGTAAATTCTATTAATGCCATAGCTAATAAACAATAAAATTTATAATTAGTTTTAGCGTATTATCGGCTAATTACCCGATAAATTAAAATATCGGCTAAATACCCGATAAATGGAAATATCGGCTAATTAGCCGATATTATTTTTGAAATATGAATAATTAATTCGATATTGTCATATGATTTGCATTATAACAGGTGATATTATAGGCTCAAGAAAGATTAAAGATAGCTGGTTATTAAATTTAAAAACCGCCTTAAAAGTGGTTTCTGGTCGTAGCCATAAGTGGGAAATCTATCGGGGAGATAGTTTTCAGTTAGAAGTAGAGCCGGAAAATGCCATCAAAACCGCGGCCTATTTAAAAGCGTGCATTAAGGTAGATAAACCCGCAGATGTAAGAATGGGGATCGGGATTGGAGATCTAAAAAACAAACGGAAAAAGCTTTCCGAATCCAGTGGAGATGCTTTTGTGCATTCAGGGGCAGCTTTTGATAGTTTAAAACAGGGCAAGGTTAATTTAGCTGTTAAAACAAATTCTGCCGATTTTGACGAAGAAATTAACGTTTTGATCAAGTTATCTCTCATTGCAATGGATAGCTGGGGAGTGGTAGCTGCAGAAATGGTAAAACTTGCATTGGAAAATAACGACTTGTTGCAGAGCGAACTGGCAGCTATTTCTGGCCGGACACAATCATCTGTAAGTGAGGCATTAAAACGTGCACATTACACCGAAATTATGGAAATGGACAGGATTTATCGTAAAAAATTGAACCAAATGATTTTAAAATAATGGATATCTATTTAATCAAGCTTATTCTTGCCCATTTAATTGGCGATTTCTTTTTGCAGCCAAATACCTGGGTAAAAGACAAGGAAAGGAGAAAGTTAAAATCAACCAAGCTCTATTTACATGTAATGATACATGTAGCTTTAATATTTGTTGTTTTTTTAAGTTTTGATGTCTGGAAAACGGCATTAATAATAGGTGTAATCCATTTGATTATTGACGGATTAAAATCTACCTTTCAAACCAACAAAAATGCCCGGATACTGTTTTTTGCCGATCAGGTTTTGCATTTTAGCTCAATTGTAGCGGTATGGCACCTTTTCTACAAAGGAAGTTTAAATATTGGTTTTTTAAATAATCCGCATACCTGGGTATTAATTTCTGGTGCTTTGTTTTTAACTCTGCCTACATCAATTATAATGAAGGTAATCATTGCTAAATGGATTCCGGATAATCAGCCTGACAGCCCAAAATCATTAGAGAATGCGGGAAAATATATCGGGATATTGGAAAGAACATTGATTTTTCTGTTTATTCTTACCAATCATTTTGAGGCCGTTGGTTTTTTACTTGCAGCAAAATCGATATTTCGGTTCGGTGATTTAAAAGAAAAACACGATCTTAAATTAACAGAATATGTACTGATTGGAACTTTGTTAAGCTTTGGTATAGCCATTGTAACTGCCATGCTTATTCAAATGATGATTTTTTCATAACAGCTCAACAGCTTGAAAGATTCGTTATCTTTATACTGGCATAACTACATCAACCTTTAGCCATTTTTTTGACCAGATAAGGAATTTAAAATAGATATTGCATAAAAAAAGCAGCCCGAAAGCTGCTTTTAAAATTTTCTATCTTGCTCCCGGAGGGCAATTTTCTTTTAGAAACTTAGTATAAGTTAAAGACAAGTGTTTACTGGTTCCTTCGCCCTCAGAAATACTGTGGGTACGATTTGGATAACTCATCAATTGAAAAACCTTTCCGTTTTTGATTAACTCATTAATCAGCATTTCGGCATTTTGGTAATGTACATTATCATCGCCAGTTCCATGAATATATAACAAATTACCTTTTAAGTTTTTAGCATGAGTAATTGGAGAACCTTTAATATAAGCCTCTTTGCTTGGAAAAGGGGTGCCCATATACCGTTCCTGATAAACATTGTCGTAAGTTAATTGATTACCAACCGCTGCAATTGCAATACCTGTTTTATAAATCTCTGGATATTGGAACATCAGGTTCAACGTAGAAGAACCGCCTCCACTCCAGCCCCAAACAGCTACACGGTCTTTATCCATATAGGCATGGGTGGCCAATAATTTTTTAGCAGCCATAGCTTGATCGCGGATATTAATTACACCAATGTTTTTATAAATGCTTTTACGCCATGCACTTCCTTTCGGAACAGGTGCACCTCTGTTATCCATTGATATATAGATATAACCATCTTTAGCCATATCGCCATTGTATAAATGATTTATACCTGCGCCCTCAACATCACTTGCCGTTGCACCTGCGGGCTCCCCATAAACATAAAATAAAACCGGGTATTTCTTATCTGGATTAAAATTGTCAGGCTTTTTCATCCATCCGTCCATTTCAATCCCATCTTCGGTAGTTACTTTAAAAAACTCCACTTTGTTTTTCGTTGCCGGTTGTTTCGCCAGTTGCGTTGTGATGCTTCCATCCATTGTAAATGGATTCCCGGTAGTAAAGTTCATCCACTCTGTAATGGATCTAACAACCGAACTGTTGTACGAATGGCGTGCAAAAGCAGCGTTAGGTGAAATATCGTAATTGTGCGTTCCTGGTAAAACAGATGGCGTAACCTGTTCTAATTTGCCTTTGCCATCTAATTTAGTTTTAAAAAGGTATTTCTGAGTCGCATTTGTTGGTGAGGCCAGAAAATAAACCAGGTTATTTTTTACATCAATCAATTTTACGTCAATCACATCATAATTGCCCTTTGTAACCAATGTTTCTTTCTTTCCATCCAAACTAATCCTATATAGGTGGTTCCAACCATCTTTGTCGGATACAATGGTAAACTCCTTATTGTCATTTAACCATTTCCATTCATTCTGTGCATCAATCCAGGCTTTAGCTTTTTCTGTATAAACAGCCTTGGATGATCCTGTAGCTGCATTGCAGATAAATACTATACTCTCATTTTGCTCACGGTTAAGTTGTTGTAAAATAATATCATTACTATTGGGTACCCACTGCATACGTGGAATGTAGTGCTGCATATTATCGCCAGGAACATTTAGCCAGTTTGTTTTGGCTGTTGCAATATCAACTACGCCAACTTTGCAGGCAGAAGGATTTTCGCCTACTTTTGGATATTCTACAGGAATGGTAAATGGATAAATAGAATCGGTATTATTGATCATTAAGAAATTTTTGATTTTCGTTGCATCCAGCTGCCAATAGGCGATAGATCTACCATCAGGGCTCCATCTAAAGCCATCCCTACAATCGAATTCTTCCTCGTAAACCCAATCGAAAGTACCGTTAATCAATCGTTCTGTACCATCCATAGTTAAAGCTTTGGCACCAGTGCCATCAATATTTTCTACGTATAGGTTGTGCTTGCTTACATAGGCTACCTTACTGCCATCTGGCGATAATTTAGCAAACATCAAGGACGAGGCCGGCTTATCTTTTCCGATCTGTGTGATTTTGTTAGCTGTTAAATCAGCCAACCAATAATCGCCACGGGTATCATAACGCCAAACTTTTTTACTGTTGGTGTAGATTAATGCTTTTGTACCATCATCCGACAGTTGAAAGCTCCTTACCGGAATGGCATTAGCTTTTCCGGCTGGTGTTAAAAGCGCCCTGGATATAATTGTTTTTCTGTCGCTTTTAGGGAGGGTAACCGAAATAATTTCTCCATTTGCAATCTGATAGTAGGAATTACCGTCTTTTGCCCAATTGATATTTTGAGCTTTTGCATCAATTAGCGAGCAAAATGCTATACAAGCAACTGATAATCTGAATAATAATTTTTTAATCATATATAATTTTTGGACATAAAAAAAGCTTTTCAACTTTCGGGCTAATTTAAATAAAAAGCCTGCAGTTAAAAAGCTGTAAATTACCTTGAATTGGCTAATTATTCACCACCGCCTTGCATGGCTTTCAAGTCTTCCATAGTTACTACTTCGTAACCGGCAGGAACTTCAGTATTAATGACGCCTACTTTGGCTTCAGAAAGAGATTTTAAAACAAGATCTGAATTTACACCATTAATCAATGCCGAATATTTTACAGGAAGTGCACCCAAGCCTTTAAAGAGACCACCAGTTGTAATTGCAGCAATATCAACATCTTTTGTTGCCCATAATTCATGTGCTCCGCCTTTGTCATCTTTGTAAGTATATTTTTCTGCATTAAATCCAGCAATGGTCTGTTTTTCGCCAGTTGCTTTATAATCAGAATATTTCGGCATCAAAGCTTCCTGTGTTTCTGTTTCTGCTTTGCTCACCTTTACTGCAAATTGTTTTTGAGCTACCGGAACATCAATTAATAATAATCCGGTTTTATCAGCCGTATTAGAAATGATATTTACTAAGGCAGGACCATTTTCAATTTCTATTTTGGTTAAGCTTCCATTAAATTTAGTTTTAACGTCAGTTGTTGTACCATTGGCAGTTACAGCAAATACCAAAGTACCTTCAGCAATTTTCTTTTGCGCATGGGCAATTATAGCTGTGCTAACTAAGATTAAAGCTACGATGCTAGTTTTGATTGATTTGAACATGTTTTATTTTAGTTTAAGTTATTTACCAATTAATTTTTTCTTTTTTTAAAAATGAAGAAATCCCTTTTTTAAAATCCTCACTTTCTCTTACCCTCGCATTGATCTGTACTGCGGTTTCCAAACTCTTTTCTAAGTGTGGATTAACCGTTTGGGTAATCAGCTGTTTAGTAATCATTAATGAATTGCCAGAACTCTCCGTACACAAACTTAATGCAAATTCTCTTGTTTTTTGATAGATATCGGAAGAATTTGTTACAAAATTTATCAAATTATATTTCAATGCCTGCTCAGCAGAGAAAATTTTTCCGGTGAGTAAAATTTCCTTGGCGATCGACTCGCTCACCTTCTGTTTTAAAAAACATGAAACTATAGCAGGCACAAAACCAATTTTTACTTCAGTGTAACCAAAATTACTTTCAGGAGTAGCAAAAACAATATCACATATGGTTGCTAAACCACAACCACCGGCAATAGCATGCCCCTCAACCTGGGCAATAACTACTTTTGGCAGATAGTAAATGGTTGTAAAGAGTTTTTTTAGATGATTGGAATCGGCTACGTTTTCTTCAAATGTATTGTGTTGTAATTGTTGAAGATAGGCTAAATCGGCACCAGCGCTAAATGTTTCACCGTTTGCGTTTAGTATAACCACTTTTACCAGATCATCTTCTGATGCCTTTATAAATGCTTCAGTTAATTCAGCAATAAGTTGAGGGTTTAGCGCATTTCTCTTTTCGGGCCTGTTGATTGTTATTGTTGCTATTCTTTGAGCAACCTGATATAAAACCAGATTTTCCATGTTATTGGCTTAGTTGCACCAAATATGCCTTATTTTTCTTTAAAATATAAACATCTTTATTATTATTCTCCATTTCTTTTTTTAGGATCTGAATTTTATAATCTTTATTCGTGGCATCTATTATTGCCGTTTCATATTTTACATCTGGGTGTATTTTGGCTAAATTAAATTTTGTATTTCCACTTAACCATATGCTCGAAAAGTTAGCCCTTCCATTTACCTCTTTGTTATTCAGATTTTCATCAATCAAGAGTATTTTATATTGAAAAAAGACAATCTGGCTGTTCTTGGATATAAAGTGCCCTAAAACAGTATCTTTCTTGAAACTGATCAAACGTATTTTGTCTACTTGCAGCTGAGATAATGCCGGTTCAACGGAAAAGGTATAGTTTTTATCTTCACTATTTAAATCTGAAACCAAAACAGCTTCTTTTCCATTGATAAATGCAGCCGCGTAATTTTTTCTCAGGGAAAAGAAAATGATTTTCCGCTGGTTAAAAACCTTCAGATCATCGCGCAGAATTAAAAGTTGATAACAAACAAATAGAAATAATGAAGAAAACAAAAGCGCTTTATTAAATTTGGTCAATGCATAAATAAAGATGCCTAGTGAGAAACTCAATAATATAAATTCGGACAGATTAATCCATATTGATGAAAAGCTTGCATATGGTAAATTGGCGATCCAATTTAGCACGGCGTTGGTAAAATTTATGATCCATTCGAAAACCGGAGCCAGAAACCTGAATGATGGGATTAATACGCCAATCCCCAAATACATCATTAATATTAATGGAATGGTAATGAAAAGATTAGCCAACAGAAAATAAAGCGGAAATTGATGAAAATAATAAATACTCAATGGAAACGTGACAATTTGTGCCGCTAAAGACATGGAGGTAAAACTCCATAATTTATCTACCCAAACACGCTCAGTGTAAAAAAGCTTGTATATTTTAGGCTGAAGATAAATTAATCCAAATACGGCCAGGTAAGAAAGTTGAAATCCAACATCCCAGGTTAAAAATGGATTGTAAACGAGTTGACAAAATGCTGAAAAGGCCAAAACATTATAACTGTTGGTTTTTTTAGATAAAACTTTAGCGGTTATTAAAATGCTGATCATAATCGCTGAACGGACTACAGAAGGTGATAATCCGGTGAGCAAGGCATATCCCCAGATCAGAGCGCAAATAAGCAGTAATTTTATCATTCTTAATGCTCGGTTCTTATTTAAAAAGAAGAACATAAAATCTAAAACGACATAGATAATAGCTACATGCGCCCCTGATACCGACAAAGCATGAATAGTTCCTGTTTTGGAATATGCCGATAAAGTTTCTTTACTTAAATCGGCACGGTAACCTAAAATAAGAGTAGAGGCTACAGCAAAAGCTTCATCACTCTTAATCAAGCTTCTGTATTTTGCTACTTGCTTTTCTCTTATGTTCAAGGCCATTTTTATAATCGGATTACCTACATTGTTTTTGGTGCTCACGATATGATTCTGATCTATAAATCCCTGATGATAAATATTCTGATTGCTCAACCAGGCTTTAAAATCAAATTCTGCAGGATTATATGGAGGTTCTACTTCTGTGTATTTTACCGAGATCATCAATTCGTCGCCATACTTTAATTTAATTGGTTTTAGGCTATCTAATTTTACGTTAAGCAATATTTGGCCCGACAAGCTTATCTGCTTATCTTTTAGATATCCAGCTATTACATTTGCTTTAAATCGCAAAATATTGCCATTTTGCTGAGGTTCATTATTGACCCAAACTTTTAAATAATCGCATCTGGTTTTTGCAAAGTAATTTTGGTTTAAACTTTCGTTATTGAGCAGGCAAAACAAACTGCCAAGGTTGAAAAAAAGCATGTAAATTAAAGTGCCAACTAAGCCCCTGTGACGATATACATTGAACTTTTTATAAGTAGTATTTAAAAGTAAAAGGATCAATAAAATTACGGATAGGGTGATGGTCAACCATTTAACATATGCTAATGCCGGAAAGAAATAAAAAATACAGATGCCCAAAATAAAGGGAAACAGGATTCTTACAAAAATATATTCGGTCTTGAACATGGATTAAAATTGATAGCGCACCTGAATTTTAACTTCCGATTTTTTATTACCCTTTATTTCGTCCAGATAGGTGCCTACTGTTTCCACATCCTTATAAATAAACAAGCCATAGCGAAACCACACATTTAGCTTTTTGATGATGTTGTATTTCATGTTGAGGTAGGTCCTGAATCCTTTTCCGTTGTACATTCCAAAAGCAAAACTGTACAAAACATCATCTTCATATGCGTAAATTCTGCTGTTATAACTTGGCGTATTGAAATAGGCAAATCGTACATTTCCAGTAAGCTTAGCAAACATTGGCGAATAATCTACATCCTGATAAATAAGATAGCCAAACTCCCTTTTTGCACTTCCTTTTTTATATTGAGAAACCTCCAGCCGGTTTTGAAAGTGCCAATTATTATTTAGTTGCCAGTTTGTCTCTGCCCGGTAGCCCTCTCTTTTTACGTCATCTAAAAAATTAACAGGGACATCCAGATCGGTGTTCTGTTGCTTATTTTCTGATTTAAACCGAACTAAAATTTTAAAGGTTTTGCTGGGCGTATAAATGGCCTGAGCTAAAACTTCGTAGCCCTTTGAAGGTTCATCAACACGGTATTTTAACCAGGGAAACCGAAATAAATCAGCGTAGAAAGAAAATGCCCAATATTTATTTGGATTAATATTTAAACCTGCGTAAAATCCCCTTTCGTTTACCGCTTCGCTCGATTCAGATACAGCCTGATTAAAGAAACTATGATAATCTTTGGCATAATTGCGATAGGTTATGGCTGCAGAGACTGATGACGATAAACTAACCAGCATACCATTAATATATGCAAAGCCGCCACCTAAACCTTTTGCTCCCTCACCATAGAGGTACATATTTTTATAGGTATAATTATAGAATAGGCCCAAATTGGTCAGCGATTTTCCTGTGAAACTATACCGGTCGTAAGCCGCTGTTTGCGTAATAAAACTATTCTTAAAAATGGTATGGTAGGCAATTGCACCAATAGCAAGGTCATTGTTGGAATATTGAACGGTTGTACCAAATGCGGTCTGTGCCAAAACACTTTTATTCTTAAGTTCAGTAGGCGTTCTATGCAAGCCAGTTTGATTGATCGTAGACTGAACTAGATTTCCTTCAGCATCTAACTTTTGACTTGCATCAAGGTTACGGAATGAAATAAAAGGCGTAATGTCTACATTTTTAAATAAATTAATTGTTGCGGCGGCGCCTCTAAAAAAGGAATATTCGTTGGTAGAATTGTAAGGTCTTAAACCCAAATCTTTTTTAGCTACGCTCGTTACATCAGGACCTTTACCAAAAGAAAAACCAGACCATAAGGTTAAACCCTGGCCAAATTGTTGTGTATAATCGCCAACTACCATTTTTTTTAATTTGCCCAATTTAAATAGGGCAATATTTCCTGAATAAAAATCGAAAGGCTTGCCGATAAATTTTTCTCCCGCATCTTTATCTAACGTAAGGGCTGCTGATAGAATTGAACTGTATTGATACCGATATCGCATCTGAAATCTTTCTGGCGAACCTAAATACCTATTTCCAGGCAGATCGTTATAGCCTTTTTGTTTTTGTAAAGTTTGCGCCCAACGCATCATCAGATCGTTTTCACCAGCGTGTACGAGGTTCTTAAAACTGAGCTGCTGATACTCCGTGATATTGGTTAATGTTACGAATGGGAGCAGCATTTGAATCGTTTTAATATCAAAGCCAGCAATGCTTTGTAATTCCAGCACATCGGCAAGCGGACCGTTTTCCTTTATATAAGTAAAGAAATTGGCAATCTGTAGGGGAGATAAGAATACCAAAGTATTTAATTCTTCTACAGAAGTTCGATTCAGGTTAATTGGGTGTTTACGATATCTTTCCAGTACATCAACTAGCTCGGTCATATCGTAATCATCCGGCAGATTTTCAGCCATACTTTCCAAAACATCACGTATATCTGTCTCTTGCGTATTGGTTTGGGCATTTGCCACAAACCCGATCATTACAAATGCAACAGTTAGTATCTTTAATGCATAATTACCTCCAATTAATAATTTATGATAAAGATCTGTAAACCACGAAATGATTATGTTTTGGCTACGAAAAAAGGTTTCTCCAGAAGGAATTGTTTGCCACAGCAGATTATCCGTTAATACAGGTGAAACTATACCAAAATGTTTTTTGGAAACTGAAGAGTAGGGAGAAGAGACGGGCAATAATACACACCATATTTTCATAAGCAGGGGTTAACTGGTTAATAAAAATTAGGGTGATTTTTGTATTGGTATTTCTAATATAGATAAATAATTAAAAAACTACAAAAAATGTATTTCTTTAGTTATCATAAATGTACATTGGATTGTAATATAAGATAAATATGTGATTAGAGTTCTTCAGCAAGGTTTACTAAAAAGCCTTTCAGTTTTTCTAACGAATCAATAATCTTTTGATTCTCTCTAACACCTGTTTTATTGTTCTTTAAATAATCTTTAGCACCTTTTAAGGTAAAGCCTTTCTCATCAACCAGATTAAAAATGATTTTTAGATTTTCAATATCTTCTGGCGTAAAAAGACGGTTACCCTTCTTGTTTTTTTTGGGCTGGAGGATATCAAATTCCTTCTCATAAAAACGGATCTGCGATGCGTTAACATTAAACATTTCAGTCACCTCGCCCATGGTATAATACATTTTATTAATGTCTCTTTCTTTATACGGCATATTTTGTAGTTGATTATGAGTGTTTTATATCGTTTAATTAAAGTATTCAAATGTAGCTCGATTTTTCCTTATTAACGCAATAAAATTTTAATTTTGTTCCCTCCAATAATATTGAAATGACAGCAAAAGAGATTAGACAGGCATTCCTTAGTTTTTTTGAATCGAAACAACATCATGTTGTTCCTTCAGCACCGATTGTGGTTAAAAACGACCCAACTTTAATGTTTACCAATGCAGGTATGAACCAATTTAAAGATCTGTTTTTAGGGGAGGCCGCCATAAAATATTCTCGTGTTGCTGATACCCAGCGCTGTTTACGTGTTTCGGGCAAACATAACGATCTGGAAGAGGTGGGGATTGATACTTATCACCATACCATGTTCGAAATGTTGGGTAATTGGAGTTTTGGCGATTATTTCAAAAAAGAGGCCATTGCCTGGAGTTGGGAATTATTGACCGAGGTTTACAAAATCCCGAAAGATAAATTATATGTTACCTATTTCGAAGGCGATGAGAAAGAAGGTTTGGAAAAAGACCAGGAAGCTTACGATCTCTGGAAACAATATGTGGATGAAAGCCATATTTTACCTGGAAACAAAAAGGACAATTTTTGGGAAATGGGCGATACCGGACCATGCGGGCCATGTTCAGAAATCCATGTGGATTGCCGTACCGATGAAGAAAAAGCTTTAGTTGATGGTGCTACCCTGGTAAATGCAGATCATCCCCAGGTAATTGAAATCTGGAATAATGTATTTATGCAGTTTAACCGTTTAAAAAATGGTTCATTGCAGAGCTTGCCCGCCAAACATGTTGATACCGGAATGGGTTTTGAACGTTTGGTACGTGTTTTACAGGAAAAAACCTCTAACTACGATACCGATGTTTTTCAGCCATTGATTCAGTTTATCTCTGAAAAAGCTGGAATTAAATACGGTGCTGACGAGAAAACGGATATTGCCATGCGTGTAATGGCCGATCATATCCGTGCCATTTCCTTTGTTATTGCCGATGGTCAGTTACCTTCCAATAATAAAGCAGGTTATGTCATCCGCAGGATTCTACGCCGGGCTGTACGTTATGCTTATACCTTTTTAAACTTTAAAGAGCCTTTCTTAAATCAATTGGTTCCTTTATTGGCAGAGCAATTTAAAGGGGTGTTTGATGAATTGATTTCGCAACAGGATTTTGTACAAAAAGTGGTGTTGGAAGAAGAAGTTTCTTTCTTGAGAACTTTATCTACTGGAATTCAGCGTTTCGAAAAATACCAAGCTGCTAATCATGTGGTTGAAGGAGGTTTTGCATTTGAATTGTCAGATACTTTTGGTTTCCCGATCGATTTAACAGAATTGATGGCTAGAGAAAAAGGCTGGAACGTTGATCTGGCTGGCTACGAACAGGCGTTGAAAAAACAAAAAGACGATAGCCGTGCTGCTACCGCAATTGATACAGGCGATTGGATTACCGTAAATACAGACGATCAGAGCGAATTTGTAGGTTATGATGACCTTGAAATCGAAACCGAGATTTTAAAATACCGTAAAGTAAAAGCTAAAGGGAAAGAACAATATCAGATCGTTTTACGCCAAACACCTTTTTATGCAGAGAGCGGTGGTCAGGTTGGCGATACAGGCCGTTTAGAAGACAATAGTCGACAGTTTTGGGTAGATATTACCGATACCAAAAAAGAAAATGGTTTAACTGTTCATTTTACCGATATATTACCCGATAATCTGGAAGGCAAATTCTGGGCAGTTGTAGATGAAGATAAACGTGTTTTAACGGAAGATAACCACTCTGCCACACACTTATTGCATGCAGCGCTTAAACAGGTTTTAGGAAAACATGTTAACCAGAAAGGTTCGTTAGTTAATGCAGATTACCTGCGTTTTGATTTTTCTCACTTCGCTAAAGTAACTGAAGAAGAATTGGCTCAGATTGAGGTGATTGTGAACCAGAAAATCCGCCAAAACATTAAATTGAAGGAACAACGTAATGTTCCTTACCAAGATGCCATTGAAAGTGGTGTAACGGCTTTATTTGGTGAAAAATATGGTGATTTTGTCCGTATGATTACTTTTGATGATCATTTTTCGAAAGAGCTTTGCGGGGGTACACATGTAAAGGCTACAGGGCAGATCGGTTCATTCAAAATTGTTTCTGAAAGCGCAGTTGCAGCTGGTGTGCGTCGTATAGAAGCCATTACCGCCGATAAAGCAGAGCAGTTTTTCCTAGATCAAAGAAAAGAATTGGGGCACTTAAAAGCGTTATTAAACGGAAGCAAAGATTTATCAGCTTCTGTACAGGCTTTATTGGATGAAAATGCAAAACTGAAAAAGGAGATAGAAAAATCAACGCTAGAGCGCGTAAATACTTTAAAACATGAAATTGTACATCATGTAAGAGGTATAAATGGTGTTAACCTGATTGCTAAACACATCGATTTGCAAAGTGCCGAAGCCATTAAAAACCTGGCCTTTTCTTTGAAAGATATGGTTGATAATCTGTTTCTGATTTTCACAACAGAAATTGATGGTAAACCAGGAATAACAGTAATGCTTTCTGATCACCTGGTGACGAAAGGATTAAATGCTTCAAATATTGTTCGCGAATTGGGTAAAGAGATCCAGGGCGGTGGCGGTGGACAGCCATTTTATGCCACGGCGGGCGGTAAAAATCCGGCCGGACTAAAAGTAGTTTTAGAAAAAGCAGAAAGCTTTATACCACAGCACTAACAAATAAAATATGCCTTGCGTTGAATTAGCAGGTTCGTATTATTAAAACAAAAAAGAGGCTTTAAGCCTCTTTTTTGTTTTAATGTCTGCCATGACCATGTTTTTCTCGGTGTCCCCTGGAGAATAAACCTGGATTTAATCTTCCTCCATGATGACCGCGATCTATATGGTGAGGCTTGAAATGATTTTCAGGCCCACGGTATCTGATCCTGCCACCACCGTAAGATGAACGGTAATAATTGTTACGGCTAACATAGGTTACCCTGTGCGTGTGATAATTTCGGTAAGGACTATTTCCGTACATTACAATTTTTCTTCCATGACGTAAATCGTAACCGCTATACCTTGCCGGTAAATATCTCGATCTTATCCAACGGTTCCCATTTAAATAAACAAATTGCCTTTGAGGAACATAATAATAAGATTGTACTTCTGGAAGATAGTAATAATTAACGTTTTGATAACCTGCAGGAACCCATGCTGGTTGGTTACCAATATTTACGTTAATGTTTACTTGAGCGTTAGATTGATTAGATGTTAAAGCCACGATGCCTAAAATCGCGGAGATGACGAATAACTTTTTCATAATAATCTATTTATTTGTGTGTAGATCAAACAATTCAAACGCTGTGCCAAAACATCTATTGTAACAGACATATAAAAAAGGAGCCTCTTTTGAAACTCCTTTAACCACAGCTAAATATTAATATTAATGGCGTTCGTTATCACGGCCTTTTCTGTTATCTCTTTCCGGACGGTTATCGTGACCATTGTTAAATTGAGGACGGCCATTATTTTGAGCAGGTCTTACTACGTGTTTTTGCACTATAGGATTAGGGCGCTTATTGATGATAGTAACGTTTCTTACAGGCCTTTGGTTATAATTAGGATGTCCTTTTACCACATAGTACTTAGTATCTCTACTATCTCTAATAATGGTTTGACGGCCACCATAGTTTTTATATTTACTATATCTGGTTACGTATATATTATTTCTCAAATAAGGTTTAGGTTCGTTGATTACCACTTTATAAGCACGGTATAAATCAAAGTTCCCATATTGGGCAGGTAAACTGTTTGTCCAGATCCAACGTCCTCCATTCGAATAAATGTATTGGCCTGAAGGAACATAATAATAAGCATCTATATCAGGGAAATAATAATAGTCTACGTGGTCGTAGCCTGTTGGTCCCCAAACAGGCTGCGAACCAATATTGATATTTAAGCTAACCTGTGCTTTTACATTGTTTATACCGAATAATGAAACCATCAGTATTGCGGCAATTAAAACTAACTTTTTCATAATTTTTTAATTAAAAGGTTTCTTTTGTGTTGGTTAGATAGACTATGATACTTGGTTGCAGTTTAATTACGGGATCCCCTTTAACATTTTTTAACTATTAATATACTCAACTGAGTAATTTTACTCAATATATTGAGTAAATTGTTTAAATGCTTGTAACTTTCTTATATTTAGTATTTTATGTAATAATTTTTAATTAATTAATTAATTTGATGATATCTCCTTATAAATCTTATTATCAGAATTAAAAATAATTAAAATTTGCAATTACTTAATGCATGGCACATCGGGTATGGATACTATCAGGAAAATGTATAAACCCGATAAAATGCTTTTGGTTGGTGGTCGGCGGATTGCCCTGGCAGGAATTTTAAAAATTCTCCATCGAGCCTTTTTTAACGAAAGACTAAATAATAACTATATTTGACACATTAATATTTAACCATAGATTGAATCTTTATTAAGCTATAAAACCTTGGTTAATAAAACTTATAACAATAGGAAGCCTTAAATGCCTTTACAAGAAACAAGCCCACAAACTGATTTCGAACTCGTTTCTGGATTAGAAATCCACGTTCAGTTAAATACAAATACGAAAATATTTTCTGCTGATAGTGCATCATTTGGGGCTTTACCTAATCAAAATATATCTACTGTTTCGTTGGCATTGCCTGGGGCTTTACCCAAGTTAAACAAAGAAGTAGTGTCAAAAGCTATCCGTATCGGTTTAGCTTTAAATTGTACCATCAACCAGATCAATCATTTCGACAGGAAAAATTATTTTTATGCCGACTTGCCAAAAGGATACCAGATTACCCAGGATAATCAACCCATCTGTGTAAATGGTTTTTTAGAACTTGAATTGGCAGATGGCACGAAGAAGAAGGTTGGAATCAATCGCATTCACCTGGAAGAAGATGCCGGAAAAAGCATTCATGATCAGGATGATAATTATTCTTTGGTTGATTTGAACCGTGCAGGTGTACCGCTAATTGAGATTGTTACCGAGCCTGATATCCGTAGTTCCGAAGAAGCTTCTGTTTTATTAAGTGAAATCAGGAAACTGGTAAGGCATTTAAATGTTAGTGACGGCAATATGGAAGAAGGCAGTTTACGTTGTGATGCCAATATTTCTATACGTCAGAAAGGCACTGCTGAATTTGGTACCCGCTGTGAAGTGAAAAACCTAAACTCGATGCGTAACGTGCGTAGGGCAATGGATTTCGAATTTGGCCGCCAGATTGAAGTGATTAGTAATGGCGGAAAAATTATCCAGAGCACTTTAAACTTTGATGCTGATAAAGGAACCACTTCTCCAATGCGTACTAAGGAAGAGGCTAATGATTACCGTTATTTTTCGGATCCAGACCTCCAACCCATTCATATTTCTAACGATTGGTTAGCAGAAATTAAATCTTTAATGCCGGCCTTACCAAATGAAATTACGCAGCAAATGGTTGCTGATTATGGAATCAGTAAAGCAGATGCAGCACTTTTTGCTGAAGATTTAGGCTTGTTAAACTATTTTAATACGGCCCGGTCAACTGTTAACAATAAAAAAAGCTTAATTAATTGGTTAATCGGCCCGATCAGAGCTGTTTTAAATGAAAAAGGAATTACGATATCCGATTTCAAAGTTAACCCAGCACAATTGGCAGAAGCTGTTAACCTGGTTGATAATAAAAAAATTACGCAGCAAATAGCGATACAGCAATTATTACCCGCTGTTGAATTGGCAAATGATGCTAAAGTTATCGATTTGGCACAATCACTAAACTTATTGATTTCTGAAAACGGAAATGAATTAAGTAGTTTTATTGATGAAGTGTTAAATAAATATCCACAACAGGTTGAAGCGTACAAGAAAGGCAAAAAGGGCGTTTTAGGTTTGTTTGTTGGCGATGTAATGAAACTGGCCAAAGGAAAAGCCGATGCTAAAAAATTAAATGAATTAATACTTGAAAAACTGAAATAATGAGATTAAAACAATTGAGCCTGATCATGCTGATCGCGATTGCTTTCACTGCATGCAAATCTAAAGATAGCTTTACTATTGACGGAACTTTTCTAAATCCAGGTAAGGAGAAGAAAGTGTTTTTGTACGGCATGCAAAATAGCAATATGGTTGCAGTCGATTCAACCAATTTATCCGAAAAAGGCGAATTTAAATTCATTCGTAAAACGCCGTCTGTTGATTTCTTTAGGGTATCAGTAGGTAATCATGAGTTTATGTTAATTGCAAAAAATGGCGATGAAATTAAATTAGAAGCTGATTTGGCCGATAAAAATATGTCTTACAAGATTTCAGGGGCAAATGAAGTCGAAAAATTATCCGAACTAAATGCCATTAGAAACAATTTCGCCAAACAGGTAGAAAAATTACAGGCAGATTTTGAAGCAAAAGTGGCTACACAACCTCAAAACAGGGCAGCTGTGTTAGAATCAATGAAACCTCAGTACGAATCATATATCAATCAATTAAATACACAGATTATAAAATTTGCGAAAGATAATAAAGGTACGCTAGCCAGTTTCTATGCTATGAATACTTTAAGTCCGCAAGAATTTGAAGCTGAATTGGTGCAATTTGCCGATGAGGTTAAACAAGAAATTAAAGGTAATGCCACAGTTGATGCCTTTGTAAAACAAATGGCACTTTTAAAAGCGGTTCAGGTTGGGCAGATTGCTCCGGCATTTACCATTAATACAGCAGATAACAAGGCCGTAAGTTTATCAGATTATAAAGGGAAATACGTATTGATTGACTTTTGGGCATCATGGTGCCAGCCTTGCCGTCAGGAAAACCCTAATGTGGTTAAGGTATACGATAAGTATAAAAATAAGAACTTTGATATCATTGGTATTTCACTAGATACGGATAAGGCTGCATGGTTAGGTGCGGTGAAAGCAGATGGTTTAGCATGGACACATGTTTCGGAATTAAAGGATTTTAATGGCGAAACGGTAAAAAAATACCAGGTACAAGCTATACCAACTTCATATCTGGTTGATCCTGCCGGAAAAATAGTGGCTAAAAACCTACGTGGTGATGAGCTAGATGCATTTTTAGCCAAAACGTTACGTTAAAACTAATTCCATGTTAAACTAATTTAAGTAATTAACAATTTCTTAACTTAGACTTAACTAAATATTGCATCATAGACACTACTTTCGTAACAAATATTTAACTATGAACAACGCAGGTCAGAAAATATTAATTGTTGATGATGAACCAGATATTCTGGAGCTAATTGAATATAATCTTAAAAAAGAAGGTTATCAGGTTTTTACAGCTACCAATGGCCAGGAAGGAATTACTGTTGCGAAAAAGGTACATCCGGATTTGATTATTTTGGATATTATGATGCCTAAAATGGATGGAATTGAGGCTTGTCGTTTAATGCGCGCAATACCTGAATTTAAGAATACATTTATGGTTTTCTTAACCGCCAGAAGTGAAGAGTATTCAGAAATTGCAGGTTTTAATGTAGGTGCTGATGATTATATCGCAAAACCGATTAAACCACGTGCTTTAGTTAGCCGTATTAATGCGATTTTAAGAAGAAATACTGGTACGGAAGAAGTATCTGAAAACAAATTGGAAATTGGCGATTTAGTAAT
The DNA here is from genome assembly GCF_026239555.1 of Pedobacter sp. PF22-3. Lineage (GTDB taxonomy): Bacteria > Bacteroidota > Bacteroidia > Sphingobacteriales > Sphingobacteriaceae > Pedobacter. The sequence continues at coordinate 253,927 of NZ_JAPIVP010000001.1, read as the reverse complement.
CGACCGTGAAGCTTATTTGGTTTTTCAAGGCGGTAACAAAGTGGTATTGGCTAAAAAAGAGTTTGAACTTTTATACTTATTGGCATCAAAACCTGGAAAAGTGTACACCCGCGAATCGATCCTGAAAAATATCTGGGAAGATTCTGTCGTGGTAACCAACAGGACAATTGATGTACATATCCGTAAATTGAGAGAAAAGTTGGGCGAAACTTATGTTTCAACTGTAAAAGGGGTAGGTTATAAGTTTGAGCTTTCTTAAATTATAAAATCTAAAGGTGTTAAGCCGTTCTGATCAACATCAGGGCGGCTTTTTTGTTTTTTATAGACTGCTGTAGAGAAATTTGGTGTTCAGATTTATCTATTTCGCTGCACTTCAGTTGAAAGGACCATAAACCGTGCTGGTAAGATGAATAAATTAAGGGTAACGTCAATTGTAAGAAAAAATAAAATCGTACTTTTGTGCTTCATTAATTACTACACAGTTTGAAGTTTCCAAATTTTAAAGACCTTATTCTTTTCGAAGACAACGATTTTATTGTGATCAATAAACCTCCGTTTTTAGCCTCACTTGATGAACGTGGGGGATCAGGAGAGACCAATGTGTTGCGTTTAGCTAAACAATATAGCGATGATGCACAGGTTTGTCACCGATTGGATAAAGAAACTTCTGGCGCTTTAATTATTGCTAAAAATCCGGAAGGTTATCGCCATGCCTCTATGCAATTCGAGAGAAGAAAGGTAAATAAAACCTATCATGCGGTGGTAGATGGGCACGTTATTTTTGACCAGTTAACGGTTGATCTCCCGATTTTGAACGATGGCAATAAAAATGTAACTATTGATAGGGCAGAAGGTAAAAGAGCAGAAACTATTTTCGACTCGTTAAAATACTATAAACACTATACTTTGGTAGAATGTAAGCCCATTACAGGACGTATGCACCAAATCCGCATTCACCTGGCCACACAAAGGGCAGCCATTGTTGGTGATGATATGTATAAAGGGAAACCGGTTTTTCTTTCTTCAATTAAGAGAGGTTATAAATTAACCAAAGGCGAAGAGGAGCAACCTATTATGAAACGTTTCGCATTACATGCCAGACATTTGGTTTTTAAAGGATTAGATGATCAAGATATTGTGATTGATGCTCCTTATCCAAAAGATTTTGCAACCTTAATTAAACTATTGGATAAATTTGATGCATAAAAGAGGTCTTTAAATTGGCTTCTGTTTTTGTTTTTCTTACTTTTGTGCATCCTCCCTCTATTTAAAAAGCAATAGAATGTACATCAGATTTGTAAATTACCTTGATAAGATTAACCAATACCGTAAATCTAAAATATCAAACCGTAATTTCTTAGTTATCCTTGCCGTAATTGTTGGGATTTTAGCCGGATTGGCTGCAGCTGTTCTAAAAAGTTTAACCCACCATATCGAAGAATTTCTTCAATCAGACTGGCACTGGAAATATAAATACTACCTGTACTTTATATTTCCGATGATCGGTATTTTGTTAACGGTTTTGTATATTAAATACTTTATCCGTAAAACAAAATTCGAAACAGGTTTAACCCCTTTGCTTTATGCCATTTCAAAAAAATCGAGTAAGGTAGAAGCACATAATATTTACTCGCAGATTATTACTGCAGCGGTTACAGTTGGTTTTGGCGGTTCAACAGGTTTGGAAGCACCTATTGTAACCAGTGGATCGGCAATAGGCTCAAATCTTGGTCGTTTACTGGGCTTATCTTATCGCGAAATTACCATGTTGGTAGCTTGTGGTGCAGCAGCAGGTATTGCAGGGGCTTTTAATAGTCCTGTGGCTGGGATTGTTTTTGCGATCGAAATTTTATTGCCAGAGTTTACCATTCCTGCATTTATCCCACTTTTATTATCCGCGGCGACTGCGGCCGTGGTGGCCAGATTATTTTATACGCAACAACTTTTCTTTTTGGTTACAGAAGGATGGAAGGTTAATGCTTTATTCTACTATGTAATATTAGCCTGCTTTATTGGTTTGTTTTCTATTTATTTTACAAAAGCGAACTATGCCGTAAAGGGACTATTCTATAAAATAAAACATCCTTACACTAAGGTTATCGTAGGCGGTTTATTGTTGGGTGCTCTGGTGTTTCTATTTCCAACTTTATATGGCGAGGGGTACATTACCATAAAAGGTTTATTAAAAGGTGATTATCAGACGGTTATTAACAATAGTATCTTCGCTGATTATAGTTCAATTTCGGCTGTGGTTGTACTTTTTACCGTCGTAACCATTTTTATGAAATCCATCGCCACCCTGGTTACGTTAGGCGCTGGTGGTAACGGTGGTACATTTGCGCCCAGTTTAATTATGGGCGGTTTAATTGGGTTTATCTTTGCTTATACAGTAAACCTATCCGGGCTAGCACAGTTAAACGTATCAAACTTTATTGTAGCTGGTATGGCCTCGGCATTAGGTTCGATTATGCATGCCCCTTTAACAGGTATTTTTTTGATTGCCGAAATTACGGGTGGATATATTTTAATGGTACCATTGATGATTACAACGGCCATTTCTTACGCCATTAACCGCAGTTCGCAAAAACATTCAATTTATACCAAGGCACTTGCAGATAAGGGCGAGTTATTGTCGCATGAAGATAAGGATACTACCGTTTTGAACCAGATGAAGCTAAAATATCTGATCGAAAAAAGCTATCCGCAGTTGCAGATGAATGATTTAATTTCGTTGAAAATGAATGAAATTATGCAGTCGCACAAGAATGTAATTGCTGTTACTGATGGAATTGGAGATTTTAAAGGTATAATTTACATCGAAGAGCTATTTAATGAAATGGTTAATCATCCTGATAAGGAAAATTTGAAAGCCTCTTACCTGGTACAAACAGCACCAAATGTTATCACTGAAAATGATGATCTGAAATCAGTGTTAGAAAAAATGGAGCAGGATAATGTATGGATTTTGCCTGTGCTAACCACAAAGAATCAATATTTAGGCTTTGTTTCTAAAACGGCAATTTTTAACAAATACAGGGCTTTGCTGATGAGGCAGAATGATTATATGGGTTGAGGGAGGTTTTAATATTCAAAAGTTGAAATGTTGTAAAGTTCAGTGCTAAAGAAGATTTTAACGTTTCAAAATTCCAGGCTAGCTTTTTAATTTGGCATTTTGCTCTTTTAACATTCAACTTTAAACCTTTCAATTTAAAAAAAGGTTGGAATATTGTCAGGAGAACCTTCAAACATTCCAACCTTCAAACTTTTCAACTTTTCTTATTCTGCTCTCTTCAAGCCAAATTTCTCTATTTTACTATATAAGTGACTTCTTTGAATATCAATTTCATCAGCTGTTTTTGATACGTTCCAGTTGTTTTTTTCCAGCTTAAATTTGATGAATTCGCGTTCTGCATAATCTTTGTAATCCTGGAAATTATTGAACGAATCGAAAGAAGAAGCCAGGCTGGCGCCTCCTCCTGCATTAGCAATTTGTGTACTGGTTGAAGCACCAATGTTTGTACCACCTCCCGGATTAGCAAAGGCACGTACATCGTTTTCGGTAATTACCTTATCGCTTAAAATAATCAAACGCTCAATCATGTTGTGCAGCTCTCGCACATTACCTGTCCATGGTAAAGCTTGCAATGCCAACATACCGCCTTCATTTATTTTTTTAACAGGCATTCCATAATCGCTGCAGATACTTTCTAAAAAGTTCTGGGCAATAACAGGGATATCATCAGTACGTTCAGTTAGATGCGGAACATGGATATTGATTACGTTTAATCGGTGGTACAAGTCCATACGGAAATTACCATCTTCAATTTCTTTCAATAAATCTTTATTGGTTGCGGCTAAAACGCGAACATTTACATCAATCTCCTTTTCGCCACCCACACGAGAAATCTTATGCTCTTGTAAAGCTCGTAAAACTTTTGCCTGGGCAGATAGGCTCATATCTCCAATCTCATCTAAAAATAAAGTTCCACCGTTAGCCAGCTCAAATTTACCTATACGCTGCTTAACTGCAGAAGTAAAAGAGCCTTTCTCATGTCCGAACAACTCACTTTCAATGAGTTCTGATGGGATAGCCGCACAGTTTACCTCAATTAAAGGGCTATCGGCACGGTTAGATTTTTCGTGTAACCAACGGGCTACCAGCTCTTTACCACTACCATTTGCACCAGTAATCAATACACGGGCCTCGGTAGGTGCAACACGCTCAATGGTCTCCTTAATTTTGGAAATGCTTTCCGATTCGCCTAAAATCTCACGGGTTTTACTGGCTTTGCGTTTTAAAACTTTAGTTTCGGTAACTAAAGTTCCACGGTCTAAACCATTACGTACGGTAATTAATAAGCGATTCAAATCAGGTGGTTTCGAAATAAAATCGAATGCTCCTTTTTTGCTAGCTTCAATGGCAGTTTCAACTGTGCCATGACCGGATATCATAATGAATGGCAAATCGGGTTTAATGATCTGTGCCTGCTCCAGCACTTCCATACCGTCCATTTTATTCATCTTGATATCGCAAAGAACCAAATCGAAATTGCCTTTTTTGATCATTTCGAGGCCGTCGATACCATTATCTATATCTTCAACATCATAATTTTCATATTCCAGAATTTCGCGTAAGGTACTCCTTATCGCACGTTCGTCATCAATTATTAATAATTTAGCCATTAGAGATGTATTCTTTAATTTTGAAATGCGAATATATTATTTTTTAATTAATGTATAGTTTTTTATACAATATTACGCTATAAACCTGAAAATGGCTGAAAGGTTTTGATCTCAATGGGAATAATCGAGTCTAAATTTGCTCAGATCTGGTTGGTGCATTTTTTTGCGGTTTAATTCTACTTCATAAATGCTTTTGCTCAGGTTTTTCATAAAGGGGAAACAAAAGGTATCGTATTCATATTTGTTATCGTTAAATATGCCATCTTCATCGCTTTGTACTAGAGCGGTTAAGAAATACTCAATTCCATTCTTGAAATCAACGAAATAAAAATTATCAGTGCTGTAACCATAGCTATCACCTTATTTATTAAAGGTTCTGATGTTGTTAAAATCACCATTTTCCATCGTCCATTTTACATGTTGGTTAATTTTGTTACTTTTGCAGCGCTTTTGGTTTCCGGTTTTACACCCGGAATTAAAAGGGAATACAGTGTAAATCTGTAACTGTCCCGCAGCTGTAAGCTCCTTAACGGATTTCCAATCAATTTGCCACTGTTCCGACACGTCGGGATGGGAAGGCCGGAAAACCGGGAGTAAGTCAGAAGACCTGCCTAAGCATTATATTTCATAGCTTTCGTGGATTGAAGCTAGGGGTGAGGTACTTGCGTTTTTCGTATTTTCATTTCTTTTCTATCTGTTGGCTGTGGGTTAAACTCACAATCAAATGATTAAAATTACAGTTGTTTTATTAAACATCAGGTTTTATTTTGCTTTTGTATCCATATTGGGTATTGGTGTTTTTTTGCCCAATATTTCTGTTGCGCAGATAGATACTGCAAAAGCTAATCAACTTCAGGAAGTTAAAATAACTGAATATAAAAATTCAAGGATTAACTTATCGCCAACTCCGGTTCAAATCCTCATCGGATCGGAATTAAAACGCTTGAACAGCCTGTCGGTTGCAGATGCCATACGTTATTTTGCGGGCGTACAATTAAAAGATTACGGAGGTATTGGTGGTTTAAAAACCATTAATGTAAGGAGCATGGGCAGTAACCATACTGCTGTATTTTACGATGGTGTTCAGTTGGGTAATGCCCAAAATGGCCAGGTAGATTTAGGCAAATTTTCGTTAGATAATCTGGAAGAAATTGCCGTTTACGTTGGTCAGAAGCCCGAGTTACTAATGCCGGCCAGAGGTTTTGCGGCAGCAAGCGCACTTTACCTCAAAACTGCGCAACCTATTTTTAGTTCCGGGAAAAAGTATGGTTTTGGCGCTAGTTTTAAAACTGGTTCGTTCGGATTAATTAATCCCAATCTCAGTTATAAACAAAAAATCAGCAATAAAATTTCCTTCCTTGTAGATGTCAGCTATTTAGAATCAAATGGGAAATATAGGTTCAGGTATAGGGAACTGGCTTACGACACGACCATTATCAGGAACAATAGCGATGTTAAATCGGCAAGGGTAGAAGCTACTTTGTTTGGATTATTACCCGACAGCAGTAAATGGAACATTAAATTATATAACTACAATTCGGCCCGTGGATTGCCCGGAGCTATTGTTTCGAACAGGTTTACCTTTACGCAACGCCAATGGGATAATAATAGTTTTGTTCAGGCTTCATACCAAAATAAAAAAAGTGCACGCTACAATTTTATGTTCAATACGAAGTATGCGTACAGTTTTATGCATTACCTCGATCCGGAATTTAAAATACAAAATGGCTGTTTGGACAATCGCTATACCGAAACCGAATGGTACATTTCTGCAGTCAATCTGTATAAAATATCGAATATCTGGGAGCTTTCCCTCGCCACAGACTACAGTTTACAAAGACTGAATGCCAATTTATACGATTTTGCTTACCCAAGCCGCAATACTGGTTTAGTGGCGTTTGCCAGTGCCTTAAACTTAAACAGATTAATCATACAAGGCAATATTTTAGCAACCCTGATTGCGGAGCAGGTTAAAAACGGTGATCAATCTGCCAACAGGCAAGAATATACACCGAGTTTAATGGCCTCTTGGCAACCGCTCCAAACCAAAGATTTCCGCATTCGCAGTTTTTACAAATCTATTTTCCGGATGCCAACTTTTAACGATCTCTATTATACATTTATTGGCAATACCAAACTTAAACCCGAATATACCAATCAGTACGACTTAGGCTTTACTTACGGACATACATCAAATGGTAAGCATTTGGCTTATTTATCTATTCAAGCTGATGCCTATTATAATCTGGTAAAAGATAAGATTGTAGCCATTCCGGGTAATAATTTAGGCCGGTGGACAATGGTTAACCTCGATCGCGTGCAGATTAAAGGTTTCGAAACCAATATTCAAACTGTTTGGGATTTGGCTGCCCAGCTAAAGTTGAAAGCAAATGCCAACTATACTTACGAACAGGCAATAGATATTAGTGCAACTGCTTTTCGGTACGGTGATCAGATCCCTTACATCCCTGTTCACAGTGGATCTGCAAGGTTTGGTATTGATTATAAAAACTTGGTATTTAATTATAGCTACATCTACACCGGCGAAAGGTATAGCCAAAAAGCTAATATCGCGGCTAACTATGTTAAACCCTGGTATACGCACGATTTAGCCGTTGGTGTAAATTTCGTTTGCCAACAAACAAGGTTCTTTTTCAATGCTGAAATCAATAATGTTTTTAACCAGTATTACGATGTGGTACTGAATTATCCGATGCCGGGTCGAAACTACCGTTTTACTTTATCCACTAATTTTTAAACCAATTTAATATCAAAATATGAAACACCAATTACAACATTTTTTTAAACTCACAGGATTTTTGCTTTTAACTGCCCTTGCATTTGCCTGTAGAAAGGATACTCCGGTAGGTGAAGATTCGGAACAAGGGGCCAAAACTCCATCGTTAACAGTAAAAGGCTTATATGTTTTAAATGAAGCAAACTGGGGTTCTAACAAATCATCGTTAGATTATTATAGCTATGATGATGGTAAATACACCAGGAATATATTTGGTGCCGCTAACCCAACTGTTACTTTAGGGCTTGGTGATGTAGGTAACGATATTAAAATTTATGGTGCCAAAATGTACGTGGTGATAAATGGAAGCAATAAGGTTGAAATCTTAAACGCCAGCAATGCCAGGCAGGTAGCCAAATTGGATATCAATAACCCACGATATGTAACCTTCTATAAGAACTTTGCTTACATCACCTCTTACGATGGCTACGTAGCCATGGTTGATACTACCGCTTTAAGCACCATTAAATCTAAAATCATGGTGGGTAACCAACCTGAAGAAATGGCGGTTGTAGGCAATAAACTGTATGTGGCCAACTCAGGCGGTTATAACTATCCAAATTACGACAGAACAGTATCGGTAATTGACTTAACTACCAATACCGAAATAAAAAAGATTGATGTAGCCATTAACCTGCACCACTTAAAAGCCGATAAATACGGCGATGTATATGTAACCTCAAGAGGTGATTATGCAGCTATAGCTTCTTCTCTTTATGTAATTGACACTAAGACTGATGCCGTTAAAAAGAACTTCAATATCCCGGTTAGCGATTTTTGGATTAATGAAGATGATGCCTACCTGTTTTCTTACAGCTACAGTACTTCAAAGTCAACCTACCTAAAACTTAATGTAAAAGATGAAACGGTTGCGAGCAACAATTTTATAACCGATGGTACAGAGGCTTTGATTACGCTTCCTTACGGTATTGCTGTAGATTCTACATCGGGAGATGTTTTTGTGACCGATGCCAGAGATTATGTTACACCGGGCACCATTTACTGTTTTGATAAAGCAGGGAAAAGGAAGTTTACGTTCACCACTGGTGATATTCCGGCACACATTACATTCTTATTTAAATAACATACCAACACACAAAAAATGAAAAAATCAATAAGCTATGCCTTGCTTTTCTGCCTGTTCCTATTTAGTTGCAAAAAAGATAAACAAATGGCTCCTGATGTAAATTTACTGATTAAGGCAGATGCTTTACAAGCTAAAGTAGCCGTAGCAACTACTTTTAGTGCGGGTACAAATAACGGACAAGCTTTTCAACACGAATGGAAATTAGATGGTAAAGTAGTAAGCACAGTATACAACTTTAACTTTGCGGCGGCAAAAGCTGGCACCTATATTTTGGCATATAAAGGTTATAATGAAGCTGGCGAATTTACACATACCTATACTATCACTGTTCCGGTTCCGGTGGTCGAGATTACCCCAAATAGCAGCAAATTTATCAGCCGGATCCTGGATTATCTACCTGCACCAGGTCAGTTTGTGAATGAAACACTAGGTAAACCAGAACAAGCACAGAAATTAATTGGAAGTACCACGAACCTGATCTCTTTAGGTGGTTTTGGTGGCTACATCATTTTTGGCTTTGATCATTCCGTAGTAAATAACACGGGTAACGATCTGGCCATCTATGGTAATCCGTCAGGTGCACCGTATCATTTTTCAGAGCCCGGCATTGTAATGGTTAGTCAGGATAGCAATGGTAATGGCCTTGCCGATGATGAATGGTATGAACTGGATGGAAGTGAATATGCCAAAACAAACACCATTAAAAATTACGAGATTACCTATACCAACCCTAAAGCATTTGCCAATGTAAGCTGGAAAGATAACCAGGGAAACAGTGGCGAAGTAAAGGTTAACAATTTTCATAAACACAATTTTTATCCTGAGTTTGCTGCAAATCAGGAAAATATAACTTTTAAGGGAACTTTGCTACCGCCATCAACAGGTAAAGTAGGTAGCATTATAATCAGTTCTCCTTTTGACTGGGGTTATACCGATAGCTATTCTACTGGCGATGATTACAAAACCAACTTATATAACAGCTTCGACTTATCTTGGGCGGTTGATAAAAATGGAAGTAAAGTGGATCTGAAAACAATTGATTTCGTGAAAATTTACACCGGACAAAATGCCGATGCAGGTAGTTTAGGTGAAATTTCTACCGAAGTTAAAGGTGCGGTTGATTTAGGGATCAAATAAAATTACTATCTACCTATAAATAACAGCTCAATATGAAGGTCTGCCTGGTGCAGGCCTTTTTCATTTATATTGTTTTTAACAGGCTTTGAAAAACTAAATTCAACAACTTTCATATTTTATTTTTGTTGTACTCTTTTTACTACCTTTGCGGCGCTTTTGGTTTCCAGTTTTACACCCGGAATTAAAAAGGAATACAGTGTAAATCTGTAACTGTCCCGCAGCTGTAAGCTCTATAATGTTTTTTCAATCTATAAGTCACTGCTTAATTAACTACTGGGCGGGAAGACAGAAAAAACAGGAGTAAGTCAGAAGACCTGCCTTTAGCGTTTAATTTCATAGCTTTCGGGGATTGAAGCTAGGATTGAGATATTAACGTTGTTCGTATTTTCATTTCCTTTTCTTATCTGTTGGCTGTGGGCAAAACTCACAATCAAATGAACAAAAAAAGTATGCTAACTGTAGCAGGGCTGGGGCTCGCACAGTTAATGATTAGCCAGGTGGCTAATGCGCAAACTCAAGACAGTTTGCAGCTCAAAGATGTTGTCATTTCTGCAACCAAAAATGACCAGAAACAATCGCAGACCGGAAAAGTGGTTACCATTATCAGTCGCGAAGTATTGGAGCGCAGTAACGGTAAATCATTGCCCGAACTTATTAGCGAACAGGCCGGAATTATTGTGGCAGGTGCTAGCAGCAATCCCGGATTAAACAAATCGGTGTTTTTTAGAGGTGCAGGGAGTGCTTATTCAATAGTTTTGATTGATGGTATCGTACAGAACGATCCTTCAGGAAACGGAGGTGCATTCGATTTAAGATTGATTTCAATTGATCAGATCGATCACATCGAAATTTTAAGAGGCGGACAGTCTACCATTTATGGTTCTGATGCGGTTGCAGGGGTAATCAATATCATCACTAAAAAAGGTGGTCCAAAAGGGAATACCATTTATGGTGTGGCCAGTGCAGGTAGCTACGAAACATACAAAGGAACCATTGGTTTAAACGGTGGAGTTGAAGGATTTTCTTATAATATTAACTATACTCATCATAAAACGGATGGAATTTCTGAGGCAGCTAATCCGGTGGGAAATACATCCGTATTTGATAAAGATGGCTTCAAAACCGATGCTTTAAATGCAAATTTCGGAATTAAGCTGGATAATCATTTCTCTGTAAATCCATTTGTACGTTACTATTACGGTAATTACCAGTTCGATGGTGGTGCATTTACTGATGCAAATAATTATTCAATCTTGAAAAACTTTGCTGCAGGTACCAATGCTAAATATGAGTTTGCTACTGGTAAAGTAACTTTAAACTACAGCTTTGAAAGTACCCGGAATGATGCGCACAGCCAGTATCCTAGCGTTAACGAAGGCAGGGTATCAGTATTGGATTTGTTCTACAACCAGAAATTAGGCAATAAACTGGATTTGTTGGTCGGTATCGACAACCGTGTGATGAAATTATCATCAGCAACGAATAAACCTGAAACCAATATTTTTGCTGCTTATACTTCATTATTCTTACACGATTTAAGTGTATTTAACCTGGAAGTTGGCGGACGTTACAATAAACATGAGCAATATGGCGAAAACTATACATATTCAATTACTCCAAGTATTAACATCATTAAGGAAATAAAACTGTTCGGAACGGTTTCAACAGCATTCAAGGTGCCAACTTTAAACATGCTTTTTGGACAATTTGGTGCTAACTTAGATTTAAAACCTGAAAAATCTCAGAATTATGAAGCAGGTGTTAATTTTAGCTTTGCTGATGATAAATTTAGCTTGCGTTTAGCAGGTTACAAACGTGATTTAACCGATGCAATTATTTATGCTTACCCTAACGGATACATTAATCAGGTAAGTCAGAAAACCAAAGGTTTTGAAGTTGAGCCAGCTGTTAAATTCATTGTGTTTAATATTAACGGTTATTATGCTTATGTGGAAGGTAATGAATTTAACTTTGTTGATAATGCAATTGCCAATTATCTTTTCCGCAGACCAAAACATACATTTGGGATTACTGCAGGTGCACAGGCTACCAGCAATTTATATGTGAGTGCAAATTACCGTTATTTTGGCAAACGCACCGATGGTAATTTTACAACTTATACAGTCGATAATTTACCTGCTTATCAATTGTTAAATGCTTATGCCGAATATGCTCTTGCTAAAAAAAGCGTAAAACTGTTCTTTGATGCTAAAAATATCCTGAATAAAAAATACAATGAGATAATTGGTTACAATAGCTTAGGTTTCAACTTTAATACAGGCGTAATTTTTAATATACACTAATAAAATTTAACTTTGCAGCATATATATTAACCAAAATAAAATGTCTCATTTAAAATTTAATCCACGCACCTTAATATTGCTCTTAATGATATTGGCCATAACGGCTTTCCGTTTGCTGGTAACATTTAATTCGGATGAATTGAAATTCGCTAATTTCTCTTCAATCGGAGCTGTTGCTTTATTTGGTGGTGCCTATTTTAAAGATCATCTTAAAGCTTTCGCTTTTCCGATATTGAGTTTGTTTTTAAGCGATTTCATTTTGTCTATTACTATTTTCAGTAAATACAGCAGCGGCTTTCTTTACGAGGGCTGGTATTGGACTTACATTGCATTCGCTTTAATGGTATTAGTAGGTCGGGTATTGCTTAAAAAAGTTAATGTGGTGAATTTATTGGCCTCAACACTTGTAATTGTTTTAATCCACTGGATTGTGAGCGATATTGGTGTTTGGTTTAAAAACCCAGCCTTTACGCAAGATTTAGCTGGTTTTTGGGCTTGTTTAGTCAAAGCCATTCCATTCGAGATCAGGTTCTTGGAAGGAACGGTAATTTATGGCGCATTACTTTTCGGAGCTTTCGAAATCTTGAAAGCAAAATACCCGGTATTAAAGCTGCAAACGCAAAAGTTATAATTAAGTGATTGGTGGCTAACCAACAAAAAATAAACAGAAATCCTCTTTTGATTCAATTCAAAAGAGGATTTTTTTTAACTTAGAAAATCAATTCCATTTTACCTATTACATTTTACATCCAAATGAAAGTTGTTTCCTTTTTACCTGCCGCCACCAAAATGATATACGATATGGGCCTTCAGGATTACCTGCATGGGGTAACCTTCGAATGTCCGAAGGAGGCCGCTGATCAACCGAAAGTTGTGCGCTGTATCCTGGAAGGTAAAAACTATTCCAGTGTAGAAATCGACCGGATTTTTTCGGCTTCCAAAGCGCAGGGTAAAAGCCTGTATTGGGTAGATGATGCGCTTTTAGAAAGCATTGCACCTGATGTGGTTTTCACACAGGACATTTGCGAAGTTTGCAACATTGATACCGTTTGTACCGAAACCGCTGTAATGAAGCTAAGTAAGCAGCCAACTTTGGTTCCGCTTTCGCCCAATAATCTGCAGGATGTTTTTGAATGCGCCATTACCATTGCCAAAGCTTTGGGAAAAGAAGAAGTAGCTTTTAGTTACCTGGCAGGCTTACAGCAGAAAACCGATCAGATTTTAGATAAACTACGTCAAAATAAATCACCATTAAAAAGGGTGATGCTGATGGAATGGATCGAGCCGATTTACAACTGTGGACATTGGATTCCTTTTCAGATTGCTGCTGCCGGCGGTGTAGATATGCTTTCTAATCCTGCGGGCGATTCCATCGTTACGCCATGGGAAAAGATAATAAAGTATAATCCAGAAGTATTGGTTATTGCGCCTTGTGGCTTCGACCAAAAAAGAAGCCTGGAAGAAATGGAACTCCTTACATCAAAACCAGGTTGGAATAACTTGGAGTCGGTAAAAAACAACCAGGTTTACATTGCTGATTTTGACATGTTCACACAGCCAAGTATTGGCACTTTGGTAGAAGGTATTGAAGCTTTAGCTTGCATGTTCCATCCCAATATTTTTAAGGCTGATGAGAATATTGCGAAGAAGTTTATCAATCATGCTCAGTCCGTTCAATCATTCCAATCGGTATAATATTTTATGAAGTTAGTCGTATTAACAGGGGCAGGGATCAGTGCCGAAAGTGGATTAAAGACTTTCAGGGATTCGGATGGTTTGTGGGAAGGTTACAATATATATGATGTAGCTACACCTGAAGCCTGGGAAAGAAATCCGGAATTGGTACAAGCGTTTTATAATGAAAGAAGAAAGCAGGTTTTGGCTGCAATGCCTAACCGGGCACACCATTTGCTGGCTGAGCTAGAAAATAATTTTGATATTGAAATCATTACCCAGAATATCGATGATCTGCATGAAAGAGCAGGCTCTACCAAAGTTACCCACCTCCATGGCGTAATTACCCGGTCACAATCCGACCTTAAACCTCATTTAACTTATCCCATTACAGGTTCAGAAATAAAAATGGGTGAATTGTGCGAGTTCGGTTCACAACTGCGGCCACATGTAGTTTGGTTTGGCGAAGCGGTGCCGATGATCGAAGTTGCGGCCAAAATTTGTGGAAATGCCGATTTATTTGTGTTGATTGGTACTTCTCTAGCTGTTTATCCGGCAGCCGGACTTATCGATTTCGTACCTCGTGAGGTCAAGAAATACATCATCGATCCAAAAACTCCAGATGTTAAGCGCTACCATAATGTAATTACGATTGAACAAAATGCGGTGAATGGAATGGAACAACTGAAAAGGATCTTAATGAATGGGTAAAAAAAACAGCATTTTTAACTGGAGTGGTGGCAAAGATAGTACCCTCGCATTACATCATGCTCTTCAGGATCCAACGATCGAAATCCGCTATCTGGTTACTACAGTCACCGAACAATATAACCGTGTGTCGATGCATGGGGTAAGGGAAACTTTGCTGATTAAGCAGGCTGAAAGTATTGGTATCCCATTATATCAGATCCGTTTAGGTGAAATGCCCGATATGGAAACATATGACAATACTATGCGTACCCATCTGAATAAATTTAAAGCAGAAGGAATTACACATTCTATTTTTGGTGATATTTTTCTGGAAGACCTGCGTAAATACCGTGAAAGTAAGCTTGCTGAAATTGGTTTGAAAGCCATATTTCCACTATGGCATAAAAACACCAGAGATTTGATCAGCGAGTTTATTAAGCTGAACTATAAAACCATCATTGTATGTACACAGGAAAATCTGAAAGACATTTGTGGAAAAATAATCAGCGAAGACTTGATTGATCAGCTTCCATCAGAAATTGATCCCTGTGGAGAAAATGGAGAGTTTCATACCTTTGCATTTGAGGGACCTATTTTCAGGAATAAAATACCATTCACCATCGGAGAGCAGGTATTCCGAACGTACAATGCACCCGCCAAAACCACACCAGATGATGATCTACCTTGTTCATCCACAGTGCTTTCTGGTTTCTGGTATATCGACTTAGAGGAATAATTTTTCATTTTCAAAACATTTTGGCATCATTTTTTCTTTAGTAGTGATAATTAACTAAATCATATATCACAAATGAAACCCGTTTAGTGAGGTTAGGTAGCTAAACTGGAGACATATTAAAATTAAAAATTATGAAAAGGATATTGGTAGTAATCGCATTAAGTTCTGTTATGTTTGCTTGTAATAACAAAGCAAAAGAAGATGCTGCATTGAAACAGCAGGAAGCAGAAAAACAATTAGCCATTAAAGCCGTAAAAGATAGTTTACGTTTAGACAGCTTTAAAAAAGCTGAAGTAGCTAGAGTAGAAAAAGAGAAAGAAGCTAAACACCAGGCAGAATTGGCTGCTGCAAGAAGATCAAGTACAAGTACTAGAAGATCATATGCCAGCTCTGGTGGAAGTTCTAGCAGTGCATACGGTGGTACACAACCAACAGCTAAGAAAAAAGGTTGGAGTGATGCAGCTAAGGGCGCTGTAATTGGTGGTGCCGCTGGTGCAGTTGGTGGTGCTTTAATTGATAAGAAAAAAGGAAGAGGCGCTATTATTGGTGGATTGGTTGGTGCTGGTGGAGGTTATTTAATCGGTAGAGGCGAAGACAGAAAATCTGGTCGGGTACAGCCTAAAAACTAATTTTTTTTTAAAATATATGAAAGTCCTGGTTTACATCAGGACTTTTTTTATGTCTAATAAAAAATGATTAATATATTTAAAGAAAAAAGAACCCATGACAGAAATCCCTACCCCTGATAAAGGACAGATTCAACACTTTGTAATGTTTTGGTTAAAGCCACAATTAACCAAAAATGAAATAGCCGATTTTACTAATTTTTTCGAAAGCTTAAAGCCTATTAAATATATAAAAACTTTAAGTTTTGGATTAGCTGCAAACACGCCAGTACGTCCGGTTACGGATAACTCTTTTACTTATTCGCTAACGATTACTTTCGCAAACATTGAAGATCACAATGCATACCAGGAAGATAAAATACATTTAGATGCTGTAGAAAAATTCTCCAAAAACTGGTATAGGGTAGTGGTACACGATACAGTGGTTTCTGCTTAACCCCCATTTTGTTATTTAGAATACCACTAAAAGAAATACTTTTTCTGTCATTCTGAATGCAATGAAGAATCTTTTAGTAATTGAAAATTTTCCGGCAATGCTTTTTCGAATTTGCTATAAGAAAATGCAGAGATTCTTCGTTACGCTAATAATGACAGAATCCTAAAAAAAGTGTTGTCATTTCGACTGAAGCGCAGCGAATGGAGAAATCTTTAAACTGTGATAAAAGATTTCTCTACTGCGGTCGAAATAACGACCTTTTCATTAGAATTTATTGAAGATGTTTTTTTATAAAGTAATTCTTATTTCATCCCAAAATCACTAAACCTCCCATATATTTGGCATAAAAGCAGGACAAAATTATGTTTTTTTGCTAAATATAAAATTCATTATATCAGAAACTTAACTATGTTTAATTAAATAATAAGAAACAATAGAAGATGTTTTTTAATTATAATTAAATCAAAAATTCAGAATATAATGCTGAATTAAGATATAAGTATCTATATGTCAGTGTTTTGCATGTATTAGGTGTTAATATTGATGTCTATGGTAAGCTGCATTAAAATCTGATCGCATCACCTTAAAACGCGTAATAACGGTCTGGATAAATTCTTCATCAATAATTTCAAATACATCATTTACACCACCGCCACTTAAGTCCAGTTCTGCAAGCTTGTAACTTTGCTCAAAAGTACCTTGTTCAAATTTTACAATGTATTTTTGGTTCATCGAAAAAATGGTAATCTTACATTCCGGATGCGGAAGTTCTGCTACTACTCTCATTTTATTATATTTTTATTTACAATTCTGCAGATACACCGTTAAGCGTTCCCCAGCTATCAACGATTGAGAAACGGGCAAAGAGTTCTTCCTTATACCATTCCCGCGCTCTGGTGAGCTTAATCACATCAGCATGGTCAAAGGTTTTATAGGCATAGTTTTTTACGCTCTCCGCATCTTCCCATATAGAGAAGGTGGCTTGGTCAAAAAATGGATTTTCTCCCATACCTGCAGATAGGATAAATCCCGGCGCAATACGCATGGCATTGGCCGCCCGTTTAATATTCTGTCTAAACTCTTTTAATCTGTTAAATTTAATCGCGGCCCTCGTTATTACAGCGATTTTCCCAGAGGATGTTTGATTTATATTATC
Organism: Pedobacter sp. PF22-3; assembly: GCF_026239555.1. Taxonomy (GTDB): domain Bacteria; phylum Bacteroidota; class Bacteroidia; order Sphingobacteriales; family Sphingobacteriaceae; genus Pedobacter. Next base: position 236,602 of record NZ_JAPIVP010000001.1, on the reverse strand, counting down.
AACTTTAAATGGCTGTTCTTTTGACCATAAACCATGACTGGCTAAAGGATTTAGTAAGATAGTAAAACTTTCTATTCCAAAAAAAATAAACCATTTCATCACTAAAGAGTTCCGATAAAAATCATTATAATCTTTACGTTCATCCCAGGTAGTGAGAATTGCCCAATGTTTATAATCTGGAGGTAAATCAACACTGGCATCTTTGCCGCTACCCATTAATTTCCAAAACTTACACTTTTTATTTAACCATAAAGGCAGCCTTAAAACTGCCATTCCCATAAAAGCAAAGGGGATGGTAAGACCACGAAATCTAGTAATGGTTAAGGCTACAATCATAAGCACACAATTAAGAGATCAAAACTAAGGATTTTAAAGATAGGTTATCATTCAAATTTTTGTCATTATAAACCGGTCTGGCTTGCATCTCACAATTCATTATTAACTTTGATCATATAAACAAAAGAAATGGCAGAAGATTTAGTTATTACCAGAGATGCCTCTAAAGAAGCGCAGTACCAATCCATCATTCCTCAAATTGAAGCTTTATTGTATGGCGAAACAGATTTTGTGGCTAACATGGCAAACATAGCTGCAGCACTTAAAGAGCAGTTTGGTTGGTTTTGGGTTGGCTTTTATTTAGTAAAGCAGGATGAGCTGGTGCTTGGTCCTTTTCAGGGGCCAGTGGCTTGTACAAGAATAAAAAAAGGAAAAGGTGTTTGCGGAACTTCATGGGCACAGGCCAAAACCATCATTGTACCAGATGTGGAGGAATTTCCTGGTCACATTGCCTGTGCATCAGCTTCAAAATCCGAAATCGTTCTGCCTCTCATTGTTAATGATGAGGTAGTTGGCGTGCTTGATGTTGATAGTGAAATGTTGAATAAATTTGATGAAACAGATCAAGTTTATTTAGAGCAGGTTATTGCAGTTTTGTTAAATAGATAATTTAGGTCAAATATTGAAATTAAAAGCTGAATATTACCAGAATGAGGATGTTGTGAGTCTTGCAAAAGATTTGCTCGGTAAGGTTTTGTACACTAAAATTGGTAATGAAATTACTGCAGGGATCATTGTAGAAACAGAAGCCTATTTTGGGGTAAAAGATAAGGCCTCTCATGCTTATGGCGGTCGCCGTACCAACCGCACCGAAACCATGTATGGTACAGGTGGCATTGTTTATGTGTATCTCTGTTACGGAATGCATCATTTATTTAATGTGGTTACTTCGGTTAAGGACGATCCTCATGCTGTTTTAATCAGAGGGATAGAACCGCTTATTGGAATAGATATTATTGAAGAGCGGAGGAATATGCCTCGTACAAAAGGTGCTATTTCGGCTGGACCTGGTTCAGCGGCAAAAGCATTAGGAATAGATAAAACCTTCAATGCAAAAAATCTTTCCGATGATGAGATCTGGATCGAGGATAATGGTATCCGTTATGCTGAAGAAGATATTGCAGCTACACCACGCGTTGGCATTGCTTATGCCAAAGAACATGCATTATTGCCTTGGCGATTCTTTGTTAAGGGCAACAAATATGTGAGTAAACCAAATAAGGTTTAATTTATAGAAACCTTTTAAGGAGCTTTCTGTTTTTCTCTATAAATAATCAAAAACATGAAAAACGAGAAAAATATAGCCATCTTAAAAGAGATGGCAGAAAGTGTAAGGACTTGTATGTTCACTACATTTTCTTCAGGTGATGAATTTGGAAGCAGGCCAATGGGAACTGCAAAAATTGAAGATGATGGCAGTTTGTGGTTTTATACGAATGAGTATTCCTTAAAATCGAAAGAGATTTCAAAAGAAAACAATGTGCTGCTAGCTTATAGCGATCCGTCGAAAAACACGTATTTAACGGTTAAGGGTAAGGCAGAGCTTGTAGATGATAAAGTACGTAAAGAGGCTTATTTTTCTCCATTTATAAAAGCCTGGTTTCCTGATGGAGTTGAGGATCCAAGATTAATTCTGATAAAAGTAACACCTGAGGAAGCTGAATACTGGGATTCATCTTCATCAAAAATTGTAGTGTTGTTCAGTATATTGAAAGCGGTAGTTACTGGTGATACGCCAGATCTGGGTAAGCATGATACGATGAAATTCTAATAAATTTTAAATAATTGAAAAGCAGGATTGGAAACAATACCTGCTTTTTTTGTAATATTGGCCTGATGAATTTCGAAAACACCCTATCATTTGCTCAGCTACAGGATGAGGCTGATCAGCTCCGTCATTTCAGGTCTCAATTCTTATTTCCAAAACACAACGGGAAAGATTTTATTTATTTGTGTGGCAACTCGTTAGGCCTTCAACCTAAAGTGGCCGCAGAAGTTTTGCAAGGTCAGCTTAACAACTGGGCGAACTATGCTGTGGAGGGTTGGTTTGATGGAGACGAACCTTGGATGTTTTATCATAAGGCGCTTAAAAAGTTAATGGCGCCGATTGTTGGCGCGCTGCCATCGGAGGTTTGTCCGATGAATACTTTGACCGTAAACCTTCATTTATTAATGGTTAGCTTTTATCAGCCGAAAGGTAAGCGCTTCAAAATCATTATGGAGGGAGGGGCATTTCCATCCGATCAATATGCGATAGAAAGTCAGGTAAGGTTTCATGGTTTCGATCCGAAAGAAGCTATTATAGAGGTTTTTCCTAAGGAAGGTGAAGAAATACTGCATACAGCAGATATCTTAGCTAAAATCAACGAAAATGCAGATGAAATTGCATTGGTTTTATTTGGAGGGATAAATTATTATACCGGTCAATGGTATGATATGGAAACCATTACTAAAGCTGGCCACGAAATAGGCGCAATAGTGGGCTGGGATCTCGCACATGCCGCTGGTAATGTTCCTGTAAAGCTACATGATTGGGATGTTGATTTCGCCTGCTGGTGCTCATATAAATACCAAAATGCTGGTCCGGGAGGAATAAGCGGAATTTTTGTTCACGAAAAACATTTCAGTAATACCCACTTGAACCGTTTTGCAGGTTGGTGGGGTTACCAGGAAAGTAAACGCTTTAAAATGGAGAAAGGCTTTATTCCAGAAGCCGGGGCAGACGGATGGCAGGTAAGTTGCACACAGGTAATGCCTATGGCCTTATATCATGCGTCGCTACAGATTTTCGAAAAAGCAGGTTTCATAGCGCCATTGAGAGAGAAAAGTATTACTTTAACAGCCTATCTCGAATTCATTATAAATGAAGTGAATAAGGAGCTAGGATTTGAGCAATATAAAATTATCACGCCAAATAATCCTAAAGATAGAGGTGCACAGTTATCCATCATTGCTCAACGTAACGGCAAGCAGATTTTTGATGGCTTAATGGCTAATCATGTACTCGGCGATTGGCGCGAACCTGATGTGATCCGTTTAAGTGCCGTACCACTTTATAACACTTATGAAGATGTTTACTTAGCAGGACAGGCATTATTAAAAGTGAGTAAAGATATTTTAACGTAGAAAAGAATAAAAAATGATTAACTACAACCCTAAAGACTGGAGTACCTTCATTTTTCATATCGATAAAAGCGACACCTTTAGAAAGCTTTGGCCTTTAATGCTTGGGGTAGCCGTATTTTCTGGGCTGGTTGCTTATGCTGAGTTAAACTACTTTCAGCTTTCTAAAACGAGTAATGTAACCAATATTGGCATGATGCATAGCTTATTGGGCTTTGTTTTGTCGCTTTTGCTGGTTTTCAGAACTAATACGGCTTATGATAGGTGGTGGGAAGGCCGGAAACTGCTTGGATCACTAACCAATGTAAGCCGTAACCTGGCTTTAAAGATTAAAGCGCTTAAACTAACTGATGAGGATGTTCGCTTTTTTGAATACGGTATTCCTAAATATGCTTTTGCGCTAAAAGAACATCTAAGAGAAAAAATGTATTTCGGGAAGAACAGTTTGTTGATAGAAGTTGAAGAGGGCAAACATGTTCCTAACCAGATAGCAGGTAGTTTAACCAACAGGTTCTACGGGCTGTTGGAAAAAGGTTCGATTTCGCAGGAACAGTTTATTGTTCTTTCCGTCGACTTTAATCAGTTTACCGATATCTGTGGCGCCTGCGAAAGGATTAAAAATACGCCGATCCCATTTTCTTACAGCGCATTTATTAAAAAATTTATTTTTGTTTATGTGATCACTTTACCCTTTGGATGGGTATTCAGTTTAGGTTATTTTGTAGTCCCTATTGTGCCCTTTATCCTCTATGTATTAGCGAGTTTGGAGCTGATAGCTGAAGAAATAGAAAACCCATTTGGTTACGATGCGAATGATCTTCCTGTAGATCAGATCTGTATCAATATCGAAAAACATGTAGGAGAGATTTTAGGCTAATGATCAAAATTGCCTGGCATCCGCTTTACGCACACCCTTTACCTGAAGGACACCGTTTTCCGATGCTGAAGTATGAATTGATCCCTGAGCAGCTTTTGCATGAGGGAACAATAACGCCGCAGAATTTATTTAGTCCAGAGCCTGTTTCGGAAGATATTATTCTCCTTACTCACGAAAAAACATATTGGGAACAACTCAGGGATTTAACACTTCCTGCTAAAGAGCAGAGACGGATTGGTTTTCCACTAAATGCGCAACTTGTAGAACGTGAACTGAGAATTACACAGGGCACCATTGATGCAGCTCATTTTGCCATAGCACATGGTATTGCCTTTAATGTTGCAGGAGGTACGCATCACGCAGGTAGCAATTGGGGTGAAGGTTTTTGTTTGTTGAACGATCAGGCAATTACTGCTAATTATTTGTTAAATAAGAATTTATCTGATAGTATCTTAATTATCGATTTAGATGTTCACCAGGGAAATGGCACCGCCGAAATTTTTCAACATGAGACAGGGGTATTCACTTTCTCCATGCATGGCGATAAAAATTTTCCTTTTAAAAAAGAAGTCTCAAGCCTGGATGTTCCCTTAAATGATGGTATACAGGATGATGAATATCTGTCTGCACTAAATGTCAATCTGAAAAAGGCTTTTGAAAGCGCCAGACCTGATTTTGTATTTTATTTATCGGGAGTAGATGTGCTTTCTACAGATAAATTGGGTAAACTGGCATTGAGCAAAGCTGCGTGCAAGGAGCGTGATCGGATGGTGCTGCAGGCCTGTAAAGATAAAAACTTACCTTTACAGGTGAGTATGGGTGGAGGTTATTCTATTGATATCAGGGATATTGTAGATGCGCACTGCAATACCTATCGCCTGGCTTTTGATTTATTTGCATGAGTCCTTTTGTAAAGTTATAATATCCTTATCTTCGCCGCCATATGTTGGAGATCATTTATCAGGACGAAAATCTAATCGCCATTAACAAACCTCATGGTCTATTGGTACACCAATCATCCATTGCAAGAGATGCGACGGAGTTCGCCCTTCAGTTGTTAAGAGATCAGGTAGGGAAGCACGTTAGTCCGGTACATAGGTTAGATAGGAAAACAAGCGGGATATTATTATTTGCTTTTGATAAGGTTTCTGAAGTTGCTATGCATCAGCAATTTATGAATGCAGAAACTGATAAAAAATATTGGGCTATTTTACGGGGTTTTACACCAGATGAAATGGATATTGATTATCCTTTGGCTAAAGAAAACGGAACCATGCAAGATGCTTTTACCTCATTTATCACGCTTCAAAGAGCTGAGGTAGCGGTGGCTTTTGGCAAACACCCAACTTCCCGGTATTCACTGGTAGAAGCCACACCTAAAACTGGCAGAATGCATCAATTAAGGAGACACTTCAGCCATATTTTACATCCAATTATTGGGGATAGGACACACGGCTGTAATAAACAAAACAAATTTTTTAAAGAACAATGGGACATGACGACCATGTTGCTCCATGCTTCTGAGTTAACATTTGTGCATCCCATTACAAAAGAAAGAATCCACTTAAAAGCCGGTTTGCATGATGAGTTTAAAAGGGTGATGGATTTCATGAAAATGGAACTTTAGCACAATTTTTACAGCCAAAATCTGTTTATATAACATCTATGATTAAATACTTACGTTTTACACTCCCAGTTTTAGCGCTTTTTGCAGCCAGTTGTTCTTCAGTTTATATGCCAAACGTTCCAAATACACCCATGTTAAGTAAACAAGGCGAATTTAGTGGCGGTGCACACATCTCTTTAAAAGGCAATGCCAGCATTAATGGCGCTTATGCCGTTTCTGACCATATAGGTCTACTGTTTAGCGGTTCGAGGATGAATAGCGAAAGAAGAAGTAAAGATTTCGGACATAAACTAGTTGAAATTGGAGGTGGTTATTTTGATACATTTGGTCCGGATAATAACCGGATAATCGAGGTTTATGCAGGTGTAGGTAAAGGTTGGAGCGACATCACTTACCGTGATTATAAAAACGATATCCTCATCAGTTCTGAACTGCAGGATGTAGATTATAGGAAAACATTTTTACAGGTAAACTACAGTTCAAAAAAGAAAAATAATTTACGTTTGTTTGGAACCGATTTTCCCATTAATTATGGCACTGCTTTAAGAATCAGCCATGTTAAAATGGATCGTTTCTTTTTAAATGGTGTAGTGCAGCCTAAAGAAGATAATATCTTCTTTGAGCCGGTATTCTTTACCCGCATGGCGCTCAGCAAAACCTTTCAGCTCCAATATACCACCAGCAGTAATATTGGTTTAAAAAGCCGTAAATATATGTCTGCCGGTAATTCTATCTTTACCATTGGGGTTGTGGTAAATGTTGGTGGGAAATAATTTTTTGTTATTCCGAAGAAACGTCGTCATTGCAAGGAGGAACGATGAGGCAATCTTACCTGCAGATAATTCCATACGATAAAGATTGCTTCGTCGGCTGAAAAAGCTTTCTCTCAATGAAGATTATATCAGCGTATGCTACTATCTAGCCGCTAACCTTTTTGTCTTACTCTGAAATCTCAAAAACAACAGGATAGAGGCTGTGAGCAAACCCAGTGTTAACCCATACCAGATTCCGTTAACGCCTAAGTTAAAATGAAAGCCCAATACATAACCGATAGGGATTCCAACTACCCAATAGGCTAAAAAGGTAATTAAGGTTGGCATGTTAACATCGCCCATGCCACGTAAAACACCTAGTCCGACCACTTGGGTGCCATCAAACAGTTGAAAAAAGCCTGCAATAATTAATAGTTGTGCGGCAATAGGAATTACTGTTGCATCTTCGGTATAAATGAAAGGCATTAGGTTGTTGGCCAGTACAAAAATCACCGCAGTGCACGACATAAAAAGCAATATTACATGATAGCTGGCAATGGCTGATTTCCGTAAGTCGTTAAAATTATTTTTACCAAAGTTATTTCCTGTTTTTATGGTCGCTGCCGATGCCACACCACTGGCAATCATGTAGGTCATTGCCGCTAAACTAATCGCGATTTGGTGTGCGGCCTGTTCTATCGCTCCGATGGTACCGATTAATACCGCAGCACCGCTAAAAGCACTGATTTCGAAAGAATACTGCATGGCTACCGGCATTCCGATTTTGGCAATCTTAATTGCCCTCATTTTATCAAAAAATGTTACTTTAAAACTGGTCAGGTATTTTCTAAAATGCTTCGAGCGCAAAACGTAAAAGCACATCACGGTAGCCATCAAAATCCTGTCTATCAAAGTACTTAAACCTACACCGCTAACACCCATAGATTTGATGCCGAACATACCTTTCACGAAGATGATTCCTAAAATAATATTAAGGGCATTTCCCCAGATCGAAACAAACATGGCTTGTTTGGTAAAGCCTAAACCTTCTGCAAATTGCTTAAACGTCTGAAAAATCAATAATGGGATAATCGAAACAGATAAAAGATTGAGGTAAGGTTTTGCGTAGCGTACTACTTCTGGTGTTTGTTCCAGGCGATCGATAACAAAAAATATCCCCAATTGCACAAGTACATATAATAATATGCCGATACAGATATTGATCATTAAACTGTTTGATAAAAGCTTTCCACACTCATCATAGTGCTGACGGCCATTTTCCTGTGCAATTAGTGGGGTTAGCCCATAAGAAATGCCTAGGCCGATTACGAGGATAAGCATAAATATACTGTTTACCAAAGAAACAGCGGCTAATTGGATGGTGTCGGTAAAATGCCCAACAATAATACTATCAGCCATGTGTACCAGCGTATGCCCCACCTGCGAGCCTACAATTGGCAGCGCCAAATGGAGATTTTCTTTGTAATAAGGTTTATATCTGGTGTAAATTTTAGAAAACATAGTTTGCAAAGGTCGCGTTTTTAAAGCTCAAAAAGTAGGGATGTAGAAAAGTTAATGTTTTGGTTTCAAAAAGGCGATAGCTCTGTTGCACTGAATTATCGAAGCCAGCGGGTTTTATAAACAAGTTTATCTTTAGGTTATAGTCTTTCCACAACTATAAAAGATAGAAAAATGCAGATTGAAGATTTATGAAGGTTAAAAAATCCGAAATCTACTTTGGAGAAGCTGTCAGCAAAGGAGCATACTTTTGAAGTATTGAAAGAATTTTACTTCTGTTTTCAATGTAGATATTACTCATAAAGATAATACCTGTTGTTTTATTGAAAAGTATGTTTGCGCTTGCACCTGGGTCATCTCCATCATGCCCAATATATCCATTATTGTAAATATTCCAGAAAACGCCCTTATTTCGTGTTTGCAAACTCATATTCTCGGGTACGCTTTGGGGGGTAAACACTGGGGTAAACATTTCAATAGCCGATGCGTTCTTAATCAGGCCAGCATTATGATTGAGCAGTTTCATCATGTCCCTCACGTATAAAGAAAGCTCGGCAGCAGAAGTTCTTAATCCTCCATCGGGATAAGTAGTGAGGTGATAAAAAGGGAACGCAATATCTTTTGTTAAATAAGGAACCGCCTGTTTAGAAGTATTTTGCTTTGTTTTAAACCAATTTGTATTATTCATATGAAGTGGTTTAAAAATATATTTTTGAGTAAAATCTGCGAATGATATACCAGATTTCACTTCAATAAGGTATGCTGTAAGTGCTGAACCAATATTACTGTATGAGGCCCTTTTACCAGGTTTCGAATTACTAAAATTCTCTTTTTTGTATAAAGCACCCTGAGGGGTTAAATAAGCTTTTAAAAATGTTGTTAAGGTGGTATTATTTAGATCAGAAGTATAATTATTCTCCTTCATCATTTTAATTAATAACTCATTTTGAACTTTTGGTCTCTCAAAACGATAAGATCGGTTGTATATTTCCTGGTTATCTATAATGCCCGAAGTATGAGTGGTTAAATATTTAATGCTAATAATTTCATCAGGTAAGTAAGGATTTACGACTTTAAAAGGAAGAATTGTATTAATATCTGTATCCAGATCAAAATAACCAAGCTCTATAGCTTTCATGAGCGATACAGCAATAAATGTTTTACTAACCGAACCAATATTTTGAATTGTTTGTGGCGTATATACCTTTTTTTTAGCAATATCAGCATAGCCAAAACCACTTTCAAAAACGATTTTGTCTTTATTTAAAATAGCTACGGAAAAGCCAGGTATATTATTTTCTTCAAGATAATCTTTAAGCTTAAGTCTCAAAGAATCCTGATAATTTTGTGACTTAACTGTTAAGGTACAGCAAACAATAACAAAAAAGAATATTGATTTTAGATATGTCATTTTCAATGATTTTTGCTACCTCACCGCCGTAAAATACTCATCCTTTTCGGTAGTATGCGATTTAATTACATTGGTTAAAATTAAATTAACCAGTACTTTTTGGGCTTTGCGGTAAGAACTGCGTAACAGTTTGCTAAATTCTTTTAAGGTAATCTTTTCGTTTTGCTCCAGGTATTCGAGCAATTTTTTTTCGTTATCAGAATAGGAGATGAGTACACCATTGTTCTTATATTCCTGTTTAAGTACTTCCAGAATAATCCGGCTGGCTAAAACGCTTTTATCATCAATGCGAATATAGGCCCACCATTTTTTTTGCTGATCAAGTGCGTAGTGCGGTTTTGTATCACTTTCAGGAATTTCAACTACTAAAACCAGTTTATCATCCACGTAAATTTCTTCGAAATGAGGTTCAATAGCCGGTTTACAGAATTGGTGGGCAGCAGTCAAGATCATATATTTCTCTTCTTCTTCTGATTTTACCCCCTTAATCGATCCATCATCTGCAACGCCAATTAATAATTTGCCACCTTTGTTATTGGCAAAAGCGACCAAACTTTTGGCTATCTTCTCGGTGCTGGTAATGGTTTTCTTAAAATCGAGCATCATGCCCTCACCCTGCAAAATTAAACTCTTAATACTCGGCATAATCTAAAAATTAATAAGCAACCCTGGGTGTTTCGCCCTGATGCAGGTTTCGGATATATACTTCATTCATTACGGTTGCACACAATTCACCATTTTTGTTGGTTATTTCCATGGGATAGGCTTTTACAAACTTTCCAATAGTTTTTAAGGCATGTTCTGCTTCATTAAGCATATCATCTGTTACTGTTATGGTGAAGTATAAGGTAGAACGACCAGGTTTTAAATATTGTATAGAAGCACTCTTTAACCACACACGGACTTTAAAGCCGCGACGTTGCATCAACTGATCGAATAAGAGTGCATAAAATGGGTCAGTAGCCGCATAAATAGTGCCTCCAAAAATAGAACCATTGTAATTTTTATTCAGAAAACTTTTGCTCAGTTTAACCGTACAGCTTCTAAATTCATTTTCAAATCTCTGAACCCAAATGCGTTGAAAAAATAGGGGTGGGTAAAAACGCATTACCCATTTAAGGGTGTTCGGAGAAATAATCATATTTACTAATATCAGAAAGTTTTATCACCTTTTAAAGTTTTGCAGATGTTGTTTTGGTAAAATTTCTGTAATCTGCAAAATATGCTTGTTTAAAAGATGCCATTACTAAAGCTTAAGAATTTGGCCATTATTTGCTATTTAATGAAATTAACTGATTTTTAGCAAAATAATAGGGTGAAATATATTTACATCACCGTTAGTGCAATAAAACCTGTTCAAAATGGTGCTGTTATGCGTTGTGAACATTTAATAACTAGTAAATATTAATGAAAAATATTCTTTTTCAAGAAAAAATTAAAACCAAATGATTGTAATGTTGTTTTGGATGAAAGATAACATTAAAAACTATGAAAAAAATAATCTTAAGTCTTGCTTTTGCAGGTTCTCTTATGATAGCCACATCAGCATGCAATTCGTCAAAAAATATGGCTGGCTCTTCAGACAGCACTAAAACGGATTCGACAACTACGGCACCAATGGATACAACAGCTAAGAAAATGCCAGACACGACAACAAAAATGCCAACTGACACAACAAAAAAGAATCCTCCTATGTAGGATCTTAAAAGCCACCCTAACGCAGGGTGGCTTTTATTTTTAGAAATCTATTTTAAATATTTGTGTTATTGCGTACTTTCAGCGTCTAAACCAAATAATTAAATGGATCATCAAGTAAAAACCAACAGCCGTAATGTAATTTTCTTAGTAATTGTAGCCGCTCTGGGCTATTTCGTTGATATTTACGATCTTGTTTTGTTTTCTGTAGTACGGGTAAAAAGTTTTACCGACATTGGTGTTTCTGCAGCGCATATGCGTACCGAAGGGGAGTACGTCATCAATATGCAGATGTTCGGCTTGTTGCTTGGAGGTCTACTCTGGGGCATTATCGGCGATAAGTTCGGCAGGATCAAAGTATTATTCGGATCAATTTTAATGTATTCGCTGGCGAATTTAGCAAATGGTTTTGCCACTGATGTACATACTTATGCCATGATCAGGTTTGTAGCGGGTATTGGTTTAGCGGGCGAATTAGGTGCGGGGATTACGCTTGTTACCGAAACCATGGATAAAGAAAAACGTGGCTATGGTACTATGGTGGTAGCTGGCATTGGTTTATTGGGCGCAGCGGCAGCCGCTACAATTGGTAAACATTTTACCTGGCAAACTTCATATTTCGTAGGTGGTGGCATGGGCTTACTTTTATTGCTTTTGCGTGTAGGTACTTTCGAATCGGGTATGTTTAAACACGCCGAGCAGGATAAAGCGGTTTCAAAAGGGAATTTTTTTATGCTTTTTTCCGACCGCAAAAGATTCTTAAAATACCTGGCCTGTATCTGCCTTGGGCTTCCTCTATGGTTTATTGTGGGTATTTTAGTTACCCAATCGCCAGAAATAGGTAAAGCATTAGGCGCTAAGGATGTATTAAATGCTGGCACTGGTATCATGTATACTTATTTTGGTATTGCCATTGGCGATGTGGTATGCGGGGTTTTGGCACAAGTTTTAAGATCGCGTAAGAAAACAGTGCTTATTTTTCAAAGTTTATCTGTAATTACGGTACTTGTTTATTTAAACAGTACAGGTTTAACCGAAAGTAATTTCATTCTGATCTGCCTGTTTATGGGCTTTGCGGTTGGTTATTGGGCAACATTTGTAACCATTGCTGCCGAACAGTTTGGAACAAATATCCGTTCTACGGTTACCACTACAGCGCCCAACTTTGTACGCGGTGCTTTAATTCCGATTACTTTTATTTTTGAATTTTTTGTGCATCGTTATAACATCGTTTCTGCCGGTTTTATCGTGATGGGGATTGTAACCATAATTGCCATGATCTCTGTTGCTTATTTAAAAGAAAGCTTTAATAAAGACCTTAATTACCTCGAACATTAGTTGTATCACTCTGTTCTAAGTACTCAAGAATCCTGACTAAAAACAATGTCAATAAAATGTACTATCTAAACATAAATCAATATAGCTGCTTTAATACCTTTAGATTTGTATGGAAATAGAAAAAATCATCATGTTCAAAGAAGAAGTAGCAGCAAGGTATAAGCAAATACAGGATGAAATTTGCAGGGGATTGGAAATTGCCGATGGCAAAGGGAAGTTTGAAGAAGAGCTTTGGGAGCGAAATGGCGGGGGAGGTGGACGTACCCGGATTATGCAAAATGGGGAAATTATCGAAAAAGGAGGCGTAAATTTTTCTGCTGTACATGGTAAGTTGCCAGAAGCGGTTAAAAAAGCCTTTAATGTAACAGAAGATGATTTTTTTGCTACTGGTGTTTCAATCGTGATCCATCCAAATCATCCCTTGGTACCGATTATCCATATGAACATCCGTTATTTTGAACTCAATGAAGAAACGCGTTGGTTTGGCGGTGGTATCGATTTAACGCCGCATTATGTTTTCGAAAATGATGCCCGTTTCTTTCACCACAAGTTAAAGCAGGCTTGTGATGATTTCAGTTCAGAATTTTATCCGAAGTTTAAAACACACGCTGATGATTATTTCTTTATTAAACACCGTGAAGAAACCCGTGGTATTGGCGGTATTTTTTACGATCGTTTAAAACCTGAGAACACCAATCTTTCTTGGGAGCAGGTTCTGGATTTCTCTGTTCATATTGGTGAAACATTTTTACCGATTTATACGGAATTAATCGACCGTAACCGGGATAAAGAATTTACCGAAGCACATAAAGAATGGCAATATCAACGCCGTAGCCGTTACGTAGAATTTAATTTGGTGTACGATTCCGGAACAAAATTTGGATTAGAAACCAATGGCCGGATCGAGTCTATCTTAATGAGTTTACCACCACAGGCTAACTGGGGCTATAATTTGCAGCCAGCCATAGATTCAGAAGAATATAAAACCCTGCAATTGCTTAAAAAAGGGATTAAATGGATTTAAGTTGATTGTGCCGTCACCCTGACCTGTAGCGCAGCGGAAAGCTGCGCAGTAAGCCGAGCCTTAAGCGAGCTCACCGAAGGTAATTTATTTCAGGGTCTTTATTGCAGGAAGGTGCTGAAACAAGTTCAGCATAACGAATATGAATTTAAAACAAGGTCAAGGGTGCTAATACCTCATGGAAACCAGCCTTTAATTTTCCAGTTCTAAAATCATTTACAACGTTGTGCGCCATTCGGGTTGGTTCAGGGATCCGGTAATTTCCCGCACAATTTTTCATAATGGCCAGGCTCTGATGATTCGTAATTAAATGACCAACAGATACAAACACAGGCGCACAATTGATTTTTGTGCGTAAAGCAAAACCAAGGGTTTCCCCATGACTATTGATTTCTGAAGTACTTAACTTCTTGTTTTCTGGTACATGATTTTCTCCATATAACAGGCTTTTGGCACAGCCAATGGTGGCTTGGTTGGCCAAAATTCCAAAATGCGAAGCTACACCCATTCGTCTCGGGTGCAAAATTCCATTACCATCCAGTACCACAACATCAGGTTTACGCCCAATCAATTCCCAAACTTTTAATAACGCAGGTACTTCTTTAAAACCTAAAAAACCTGGCTTATATGGAAAATTAGTTTCATAAGTTGCTAAAGCGAAAGATTTCACGACCATACCGGGATAAGTGAGCATTACAATTCCGGCATACATGGTTGAACTGTCCTTATTAAAAGAGATGTCAGCGCCCGCAATGGTCTCCATTTTATGGAGCGGCTGAAACTTTAACTGTTTGGCGAGTTCAATCTGGTAAGCAGTAGCTTCTTCGAAACTGTAATGGTCGTACATGTTTTTAGTACAAGTGAGGATTGTAAATTGTTTTGTTAACCAATTGCAATATTTAGATATTCGATTTACAGCGGTCTGCGTTTGCAGCCTTCAGATGATGGCCTTAAAAATGCACAAGGTGAGCTCTTCGTTAAATATTCCCAAAAATTCAAAACCGTTCTGCAAGAGCATTTTGATAAAGGATTTAAAATAGCTGCAGCGAAGATAAATTTTATAGTGTACTGGAAAGACGAGGATAAGCAAAAGGAATCAAAGATTGTGTTGCCATCTTTGTTGCTAAAAAAAGAATGATATTTTTTCTAACTTAATGGTTAGAAAAAATATCATTGTTTTACTGAAAATATTATCTGCGCAATATTAATCTATTTGTTAAAAAACGAATAATTTATGTAAATAGTCCTAATTTATTAAGGACTATTTACTTTAATCAGAAAAAATTATTCCTCCCAGGCGATAGGAACATAAATCGTTACATAGCCATCAGCGCCTATCATCTCTGGAGATAAGGTTACGGTAATAGATCCATAACCCGTCCAGTTTCCCTGACCTCTTTCTGCGCTAAACTCATAGGTTCCTGCAGGTAAACCGTTAATTATACCAGGTAATTGATAAGGTAAAAATGTTCCGAACGAAGATGGCCCATTTTCAACATAATAATCATCACCGCTTTCCTGATTGTAAATGGTAAAACCGGGTGATTCTGTAGATACTGAAGTGGTTACACTGCCATCAAGATTCCTGTAACCCAAACGAACATTGTAAGTAGTTACTTTAGCTTTGGTGCTGCTAACTGGTTTTGGTACTTCTGGTGTAGCATATGTTGTTAAGGATACAACACATAATACAAGCATGCAAATTGAAATGATCTTTTTCATAATAAATGGTTTTAGTATAACATAAAGATCCTAAAATATTTTTGGTAATCTGTTAAATCAGGATTATAAAAGTATTAATTAAAATATTTTAAAGTAGATTTAATACTAAATATTGAATGGTATATGAGCAGACAAATTTTCAATTCAAGTTCTCATTTAAAAAGTCAAGTATATCTATTGGAAGCTCTTCATGGAATTTTTCTCTGTCAAATCCTGTTGGATCAGTTGAAGGAAGAAAATTTACATTTTTCATTGTAGCTGGAAACGGACTCAAAAATGAAAAGTGCCCTGCATTTTCGATCTCTTTGAATGTTAATTTTGATTTGTCTGATATACAGTTTATCACAATCTCACCGTTCCATTTCGGTGTAACTGGATCATGTTCAGCAGTAAGCATAAGAATTGGAATTGCCACTCTGTTCAATGAGTTCATAAACCAGCCCACACCAGGTGCAAGTAATACTATAGCTTTAACTCTTGGATCTGATGCAACTTCAACCACAAGCCCTTCCTTTGTTCGAGGAATTCCGCCTGCCAATGCCAGAGCAGTATAACCACCCATTGAATGCCCTATAACCCCGATTTTGTTTTGCAAGATATTTCTGCTAAACGATTTGTCGGAGAGTAGAAAATCAATTGTCAAACTTACGTGCCTGGGACGATTTATAAGATTTTCGGTTGTGTTCTCTAAAGTATTGTTATTACGGTTATTGCCATAATGTTCGAGCATTGCAACGATGTAGCCATTCTTTGCTAAATGTGTGCTTATTGTCCTGTATAAAAGATGTGAGCCTCCATTACCGTGTGAAATAATTACAAGTGGAAATTGTTTTTCTATAATTTCTGCATCAGGACTCACATTCATTATGTAAGGTCCAAATGCGATGGGCCTAGATTCTTCATTAGTCGGGTAATGTAATAAAACAGGGAAGGAAATGTTTTTCATTTCATCTCTAATGATCAATTGCTTGCTGCCTACAAAAAAATCAGTCATTTTTTAAATATTAGGTTTTATTTTTTCTGTTTAATGGACATACTTTTGACATTAAGATCGAAGTATTGTGATCATGTTTGAGCATTAAAAGGCATTAAATTGGCCTGGTAATAAAAGTTCAATAACATTATTAATGCTGGTTTGTATACGAAAACTAACGCTAGTAGCTAAATATGATATTATCCGATTTGAATATGAAAATCTACAATACATTTTTTCTCAGGATGTTCATTAAAGTTGTTGTGATAGATCTCAAAAGGCTTTTTATCCACGCTTTTATATCCGTTTTCGTTCATCCATAAAAACAGTCCCGTCCATGATTGCTCAAATTCATTCAGGCCAATTTCAAAACTACCTACAATAAATTTTCCTTTTTGAATTGAAGTTAGTCCGATTTCGGCATTTACATCAACTGGTTTATTAAGCAAAATCGAAGCACTCATTCTTACTTTGTTGGCTTCTGTAACTTTAAAACTGTCGTGGTAAATCCTAACAATTTTAGTTTGCATATTCATCAAACCTTGAGGCGTAGCCCATTTAATTAATTTTTGATAAGCAGATTCAAGGTTTTGTATTCCAATACTTGATACATAAGCCAAATTCATATTTGGCATTTCTTTAATTTCAATTTTTGCGTTCATTTTTATCCATCTTTTGAGATCATTAATGATGCAAATGTATTTTTCGTAGTTGGGATACTCTTGTCCGTTCTTGCTTTCAAGTTGACAAATCTTGCTATGTCTATTTGGATTTTGCAGTTTAAATTTTGTTGGACTTGTTCCGAAATACTTTTTAAAAGCTCTTGAAAAGGAAGAATTATCATTAAACCCGTATCTGTGTGCTATTTCAGACATTGTTAAGTTTTTATGCAACACGGCTAAAGCTGATTGCTCTATTTTCTGCCTGTTTACATATTCATTCAATGTTTCACCCGTAATAAATTTGAAAATCCTATGAAAGTGGAAAGGAGAGAAAAAAGCAATTTCTGAAATTTTATTTAATGACAAATCAGCATCCAGGTTTTCGTCAATAAATTCAAACACTCGGTTAATTCTATTAAGATAATCAGCTTGTATTTCTTTATCTGTGATGATCATTTTCTTAAATTTATTATCGTGTATGCAAATGGCTGTTATATCGGATAAATTTATCACGATTGGTCTTATTAGCAGATCACAATTTTTTTCGGACACTATAAGTTAATCACCACTAAAAATATAAATAATCAGATAGAAATACTAAATTTATATTTTGTCTCATAATTAATATTATGTTAAGTTTAAGATTTCATTACTATCCCATTTTCTTAAATTTCAATCAATTATAATTCCTGAAGTTTTCGATTTAGCTCCTGAACTTTGTCGGTAGCTTTCTTTCTCGTATAGATATCAATCAGTAACTGAACAGTTCTTTTATCGTTCGGATTAATCTCATTGGCACGCTGCAAAGCAAATTGCGCATGGTTAATTAATCCATTATATTTAGCCGCTTTATCTGCTTCATTTTTACTCAGAGTTTCGTTAGCTGTATTGATATACGCTAAGCTCAGTTGATATAGCGCGTCAAAATAATTCTGATCGGTAGATAATGCTTTATCGTAAGCTAAAATTGCTGTGGCATCATTTCCGCCAACCTGTTGCAGGTATCCATAAAGAAAATACAGTAATTTATTTCCTTTTTCTACTTTTAAATTGCTTTCAATTAGTCCCTGTGCTTTACTGAAATTCTCGGTATCAAGTAACAGATTGATATAATCGTTGGTTAAAAAACGGTTAAATGGATTAAGCGCCAGTCCGTCTTCCAGTGTTTTTATCGCAGTTTCACTTTCCGATTTAACCACATACATTTGCGCCATTTTTTGAAAAACAGATGGATTTTTAATTCCGTTTTCTTTAGCGCGCTTAAAATAAGTTAAAGCGTCATCATAAGCCTGAATATTTAAGGCGCAAATGGCAGTATTTAAGGCTAAAGTTGTATCTGCCGGGAAATTATCGCCAACTTCCTTTAAATCTGCAAATGCTTCTTTAAAGTCATTGTTAAAGAATGCTTCGTTGCCTTTTTCTTGCTTTTTGATGAGAATATTGTGGTTGGAAGCCTTAATTAATCCCGAATTGTCATCATAGCGGTCAAGTGACTTCGCTTTGGCAACAGCATCAATTGCATTATCATAATACTTATTCGCATTATTAGGATCGGTATCGATTAAGGTGGCGAACGACATCAGATAAGACTTTATTGACCAGGTTTCGGCCCAGTTTTTAGTTTTATTATCTTTTTCCGCAGCTTCAATTGCCTTTAAACCTTCATTTATAATGTTTAATTGCTTTTTCTCATCTTCTTTATTGGCAATAGATGCCTGTAACTTGCCTACGGCATTCCGGGCAATTAAGATCTGGCTTTTTTGGGCTACAGCATTAAAAGAGACGAAAATTAAGGCGATTAATGATATTTTAAAGCAATTTTGCATGGGCTAATAATGTGATAAAACCGTAATAAACCATAAAAATAAACATAAAAAAAAGAGCCCCGAAATTTCGGGGCTCTTTTTTTAGATCGTATCAGAATTATTGTTTAGGCAATGCGTCTAAACGTTTCTTGATATCTTCGTAATTTTTAGTATCGTTTCTAAAAGCATAGATCGTTTTCAACGTTTCTAAGGCTCCTTGGTTTTTAGCATCAACTTCTAAAGCTTTTTTATAAAAAGGAAGCGATTTATCTAACAAAGCATTCATTTTACCAGTTACTTCATTAAATTCTTTCACTTTTTTAGGGTCGATTTTATTTCTGTCAGCCTGTAATTTTAAAGCCTGACTGAAATAGATATTACCTAATAAAACCTGGTAGCTAGGATTGTTTGGCTCTTTTGTGGCCAACGCTGTTAACATCTGCTCTGATTTTGCTGCATCACCCCTATCAATATAAATCTGTGTTTCAGTTTTGATCCAGTCTGTATTTTCAGGGAATTTTGCACTTGCTTCTTTAATTACCGCTAAAGCCGCAGTTGTATCTTTTTGCTTGCTTAAAGTAGCATTTATGATCTCAGAATATAAATCTTTAGACTGTGGTGAATTTAAAGAGATTACTTTTTTAAATTGAGTAATCATACCTGGATAATCTTCGATATTCCTAGCCGCAATACCCGCATTTAAATACATTGCAGTATCTTGTGGGTTAATTACTGTTGCAGCCACAAATTTTTCATAAGCTGTTTTGTAATCCTTTTTGTTATAGGCAATTACACCACCATTCCTTACTGCGTTGCTAACATTTGTTTCAGCTAAACTAATATTATCTTTTTCACTTCCCTTAGTATCTAATTTCTTTGCTTCTACAATTGCATCCTGAGCAATTTTTAAATTTGCATCAGCATTTGCAGTACTTGTTGAATCTAAAATTGCTGCAGATGAAGCAAATAATGCACGGTAAGACCAAGCTTCAGGCATTACCTTAGATTTTTCATCAGCAATAGCTTTATCAGTATGGGCTATGCCTTTTGCTAAAGCTTCAAGTTTCTTTGCTAATGGAGTTGTTGCACTAGAATTGGTTAGCTGGAACATGTTCCAATCATTTTTCGCGGCATTAACTTCACTTTTCTGAGCAAATGCAGCGCTTACCGCACCTGCTAAAACTATACTTAGAAATACTCTTTTCATAATTTTTATTCTAATCTTATTTTTAGTTAATTTTCTTCTTCCGTTTCGTTATCTGATTCGCCCTCTTCTTCCTCAGTATCATCAGCTTCTGCTGTAGTATCCGCTTCCAGTTCTTCGCCGTCTGTAACTACAACATCAGTTAAATCAACTGTTTCTTCTTCGTCTTCCTCGTGATCGATTTTAGTTACCGAAGCAATCTCATCATCACCTTTTAGCGAGATTAAACGAACCCCTTGTGTGGCACGGCCCATTACCCTTAGCGCAGACACAGGAATTCTGATTACAATGCCTGAACGGTTAATGATCATCAAATCTTCGCTATCAGTAACGTCTTTTATAGAAACTAATTGTCCGGTTTTTTCAGTAACGTTAATTGTTTTTACCCCTTTACCACCACGGTTGGTTACACGGTAATCTTCAATATCGGTACGTTTACCGTATCCTTTTTCTGATACTACTAACACCGTAACTTCAGGATTGTTTACAGCAATCATGCCAACAACTTCATCCTGATCGTGCGCAAGCCTTACACCACGTACACCGGTAGCAGTTCTACCCATCGGACGAACGGTACTTTCGTTGAAACGGATAGCCCTGCCTGAGCGCAATGCCATAACAATTTCACTTTGTCCGTTAGTTAAACAAGCTTCTAACAAGATATCGCCTTCGTTAATGTTAATGGCATTGATACCATTTACACGTGGACGTGAATATGCTTCAAGAGAAGTTTTCTTAATGGTACCTTTTTTAGTACACATAATGATGAAGTTGTTCTCTAAATATTCCTGGTCTTTAAGGTTTTTAACTTTAATATAAGCCTTAATTTTCTCTTCTTTCGGGATGTTGATGATATTCTGTATTGCCCTTCCTTTACTGGTTCGCGAGCCTTCCGGAATTTCGTACACCCTTAACCAGAAACATCTTCCGGCTTCGGTAAAGAATAACATATAATTGTGGTTGGTGGCTACCAGCATGTGCTCAATAAAATCTTCATTTCTTGAGGTACTGCCTTTAGAACCTTTACCACCCCTGCCCTGCGCTTTAAATTCGCTTGCCGGCGTACGCTTAACGTAACCCTCATGAGAGATGGTGATCACAACTTCTTCATCGTCGATGAAATCTTCCATACTCATGTCTTCAGCTGAATGAACGATTGTAGTTCTGCGTTCATCACCAAATTTCTGCTTCACTTCTTCCAGTTCATCCTTGATAATCTTCATCCGCAAACCTTCATCTGCTAAAATAGATTTCAAGTATTCGATGGTTTTCATTAATTCGGCATATTCTTCTTTAATCTTATCACGCTCCAGTCCGGTTAAACGACGCAATGTCATATCCAGGATGGCACGTGCCTGAAGGTCGCTCAGACCGAATTTCTCCATTAAGCCTAAACGGGCTTCCTCTGGCGTTTCAGATGCACGGATCAATTTAATTACTTCATCTAAATGATCTAAAGCAATTAAATAACCTTCTAAAATGTGAGCACGTTTTTCAGCCTCGGCCAATTCGTATCTGGTACGGCGAACAATTACATCATGGCGGTGATCCACAAAGTGTACAATCAAATCTTTAAGATTCAACATCTGCGGACGACCTTTTACCAGTGCAATGTTATTTACACTGAATGAGGTTTGTAAGGCTGTATATTTATATAGGTTATTTAAAACGATAGAAGCATTGGCATCGCGTTTGATCTCGTACACGATACGGATACCATCTTTGTTCGATTCGTCTTTAATGTTCGATATACCTTCCAGTTTTTTCTCGCCAACCAATTCAGCAGTACGCTCAATCATCTGGGCTTTGTTTACCTGGTACGGAATTTCGGTAACAATAATTACTTCACGGTCTTTAATGCTTTCGATTTCTGCTTTTGCACGCATTACAATACGTCCGCGACCGGTTTCAAATGCTTCTTTTACACCCGTATAGCCGTAAATAATACCACCTGTAGGGAAATCAGGAGCCTTTACAAACTTCATTAATTCCTCAATGGTGATGTCTCTGTTGTCAATATAGTTAACCACGCCATCAATTACTTCCGTTAAGTTGTGTGGCGCCATGTTAGTGGCCATACCTACCGCAATACCAGAAGAACCGTTAACTAAAAGGTTAGGTATTTTTGCAGGTAAAACCGTTGGCTCCTGCTCTGTATCATCAAAGTTTAATTGAAAATCTACCGTATCTTTATTGATATCTGCAACCATTTCTTCGGCAAGTTTGCTAAAACGTGCCTCGGTATAACGCATTGCGGCCGGCGAATCACCATCGATGTGGCCAAAGTTACCCTGACCATCTACCATTGGATAACGTAAACTCCAATCCTGAGCCATACGAACCATGGTAAAATATACCGATGCATCACCGTGTGGGTGATACTTACCTAAAACCTCACCCACAATACGGGCAGATTTTTTATAAGGTTTTCCGCTGGTTACACCTAAACCCAACATGCCGTAGAGCACACGGCGGTGTACTGGTTTCAATCCATCGCGTACATCAGGCAAAGCCCTTGATACGATTACCGACATTGAATAATCAATGTAGGCCGATTTCATCTGCTCTTCTATGTTAATTTGAATGATTTTGTCGTTCTGCTGATTTTCTAAATCTTCTGCCATAAATTATTATTCTCGCTACTTAAAACGATATTAAAAAAGGGTATTACTATAACCTTGCGAATTTAGCAAAATTTAGCCGGATTAAGGCATTGTGGAAAATTTTTGACCTTTGTTATAGGTTTTTTAGTCCCGATGTAATTTTAAGTTACTGAAGGCTAGTTTAAGAGTTTTTGATTTAGACCTGTTTAGGTTTTGAAAACTGCGAGGTTCGTCAGATTGGGTTGATATTTTTTTGGAAATGTAGGGTACCATGTAGGTGGCGGTCTGCAGCCCTGCTACCGCTTCAAGTCCTCCCCGATGAAACCTGTGAAACAAGCAAGCACTCAATAAGAGACAACATAGACGGTGCTTAAATCGGGTTGCGGGCTTTTCGCTATATCAGGTTTACGAACAGGGGTTCTGTATTGATATACTGATTTAAACCTCACAGCTTTTTTAAACCTGATAGGTTTGTAGAACTAAAATTTACATTCTTAAGTAATTCTGATACTTTTGCTTTTCAACTTTTATAAGATGGCAAACGAAAAGAAATCTGCAATGAGTTTTATTATGGTCACTCTCCTGATCGATTTTACAGGCTTTGGGATCATTATTCCGGTTTTACCAAAACTTATACAGGATTTTACAGGAGGTGGTTTTGGTTTGGCAGCAGAATACGGTGGTTGGCTCACTTTAGCTTATGCATCCGTTCAATTTATCTTTTCGCCGATTATTGGTGCTTTAAGCGATCGTTACGGTCGGCGGCCGGTATTATTGAGTTCGTTATTCGGGTTGGGTATCGATTATATCTTTCTGGCTTTCGCTCCTTCAATTGTTTGGTTGTTTGTAGGAAGAATTATCGCTGGGATTACCGGAGCGAGTTTTACCACTGCTCAGGCTTATATAGCAGATGTTTCGCCTCCTGAGAAAAGAGCGCAGAATTTCGGTCTGGTTGGTGCTGCTTTTGGTGTAGGTTTTATTTTAGGTCCGGTTTTAGGTGGTGCATTTAGCCATTTCGGTACCCGGGTTCCTTTTATGATTGCTGCAGGTTTATCTTTGATTAACTGGCTTTATGGTTATTTTATATTACCTGAGTCATTACCGGTTGAAAAGCGCAGGGCTTTCGAATGGAAAAGGGCTAATCCGATTGGCTCACTGGTTAGTATCGGTAAGTACCCGGCCTTACTGGGTTTAATGATTACTTTATTCTTATTGTATTTCGCAAGTCACTCTGTGCAATCGAACTGGACATTTTATACAATGGAGAAATTTGACTGGGATGCGGCATGGGTGGGTTATTCGCTGGGTTTTGTGGGGCTGGTGATTGGAATTGTACAGGGAGGTTTAATCAGGGTAATCTTGCCAAAAATTGGAGAAAAGAAAGCGGTTTATTTTGGCCTGATTTTATATGTAATCGGCTTTACAGCCTTTGCTTTTGCGTCAAAAGGCTGGATGATGTTCGCCTTTATGGTACCTTATGGTTTGGCCGGAATCGGTGGCCCCGCTATGCAGGGACTCATTTCCAATCAGGTGCCTTCCAATGCGCAGGGCGAAATGCAAGGTGTTTTAACCGGTTTACAAAGTTTGGCAGCCATATTTGCGCCATGGGTAATGACACATATTTTCGCTTATTTTATAGAAGGGAAAGCACAGGTTTATTTCCCTGGAGCACCGTTTATATTGAGCGCGGTTTTAACATTGATTGGGTTGTTTATTTGCTTGAGGAGTTTAAAGAAATATCATTAGTCACAAATTTGGCTGTATCTCTAATAAGGAAAATCGTCATCTCGACTGAAGCGCAGCGGAATGGAGAGATCTACCCTCGAGATAGATTTAGCTTCGCTGAGCCTTCGGGTTCTCGACTTCGTTGCACCCGATAGCTATCGGGTCCGCTCGAAATGACGATCGCTTGGTTGGGAGTAGAATCTTACAATAACTCATTCGCTAAATTGGCCAATTCACTCCTTTCGCCTTTTTGCAAAGTAATGTGTGCATAAAGCGGATGGTTTTTCGCATTTTCGATTAAATAAGACAGGCCATTACTTTCTGAATCGAGGTATGGCGTATCAATCTGGTAAATATCTCCTGTAAAAACAATTTTAGTGTGCTCTCCTGCCCTCGAAATGATTGTTTTAACCTCATGTGGTGTTAAGTTCTGTGCTTCATCAATAATGAAGAAGATTTTAGTGAGGGTTCTGCCTCTGATAAAGGCCAATGGTGCAATGGCTATTTTTTCGGTCGTAATCAGCTCAATAATCTTTTCCGACATTTTATCGTCGCCAATAAATTGCTCTTTAATAAACCGCAAATTATCCCAAATGGGTGCCATAAAAGGATCAGTTTTCGATTTTGCGTCGCCTGGTAGGAAGCCAATATCTTTATTGCTCAAAGAAACAATCGGCCTGGTAACATAAATCTGCCTAAAGTTTTTACGCTGTTCTAAAGCGCTGGCCACTGCCAATAAGGTTTTTCCTGTTCCGGCATTGCCCTGAATGCTCACCAGCTTAATTTCTGGATCTAAAAGCGCATGGATGGCAAATGCCTGTTCGATATTTTTAGGTTTTATTTTAAATATCGCATCAGTAGAAACTGCCGAAATGGTTTTTAAATGATGGTTATAAAATACGTTGGCCGTTTTCCTTTTATTTTTTAAAACGTAAAAATGATTGCCATTTTTGTGTGGCAGTGTTATTTCAGCCACATCAATAAATGATTGTTTTTTTACCTTCTCTATAATTTCAACAGGAAAATCTGCTATTTCGGTTTTTCCGGCATAAAGTTCATCTACATTTTTGATCTTCCCTGTTTCATAATCTTCTGCATTTAAATCCAATGCTTTTGCTTTTAACCTCAGGCAAATGTCTTTAGATACCAGTATTACTTTTTTATTTGGATATTCTTCTTTTAAACTTAATGCTGCATTCAAAATCTTATGGTCGGTTTTTCCTTTTCCATACACTTCTTCCGCATTTATAGTTAATGGCTTTTCATTTAAAACCACCTTAAATTTTCCTGATTCTGGAGTTTTTAGCGAGATCCAATCGCTGATGAGTTTTTGTTTGGAAGTTTCATCAATGAGGCGGATAAAACTTCTGGCTTCAAAATTTCGCGTATCATTACCGCTTTTAAAATGATCAAGCTCTTCTAAAACCTGAATGGGAATGGCTACATCATGCTCGTGAAAGTTATTAATTGCGTCATGATCATATAAAATAACCGAGGTATCTAAAACGAATATTTTTTTTGACGGATTGGAGATTGATTTACCTTTTTTGGCCATTTGGTAAATTTAATATTTTAAGGATAATTAGCAGAAAAATTGGCTATTCTTTTTTGGCCATCATACAAAATCCTGGGCAAAATAAAAACGGGGACCTTCCTCTTTCGATTCATTTCCCCGTTTTAACTTTAAAAACAACCATAGCTGTATTTTAAAGCATCTAATTCTTGTTACTTTGATTTTTCCGTTTTCGTTAGGTTTTGCAACTTTTGCGATCCGTGAAAATTTATTTCCAACTCTTCTGTCCGTAAACTTCTTAGTTTTCCATAAGCTCTGTCTGGGCCTGTTCGATTTTCTTATTCCCGAACCTTGCGGTGGTCATGTATATTCTTACTTGGTTTACCCCTTTAAGAAATTAATCGTTTTCCCTGTAAACGTTCCGAAAAATTCCCCTTTCGGTTCCTTATTTCTTTTGGCTCGTTTTATCAGAATTCAAAGTACTTCGTATTTGATATAATCTAATTTAGTGCATAAATGCTTATTTGTCAAGTATAAAATAAATGTTTTTATAAACAAAGTTATTCACTTAAAAATACTGGTTATCAACAGGTTGAATTTAAATAAAGTTCCTTTTTAATCGCCTGTTGCGCTATGGTGTAAGTTTATTAACAATAATTCTCAGTATACTTATTAACATACTTATAGGTATTTAATAATCAATTGATTAGCATTTTATTCGTGAAAATAAGAAAAAAGCAAAAAACTTAATTTTATTCCCAACAAAAAACATTGCTATTATGTTATTTTTGTAACATGCAGATCAGGCAACCCATTAGAAATATACAAGACTTTTTATTGAGTACCTATTTTGCCGATGGGCTCCGTATTACCATAGGTGTACTACTCCCCTCTCTGATTTTTGCACAATTTGGCTTGTTAAAGTATGGCATGACTTTATCTTTAGGTGCTTTATGTGTAAGTGTGGTAGATAGTCCGGGGCCAATGGTTCACCGAAGAAACGCCATGCTGATTACCACAGCACTCATATTTACTTTTTCCATCATCACAGGCTTGACCAATAAAAACCACTATTTTATCGGCTTTTTATTGGCTGTATCCAGCTTTGTGTTTTCGATGTTTTATATCTATGGCATCAGGGCAGCATCAGTGGGTACTGCCGTTTTGTTGATCATGGTATTGAGTATTGATGATATTCGCCCATGGCAAGAGGTATTGTTACATGCTGCTTTGGTGCTGGCTGGTAGCCTTTGGTATACTGGTTTAAGCTATTTTGTGTATCGCTTACGTCCATTTCGTTTGGTACAACAATCGTTAAGTGATTCTATTTTAGAGGTGGCAGAATTTTTAAGAGAGAAAGCCAAATTTTATCATCAAAATAACAATTACGATAAAACATATTCTGAACTATTACAACTTCAGGTTTCTGTTCACGAAAAACAAGATGCAGTAAGAGAACTCTTATTTAGAACCCGCGAAATCGTAAGGGATTCTACTCCAGAAGGCAGATTTTTATTATTGGTATTTGTAGATATGGTTGATCTGTTTGAGCAGGTAATGTCTACCTATTATAATTACCAGCAGTTACACGATCAGTTTGATAAAGCAGGTATTTTATCAGATTATGAAATGGCTATAAAGCGGACCTCGTATGCCCTTGATGATATTGCATTTGCCCTCAAAAGTGGAGGGATACCTGTTATTTCCAAACGTTTATTAATTGAGATCGAAAGGTTAAAGATTAAAATCAACAATCTGGAAAAGAACAACCAAAACCAGGAATACAATACCCTGGGTATTATTGCCTTAAAAAATATTGAGGTGAACATCGAAAATATCCTGGCCAGGGTTAAAACTATTTTCAGCTATTTTAAAATCAGAAACAGCAAGGATATTGGTAAAGCCGAGGTAGATACCGAGAAATTTATCACCAGGCAAAAATTCGATTTCAAACTGTTTACGGAGAATTTAACCTATACTTCTTCCACTTTCAGGCATTCGTTACGGGTTACTGTTGTGATGCTTTTAGGTTTTATAGTGGCTCAGATACTCGATTTCTCACATAGTTACTGGATTCTCCTTACCATTCTCGTTATTTCAAAGCCCGGATTTAGTTTAACTAAAGAACGTAATTATCAGCGTTTAATCGGTACCACAGTTGGGGCGTTCATTGGCATGGGTGTTATTACTTACATCCACGATCGGAATACTTTGTTTGTAATCCTGTTATTCTGCATGATTGGCTGTTATAGTTTCCAAAGAAAAAATTATGTAGTCAGCGTACTCTTTATGACCCCTTATATCTTAATCTTGTTCGATTTTCTAGGTATGGGATCGATAGCATTGGCACGTGAAAGGATTTATGATACCTTTATAGGATCTGGTATTGCTTTATTGGCCAGTTATTCTTTATTCCCAACCTGGGAATATGAGAAGCTAAAAGCGGCTATGATCGACATGCTAAAGGCAAACAAAGCTTATTATGAACAAGTAGTAAAATTATATTTTGAGAAAAATTATAACAGAACGGAATATAAGCTGGCCCGTAAAGAGGTGTATGTAAGCACAGCAAACTTGGCCTCGCTTTTTCAAAGAATGTTCTCTGAGCCAAAAAGTAAACAGCTGTTTATCAAGGAAGTGCATCAATTTACTGCATTAAGCCATTTATTGTCATCTTATGTGGCCACCCTTTCGCTCTATAATAAAGAACATCAATTTATATTTGAGAGTTTCGAAAACTTAAAACCGATCGCCAATAATACCAACTATTTATTGGATGCTTCTATTGATAATCTGGAGCAAGGAAAAGGTACAATAGATAATGTGCCTTTAATCAGGTTAAACGATAATGGTTTAGCAATAAAAAAAGGTGAAGATCTTGTTCCAGAGCAATTTGATCTGATCCAAAAAGTGGCCTACGATATTTACAAACTATCGGTAAAAATAAAGCTATAGATCAAAGTGTTGTCATTTCGACCGCAAGTGGAGAAATCTTTTTAAGTTGCATTTTACTAACTGGTTTCAAAGATTTTTCCATTCGTTATGCTCCAATAAAGACGACCACATTTATTAATTGTAGTTTAGTCCTGAATTAAAACTATCAAATACTTTGTATCAAAAACAAAGACTACTGGAGATTGTTAAGCTATTCACATTAATATAATATTATGGAAAAGCTATATACGGCTGAAGTTACAGCTACTGGAGGAAGAGACGGACACATTAAATCAAGTGATGGAATTTTAGATTTAGAGCTAAGAAAGCCAAAAGAACTTGGAGGGCAAGGAGGTGCTACAAACCCGGAAGAATTATTTGCTGCAGCTTGGGGACCTTGTTATTTGGGAGCATTAGGCTCAGTTGCGGAACGTGAAGGTGTTGATATTAGCGAAGCAAATGTGAAAGTATTGGTTTCTTTTAATAAAGATGGAAACTCTTTTGTACTTTCTGCCGATCTGGATGTTCATATTCCAGGGATTTCTCATGAAGAAGCACAAGCTTTAGCTGATAAGGCACATCGTGCCTGCCCATATTCGAAAGCAACTAAAGGAAATATTGAAGTAAGGGTAACCGCGGTATAAGATAAATTTTCGTCGTGCTGTCAGATGTTTCTATCTGATATTGTAAATAATATCATAAATAAGAAAGTCTCGGATTAAATCTGGGACTTTCTTATTTATAATACTATGGGTTGAAATCTATCTACCTGTCAGTTGGAAACAACTGACAACAAGGATATGGATTATATTTTTTACCTAAACAGCTTCCTGTTCAATTATTGTATTAGCAGGCCTGCCGTTTTTGAAAGCATCCCTCGTTTTCAGACCTAACAACTCAAACATGGCCATATCATCTATAAATGCCGGATTTGGTGTAGTCAATAACTTATCGCCTGCAAAAATAGAACTTGCACCAGCCATAAAGCAAAAAGCTTGTTCTAGTGTACTCATTTCATTTCTACCAGCTGATAAACGTACAACTGAATTTGGCATTACAATACGCGCTGTGGCAATCATCCTTACCATATCCCAGATTGGAACACGCGGTTGATTTTCTAAAGGTGTCCCTTTAACAGGAACCAAAGCATTAACCGGAACCGATTCAGGATGTTTTTCCATATTCGATAAAGTCTGCAACATCGAGACACGGTCTTCTACAGTTTCACCTAAACCGATAATACCACCACTACATACCGTTAATTTAGCTTTACGTACATTTTTAATGGTATTTAAACGGTCATCGTAAGTTCTGGTTGAAATGATACGTTTATAATCATCTTCCGAAGTATCGATATTGTGGTTATAAGCATATAAACCGGCATCAGCTAAACGCTGCGCCTGATTTTCAGTAAGCATACCCAAAGTACAGCAAACTTCCATATCCATATCATTAACTGCTTTAACCATTTCAATTACACGGTCGAAATCGCGGTTATCGCGTACTTCGCGCCAGGCAGCCCCCATGCATAGACGTGATGCGCCACCTTCTTTAGCTTTAACAGCAGCACTAACCACCTGGCCAACCTGCATTAAGGGCTGTACTTCTAAATCGGTATGGTAACGGGCAGCCTGTGGGCAATATGAACAATCTTCGGCACAACCTCCGGTTTTGATCGAAATTAATGAACTTACCTGAACTTCATTGTAATCTTTATTCTCTCTATGGATACTTGCAGCTTCGTAAACCAGATCCAAAAACGGTCTATTATAAATTTCGTATATTTCTTCTTTTGTCCAATCGTGTCTTGTTGTTTGCATGTGGATCAGATTTTACAGATTTAATTTTATTCGTCTTAGTTAATTAACAGGCAGCCAATTCAGTCTTTCGGATAAAGATACCGAATTCCTAAAATCGAGCAAATCCTGATTATAGTAAAAGTTTGCTGGCCAATCCTAAAATTAATAGGAAGCCAAAAACATCGGTAAAAGTAGTAATAATTATAGATGATGCAATGGCAGGATCGATACCTACACGTTTTAAAATAAGTGGAATACCCGCACCAGTGATACCTGCAATAACCAAATTGCCCGTCATAGCCAGGAAGATAACCAAACCGAGCATCGGATTTCCATCAAAAAAGAAAGCGAAAATAAATACAATTAATCCGTTTGATGCTCCATTAATCAAGCCTACGGTAAACTCTTTTAAAACGGTTCTGTAAGCTTGCTTATCTGTTAAATCGTAAAGGGAAATACGCCTCACCGTTACAGCAAGCGCTTGGGTGGCTGCATTTCCACCCATCCCGGCAATAATGGTCATATAAGCTGCTAAGGAAGGAATCAGTTTAATGGTTGGGTCGAAATATCGCACTACTGATGATGCCAGGAATGCAGTGCCCAAGTTGATAATCAACCATGGCAAACGCGATTTTACCGCTTCTACCCAGTTACCACTTAATTCCTCATCTTCCGATACCCCTGAAATTTTTAAGATATCTTCTGTACTTTCCGCTTCCATTACATCAATCACATCATCAAAAGTTACCCTTCCCAATAATTTCTGATGATCATCTATTACGGGGATACTGGTTAAATTATATTGGGAAATAAGGTTGGCTACTTCTTCCTGGTCGGTATCGGGATGCACGTAAACGGCATCTATTTTAACCAGTTCGGTTATTTTGGCGTTATGTTTTGCCTTGATAATATCTTTTAACGAAACAATGCCTTTAAAAATCTCCTCGTCATCTACCACATATATGGTATAAAACTCCTCCATTTCTTCACTCTGGCGGATAATCTCGTCAATTGCATCTTTTTTGGTGAGGTTAATGTTTACACAAATCAGTTCTGTGTTCATCAAACCACCAGCGGTTTTTTCGTCGTAAGTTAAAAGGTTCCTGATTTCTGAAGCATGATCTTCGGTAAGATCTTCCAGAATTTCTTTCTGCTCGTGGTCTTCCAGTTGCGAAATAATGTCCGTTGCATCATCATAATCCAGTTCCTCAACAATTTCGGTACGTTTATCAGGGTGAAGCTCAAAGAGTAAATCCTCGGGGTGAGATTCTTCATCCATTTCCGAAATAATTTCGGAAGCGATCTCTGCCGGAAGAAGGTTGATAATATGCCGTTGTTCGGATTTATCCAAACGTTCGAACAAAATCGCAATTTCTGAGGCATGATATTCCTCTAAAACTATTTTTAAAGTTTCATCACCGGCTAAAATTGCATTTTTAACCTTGAGTACGTCGCTTTTATCTATTTCGAATGACTGCATCTATAACCTAACCAAAACGCCCTAAAGCTACATATATTAAAAATTGATTTTTTACAATAAGTGACTTTTAATGTTAGTCATTTGATGTAAAATCCTGATTATTTCCACTAAGCCATCCTTTCCCAGCTTATAGAATATTAGGTGAGATTTAACTGCCGAACATCTGTATCCCATTAATATATGATCCATTACTTTTCCATATTCAAAATGATTTGATATATATTCACACTCACTAAGTAATAAACTATAATATCTATCTGCCTGATCTTTAGACCAATTATTAAATGTATATAACCAAATATCTTCAAGATCTATCTGTGCAGGCTTACTAATATGGTAGGTAACCATTATAAATGCTTGCGGTGTAACTCTTGCAAGTGTTTAACGGGGTCGAAATCTTTTACAAACCCACCTTCCTCACCAACTTTTAAAGCTTCACGCAACAATTCGATCTGCTTTTCTTCTTCTTCTAAAAGTCTTAAGCTTGTTCTAATCACCTCGCTTGCAGAATTAAATTTACCAGAGGCAATTTTTTCGTTGATAAAATTATCGAAATGATCGCCTAGCAGGATTGATGTATTTCGTCCCATAATTACATTATTTGATTAAATATACCAATAATTGGTATTATTTAAAAAATATTATTTAAACCAACCTTTACGCCAAAAGTAAATTACCTGTATAACAGCTATCACTGCCATCACAATCCAAGTGTATAAATATCCATGTTCAGCATATAATTCCGGCATATTATCTTTCAGTATTTTTCCGGTTGCGGGGTCTTCCCTACTGAAATTCATTCCATATATCCCTGCAATAAAGGTTAATGGAATAAATATGGATGAAATGATGGTCAAAACTTTCATAATTTCGTTCATCCGGTTACTGATGATCGATAAATTCATATCAATATTGGCAGATGCAATCTCTTTTAAAGATTCGATAAAATCAATGATCTGGATGCAGTGATCGTAAGCATCTTTCATGTAGGTTTTGGTCAGGTCGGATATTAAAGGACTATCCGTGCGGATAATATCGTTCAATTTATCCCTTTCCGGCCAGGTTACTTTCCTAATGGTGATCAAAGATCTTTTGATGGCCTGTGTATCGTACATGATCCTTTTATCAGGATGATCGTACAGGCGGTCTTCAATCGCATCTAATTCCTCACCCCAAAAATTCAAAAGCGCAAAATAATTATCTACAATCACATCCATGATGGCATACATTAAATAACTGCTGCCACCAATGCGGATGTTGCCCTTCCCTATTTCCAAACGTTTGCGGACTGGTTCAAAACAATCTGCGTAAGTTTCCTGGAAGGTAATGAGTGTCCGTTCTGATAGAATAAAGGAAATCTGATCATTACACAGCACATTATCATCACTTAAATATAAATGCCTGCTAACCGAAAAAATGTATTTGTCATTATCATATTCATCCAGTTTGGGCCGCTGATAAGAACTGGTGATATCTTCAAGCACGAGCCTGCTGATGTCTAGTTTAGTAGATAAAGTTTCAAATATATTGGGATCAGCCAAACCTTTGATATCGAACCAGTAATAAAAATCTTTGTTCTCAATCAGTTTATCAATGTTATTGATGTTTTCCAGTTCGGTTTTCTTATAACTCTTTTCATTATAAGTATGCAATACAATTTGTGGCTTTAGTGCGTCTTCATCGATGGCATATAAACCCGGACTGGTGCCGGGCGCTGGAACTTTATAGTGCTTATGACGGTTTCGAGGCTTGTTTTTTCCCATATATTATAAATATAGCCGGGCTTGTGGACCCTGGTTAAATAACAGAT
Source organism: Pedobacter sp. PF22-3 (assembly GCF_026239555.1). GTDB lineage: Bacteria > Bacteroidota > Bacteroidia > Sphingobacteriales > Sphingobacteriaceae > Pedobacter. Next base: position 202,674 of record NZ_JAPIVP010000001.1, on the reverse strand, counting down.
CAACAATACTTAAGTTGGGCAAAAATTGATGTTTATCTTCAAAAACCTGATAATAGGACTTATTGTTTACAATATCTTCTTGTTTTTTAGGGCTCATGGCCGAACGGAAATCCAACTCTGGTTGGATGTCGTCAAAATATTCCTCCGTTACCCCAAAGCTCTTATTCAATTTTAGCTTTTTGTTCAGCCACTCTAAAAGTTCGAAGTTGTAATCGAACAGAAATTCGAATTTGTTGGTATAAAAACGCGAGAGTTCATCTTCGTAAAACTCGAAATAAGCAGAACTCCGGTAACAGCTTTCTAAACTCAACCAATGCAAACGCTGCCAGTTAAAATCGTAACTGATCCGTACATCCTTCATTTTCGTATGTGTTTTAGCGCCTTTAACCACCGGAACGGTAATATCAAGTTTGCCATTGGGCGAATAAATACTGGCCCTGTTACGGTAAGTCTGCTTGGCTAAATGTTCATGTTTTTCAATTAAAAAATCTTCTCCCAGTTTTTGCAATAAACTAAAATAACCTACTGGCGGAAGATAAAATAATGGAAGTATAGCTGTATTCTGCATTTGAAAATTTATGTTTGTAGCTGAAACGTTTTAAAAATAATGATTAAAAGAGGGATTGCGCATGTTGGCGTATTTTTTTTATACCTGTTATCGCTGCTCCCCCTGCCTTTGCTGTTTTTTTTTGCAAGATTACTATATTATCTGCTTTATTACGTAATTGGCTATCGAAAAAAAGTTGTCAGACAGAATTTAACCCAATCTTTTCCCACAAAATCTGCTGCTGAAATAAAAGCAATTGAGAAAAAATTCTTCCTGTACCTGGCCGAACTTATTTTTGAAATCATCAAAATGACCAGTATTTCGAAAGCTGAAACCTTAAAAAGGGTAAAGTTTACAGGCTTGGAACAATTGGAAGTTCATTTTAAAGCCGGAGAAAGTGTACTAGCCTGTACCGGCCACTATGGCAACTGGGAATTAGGCACTTTGGCACTTGGACTAAGTATATCGGCCAAAACCATGGTTATTTTTAAACCCATCAAAAATAAAATCTTCGAAACCTGGTTCGATTGTATGCGCACCAAGTATGGAAACATCTTTATTGCTATGCGGCAAACACTACGCGGCATGGCCGCCTATAAAAATGAACCTACGCTTTTGTGTTTTGCAAGCGATCAATCTCCCACCAGGGAAGAAACCAAATACTTTGCAGATTTTTTAAATCAGCCCACGGCGGCACTTTTAGGTGTAGAAAAAATTGCAAAATCTACTAAAAGACCGATATATTATTTTAAAGTAAATGTGGTTAAAAAAGGTTATTACCATATAGAAGTGTTGCCCATGTGCCTCGAACCTGAAAAAATGGACGAATTTGAGATTACTGACCTGCACTTTAAATTTTTAGAAAACATTATAAAAGAACAGCCCCAATACTGGCTCTGGAGCCATAAGCGCTGGAAATTTAAACCCGAATAACAAAGAATGAACCCATCAGTAGCCGTTGTAATTTTAAACTGGAATGGAAAAGCGTATTTAAAGCAGTTTTTACCCGGAATTTTGCTTTCAGAATATGAGAACCTGCAAATTGTTGTTGGGGATAATGCCTCAACAGATGATTCAGTTTTATTTTTACAAGAAAATTTCCCAACTGTTAAAATTATCCAAAACGATCAGAACTATGGATTTGCAGGAGGCTACAATAAAGTTTTAGAACGTGTAGAAGCCGATTATTTTATTTTGCTCAACTCGGATGTAGAAGTTGTTCCAAACTGGATTAAACCTATCGTCAGCCTAATGGAAAGTGATGCACAGATTGCAGCAGCGCAGCCCAAAATTAAATGGCAACTGAATAAAAACCAGTTTGAATATGCAGGCGCTGCCGGAGGCTATCTGGATATTTATGCCTTTCCTTTCTGCCGTGGCAGGCTTTTTAATGTATATGAGTTTGATAACGGTCAATATAATGAACAAAAAGAGGTTTTTTGGGCTAGTGGGGCAGCCTTTTTTATTAAAAGCAAATGCTGGATAGAGGCCGGAGGCTTAGATGCAGATCTTTTTGCTCATATGGAGGAAATAGATCTTTGCTGGCGATTAAAAAACCTGAATTACAAGATTATGTATTGTCCGGATGCTGAAGTTTACCATGTTGGCGGCGGAACATTACAAACGGAAAACCCTTTTAAAACTTACCTCAATTTCAGGAACAACCTGATTATTATGCAAAAAAACCTGCCTGCTGGTGATGCTATTTTCAGGATTACCATCCGCATGTTCATCGATTTTATTGCCTGGTGGCACTTTTTACTCACTGGTAAACCTAAATTCACGATGGCAGTTACTAAAGGACACTGGCATTTTCTTAAATCGCTTTCACAAACCAATAAAAAGCGGAATGCGGTTCAAAGAGAGTACTCCAAACATAAGGGGGTGTACAACAAAAGTGTTGTTTGGGCATTTTTTATTAAGAAAGTTAAATATTTCTCGAATTTGAAATAAATCGCGAATCGTCATTACCAACCTGATAACTATCGGGTCGATTGGGAGTCTTAATGCCATAAGCCTAAAGATTAAGATTCCCGCCTACGCGGGAATGACGACCTATCTTTTTGAACCTAAACCAACAAACTTTCGATCGCCAGGCGGTAACCTTTCATTCCAAATCCGGTTAAAACGCCCTGACAGTTTTTTCCTGTCAGCGAAATATGGCGGTATTCTTCACGGGCATAGATATTTGAAATATGCACTTCAACAACAGGCGTTTTAATAGCGGCAATGGCATCAGCAATAGCCACCGAAGTATGTGTGTAACCACCGGCATTGAGTACTACACCATCATAACTGAAGCCCACTTCATGCAATTTATTAATAATTTCGCCTTCCACATTACTTTGATAATATTCAATTTCGATTTCCGGATAAACCGTTTTTAATTCTTTGATATAATCTTCAATGCTGGTATTTCCGTAGATAGATGGTTCGCGAACGCCTAATAAGTTTAAGTTTGGTCCGTTAATAATTTGTATTTTCATAATATAATGTTGTAACGTTGCAATGTTATAAAAAATCTCAAATAAAAGCATGCTTTGGTCATCATATATTAAAGGATTTAAATCGTATTTAAAACTGGAACGGTCTTTATCTGGAAACTCTATTGATGCCTACCTGAACGATATCAATAAGCTGATCCAGTATTTCCAATCGTTGAATGCAGAACCCAAATTAACGGAAATTACCATAACCCATTTAAAATCCTTTATCTCATGGTTAAATGAACTTGGTATGCAAGCAAGTACGCAAGCCAGGGTAATATCCGGTTTAAAGGCTTTCTTCGCCTATTTAATGATCGAAGATCTGATTTCAAATGATCCAACAGCATTATTGGAGGCACCAAAACTCAGTAGAAAATTGCCAGATACTTTGAATATTTATGAGATTAATGAACTTATAGCTGTTATAGATGCTTCTAAGCAAGATGGAATGCGTAATAAAGCCATTTTGGAGGTTTTGTATGGCTGCGGTTTAAGGGTAACCGAATTAACAGAACTCCGAATCTCCGGCCTTTTCCCACAGATCGAATTTATAAAGATCATTGGGAAAGGAAACAAAGAACGTTTAGTGCCTATTGGCAGTGTTGCGCTTAAATTGCTTGATATTTATATTAACGAAGTTCGGGTACATGCCAAGATTAAAAAGGGACATGAAGACTTTATATTTCTAAACCGTTTTGGCGCCAAACTTTCCCGTATTTCTATTTTTAACTTAATTAAAAGCCTCGCTATCGCCGCAGGAATAAAAAAAACGATTAGTCCACATACATTAAGGCATTCATTCGCGACACATTTAATTGAAGGCGGTGCCGATTTACGTGCGGTTCAGGAGATGCTGGGCCATTCGAGCATTACCACCACAGAAATTTATACGCACATTGATAGAGATTACTTAAGAGAGGTAATTACGCAGTTTCATCCAAGGTCTTAGGTGTTGATGGATGGTTAAGGCGCGTACGTAAGCTGGATGTCGATAGATATATCGAAGCAGATCTCTCCACTTCGCATTGCTCCGGTCGAGATGACGCCCTTTTTATTGAACTCTGCTAGTTTGATCATTGAAAATTGGTCATTGATTATTTACCCTCCATCATCCATTTTCCATCACACCTCTTCCATCAAAATCCCTGCTTTCACCATCCTGTCCTTTCCTTGCATGTCCTTTCTTAACTCAATATCATTAAAACCTTTACTAAATAACATATCAACTGTTTCTTTACCTAGATATTCATTAATTTCAAAGAAAAGTTTTCCATTAGGTTTTAAATTGGTTTTTGCAAAATCAGCGATGGCTTTATAAAAAATTAATGGATTTTGGTCGCTTACAAACAAAGCCAAATGAGGTTCGTGCAAAAGTACATTGTTATGCATTTCAATTTTTTCTAAATCTCTGATATAAGGCGGATTACTTACGATGAAATCAAATTTTTCTTCAGATTGAAATGTTAAAATATCTGCTGTAATAAAATTGATTTCAACACCAATTTGTATGGCATTCTGTTTTGCAACTGCAATAGCATCAGCAGATATATCCAAAGTAGTTACCTGAGTGTTTGGTAAGTGTTTTTTAAGGGTTATTGGTATACAACCAGATCCAGTTCCAATATCAAGCATACTTAGCTTTTTCGGTGACTCATAACTGTTTACTGAAAACTGTGTACTGCAAACTGATATGATCCATTCTACCAATTCCTCTGTTTCAGGCCTCGGTATTAATACATTTTCGTTTACCTTAAAAACCAAACCATAAAAATGGGCTTCTCCTAAAATGTGCTGAATTGGTTTTCCGATCTGCAGGTCGTTAAGGATGCTCAATAGTTTTTGCATGTTGATAAAACTGATAGCTTCATCTTTCTGCATCATTAACCTACTGGTAGACATAGCTAAAACCTGCTCAGCAGCCAGGCTAAATAATATTTTAGCCTCATCGCTTTCGTATAAGGGTGCAAGTTCCAATTTATAATGCTCTTCGAGTGCTCCGATGTTCATGAACAGCAAAATTACTTATTTGAGATGATAACCGCATTCTTTTGATAAGGCCATGACTCTTTTTTTACTACTTTTGCGCTAATGAGTGATGAATTTTATATCAACCGATGTCTTGATCTTGCAGCCCTGGCTTCAGGGAATGTTAGCCCTAATCCAATGGTTGGCTGTGTTGTTGTTGTAGACGGTAAAGTTATCGGCGAAGGTTATCATCAGGAATATGGAAAGGCACATGCGGAACCCACTGCTATCAAAGCTGTATTTGATGCTTATGGCAATGAGGCCGAAAATCTATTGAAACAAGCTACTGCCTATGTTAATCTGGAGCCTTGTGCACATTTTGGGAAAACACCTCCATGTGCCGATCTGTTGGTTAAGCATAGGCTAAAAAAAGTAGTTATTGGCAATAGAGATCCTTTTTCAGGGGTTGATGGCAAAGGTATAGAAAAACTCAAAAATGCAGGTATTGAAGTGGTAAGCGGTGTTTTGGATGATAAATGCCGTTATTTCAACAGAAGATTTTTTACCAGGATACAAAAACAAAGACCTTATATTATTCTAAAGTGGGCTGAAACCGCCAATGGCTACTTCGCAACAAAAAACGGACATCAAAAGTGGATCAGCGGTGCTCTGGCTAAACGTTTGGCACACCAATGGCGTACTGAAGAAGATGCCATTTTGATTGGCAAACAAACTGCTATCATGGACAATCCGCAGTTAACGTCACGAGAATGGCCGGGTAAAAACCCCATTCGTTTGGTAATCGATAAAAACCTTCAGGTGCCGTTATCGAATCACATTTTCAATGCAGAAGCCAAAACCATCATATTTAACGAAATTAAAACCGATGTAGTTGAGAATATCCATTATATCCAGATGGAAGACATGCATTTTTACCTGGCACAAAAGATTGCGTTTCAGCTTTATTTAATGGACATACAATCGGTAATTATCGAAGGTGGTGCAAATATCCTAAATCAGTTTTTATCCACTAACCTTTGGGATGAAGCGCGTATCTTCACCTCATCAAACAGCTGGACGGACGGTGTTCCTTCTCCTACTATAAACGGAAATTTGAAAGAGCAAATGCAAGTTGGAAACGATAAACTCGCTATCTATATAAACGACATAAATAAATGATCTACATTATTTTAAGCATTTGCTGTAGCGTTACGGTTGCGATATTATTAAAGTTAGCCAAACGGTACCAGATCAGTATCATTCAGGCCGTTACAATTAATTATCTGGTTGCATTAACCTTATGTTTTCTTTTTTTTAAGCCCGATGTTAAACTGATTACTTCTGCCGGACCATGGCCTATTTATATTGCGCTGGCTATTCTATTGCCGTCGATATTTTTATTTCTTGCTGCATCAGTAAAAAAACTTGGCATTGTTAAAACTGACATTGCCCAACGTTTATCTTTATTTATTCCTATCCTGGCGGCTTATTTTATTTTTAAAGAAGATTTTAATAACCTAAAAATTATTGGTCTGGTAATCGGTTTTGTTGCTATTGTATTAACTTTCCTCCGAAAATCTAATCATCAGGAAGCCGGTAAGGAAAGTCTCCTCTATCCCATTATGGTTTTTGTGGGCTTTGGCATAATCGATGTTCTTTTTAAACAAATTGCCCTATATAAAGAATTACCTTATACAACTTCGCTTTTTACCGTTTTCTGCCTTTCATTCATTGTATCGCTGCTCATTGTGATCACCATGGTGATTTCGGGCAAAATAAAATTACAATTGGTTAATGTTGTTTGTGGACTGATTTTAGGCTTTTTTAACTTCGGAAATATCCTTTTTTATATGAAAGCGCACAAGGCATTGGCAGAAAACCCATCTACCGTTTTTGCAGCGATGAACCTGGGGGTAATCATTGCAGGTACCTTAATTGGCGTAGTGGTGTTTAAAGAAAAGCTGAGCAAATTAAATTACGCAGGTATAATTCTGGCCATTGCGGCCGTCATTTTTATTACATTATCACAACATGCTGTTCGATGATTCTTATAAAACAATCGAAAATGCTTCAGAAGGTATATTTCGAGATAAGGGGAGCAAATTTATCGCTTATGCTTACCCGATCCGCAGTGAAGAAGAAGTAAAGCCAATCATTATGAGCCTGCGGGCTGCTAATGCAAAGGCCAATCATTTCTGTTATGCATACCGTCTAACGCCGAATCGCTCTGTTTTTAGGGTAAATGATGATGGCGAACCTTCTGGTACTGCCGGCAGGCCAATCCTCAACTGTTTATTATCAGAAGATATTACCAATATACTCATTGTTGTTGTACGGTATTTTGGTGGCACCTTACTCGGAGTTCCAGGTTTAATTAACGCCTACAAAAACGCTAGTATAGAAGCTATTAAAGCTTCAAAAATCATTTCTAAAACGGTTAATGATGTGTATGAAGTACATTTTGAATACCTACAGATGAATGACGTAATGAAATTGAGCAAAGAGGAAAATTTACAGATTTTAGCACAACAGTTTGATACCAATTGTATATTGAAATTTGAAGTGAGAAAAGCGCAACTCAATCAGGTTTTGAATAAATTTGATAAAATTGATGGTGTTAAACTAAAATATCTCCACACCATTTAATAACCACAGATATTAGTTCTTCGTTGATCAGCGAAATCTGCGGGAACAGAAAAATGTATAAAGGGATTAGATTACAATTAGTAACCACAGATAAGGAGGATCAACACAGATCAATCTGTTTTAGCCAAATCTTCTGGGATAATATAAACCAAATATGAAAATATCCGAAAGCGACTTAATCATCAATCCTGATGGCAGTATATATCACTTAAATCTTCTGCCCGGAGATATTGCCGATACCGTAATTACCGTTGGCGATCCTGACCGAGTTGGCGAAGTGAGCAAGTATTTCGACCAGATAGAATTTAAAAAAGGGAAACGGGAATTTATTACCCATACCGGTTTTATAGGTAAAAAAAGAGTAACTGTGCTTTCCACGGGTATTGGTACGGATAACATTGATATCGTTTTTAATGAACTGGATGCGCTGGTAAACGTCGATTTCAAAACCCGTGAAGTAAAAAAAGAATTGACCTCATTGAATATTATCCGTGTAGGAACATCAGGAGCCGTGCAGCCGGATATTCCCATGGGAACCATTTTAGCCTCCTCCCATGGTTTGGGCATGGATGCTTTAATGAATTATTACCTACAGCAACTATCTGGCGATGAGCAGCTTTTGATGGATGACATCAAGATACATTTTGGTCATTTAAAAAACATCAACCCCTATTTAACAGCTGCAGATGATGGCCTGTTAAATACGATTGGGAAGGATATGGTTTCCGGTATTACCATTACTGCACCTGGTTTTTATGCTCCGCAAGGCAGGATAGTGAGGGCAAAAAATGCAATTCCCGATTTTATCGGACTTATCAATAGCTTCCGTAGTAATCGGTACCGCATAACCAATTTAGAAATGGAAACAGCAGGGATTTATGCTTTAGCAAAAGTTTTAGGACATAAAGCACTTTCTGTAAATGCTATTTTGGCCAGCCGTGTAAAATTTGAATTCAGTAATGAACCTAATAAAATTGTAAAACAGGCCATTAAAACAGTGTTGGAAAGGATTTAATTAATTTACAACATCTGAACTATTGGTTCGTGGAGAACATGAACAAAGGCTGAGATATCCAATAATATAAACTAAGTATCTGACTCCACTTGAATAAATCTTTTTAAAGATCTCTCCACTACGTTGTATTTCGGTCGAGATGACGATTGTAAAGAAATAAAAAGGCCCGAAATTTCGGGCCTCCATAGTTATACTGTTCTTATCTTCTCTTTTACCAGTTCATTTCCTTCTGTATCCAGATAAGTGCAGGTCATTTCTTCCAGATCAGTTACCCATTTTTCCACTCCCGCATCTGCCGCCTGTTTACAAAAGGTAATATAATCTGTTTCACCCTGTTGATGTACTTGTAGCGCGTGTTCCAATTTTCCTGCAGATGATTCTTCATTGATAATTAAAGTAGGGTACTCATCTGGACTTACTTGCTGCGCATTATCCTCATCATCAAAATAAATAGATAAGCCATTACTTACGTAAACATCATTCCGCTTCACACCCAATTCCTTAATTTCTTTTATAAACTGCGGGAAATCTGCACCAGTTTTAATTTTTGATTCTGCTGCCAGGATGTTTTCGATAGTGAACATAATTTATTTGTTTAATGAAACTTTGTAAATGGTTGTTTGCGTGTACAAATCTTCTGGTCTTAATATGGTACTTGGAAATTCAGGGATGTTTACTGCATTAGGGTGATGCTGTGTTTCCACACAAAAAGCACCGAAGCTGCCGTAATCCCTTCCGCCTTTACCATTTTTTACTTCCAAATATTTCGCGGTATATAAATGAGCTACCGGTTCTGTAGTATAAACGCTTAAAATTAAACCGCTTTCTTCTTCAATTGTTTTGCTGGCCAGTGACAAATCGCCATAAATCTTATCTAAAACAAAAGTTTGATCATAACCTTCATCTTTATTCCAATCTTGCCCTATTGCTTTTGGTTTAGTAAAATCTAACGGTGTGCCTTCAACAGGGATTAGCTTTCCCGTTACAGAGTAATTATCGTCCTGCTCTAAATAGTGCGAGGCAAAAATCTGTTGTTTATGATTTTTGACATTTCCACCTTCGGGAGCCAGATTAAAATAACCATGGTGTGTTAAGTTTATAGCGGTAGCTTGATCTGTTTCTGCTTCATAACTTAAAATCAATTCATCATTTTCGGTGAGTTCGAAAGTTAAATCAACAATCAGGTTTCCCGGAAAATTTTCTTCTCCATCTACGCTTTCATATTGCAGAGTAACCGATGATTGCGGTCCATCCATAATTTCAACAATGTCCCAAACTTTTTTATCAAAGCCAACTAAACCACCATGCAGCGTATTCTCGCCGGCGTTTTGAGCCAACTGATAGGTTTTATCATCAATACTGAATTTCCCATTTTTTATGCGATTGGCATATCGGCCAATTATAGCTCCCAGATATGGGTATTTTGCCAAATAAGCGGGGTTTAGGTATCCGTCAAATGTATCAAAGCCGAGAACGATATCCTGTTTTTCACCTTTCGCATTCTTCACTACAAATTGGTTGATAATGGCGCCATAATTAAATATTTTGACGTAAGTACCTTTGCTGTTGGTAAGTTCGATTGCGATAACTTCTTCGCCATCAATAATTTTTCCGGTTGGTATTTGCTGAACGCTCATAAATTGTAACTTAGGGCTTTTGTTTTCAAAACAAACATACCATTATTAATGCTTTTTATAAATATATTTTAGCCCAATGAACATTAACCTACAGGAAAAATTTGCAGCGCAATACCATAAAAATGCCGAAGCTATTTATTTTACGCCTGGGCGGGTTAACCTAATTGGAGAACATATAGATTATAATGGAGGTTTGGTTATGCCCTGTGCCATCTCTTTAGGCACCTGGGTAGCCATTGCACCAAACAACGAAGGTAAATTCAGGTTTAAGAGTTTAAACTTCGATATTGAAACAGCAGTAAACAGCAACACTGTAAACGATAAGAATGGTACTATCTGGGCGAATTATCCTGTTGGGGTAATTAACGAATTTATAAAAGATGGGAAGGAAATCAATGGTTTAGATTTTCTCTTTTACGGAAACATTCCTATCGGGTCAGGACTTTCTTCTTCTGCTTCTATAGAAATCGCTACTGCTTATGCGCTGAATACCTATTTAAATCTGGGTTACGATAGATTAGCACTTGTTAAAATTGCCAAGCGTGTAGAGAATGATTTTATTGGTTTAAATTCGGGTATAATGGATCAGTTTGCGGTTACTTTCGGAGAAAAAGACAAAGCCATTGTTTTAGATTGTGAGACCTTAAAATACAAAATGGTTGATGTTGATCTGGGCAATTATGTTCTGGCCATCATTAATACCAATAAACCGCGCGAACTCGCAGATTCCAAATACAATGAACGTGTTGCAGAATGTCAGGCTGCATTAAATTTACTAAATGAAGAAATTACACTTCACTATCTTTGCGAACTTAATGCAGAAAAGTTTGCGCTACACAGCCATTTAATCAACGATGAAACCCTATTAAACAGGGCTACACATGTAGTTAAAGAGAACGACCGCGTTCATTCAGCCGCTAAAGCATTAAGTGGAGGTGATTTAACTGCTTTTGGTCGCTTAATGTATGCTTCTCATGAATCTTTACGAACATTATATGAAGTAAGCGGAAAAGAATTGGATGCTGTAGTAGATTTCTGTTCGGACTATAAACATGTAATTGGTGCCCGTATGACAGGTGCCGGATTTGGTGGCTGTGCAATAGCTTTGTTAGAGAAAGGTTATGAAGAAGATTTCGCAAAACACTTAACAGATTATTACGTAGATAAAATCGGTTATCCTACTGCAATTTACATTAGCGAGATTGGCGGTGGGCCATCCACTTTATAAATTAAAATACAGATCGATACAGTTTGAGAAATTTCCAATCGGTGTAATCCCTCAATCGGTGTAATCTTTTAAAAATAATGAGAAAATTAAAATTAGACGAGTTAAACCGTCCAGATATTGAAGCTTTCAAAACGCAGGAAAAATTACCAGTGGTAGTAGTTTTAGATAATGTGCGTAGTATGCACAATGTGGGTTCTATATTCCGTACTGCAGATGGTTTTGCACTTGAAAAAGTAATTCTATGTGGTATTACTGCGCAACCACCCCACCGCGAAATCGAGAAAACAGCTTTAGGTGCCACACAATCGGTTGATTGGATTCATTATACTGATACTTTGCAGGCAGTTGAAACGTTGCGAAACCTGGGTTATGAGATAGTAGCGATTGAGCAGGCTGAAAACAGTACCATGCTTAACACTTTCAATCCTGATTCCAATAAAAAGTACGCTTTAATATTCGGGAATGAAGTTGATGGCGTTAGTGATGAAGTAATGGCTAAAATTGACGAATGCATTGAAATTCCGCAATTTGGCACTAAACACTCTTTTAACATCGTAATTTCTGCTGGAATAGTATTTTGGGATTTCTTTGCAAAACTGAGGTTGTAATTTATTCAACTTTTTTCACAACGAAAAACAAAGAGATGTTATTGAGCAATAAGAAAAACCCAATAGACAAGTAGAATTTTAATGACTTCATAAATGACCTTTTTTAGTTTTTGTTCAGAATACTATACAAAAACTACCATAATTTCAGTTGCATAGTAACATTTTTGTGAAATTAATTTATACTCTTAATATCCTGATAACATGCTATTTGTGTAAGATATATGGTGTTTGGCAAGATTTTTTCTTAGACCATGCAAAACAGTACTGTAAAAAAACTGTTAAGACACTAATATTTAAAAAAATAGAAGAACATGAATACGAGCATTACAAAATCAACAATGTTGGTTGCATTATTAGGTTTATCATCACAATTGTTTGCCCAAGATACACCAACAACTACGAGTACCACAGGACGTTTCTCTCCTAAGGAGTTCCGTACCTGGTCGATCGGTGTACATGGAGGTTTGCTAACCCCAAGAACTATTTTTGGCAACTCTAATCACCAATTTCAAACTCCAGTAGAACACATCGGTTACGGTGGTTACATTAAAAAACAAATTCTACCTCAATTAGGCATCCAGGCAGATTTCCTGGCTGGTAAAGTTGAAGAATTAAGAATCGCAAATGGTGTTGATGCTGCCGGAAATACAACTTATGCTGCAAACACTGGTTACAAAACGAACATCCAATGGTCTGGAGCTTTATCAGCAGTTTGGAATGTTGCCAACATTAACATTAATAATGAGAATGCGGTAATTATCCCTTACTTAAAAGCCGGTGCTGGTTACATGTCATCTGGTGCTACTACTATGCCAGCTAACACACAAGATGCAGGTTATTACAGAGAAGGCTGGTTTGTACCAGTAGGTGCCGGTTTTAAATTAGGTGTTGCTAAAGGTATTAATGTAGATTTAGGTTACGATGTAAATTTTGTTAAATCTGCTAAGTTTGATGGAGTTAACAGTGGTACTAACGACAGATTTGCTTATGCGCACGCAGGTTTAGAATTTGCTTTAGGCAATAAAGAAAAACCTCAGTTACAAAACTACAGTTCATTGGCTAACTTACGTCAGCAAAGTGCTGAAGAAAGTGCTGAATTAAGAAGAGCATTATCCACTGCTGAGCAAAATGCACAACGCGATAGAGAGCAATATGCTAAAGACCTTGGTGATGACGATAATGATGGTGTAGCAAACAAATTTGATAAATGCCCTGGAACACCTTCAGGTACAGTTGTTGATGGTTCTGGTTGCCCAATCAAAGTTCAACGCGAAATCATTAAAGAAACTAAAGTAATTACTGAAGAAGACCGTAAAGTAGTTAGAGATGCAATTTCTAACTTAGAGTTTGACTTAGGTAAATCAACTATCCGTTCTAAATCATATGCAACTTTAAATCGTGTTGCTGGTTTATTGGTAGACAAAAACTTTAGCTTAAAATTAGCTGGTCACACTGATAACACTGGTGGTAGAGAGTTAAACTTACGTTTATCTAAAGACAGAGCTGAATCAGTAAAAGCTTATTTAGTATCTCAAGGTGCAAATGCATCAAGAATTGAAGCTACAGGTTACGGACCTGACCAACCAATCGCAACAAACAAAACTGCAGCTGGCCGTCAACAAAACCGTCGTGTAGAGTTTACTTTATACTAATAGCAAGTAACGGTTAACTTAAAAGCTCCTCAGATTAATTTCTGAGGAGCTTTTTCATATATTAGAAATCTTCATCCTGAACTTGTTTCAGGATCTTTATTGGCGGAATAGACCCTGAAACAAGTTCAGGGTGATGCCTCATTGTTAAGACAATCCCTTTTTATTTTTATAAGTCATTTTGGCTTTAGCGCCTGCGCTGTAGTTGTAGTTTTTTAGATTGCTGGCTTTCTTTTCGTGAAATGCAGCACCACGATCAGCAGATTCATCATCTTCTACTGCACCTTTCTTTTTCTTTGGTTTATCAGCCGCATCAACAATTTTTAAATTTTCTGGCAATTCCACTACCTCCAATTTCTGCCCAATAGCCTGCTCAATTTTTTTCACTTCAATCAATTCAATATCTGTAGAAAATGTAATGGCCACCACATCTTCATCGCCATGCTTAACAATACGCTGAATCAAGGTCTCTTTCTGTTCCGGCAATTCAAAGTGAAAAATGAAGGGAATTCCTTCAATATTAAGTTCGCCTAAATTTTCATTGGCGACAATCAAAACCCTGGCTTTTGGATTGTTTTTAAAGTCATCAATATCATCATAACCTTTATCATCAAAAAACAGCGATCGGTAAATGCTGATCTCACGTTCTTTATGCTGATTAAAGTTTTTATACACTGTTTGGGCGGTTAAACGTGTATTTACGAAAACCACAACTTTATCAAAAACTTCAGTATCGCTCAATAACAAAGTTAATAGATTTAGCTTTGTTCTGAAATTCGGTACCAGGTAGAGCATCTGTTGATAAACCTCTGCCTGCTTTTCGCCAATTTCATCAACCTCAATTGTTGTGGTAGAATCTTTCATAAAAGGCGAAATCATGTGGTTTAACTTTTCATGCATTACCTCAGTAAACACCACATGCTGAGATTTATAAGCACTATTAGCTAATTCTACAACTGGTAACTGCAAGCCCTTTTTAACGATAAGCTCTGCATTATCTACTATAAACAATTGTATTTTATTGGTGTTCAGGGCTAGCTTTAAATACAATGCCCGGGCACGATCTGGTACGGCAACAATAATATCGCATCCATCGGTAATCTCGTTCATTTGCGTCTCAATAGTACCCCTGCTGTCAATGCCTAAGATTCTGAATGTACTGTTGCGGTTCAATAGTTTAAATTGTTCCAAAACATGATCTACATGCTCAACATCCGGCACTAAAATCAATGCCCTTGGGGCTTCCTCAAAAGCGTATTTCAACTTCATTAAAGTAGCTAAAACATAAGTTGTTGTTTTTCCAGAGCCCTCCGGTCCCACCGCTATAACATCCTGACCACCTAAAATGCGCGACATTGTTCTGGTTTGGATTTCCTTTGGAGTTAAAAATCCTGCATCAGTCATGGCCGCTACAAGTGGTTTGCTAAGTTTTAATTTATCTAAAGACACGATTACTATTTTAATGTTTGAACTGCAAATATCCTTAAAATAATTATCTTTTCTAAAATTGAATTTTAAGGCATTGAATAGATATTAAATGTGTCTTGATAAGACATTCTTCTGCACCACAAGTTATTTAGAAAATATCACGACCAGGTTAACTTAAATATGAGATTTTTATATCAAAAAGATACAGGTAAAAAAAATATTGTGCTGTAAATTAATGAGTTATATTGTTTTAAAAACTAAAAACTACTAAATCTATAGATATTATATACTTATTTATATATTTGCTTAACTTTAAGCATTTGCTAAATACGATGAACAATTAAATAGTGAATTATGTCCATTTATTTTGAATATCCGGCTATTGATGAATATCCTCAACTGATTTATCCTTTACAAATAAAAGCAGAAAAATTAACAGGCACAGCGGATGAAGATAGCTTAAATAAAGAACAGTTTTTAGAACTTAAAGATTATTTATCATTAAAGCAATTGTAGCATATGGCCAGTTGACCGATGGGGAGGTTGGAGTTTCATAAACTCTTTATAATGGTTCGAATCCATTACTAGGCCACAAAGTGTATCTCATAGCACTTTACCCTGATTCTGCTCAATCAGGAAAGATTTGGTTATCTTATATTTGTTTTGTTGTTAGCAAAGGCTATCCGCGATGGGTAGCCTTTACTTTTAAAGCAACACGAGTCAGGACTATCCTGTTTCTTAACTATTTTGAAGCGCAGTTTTAGTGCTTTTAGTAAAGGTTTGGTCCTGCTGTACACTGCAATCTTTTCGGGAAGCGTCTGATAATAAATATAAGCCAAACCCAAAAGTATTTCCGTTTCCATCAGGGCTATTAAGTAGGTATAGTGATTTAAAATTTGTTTACAAACAATCAAATCATTAAACATGCCAATAACTATGGATAATTAATGGATTCTTCGCGGCGCTACCATTTACAGAATCTTAAAAAAGTCGTCATCTCTACTGTGGCGCAGCGAAATGCCTGCCCTTACGTTTAAAAGATTTTGCTTCGCAGAGCCTTCTGGTTCTCTACTGCGGTCGAAATGAAGAAACTTCGAGGCCATTTTTTGACTATCTGTCAATCATATTGATTTTTATAAATTATCCCTCAGAATGACAAAAACTTTTTTCAAAATCCCAAAAACATTTTATTTCATTTAGGGTTATTTATATAATTCACATTATACTAATCTTTTACAGATTAATTTGTTTGGTTTAAAAAAGGGATTTATGGATATAAATCCCTTTTCTTTTTATGCCATAATTTTAAATCCTATATTTAGCCATATCAATTCCATTACTCTATTTTAGATGAATAGAAAACATTTCCTTTCTTCGTTTATTGCGGCTGCTACCATGCTTCCAGCCTTTGAAACTTTAGCTATTGAAAGTGAAAGTTTGGCGTTTAAAATCCCTCCATATTTAAAACCTGGAGATACTATTGGAATTAGCAGTCCGGCGGGATACATTACCCTGGAACAAATCCAATCTTCGGTTGTACAAATGGAAAGTTGGGGTTTTAACATAAAAATTGGCGAAACCATTGGTAAGCGCGATTTTACTTATGGTGGAACGGATGAAGAAAGGCTGGCTGATTTTCAGCGAATGTTAAACGATCCGGGCATTAAAGCCATTATGTGTGCACGTGGAGGTTATGGTTTTGTCCGCATTATTGATCAGCTCGATTTTTCGGAATTTAAAAGAAACCCCAAATGGATCATAGGTTTCAGCGATATTACGGTGTTACATTGCCACCTGGCCAAAAATTTTGGTATTGCTTCTATCCATTCTAAAATGTGCAACAGTTTTCCTGATGATTGGGCCAAGGCAGAGCCCCTACAGATTGAAACGATCCTCTCGATCAAGAATGCTTTGATTGGTGAAGAAATGGGCTATAGTGCTCTGGTGAACAGCAAGAACCGTTTTGGTAAGACTGATGCTATACTTGTTGGTGGTAACCTGAGCATTATTGAAACACTTGCAGGCAGTCCATCGGATCTAGACACTAAAGATAGAATCTTATTTATAGAAGATACCGGAGAATACCTTTATAGCATTGATAGAATGTTATGGAACTTAAAACGTAGTGGTAAGCTTAAAAACCTGAAAGGATTAATTGTGGGTGGTTTTAAAGTTAAACCCGATGATGCAGGCGAAGAGTTTGGCAAGAATATTTATGATATTGTGCTCGAAAAGGTAAAAGAATATACCTACCCTGTTGCATTCGATTTTCCTGTTGGTCACCAACGCAATAATTTTGCGCTCAAATGCGGTGTGAAGCATGCTTTTATGGTAAACGAAAATGGCTCGGTATTGCGGACGTTTTAATTGCATCATCGTACTTATAAATCTGTGGCTTTTATTTTAGCGAATAATTACTGTTAAAATAATTTCGTATTTTTGATTATAAAGTATTTGTCATGACTATAATCGCACATCCTAAAAATAAAAAACAAGAGGCAGCAATAGAAGCGATTCTAAAAGCTTTAGATGTTACTTTTCAAAAAGAAGAAAAAAGTCCTTACAATCCTGAATTTGTGACTATAGTAAATCAAAGTTTAGCAGAGGTAAAGAAAGGAAATTATATAACACTTGACCCCAACAAATCAGTATGGGAGAATATAAAGTAATCATATCGTATACGGCCCAAAAACATTTGTTCACTATCCAAAAGTCAGGAGATAAATCGTCAATAAAAAAAGGTTGAAAAAATTATTGCAGAACTTCACATTCATCCTGAAATTGGCGTAGGAAATCCTGAAAGGTTAAAGTTTGAACTATCGGGTCTTTGGTCACGGCGAATCAATCAAAAAGATCGTTTAATTTATAAAATAGAGGATGAGGTTGTAACTGTGACTATTATCTCCGCTTTAGGTCATTACGGAGACAGGTAAAAACAATTAGCTGGCGAATAACCTTTCCCTAAACGGTGTCAACAATATTTAGAATATATATAGAATTGTGATTACTTGGACAATATCATCTTAAACTGTTTTCACCTCGTCCTCATTATAGTCTTTAATATCAGTAATATAACCATTAATTAGCAAGAAATCAAACAATGGTTTCGCTTCCGGTGTAATCGGCATATTCTCTGTTGTAATGACCTGATTGGTCTTTTTATCAAGAAAAGGGTAAGCAAATAACCTAACATTAGTGTTAAACATATCGTTTACGTAACTCAATAGCTGGCCAGAATAGTTTTCCCCAGTAAAGTTTTTAGCGTTGAATACGAACTTTAAATTGTTGATGTTTGTTGCTAAGCCAACACTTTTTGGCTTGCACCTGGCCAGGTATTTGGCAAGACGGTTGTGACGGGTAAAATTAGAAACAATCACAATGTTTCCGGTATCACACATTTCCTGTGCTCTTTTAGCCACTGTTTCCAAGTCAATATCATCAGGGGTTTCTTCTCCATCCGTTAAAACGTTGGTTAACAAAACCTCTATCATTACCGCTAGGTTTCCCTCTTCTACTTTATTGGTACGTTTAAACTGATCGGTAGCTTTGTTAAAAAGGTTAAAGTTAGGTAATGATTTTTGGCCATATTTGGTCCTTAAAATCATGATGTCTTTTTTATACAAAAGATCTTTAGCCTGGCGAGGATGTGCATCAGCATCGAAAATTGCAGCTGCAGAGAAATCTTTCATAATCATATACAGATTAAGTAAGATATTGTCTACGCCTGGAAATGCCGGACCTTTAACTGAAATTAAATCGATTTCTACGGACCCGATGGTTAAATTGTCAGCCAGGGATTCGACCATCATTTTAGGGTCGTGATAATAATAGAAAGCTGCATAAAGCAAGTTTACACCAATAATACCAAGCACACGCTGTTGCATATTTACATCAGTATCCAACAAACGGACATGAAAGAATATTTCGTTCGGGAAACCTCCTGGTTCGTTTTGAAACCGAATGCCAACCCAACCATGCGGTTCGTTGGTGCGTTTGTAGTTTAATGTAGTTACGGTATCAGCAAAGGCAAAAAAGGTACGGCTTTCGTATTTTTCGCCTGATAAACGCTCGTTGAGTAAGCCAAATTCGTGGTCAAGCATTTGTAAGAGGCGGTTCTGACTCACATAACGACCATTTGTTTCTGCTCCATAAATGGCATCGCTAAAAGTCATATCATAAGCCGACATGGTTTTAGCTACTGTTCCAGATGCTGCGCCAGCATTAAAAAAGTTTCGTGAAACCTCTTGTCCCGCTCCAATTTCAGCGAAAGTGCCATAAATTCTTGGGTCAAGATTTATTTTAAGTGCTTTGCGTTTAGTATCCAGAATTTCTCTTTCCATGCCGCGAAAATACAAAAAATTGAGGTTAAGCTCATTTTAAGTATGTAACTTAAAATCAGTCTAAATACTTAGATAGCGCTACGGCCTTTAGGTAGCGTCATTTCGAGTGAAGTGCAGCAGAATAGCGAAATCTAATCCCATTATTCAATTAAACAGATTTCTTCATTTCGGTCGAAATGACGACCCGTCTAAAAAAATAAGGTTAATGCTATCCGGCATTAACCTTATAAAACCTAAACTTAAACTATTATGAAAAACTTCTATTGAGAAATGTTTTATTACGAAACTACAATTTCTCTGTGCTGTAATTTAGCATCGTCTTTTTTGCTGATGTTGATCGATAAAATACCGTCTTTATATTCAGCCGTAATATTATCGCCATCGGCAGTATCTGGTAAATTAAATGATCGAGCGAATGAGCTGTAATCAAATTCTTTACGGGTAAAATCTTTAGCTACCTGGGTTTCGTCTTTTTTTACCTCTGCCCAAACAGAAAGGGTATCTTTTTTTAAATTAATCTGAAAGTCTTCTTTTTTCAAGCCCGGAGCAGCCAACTCAATTACATATGCAGCTTCATTTTCATAAATGTTCACATTTGGTGATTTATCAACCATTTTGTTTTTACTTACGGCATCGCTAAACAATGAATCAAAAACATTGTTAAAGTAAGGAGCTGTGTTGCGGGTTCTGTTGTTAAAATTTACAAGTGTCATATCGCTTATTTTTTAATTTTTCTAATTTTTAAATTGATAATTCATCGTATTCAACTTATATACCAATTCAAATATTTATGATTTTTAAGACATTTTGGCAAAATAAATCTAAATCGAAAGACAAATTGACAGAAATAAGGTCTTTTTCAGACAAATTCAACTATAAAACCAATATCCATCTGCGTTTTATTGATTTTGATATGATGGGACACGTAAACAATTCGATTTACTTTACTTACCTCGAAATTGCCAGAACTAAATATTGGGAGGAAATTATTAAATGGGATTGGAAAAAAACCGGGATTGTGATTGCACACGCAGAACTCGATTATATTTTACCGATTGTGATGAATGATAAAATTGCCATCCACGTCAAAACATCACGAATCGGTAATACGAGCTTTGATTTAGAATATCAAATCGTTAAACATAAGGGAAGCGAAGAGGTCATTTGTAGCAAAGGAAAAACAGTGTGTATAGCGATAGACTATGCCACGGGTAAACCCACTGCAATTCCTGAAGAAGAAAAACAGAAAATGTTGGGGTTTGAACAGTTAAAATAATTGAGTAGAACCCGTCATGCTGAACTTGTTTCAGCATCTTAATATACTGGTTACTATTAAGACCCTGAAACAAGTTCAGGGTGACGAATAAAATTAATCAGGCATAATCTTCCCAGGGTTTAATATCCCATTTGGATCGAAAACATTTTTAATCCCCCTCATTAAATTAAGGTGGATTTCTGAGTATTTAATCGGCATAAATTCCTTTTGAACCAGGCCAATTCCATGTTCGCCAGATAATGTCCCGCCTAAAGCGGTGGTGAGTTCAAATATTTCAGTGATACCAAATTTGAGTTTGTTGTTCCAGTCTTCATCACTCATGCCTGCTTTAATAATATTTACGTGCAGGTTTCCATCCCCTGCATGTCCGTAACAAACACTCTCAAAGCCATATCTGGTACCAATCTCTTTAATACCATTAACGAGCTTTGGTAACGCCGCCCGGGGAACAACTGTGTCTTCTTCCTTATAAACCGAGTTGGATTTGACCGATTCGGCCATTGTTCTGCGCATCCGCCACAATTCCTCTTTTTGTGCAGCAGTATCTGCAAATAAGACTTCCGTGCAGTTGTGTTCTTCTAAAACGACATTTGTTTTCTCGCAATTTTTAAAAATATCATCCAGGTCATCGCCATCAAACTCAATCATTAACAATGCCGCCACTTCATCTTTTAAATCAAATTTGATATCGTCGAATTTGATAACCCACTCCACTCCTTTCCGTTCCATAAACTCCAAGGCTGATGGGGTAACCCCTGCCCTGAAAATGGCTGAAACTGCCGCACAAGCATCTTCGTTTGTACTGAAAGAACCCATCATTAAGACCGATTGACCAGGTTTTGGCAAAAGCTTGGTTACGATTTTAGTCACAACGCCTAATGTACCTTCCGAACCGATCATCAATTGGGTTAGATTATATCCTGAAGCATATTTAAGTGTATTTGCACCCGTCCAGATGATATCACCGTTAGGTAAAACAACTTCCAGGTTTAAAATGTACTCCCGGATGGTACCATATTTTACTACTCTTGGGCCACCAGAACCGTGTGCCACGTTACCACCAATAAAACAAGATCCTTTACTGCTGGGATCAACCGGATATAGAAGACCTTTTTCTGCTACTGCATTAATGAATTCCTCCGTAATTACCCCTGGCTCAACAGTTGCCTGTAAATTTTCGGTATCAATATCAATGATGGATTTAAATTTTTCCATTGATAGGGAAACACCACCATAAATTGGCAAGGCAGCCCCACTTAAACCTGTTCCGCCTCCCCGGGGCGTAACCGGAACATGATGAGCATTGCAGATCTTTAATAAGGCTGAAACTTCTTCTGGCGTAGTGGGTTTTACCACAACTTCGGGCTGATAGCGCAAATCTTCGGTCTCATCATGACTGTAATTATCCAGACTTTCTGTATCGATAAAAACTTTATCTGCACCAATTGCTGAATTAATTTCTGCTAAAATTTCGGTATTTATACGGGTAAAATTCATTTTAATTGACTGCTGAATAACTAAGTTTAACAAATGAATGGCCTATTTGTCCGGGCATCGGCGGATTAAGCTTTTTCATACTTACATCAATCTTTTCTACAAACGGATACTTTTCCATCACTTTTAAAATGATATTATTCAAAACGGTTTCCAACAGCTTTTGGGTATTTTTCATTTCCGTTCTGATAATGCTATTAAGATCTTCATAATTAACCGTTTGCGCCAGCTCATCATCAAAACCTGCCGGCGTAAATTCGGTTGTTAGGTCTATAATAAAATGATTTCCAGTTAGTTGCTCTTCGGGGTAATAACCATGCAAAGCAAAGCATTTTACATCTTTTAAAGCTACGGTTTGTTTAAAACGGCTCATTTAATTTCTTTAAGCTGCTAAATTAAATTTTTATTCATGAATATAATGCCCATTGTCGTAAATTGTTACCTTTGAAATGAACGCTGTTCCTTAACCAGAATAACACGAAATTACATGAGCAAATCAGTAAAAAAAGACCTGTATGAGGCGCCAGACTATTATTTGTTGGATGAATTGTTAACCGATGAACACAAACTAATCCGTGCTACGGCCAGAGATTGGGTAAAAAAAGAAGTGAGCCCAATTATTGAAGATTATGCACAAAAAGCAGAATTTCCAAAACATTTGATAAAAGGGCTGGCTGATATTGGTGCTTTTGGCCCTACCATTCCGGTTGAGTATGGTGGTGCCGGGCTAGATTATACGGCTTATGGAATTTTGATGCAGGAAATAGAACGTGGTGATTCAGGCATTCGCTCTACCGCATCTGTTCAGGGCTCATTGGTAATGTACCCCATTTATGCTTACGGAACTGAAGAACAGCGCAAAAAATATCTTCCTAAATTGGCCAGTGGCGAAATGATGGGCTGTTTTGGTTTAACAGAACCAGACCATGGCTCCAATCCAGGTGGTATGGTAACCAACATTAAAGACGCTGGTAGCCATTATATTTTAAACGGAGCAAAAATGTGGATCAGCAATGCCCCCTTTGCTGATATTGCTGTGGTTTGGGCAAAAGATGAATCAGGCAAAATCAGGGGCATGGTGGTAGAACGTGGAATGGAAGGATTTTCTACTCCCGAAACTCATAACAAATGGAGCTTGCGTGCATCGGCAACCGGTGAACTGGTTTTTGATCATGTTAAGGTTCCTAAAGAAAATGTTTTTCCTGAAATCAGTGGATTAAAAGGTCCCTTAGGTTGCTTAAATCAAGCACGTTATGGCATTGCCTGGGGCGCTTTGGGTGCAGCAATGGACTGTTACGACACCGCTTTGCGCTATTCAAAAGAGCGTGTTCAATTTGGGAAACCCATCGGTGGTTTCCAGTTGCAACAAAAGAAACTGGCTGAAATGGTGACTGAAATTACCAAAGGTCAACTGTTGGTTTGGCGTTTGGGTGTACTGAAAAGCGAAAACAGGGCATCAGCAGAACAAATATCAATGGCGAAAAGGAACAGCGTAGAAATTGCCCTGGATATTGCGCGTAATGCCCGCCAGATGCTTGGTGGAATGGGAATTACAGGCGAATACTCCATCATGCGCCATATGATGAACTTAGAATCGGTGGTTACCTATGAAGGCACACATGATATACATTTATTGATTACGGGGATGGATATAACCGGATTAAACGCTTTTAAATAAATATGATAAAAAAAAATACGCTCTTAATTTGTATTATTTTAGTAATGACCAATTTGGCTTTTGCACAAAAAGGAAAGGTTGCTATAAATACGAAATTGCCTGATTGGCTACAAACAGTAAAGGTTATCAATAGTAAACCAGCTTATAAAAATATTCAGGATGGATATTATCTTTTTCTTTTTGAAAAGCAGAATAATTTAGAAACAAAAGAACAGTATTCGCATATCATAAGAGAAATCAGTAATGGTACCGGTGTTCAAAATGGTTCTGAGATATCTGTTTCTTATGATCCAAGTTACGAAAAGCTCGTATTTCATAAATTGACGATCTGGCGCGACAATAAACCAATAGATAAACTCATTTTACAGAATTTCAAAATCCTGCAAAATGAAAAAGAATTATCAAGGTTTATATACAGTGGCTTATATACAGCTTACTTAATATTGGATGACATTAGAAAGGGTGATCGGATTGAATATGCGTACACGATCCAAGGAAGTAATCCCGTGTTTCCTAAGTACTCAAACACCATTTATTTCGAGGGAAACAGTCAGATTGTTAACGTTTATAACAATATCATATTCAAACCAGGCAGAAATATCCGGACTAAGAATTTTAATAGTGTACCTCCTTTAAAAAGATCTGTGGTAAAAGGCTTAAATGTTTTTGAGTGGCAAAATTCAATGTCAAAAACCTATCCTTCCAACGATTTTGAGCCTTCTGATTTTGATCCGTTTGCAAGGGTTCAAATATCAGAATATAATAGTTGGCAAGAAGTTGTAGACTGGGGACTGAGTTTACAGCAGTTTAACGCTAAAAATTCTCCAATTATAAATGAAAAAGTAGCAGAATTAAAACTTAAAGCTAAAGGAAATAAAGAAAAGTATTTTGAGCTGGCAACGAGATTTGTGCAGGATGAAATAAGGTATATGGGCATTGAGATCGGTGAATATTCGCACCGCCCAAATAGTCCGGAAAAGATATTAAAACAGCGATATGGAGACTGCAAAGATAAATCAACTTTATTGTGTAATTTATTAAAAGCCAATGATATTAACGCATATTCCGTATTTCTTAATACTTATCTTAAGAAAGAAACAGCATCATTATTACCTAGCCCCAGCGTATTTAATCATGAGGTAGTAGTTGTAGAATTTGAGGATAGAAAAATTTACATCGATCCAACTGTTGCTAATCAGCGTGGACCTATTTTTAATAATTACTTTCCGTACAGCGCAAAAGTTTTGGTGATAAAGGATGGCAATAAAGAACTAACTGAAACTGCTCAACAGAACCTTGGTAAGCTAAAATCATTAGTAGTTTTTAATGTTGGCGACACCGCTGGTACAACCAAAACTACGCTTCGTATTACCAGTGAGTATTCGAACAATTATGCTGATAATTTTAGAGAGAACTTAAACAATGAGGGAGCAGATAATATTGAAAAATCTTATGTAAAGTATTATTCAAATCTTTATCCTGGCTTAACCATAAAAGATCCGATTGAGATCAAAGATAATGAAGCTGAAAATATAATATCTGTAACTGAAACGTATGAAATAGATAGTTTATGGACACGTAGTGAAACTGACCAATCAAAACGTTTGGCTTACTTTTACGGCGATCTGATTAATGACCAGATTATATCGATCAAGAAATTTAGAAATGCTCCGCTCTCTTTAAAATTTCCATGTACCATTGAACAGGAAGTAAGGATTATCTTGCCTGAAATCTGGAATTTCGAGAATGAAAATATAAATATCGACAATGAGAACTACAGGTTTTTATACAGTGCAAACGCAAAATTCAATACTTTAACACTAACGTATTATTACCAAAATTTCACTCCTGTTTTACAAACCAATAGCATAAATGATTATATAAAGGATAGTAAAGAAATTCTCAATACATTATCTTATGGTATTTATTGGGGTGGCGCAGCCCCTGTTGAAAATAACGGACTAAATCTCAAATTACTTGGAATCGGATTTGTGACACTTTTACTCTCCATATTTATAGCTATTTATCTTTACACCAGAAAAACTGAATTTAATCTGGATTCTATTAAAAATGCATGGAGATTGGGCGGCTGGTTAGCTATACCAGGCATCGGCATTACACTAAACCCACTGATTATACTGGTTGCGGCATTAAAGCAAAATATTTATACTGATAAGATATGGGAAGGGATCCAACTAAATGGACATTCGCTTTTACTTAATTTGTCAGTAATACTTACAGTTGTATTTAATGTGATGTTATTAGTTTTTAGCATTTTCATATTAGTATCGTTTTATAAGCGACGGGATTTTTTTCCAAAATATTACATTGCATTCCTTATTTTTTCATTCTTAATTACTTTACTGGATACTATAGCAAGTATCTACATTAATAAGCTGGTAAATAACGAAATTTTGGGAGCTTCAGAATTTTATCCTGTATTAAGAATTGGTATTTTTGCTGCTATTTGGATCACCTATTTCTTAAAATCGGAACGTGTGAAACAAACCTTTGTATTTTCTTATCCCGATTCTGACTGGAGAAAGGCAGTAATTCAGGATTTAAATGAAAAATTCAGAATTAACAATCTGGAACAAGAAGAAAATATTATTAAAAATCAAGAAACAATAGAAAAAGTAGAAAATGAAAGACTTTAAAAAATACACCTACATACCTGCCCCGACTGAAGAAGTTTATTTAGCCCTTACCAAAGCCATCAGCATGAAACTATGGACCGGTGCCGAAGTGGAGTTTGAAGAAGAACCCGGTTCGGAATTCTCTTTATGGGACGGCGATATTACGGGTAAAAACATCGAATTTACTTATGGAAAGCAGATTGTGCAGCAATGGTATTTTGGAGAAGAAAATGAACCTTCTATTGTGACGATCAAACTTCACGAAGATAGGAAAGGAACATCGCTTGAATTTCGGCAAACCAATATACCTGATGAAGACTATAAAGATTTTACAGAAGGAATTCAGGAATATTATTTAGGCGGATTAGTAGATTTCTTTGAAGAATAAACAAAGCGTAAAATGAAAAATCAAATTATCGCTCTTCTCTCTTTGCTTTTTCTAACCACATTTACTTCTTGCACATCCTTCCTTACTCCAGCTATTTTGGGAAACAATATGGGTTATATACCAAAGGCAATGGTTGCAGATAGTGTTAAAATGTTAACAAATGCATCAGCAAGCTTTGCTGCTGCTGCTTCACCTAGTGCTGGTACTGGTTTCGAATTGGGAATGGCAAATATAAGTCAGTCGCATACTTTTAAGAAAGCAAATATTTCATATGGAATTTTTGGTTATGTAGGAAAGGCATCGGGTGGAGATAAGGATATTAGTGAAGAGAACTTAAAAAATTATCTTCCATCCTTTAAAAAATCGATAAATGGTGTTGGCTTAAGATTTTCTGCTGGTCTTCACCACACCTCAGTTAACAGAAATACAGATTTTAGATACATCAATTTCGAAAATGCACTTAGCTTTGAAGGCGGAGCATATACCAAATTCAGGCAGGAGGTTTATAACAACCACATTCCGGATGATGTAGCCGTTACAGACAGAAGAGTGCTATGGACCACAGGACTATCTACAGAGGTAATCTGGAGGGTAAGGGATAACCATGATTTCCGACATGCTTTTAGATTTTTTATTGGTGGCACCCCTAACTTTGCAAATAGCTTTAGGTCTGGTATTAAAGCAAATGACGTCATAAGAGGTAAAAATTCTTTGGGTTGGGTTTTTAACTACTTTTTGTACATTAAACGTTTTTCTCTTTCCCTCGAAATGGCTGATCATGTTAATTATGCGCAAAAAATTAGCGTTGGCTATTCATTTCAATAAAAACATATCAATGCGATTGCTGTTCTGGTATTAATAAAAAACAGATATTATGAACAGAACATTAGGAATTATATTAATGGTTGTGGGCATCGCTATGCTCATTTGGACTGGATTCTCTTATACTAAAAGAGAAAAAATTGTTGATGCAGGACCCATTCAAATATCAGCAGATAAAGAAAAATCTGTGAACTGGCCACCTTATGCTGGAGGTATTATTTTGGTAGCGGGGGTAATTGTGTTTGTTACTTCCAGAAACAGAAAATAATATTCAAATCTTTCTAGTCTTCCATCTCTATCAATTTAAGTAAAAATCTATTGTTTTAATATTTTAAATATTTGATTTATAGTTAGTTATTTGCTTTTGTAAATATTTTTGCAACATAGTTGCGAAAATAGCACTCTTTATTTTGCAACTATGTTGCAATTAACTAACTTAGTACTGTTGCAACCGGGGATAAGCCGAAACCCCGTAACCACCAGTAGGCATCAACATTAATCAATTATTTTATGAAAAATCAATCAGAAAAAATCACTTTGAGCTTAGAAGACCTTCAGTTGGAAAGTTTTGTAACCAGTATTGATAGCGAAGTGGCTATGCGTTTATCTGGCGGTTTGGGCAGTGTATCAGAGCCAACACACACTGAGCAAACAGATGACCACCATACGCCACCTGTTAGATGTACCACCGTTATCTGTTAATTAATAAACGGTATTTTTCATCTCAAG
The DNA here is from genome assembly GCF_026239555.1 of Pedobacter sp. PF22-3. Taxonomy (GTDB): domain Bacteria; phylum Bacteroidota; class Bacteroidia; order Sphingobacteriales; family Sphingobacteriaceae; genus Pedobacter. Next base: position 174,102 of record NZ_JAPIVP010000001.1, on the reverse strand, counting down.
GCGCTTAAGGGCGCCTTGTTTTGTTAAGTGGTGGTTAGTGTAGTGATAAGCGTTCAGCGTCTATGATGATTAAGCGATTTAAGTTTAGCGGTTAGGACACAATTATCTAGTTATTAGATATAAATCAGCAACGTATTGCCCGATTTACATACTTCGACAAGCTATCATTTACGTTAAATTTAGCGTTTAATCAATTACCACCTTATAATCATTTGTTATCTCACTACTTCGATAAAGCCTGCCTCAATCAATAACCGAATCTGCTGAACCACTTTATCCACTAATTCCACCAAAGACTTTTCATTTGGCTCATCTCCAAATAGCGTAGTGTGAAGTGATTTTACAAGCTCCTCTCCTTTTATTTTCTCTTTCTCCATTGCATTTAAAATCAATGCGGTAAATAAACCAACATTAATTTCTTTTATTCCATTTTCATCACTAATGAATAAAAGCAGCTCATTTTTTATCCCTTTGAGCGGGCGATAAAGTTTTAACCGATCACTTAGCCTGAAAAATCTATCGATCAACTCTTGATCTGTCAGTTTAAGGCTTTCTTCAGCTCTTTTAAGCCAATATTTATGTTTCTGCTCGAAACTAAAATAACCTTTGTGTTTTTTCCATAAATCAACCAATGTACTTTCCAGATTGAACAGAGCGTCAATTTCATCGTTTGGCATTTTCGAAATTGCTGATTGTAGTTTTTCCTTAAAATCATCAACATCTTCAGCCTCAAAAGCAGAGAAATACTTTAATTTTTCTAATGTTCTGGGATAATATTTTGAAAAAACCGACCTTTTAATTTGAATTTCATCATATTGATCGTCCAATATTGATTTGTTATTGTTTTCTGGCAATGCCGGACTTAAAATACTATCCGAATTTTGTCCGATTAAAATAGTTACTAAGATGTAACCTATTCCTGCTTTCCCTGATAACAGGCCATAATCTTTAACGCCAGATGAAACGTAAGTATTGTAGCTATTCGTTTCTTGATGGAGTGCGCTGGCCTGGTTTAATATTAAGGCAATTTGAGCTGCTAAGCTATAGTTTAATAAAAATGGGATCATTCCACAATAACCGCTAACTAAGGTAAAATCAGTTCGATCTAGCTTTTTTAAATCATCCAGACAGCGTTCTAAAGCATTTTGGCAATCGGCCATATAGCTTTTTTCTTTAATGACCTGCATGGCCAATTTTCTGCTCAGTCCTACCCCGGCAGCACCGTGCGCCCAGGCATTTACATCAGTCATTTCCGGTAAAAATGTTTCCAATTTCCATTGATGCACGTCAGGTTTATTTAACCGGTGTGGACCAAGACGTAAATCCAGCCAATTTTTAGCAGGATTGTAGAAATACTTCATTTCGTACCTCAAAGCTTCTTTGGCAAGATAAATTAATCCCGAAGCACTAAAATATTGACCAACCTGCATCAATACCCAGGCAATGCCTGATGCACCATGAGAAAAACCGGTCATACTGTCGTAGGCTTTTTTTGATCCTGAATAGTCCCACTTCAGGCCTTGTTCCGAAATCCGTGCTTCAGCAATTAACCGATCAATCAACAAGCTCACCATGCTTAACACTTTAGGGTGATTGGTGTGATGATAAAGTAAGGTGAACAATAGCAAATTACCCGTATAACCACTTAAAAGATCGGCCTTTAACAATCCAGTCAATTGTTTTTCATGATGGAGCGTTAGTGCCAAAGCTTTAGCTTTATAAAATTCATCATGGGTAACTTCAAAAATTATAAGGCAAGTGTAAATCACCCCGCCCATGCCAGTGTACAATGCAAAGAATTTTGGATAAAGCACTTCATCTGCATTTAAGATGCGGTACATAGCTTTACTTACAATTCTCAGATGATCTGCATTTCCATCAAACTGATATAATTTCAAAAAAAAGAGAACGATGCCACAATTGCCGTTAAAGAGGTCATAACTTTCCCTAAATTCATATTCGTCAAGATTGAAGTAAAACGGGGTTGGCCACCAGATTTCCTGATCAGTTTCTATCAAATTAAGACACAGTTCATCGTAAATTTCGTAAAGTTGATCTTTAAATTTTTCGGTCTCTTTTACTGTGAACATGATTAAATCTATTGAATGGGTTTTTTATGGATAAACTGAAGGCAAGCCATAATACAGTACATGATGTAGGCTTCTTCATCATTAGAAATACCTAATCGATTATTATTCATATGTATGAAGCTTGAAATGATCTGAAATAATTTATCTTCTTCAAAACCAGCAGATTTATATAGTTTAATTATGGTAATAGTTTCAGATAAATAAGTGTTTAATTCACCATCTACATTTCTTGCATCTAGCGCTTGCCAAAAGTGTTCTGCAGCTTTAAGTACTTTGATTTTCGATGTTAAAAAAACAGTTTCGAACTGATTAAGCCAAAATAACCTTTGTTGTTCCTTCTGTTTTGTTTGGTTGAAGAGTTTAGGTAACCAACCTTCTAAAAAGGAATTGCACAGGCTAATTAATGCCTGTTTATCCCATCCAGTAGAAAATAATAGGGTGAGGTGCAGCTTTATCGCCTGTGCCATAGGTGATTGATTGGCTTGCTTATTTGCAATCCAATTTAAGATATAGGCAGACGAACATTCAAAATACCTTTCTGCCCAAAGTATACTCTTTAAATTCCCATACCTGTCTATTTCTGGTTCATACTCGGCCATCTGAATCAATTTGATTACTGATGTTTCTGCACTAAGCGACTTAGCGATCAATTGATGATGTTTTTTTACGGCTTTTAACCTCAAACGGATATGATCACCGCCTTCCCAATAACGTATAAAAAACCAGGGTGTGCGCCATTGCTTAATAAATGGATAAATAAGCTGTTTTAAGAGTTGATCGGCATCTCCATGATGGAATAAATACAGAGATAACCATTTGTCTTGTCCACTTTCCATAAACTGATCAGTTATTATACCATTGGATGAGGTATTCGCTTACCTTATTTTGGGCTGGTTTCGGAAATACCTCTTCAAGCGTAATGTAATTACCGGCCCTCAACAATAATTTCTTAAACAGGGCTAAGAACAAGGGGCTATGGAATGAAAGGTATTGTGGTTTATAATCATCGTGCAGGCCTTCCCTTTTATCATCAGATTTATGCTGGTAAGCACGTTTTCTTAAAAAGAGAAATACTTCATGCGGTAAGTTGTTTTTATTGAGCCAATCATTTAACTTGATGAAATACTCGAAATCTGTTTCAAACTGATCCTGTTGAGGAACAATGGTTGTTTTTATACGCCATGTTTTACGTCTTAAAATTACATTTTTTGCATAAACGATCCTGGGCAGTGCAAATAAATCTGGTAAAGGAACGGGATGTTGATCTTGGTAAAACTGATCTATTAATTGAATAAAGGGCTGTAGAGATACGCGGGCATCAGGATTGAAATGTGAGAGCAGTTGATAAAGATTAGATCTGTTATAAAAAGATTCTAAACTCAAATCATAACTATACAATTCAGTATCGTCTTTATAAAGCTTTAATATGCCTTTTTCCTCATCATATTTTACTTTTAGATCGCATATTTTCAATTGTTTGCCTGATGGGTAAATGTTATTTCCGCCGGGGAGTTCAAGTTCCTGAGCCAATAATGGCGGATGGATATTCGCATTAAACGTTGAAGCATCATTCAGTTCTACTTTAATCGTTCCCGTATGAAGCTTTTCGTTATGCTGAATAAAACTATCGGTAATTTTTCGATCAAAGAGTGATAAAAAACGGCCACTCACTTTGCCCATTCCTGGTAATAAGGCATTTACAACGCCGGCAAAATCATTTTCAGCTTCGCCAAACTGTACAAACATCCCAGCCGTCGAATTTTTAGATAGATCTGAGGCCCCAGGGAGGTCTGTAAAGAAATTACTGTCTAAATTGATAAGATTTTCATCTTTATCTTCAATTTCTGACAATTTTCCTGAAACGGCATCTTTCCAATTCTTTAAAGCTAAAAAATCGGTGTCATTAAGCAATTCTAGTTCCTTTTCCGGTTTTTTTACGTAGAAATAGTAATCTTTGTAAAAAGTGATCAGGTCGATCGCTTTATCAGCCTGGTAGTATTGTAAAAAGAAATCACGCATTTTATTCCGCTCTTTCCGCAAAACATCAAGCGGAAGCAGGTGGTTGATCAATTGATTTGTTTTATTGATAAAAGCCTTTACCTCTTGTTCGGGAAGTTCTGTTTTTTCTGTTGTAAAGCAATCTTCATAAAAAATATGTCGGGCAGAAAAATAATAGGGCATAAATTTATGGCTCGAAAATTTTTCTGTTTCCAGGCTTTCCTCAGCTATTTTTTTATCTGATGGGCTATTGTACAAAGGAAGTCCTGCCTCCTGCTGTAATTCTGAAAAAACTTCATTTAATTGTTTTTCTGCTTCCTGTAGAATCTTATAACGGGCAAAAGAAACGGCTGATGGGTATTCATCTCTGTATGTCTGTAAGTTTTCAAAAAGCATAGTAATTGGTAGTACTGATGGCTCTACTTTTTTTAATGACCCCAGAAAAATTAATAATTTATGGCCCCATTCTTCATCCATACCCGAAAATGACAGGTTTAATTCAAGCATTCCTGATTCAATCAGCTTAATCAGGTATATTTTAATACTTTCATAATCCGGGCCTTCAAGATCCTGATGAAGCTTTAAGATTAATTGTTTAAATGAAACAGGCTCCTGATGCTTATTTAAGTGCTGATAAACCATTAATTGCAGGCCTTTTGTATTAATCTGCTGAAACGACTCTATATTATTGAAATTGCTTAAGAAACAGATTTTATCCTCTTTAATTGCTGCCGTTATATTCAGTTTAATAAATAAGTGTTCGTTTAATAAGGGATGTCTTTTCAATATTGACTTGAGATATTCGAATATGGCGTTATTTAATTTCAAACGGCAACAAACTTCATGGGGTGTATTCGGTTTAACCACTTCATTTAATTTGGCTAAACCGGTATAGGTAAAACTACTGAAAGGTGAAGTTTTAAAAGCCATCCTGCTGAGGTATCGCATCAGGCTAAATACCATTCGTTGTTCTTTTTGTTTAAAGCGCTCAACATCTTTTTTAATAAAGCTGTCCAATTGCTCATAAATCAACGGACTGGATAATAATAGGCCATTCTGCAGCTCAGGTAGTTGTGCTATTTCCTGTATCTGTTTTTTTTGAATACGTTGTTGCTTCTCAAATTTTAAGGCGTACTCATTTTTAAAATGATTAAGCTCTTCTATCTGATTTAAATAAACCTGTATATCGTTTTGCAGTTGTTCTGGTAATAGATAGATAGCACTTTGATTAATGTTTTTATCATTAAATATCTGCCGTTTAAGATTGATTAACTGCTGCCTTGCCATATCATTTAACTGAAGATTTATTACAGTATATAAAACATTGCAAAGGTTGTTTTTTAACTGTTCCTTTTCATTTATTTGCTTAGTATAGGATGATAGAAGATGTTCTGCATCCTTCAATTTAAGCTGATTAAAGAGTTGATGATGTAATCCGGCATAACGTACCAAAGAGTAAGGAAAAATCTGTAAGCTCATATCTGTTTTTATTTACCGAGTTCGAGTTGGTTTTTGATTAGGTTATAATAACTTCCTTTATTTAGCAATAGCGTTTCATGTGTACCGCATTCTTTTATTTCGCCCTGGTGCAACACGATGATCTGATCGGCATGTTTAACCGTACTTAGCCTGTGGGCTACAATCAGCACCGTTTTGCCTTTAAAAAAAGTATTAAGGTTGTTCACTATAGATCTTTCATTCTGTGCATCAAGTGCGTTGGTGGCTTCATCCAGAAAAACATAATCTGGATTACGATAAATCATCCTGGCGATTAAAAGACGTTGTTTCTGTCCTTCACTAAGACCATAACCATCTCTTCCTACCACCGTATCGTAGCCAAAAGGCATGGAGGAGAAAAAATCATGCATATTGGCCATTTTTGCAGCTTCATAAAGACGTTCGAAATCTTTTAGTGTTGTGCCTGCAAAAATGTTATTTGCGATAGTGTCCATAAAGACATAGCCATCCTGCATGACTACACCACAATGTTTCCGCCACGATTTTGCATTAACCTGTGTAAGCTTTTGCCCACCTATAGCAATTTCGCCGTCAGTAAGGGAGTAAAACTTTAATAACAACTTAATAAGGGTCGTTTTACCGCTACCACTCGTGCCTACAATAGCAGTAACTTTTCCGGCCTGAATAAATAGATTGATATCCTTTAAAACATATTGCGCATGCCTGCTTCCATATCTAAAAGACACTTTATTTAATGAAATATCAACAGGTCCAACATTTTTTATGGGTTCTTTCCCCTCCAGATCCTCATCCTCCTCCTGTTGCACTTCGTCCATCCGCATTAAACTAAACTTGGTGTTTTGTGATACCCTTGCAAATTCTACCAGTTGATTTACGGGAGCATTCAGCTGACCACAGACGTAAGTAACTGCCAGCATGCCGCCAAGTGTAATCTGATCATTGATCACCAGCATGGCTGCAGCATACGTAATCAAGACGTTTTTTACTTCATTAATAAAAGAACCCACCCCTTGCATGCGTTGATCGAGTTGAAGTGCTTCCAGTTTTAAGTCAAACGACTGATCCTGGAGACTTTCCCATAATTGCTTTTTATTTTCTTCGCTCCCGGTGAGTTTGATTTCCTGCATGGCATAAAAAATTTCTAAAAGCAACTGTTGATTGGCAGATAGTACTTTAAATTTTTTCTGATCAATAATTTTTCGTTTCTGTTGAAAAGAATTGGACCATAAGATGCTGATTGCGGCACCAATAATAAAAAGCAGAAATATTTGCCAGTTGTAATAGAAGAGCACACCACCAAGCACCAATAAGGTAATGGCCGACAGGATAAAGTTGATCAGAAAATTAGTCAGGAACTCTTCTATGCGCTGGTTATCATTTACCCGCTGCATATTGTCGCCGGCCTGTCGGTTATCAAAAAATGAAAAAGGGAGTTTCATCAATTTAGCCAGAAAATCTTTCAGCATCGTAATACTGGTTCTGGCCCCAATGCGAAACAAAATCCTGGCGCGCATAAAATCCATTAACATCCTGCCAGAAAAAAGCATAAGCTGGCCGAGGCAGATGAGCAACAGTAAATTGGTGTTTTTTGCGTTAATTCCTTTATCAACTACCATTTGGGTAAGTAGCGGAATGATTAATGAAAAACCACTGGCCAAAAGCAAGCTGACTAATATGGGGAGCCAGCCCTTTCGATGCATTTTGAGGTAAGGTAATAATGACCATAAAGAAGTTTTATGCTCATCGGGCACTTTCAGATCTTTGAAAGCCTGGTTGGGCTGAAGCAACAAAACCCTTCCTGTTTTCTTTTCTATATTAATTGTCCAGGCAGTTAAAAAATCCTCAATATTGAGTTTGATTTTACTGTTTAAAGCCGGATCGGCCAAATATGCATACCGATCATTTACTTCATACAATACTACATAATGTTCTTTCTGCCAGTGTAATATACAAGGTAACGGAACATTTTCTAATTTAGAAAACGGTAATTCTGCTGCAAGTGTTTTAAAGCCCAGATGATCCGCTGCATCAGTCAGGTCGCGCAAGGTTGTTCCCTGCTTTCCAATGCCACATAACTTTCTTAAATACTGCATTGAAAGATTTTTACCGTGATAGGCTGCAACCATTTTTAAACAAACCGGACCACAATCCATGGCGTCGGGCTGCTTATAAAATGGGTACTTCTTTCTACGGATAAAATCTTTGATCATGGAGAAAAAGAATATGTAAATGCAATACAGTTGCAAATATGTAAAATATAATGCAACTTTGATGCATTAAATAATAGTAAAATTTTAAATGAGAAAGGAAAGTTTTGCCACCTGGCAGATGCTGATCAAAAAAGAATTTTTGTTGAATTACCGGAATAAAACAGTGCTGATTTCGGCTATTGCCATATGGACGTTATTCATTGTCGCTACGTTTTGTACCCTCTTAAATTACCATGCCAGCCATAAGCAACGATTAGCAGCTAATGCGCTATTCAGGCAGCAATGGGCGCATCAACAGCGTAATCCGCATGATGCAGCACATTTTGGGACATACCTTTTCAAACCTATTAACCTCCTTAATGTTTTCGATTCGGGTATTAACGATTATACCGGGAATACCTATCGGATAGAAGCACATATTCAGCATGAGATCAGTAATAGTGAGGCCGAGCATAATGACACTTCCATGCGTTTTGGAAACCTCAGCTTTGCACTTATTTTACAGTTCTTGGTTCCTTTATTTCTTTTATTTATCACTTCTACCAGCATTACGAGCGAGAAAGAAAGCGGTACCCTTAAAATGCTTTTAGCTCAGGGTTTAGTTAGCCGAAAAATAATGTGGGCAAAGGTTTGGACAAATTACCTGCTGATTATAGTGATCATACTCCCGGTTTTTTTAATCATGGCCCTAGCTATTAGTTTCTCTGGCGATGCAGGCTTACTTTTAGGCAGGCTTTTGTGGATTTTCGCTACTTGTTTATTATACTACCTGCTAATTGCTTTACTCGGTACAATTATTTCAGCAGTTAGCAATCATTCAGGGAAAGCATTGTTAAGTGGCTTATGTTTTTGGATTTTCATGAGCATTATTTTTCCTAAAATAGTAACCGGTACGGCCAGCCGTAGTTATCCGTTAATGTCTCGGGCGGTTTTTAGCGATTTGGTAGAACAGGGTTATAGAAATGGCTTAAACGGAAAAGATCCTTACGCCGCCCGCGGTGAACGTTATATTAATAGTTTATTGAAAAAATATCAGGTAGACCGTGCAGAGGCATTGCCTTTCAATATAGATGGCTTGACCCTTCAGTTTAATGAAGATTACCGTACCCTGGCCTTTAACCATTATTTCAAGGTGGTTCAAAACCGTTTTGATCAACAACAACGTTTTTTAAGTCTATCCGGCATTTTTGATCCCTTTCTCTCAACCAAACGCCTTTCGATGGCACTGGCAGGGTCTGATTTTTATCATCATGAACAATTTTTTAAACAGGCGCAGATTTACCGGAACCATCTCATCAGAAAGCTGAACATGCAGTTGGCCATACATGGCAAGGATGTTAAGGGTGAATATTTGGTCGGGCCTAAATATTTCGCTCAAATGAAAGATTTCAGCTATCAATTACCAAAACTTTCCACCGTATTACAGTTAGAGAAAATTGCGATACTTTCTTTAATTGGATGGATACTCCTGCTCATTCTTTTGCTTCATTTTATTACTTCACGTTCTTTAGCCCTTAATTATGCAGCTGTTTAAAACCATATTCTTATTCGAGTTCAGGCTGTTGGCCAGACAAAAAATTATGCTGGTTTTAATCGGTTTTTTCTTTGTAGCAGGGCTTTATAGCATTTATGATGGTTATCGTTTTACTCAAAAACAATTACTGGCTATTGATAGCCTTAAACAAGGGTATCAAAAAAAGTATCAGGAAGCTGTGGCCAGTTTTTCTGCAGATACGACTACTGCAAAGGGAAAAACTTTATTTAATCAGGCAGGGATACCATCAGTAATTGAATATAAAAATCCTTTATATGCCATTCATAAACCTCATTCATTAAGTATGTTATCCATCGGGCAACGGGATTTAACGCCCTATTATGATGTGATAACCCGCAGACGCAATTTTGTGCAAGACTCAAATGCCGAAATTTCTAATCCCGAGCTGCTTGCATCAGGCAATTTCGATCTGGCTTATGTTGTTGTCTATCTGCTTCCCCTACTAGCTATCGCATTATGTTATAATGTCTTATCCAAGGAGAGGGAGCAGCAAACGGATAGATTACTTTCCGTTCAAGGCCTTTATTTTGGCAGGATAATGAGCTATAAACTTGTTTTTAGGTTTATACTGATTGGTGTAATGGCCTGGCTGCTCAGTACAATCGGTTTTATCTGTTCGGCATTACTGATTTCTTTTGATCCGCTAGCGGCTATATTATGGATGCTGAGCATTAGTGCTTATCTTTTCTTTTGGTTTGCGGTTATTTTTTTCATCATCAGATGGAGTCAAAGTTCTGCCCAAAATGCCCTTTATCTCTTAGGTATGTGGTGCTTTTTCTTAATGCTTCTGCCCGCGTTGTGTAATGCCATGGTACGTTTATATTATCCCATTCCGCTAAAAACCGACGCAGCTGTTGCATTAAGAGAAAATAGTGAAGCGATATGGGCATTGCCACGCAAACTCCTCATTGATACCTTTTACCTGAACAACCCTAAATACAAACATTTAAGGGTAGCGTCAGACACGAGTGAAAACAGTAACAAGCGTTTTGCAGCGTATTATGATCTTTTAGGACGTCGAATGACACAAGTTGTTAAACATTATAACCAATATCCTGAAAAACAAAATGCTGCTGTCAATAATGCAAGTTGGATTAATCCGGCAATGAAAACTCAATATATACTAAATGGAATTGCTGAAACCGGACTGAAAGATTACCTCTCTTATCAGGATCAGGTAAATGCTTTTCAAAAAACCTGGGTAGATTTTATGAGCGACTATATCATATCTGATAAAAAGTTAATTATAAGTGACTTAAAAAAACTACCTGAATTTAAACTTAAGCCAATAACAAATAAAAATCAGCAAATTCTGCGGGATATTTCATACTTATTCGGTTTCAGTTTATTGATCATCTTAATTGCTCTAAAACTCCGCATCAAAATTTAAATCAAACAACCATATATCAATCACGCACAAAAAAATGAACAAAAAATTTTACCTTATCTTATTTTTATTAATTTCTATACAACAGGTTTATGCCCAGCAGGAAAAGCGGAGCAAATCTGTACAGGATTCTACTACCAAAGTACGCCAGCTTAATGAAATCCATATCGACGGTCAGAAAGCAGTCAAACTCAAAAAGGATACCTTGTCTAATGGTTTGAGGATGCAGGTTCCGTTATTACAGATGCCACAAAATATTATTAGTATTTCCTCTGCCCTGATACAGCAGCAAGGTGGTTTGCAGTTGAAGGATATGGCCAGAAATGCCAGTGGTGTATATTTTGGATATAACAGTTCGCCTTTCGATAATTCGGCATCTATAAAAGTAAGGGGATTTAATGCCTCGACGACCATTAATGGGATGCCAAACCGATTGGTTTTAGGCGCAACGCTTGATGATGAGGCTATCATCGAAAGCCTTGAATTTGTTAAAGGGCCGGCAGGATTTATCAGTGCATTGGGTGAGCCGGGCGGAACACTAAATATCGTAACAAAATCGCCTAAAGAAAAACTGCTAAATATAATGGTTACAGGAGGCAATTATAATTTTTTTCGCGCTACTGCAGATATTGGTAGCGCCTTAAAAAGTAAGGGCTTTTCATATCGTTTCAATACGGCTTTTCAGCACCAGGATTCGTATCTCAATTTTATGAAAACCACCAAGTATGTAATTGCCCCAGTTTTACAGTATAATTTTAGTCCAGGTACATTTTTAATAGCAGAATACAATTACATCCGTGGAGAGGTTAAAAATGGTTCTTCAATCAATAAATTGCGTCAGGATAAAGATGTGCTGCAAGATCCGATCAGCTTAAATTTCAGTGCCGGGATCGGTTTGCCTTTAAGTGTTTCGCAAACACATACATTCAGATTCAGTGCCGTTCATAAATTTAATGAAAACTGGCAGCTTACTTCACAATCTAACTTTGTTAAGGCACCTGCCAACCAATGGTACATGGTATCGGCAAATAACAGGACATCGATTAGCTTAAACACTCAGGGCAAAACCAACCGTATTGCGAGCAACTCAAATATATTGGGCGAAACCTATAACACCAACCTATTTCTGTCAGGCAAATTTAAAACAGGTGCATTAAAACACACTTTGTTAATCGGAAGCGATTATACCACAGGTAAAGATTCACTGTCAACCTATTACGGGATCAACTCTTTCCCTTTTGAAAGGAATAATCCAATCTTTTATGTAGATGCGAATACCGTGGGTATAACTAAAAGGTCGATCAGACAAGAAAATCACATTCACTACTCAGCGGCCTATTTTTATGATAATATAGCTTTTGATAAATTTTTGCTAACCGTTGGCGGGCGTTATACCGATTACCGCAACCGCAATATGCTAACCACTACAAAAGGCCCACGTACACCAGATTATTACAAGCAAGATGCTTTTTCTCCCCGTGTAGCACTAAGTTTTATGCCTGATTCTACATCATCTGTTTATTTGCTTTACGATCAATCATTTGTGCCTAAAACAGGTCAGGTAGTAACCGAAACGGTTGATGGACCCCAGGCGGGACAAAAAACTGTTACCGCATCAAAGCCTGTTGAACCCGAACTGGGTAATAATTTTGAAATCGGTATAAAAAAGAACTGGTTTAATGGACGTTTGTTAACTACTGTAAATGGCTTCCATACTGTAAAAAGGAATGTAGCGGCAAGAGACTTTAGAAGTTATGCGGCTGCTGCGGGGGCAATAGCCTATTATCTTCAATTGGGCGAGGTAGTAAGCAATGGTTTTGAGGTAGACGTAATCGGAAACATTACCGATCGACTTTCAGTGATCACGAATTACACCTACGTGGATGCCAAAATAACAAAAGACAATAATCTTAATCCAACAGCCGATGATCCATCTATCGTAGGGCAAAAGATGCCGGATGTACCTCAGCAAGTATTTAATACCTGGTTACAATATAGCATACCTTTGAGCGGTTACCATAAAATCTCCATCAGTGCAGGGCAAACCACCATCAACAAGCTTTCCGCAATCAGCCAAAGGGATACCTACCTACCCAACTACACCAAATTTGATGCTGGTTTAAGTTTTAGCAGCCCCAAATATATGTTCAGGTTAATTGCAGATAATTTAACCAACAAACGCTATATGGCATCTGGTGATATTACAACTGATTTTCCATATGCTGGCAATAATTATTTCTTTGTTGAAGGAGAACCTTTTACCATCAGGCTTTCATTAGGCGTGAAATTTTAATCTTACATTAAGCTAGAAGCTATTGGATTATCCAAAAAACACGGGGAACGTAGTGTTTTTATCACCACCCACGATATTTTTGATACGCTTAATTTAGGGACCAGGATTGGAATTATGGGAAAGGAAACTCTTATACATACTTTGGATGCCGGGGATATTTTGGCATTTGATCTTCAGCAGTTGTATCTGTAGAAGATTTAAAATAATAATCGTCATTGCGAAATAACTTATGTATGAAGACCCTGAAATAAATTCAGGGTGACGACTGTATTTATACTTCGCAATGACGAAAAAACTAGATCTCGTAACTATACACCGATCTTATCGCATCCCTTAAATTATACTTCGATGCCATTACCTCTCCGTAAGCACCAGCGCTTCTGATGGCAAAAATATCGCCCCTAAAAGATTCTGGTTGTTCCACCTCTTTACCAAAACAATCGGTACTCTCGCAAATCGGTCCAACGATATCGTATTTGATTGGCGTTTGAGATCTGAGATTTGAGATTCGAGATAAATTTTCTATTTTATGATAGGCTTGATATAGTGCTGGACGCATCAATTCGGTCATTCCTGCATCTAAAACCACAAAGTTTTTCTTCTTTCCGTTTTTAATATACAATACACGGGTAATTAACGATGCTGATTGACCAACCAGGGCCCTACCCAATTCGAAATGCACTTCCTGACCCGGTTTAATGGTTAAGAATTCATTGAAAATTTTAAAGTAAGATCCGAAATCAGGAATTTGATGATCGGGATTGTAGTAATCGATCCCTAAACCACCGCCTACATTCAATACCTGAAGTTTAAATCCCTTATCTTCAAACCATGCAGCAAATTCATTTACACGAACACACAGGTTTTTATAAACATCCAGATTGGTAATCTGTGAGCCGATATGAAAATGAATACCAATAAATTTAAGGTTTGGAGAAGCTTTTAAGGTATCGGCACATTCAGGTAGATCCCATGAATTGATCCCGAATTTATTTTCATCTAAACCTGTTGTAATATTATGGTGTGTATGCGCATCAACATTTGGGTTAATACGGATGGCTACCTGAGCAGTTTTACCTTTTTTAACTGCAAGTTCATTTAATACCTCTAATTCCTGGATAGATTCTACGTTAAAACAGAAGATATCAAGATCAAGCGCTTCATTAATTTCTTTATCAGATTTACCAACACCGGCAAAAACGATTTTTTTATTGTCGAAACCTACTTCAACAGCTCTTCTTACCTCGCCAGCACTCACACAATCTGCACCAAAACCAATTTCTTTGACCTGGTTTAACAGTACAGGATTGAAATTTGCCTTTAATGCATAATGGATATGAAATTGATATGGAGCTGCTGCATCTGCACAGGTGTGCAAGGTTTTTTGCAACAAATCGGTATCGTAGTAGTAAAAAGGCGTTTCAATATTGTTAAACTTTGATATATCTTTATCGGCGAACATGTTCAAATTCCTTATTATAATTTTAATTTTATTCTTTGGGCTAATTTATTTGGGTAACTACCTGGATTTAAAGCATGGAAGAATTACCCAGAAACAATACAATGGAAAAATCCGATTTTTTATCGTACTACTTCTCCTAATATTGTTTCTCTTATTTATCAAAAAATGAAGATAGCAGCAGCCATATTTATCGTTCTTATTCTTTCTGCAGGATTGTATAATTCTTACAAAAAATATAAAAACGGGTTATTACCAGCAAACTTTCTGGCTTTTCATTGCCTTATCGGATTGCTGGTTTTAATAGGTGCTTTTTTCCTCTTATTCGAATAATCTATTGTGTAAGCTTCGTAGTGCCTCTGTCTTATATTCACTTAAAATTAAAAGCGAAACATTATAGTTACTTCCACCATAAGAAATCATGCGGATCGGGATATGTTTTAAACCTTCTAAAACCCTGCTCGCGAAACCATGTTTCTCTGAACCGAAATCGCCCACTACACACACAATGCTATGGTTAGTATCTACCTCAACGGTTCCAAAACTTTCCAATTCTTCGATAATCTGTGGCAAATGGGCTGTTTCATCAATGGTTAACGATACGGCCACCTCGGATGTGGTAATCATATCAATTGGAGTTTTATAGCGTTCAAAAACCTCGAAAACCCTGCGTAAGAAACCATAAGCCAGCAACATACGGCTTGATTGAATGCGGATTGCCGTAATACCATCTTTGGCAGCTATTGATTTAATCCTGCCTTTTTCGCTATCATGAGTAATTAAAGTACCAGCAGCTGAAGGTTCCATCGTATTTAATAAACGAACCGGAATTTTATACTTTTGGGCAGGGAAAACAGATTGAGGGTGTAAAATTTTTGCACCAAAATAAGCCAGCTCTGCTGCTTCATCAAATGATAACTGGGCGATTGGTTTAGTGCCCTTAACAATGCGCGGATCGTTGTTGTGCATGCCGTCTATATCTGTCCAGATCTGAACTTCTTCAGCCAGAATTGCAGCGCCCAATAAAGATGCTGTGTAATCACTTCCGCCACGACGTAGGTTATCTACCTCGCCAAAACTATTGCGACAGATGTAGCCTTGTGTAATGAATAATTTATTGTCTTTATGCTGCTCCAACAACGGCATTAAGTGCTTTGTGGTAAATGGAATGTCAGGTTCATTATCTTCATCCGTTTTCATGAAATCCAAAGCAGGCAACAATACCGATGGTACGCCAATAGATTTTAAATAAATATGATATAAAGTGGTAGATAATAGCTCACCTTGGGCCAATACAACTTTTTCCTCAATTGAAGTGAAAATATCATTTGCTAAGCCAGATAAGAAACTGAAATGATAATCAATTACTTCATTACCCTGTTCCTGAAATTCTGCAGCAGGTAATAACTCAATCACGAACGACTTATATTTCTGATATAGATTTTCGATCGCAACGCTCCCCTTCTTCTTATCTCCAGCTAAAAAATGTGTTGCAATTTCTACTAAACTATTTGTAGTACCAGACACAGCCGATAAAACTACAATCTGCTCTTCGTTTGGATTAATGATATCCAATAACTTCGTCATGCGCTCAGGACTACCTACAGAAGTACCCCCAAATTTTAATATTTTCATTTACTTGCCAATTGTTTTAAAAGGTAATGAACCATTATGCCTTTATTCCACCATGTGGTTTAAAAATTATGATGTTTCATTGATTTATAAACTATTTATAATCCGTGATCAAACAGCGGTAACCTCGCTGGTTTTGCAACTATTTTAAAAAAGTTACAATCGCCTAACATTAATACTGGATTTTCTTTATTATTGTATCGGGGCGTGAAATTAAACAAAAGCAGCTTAAAAGCAACACCCTCAACAAAATAAAATTTGGATGAGTTGAAATAAACATGTTTATACCAAACTTCATCCATTAAAATTTGTTCAACACCAGATATTAAATTAAAAAAACAGTTCAATGCAAGCAATTGACCAATCAACACAGGCCACCATTAATCAGTGGTTGAGTGGAAATTATGATGAAAATACCAAGGCAGAAATTCAGGCCCTAGTAGATAAAAATGCAACTACCGAATTAACAGATGCATTTTATAGAAGTTTAGAATTTGGAACAGGCGGTTTAAGGGGTATCATGGGTGCAGGTTCTAACCGTATAAATAAATATACCATCGGAACGGCTACACAAGGATTAGCCAATTATTTAAACAATAAATATCCGAACGAAAAAATTAAAGTTGTCATTGCACATGATAGCCGCAACAACTCTGATTATTTTGCAAAAATTACTGCAGATGTTTTTTCAGCAAACGGCATATATGTATACTTCTTCTCTGCATTAAGACCAACCCCGGAGCTTTCTTTCGCTGTGCGCCATTTCGGCTGCAAAAGTGGGGTAATGTTAACTGCTTCACATAACCCTAAAGAATATAATGGTTATAAAGCTTATGGTGCTGATGGTGGCCAGTTCACCTCTCCCGATGATAAGTTGGTAATTGATGAAGTAAATAAAATTAAAAGCATAGATGAAGTAAAATTCGACCGTGTTGATGCAAATATCCAACTGATTGGTGAAGATGTTGATAAATTGTATTTAGATGGTATTACTGCACTTTCAATCTCCCCTGAAGCAATAAAAAGACAGCACGATCTAAAAATCGTGTACTCTCCTATCCACGGAACAGGAATTACATTAGTCCCTAAAGCCTTAGCGCAGTTTGGCTTTACGAATGTTACCATTGTTGAAGAGCAAAGTACACCTGATGGGAATTTCCCAACGGTAGTATACCCTAACCCTGAAGAAAAAGACGCATTAACTTTAGCGATGAATAAAGCAAAGGAAATTGATGCTGATTTAGTTTTGGCAACTGATCCTGATGCTGACCGTGTGGGTATCGCCGTAAAGGATAATGAAGGTGAATGGGTATTGCTTAACGGTAACCAAACGGGTAGCTTGTTAATTAATTATTTGCTCTCGGTATGGCAAAACAGCGGTAAATTAGATGGTAAACAGTTTATTGTAAAAACCATCGTAACCTCAAACCTGATCGAAGAAATTGCCAAAAAGAAAAATGTAGAATACTACAATACCTTAACCGGATTTAAATACATTGGTCAGTTAATGACGGAGCTGGAAGGTAAGAAATACTTTATAGGTGGTGGTGAAGAGAGCTACGGTTACCTGATCGGCGACTTGGTACGCGATAAAGATGCAGTGGTTTCTGCCGCTTTCATTTCTGAAATGACGGCATACTATAAAGATAAAGGCGCTAGTTTATACAATGCCCTATTGGATATGTATGTAGAATATGGCCTTTATAAAGAAGATCTGGTTTCGCTGACCAAAAAAGGTAAATCTGGTGCCGAAGAAATCAAAGCCATGATGGTTAAATTTAGAGAAAATCCTCCTGCAACATTGGGCGGCTCTAAAGTATCGGTATTAAAAGATTACGAATTGGGACAAGAAACAGATTTGGCAACTGGAAAAGTAACCAAACTAGATTATCCTACCTCGGATGTTTTACAGTTTATTACCGAAGATGGTAGTATTGTTTCAGCACGTCCGAGTGGTACAGAGCCTAAGATTAAATTCTATTGCAGCGTAAATGCACCTTTAGCAGATAGAAAAGATTTTGATTCTGTTAATGCGCAGCTTGAAGATAAAATCAAAGCAGTTATGGCTGATTTGCAAGCCTAGTTTTTAATAGCAAATAAAAAGGATAAATACAGGTGAATGACCTTCATCTGTGTTTTTTGCTTAGCGTCCGTATCTCGATCCGATAGCGATCGGATCGAGATACGGACGCTGTTTTATTTTGATTATTTATTAATCAATTCCCTAACATTTTTCTTAGAAATGTAAATAATCGCAGGTTGATTCTTTTCTGTAGAAGCATATTTTCCTGTTTTTTTATCGTGGATAGCCCTTGTAGCAGAAACATACAATCTTCCCGATTGATCTATATGCAAATTGGTAATCTGATTATCAAAAGGAACAGGAAGTATTTTTGAAGTTCCGTTTTTAAAAATTTCAATATCACTTTTTAAAACATAACCTGAGCCATTGGTTGGACCACCGTCAAAAGCTTCTATGTTTTCTTTCAGCTTAATTTTCAGGTTATTATCTAAATAAATAGTGGCAAATTCTTGAGACCTTTGCTCAGAAATACCGAATTTTCTGCACCAGTTCCATGTAAATCCTTTATCCAGACTAAAATACTGACTAAAAGTTGCCAATTGCAGGTTGTTTTTTCGTAAATTATTAGACTGTAAGCCAAAAATAGTATCCTTTACAGATAGAAAACCATAAATCGGTTGATTATTTACTTTTGTTTTTTTCCAGGTCTTGCCCTTATCAGTAGTTTGATAAATTTCAGTTAGGGTAGATACCATTAATGTATCATCAATATTCCCGTAAACAGCATGGGCTTCTCTCCCATCAGCAATCTCGAGCCTGGTCCAATCTGGATCACTAAAGGCTGGAGGTACATCTGGAATTTCTTTTTTGGCGCATGATGACAATACCATCATTACCGCGATAGTTTTAAATAATTTCATAGGTTTCATTTTTGTGTATGGCAAGATAAGTAAATTTACGTTTAAACTAAAAACACAGGGAGTTAATTATAACGAAGTTTTCAAATTTTGCTTAATTCATTCTTAAAGAAAAGCTAAGACGAGTGAGTGAAAACAATTGCATAACTTTTCTTTGCTGCAATCAATTTCTTTAATACTTTTGCAGCTCAATATCATGTTCAAAAAAATCTTAATATATCTGATCATTACATGTACTGTTAGCAACGGTTTCATGCAACTGGTAATTTATTCAGGTTATCAAATGAACAAAGAATATATTACCAGCGTATTTTGTGTTAATAAAGCTCATCCTGAGCTGCATTGTGACGGACAGTGTTTCCTGGCTAAAAAGTTGAAAGATTTAGACGGCAAAAACAAACAGGTACAAGAAAACCTTAAAAGAGTTGTAGAGGCCGAACCTAAACTTCAAACAGTAGCACTAAATCACTATCTACCTTATTTCATTATCACTCCAGAAAATCTTTACATCGAAAAACCGGTTAAAGATCTTTCTATTTCTATTTTTCATCCACCGAAAACGGTTTAAGTAAATTCTTTTGTTTTAACACGTTGGTGTCGGTCTCGTACAGTTTTGACTATTTGTCGTGCTGAGCGTGGCTATGAACCCGTTACGTAAAAACAACGATCTTTTATTTTTTTTACTGCTAATTTCTATTCAATGTGAAAGATTCTTCATTGCATTCAGAATAACAGTAAATTATTTTTTACTTATCCAATTTTCTCAAAATGAAATTATCACCATACTTTTTGGCATTGTTATGCCCTATAATACTATTATCTTCCTGCAAAAAAGACAGCAATGAAGTTACTGCAGATGCTAAATCTACATTCTCGATCGAGTTTGAAAATCAGGTAAACGGAAGCCCTTTAGTTTTGAATACCAACACTTACCAAAATGCCAAAGGCGAAGATTTCAAAATCAACGTATTTAAATATTATGTAAGTAATATCAAATTAAGCAAAGCCGATGGAACGACTTACCTCATACCAGAGAGCTATTTTTTAATTGATGCTTCAAAAGCAGAATCGACAAATATTACATTAAAGGATGTGCCTGTAGGTGATTATACCAAAATTGAATACACGATTGGTGTAGATTATGCCCGTAATTTTGCTGGTGCACAAACAGGGGCTTTGGACCCGATCAATGGCATGTTCTGGACATGGAACAGCGGCTATATTTTCGTTAAATTTGAAGGAACATCGCCACAATCGCCGGCAACCGCAAATGCACTTACTTTTCATATTGGAGGTGTTACCGATCCAAACAATACGATCAGAACATTTGCTACTGAGATTAATGCAGCAAATCCACTTCGTGTACGTACAGATGGCAAACCAAACATGCATTTTATTGTAAATGCAGCTGCGTTATTTACAGGTAAAACAGATATTAGTTTCTCTACCTTGTACTTCACAATGGGGGGAGCAAATTCAGTAATCGTAGCCAATAACTACGCAGACGGCCTGTTTCGTTTAGATCACATTCACAATTAAATGCCAAGGAAAATAACTGTCTTCGCAATGCTTCTATTAAGCATTGCGTTGATGTATGCCTGTAGTAAAAGTGAAGATGAGGTAACACCGGAAGAAAAGAAAATTACTTTCTCGGTTCCTTCCAACTTTCCAGCTCCGGTATATAATTTTGAAGACAATAAATTAAGTAATGCGGGATTTGCATTAGGTAAAAAATTATTTTATGATGCCAGATTATCTGCAGATAAAAGCGTTTCTTGTGGAAGTTGCCATCAGCAATTTGCAGCCTTTACACAACTAGATCATAAGGTAAGCCATGGTGTAAACAACTGTCAGGGAAAGCGTAATACCCCGCCACTTTTTAACCTGGCCTGGCAAAAAGCATTCTTTTGGGATGGTGGAGTAAAAAACATCGAAACCTCACCATTAAATGCCATTACCGATGCCTGTGAAATGGGTACAGATATACAGACTATAATTGCATTTCTAAAAAATACTGCACCCTATCCCGATTTATTTAAACAGGCTTTTGGTTCAACAGAAATTAACTCACAGCTGGTTTTAAAGTCGATTGCCCAGTTTACAGCGGTATTGGTATCGGGTAATTCGAAATACGATAAAGTAATGCGTAAAGAAGCTGGCATTTCTTTCACTTCAACAGAGCAGGCTGGTTATAATCTATTTAAAGATAAATGTACCTCCTGCCATGCAGAGCCGTTTTTTACTGATTTTTCTTACCGAAGTAACGGATTGGATTTAATGAGTAGTGATGAAGGACGTTCACACATTACAGGTGTAGCTTCAGATTTTGGAAAGTTTCGTGTACCTACTTTGCGCAACATCGAATATACCAGTCCTTATATGCACGATGGCCGTTTTTACAGTTTGGATGAAGTTTTGGAGCATTATAATTCTGGCGTAAAAGCATCAGCCAATCTTGATGTACAATTGAAAACAGGCATCCCTTTAAGTATAACAGAAAAAGAACAGATTAAAGCATTTTTAAAAACACTAACAGATAATGAATTTATCAAAAATAAATTATATGCTGAGTCGTAAATTATTAATTATAATTTTATTACTCACGAGCAGCCAGGTAATTGCCTGCGATATCTGCGGCTGTTTTATGGGTATCACGCCCTATTATAATCGAAACAGCATCAGCCTTTTATACCGTTACCGTTCCTTCAATGGTTATGAAGGGCAATCACATTCCTTATTCCCAAATGGTGGAAGTTTCTTTATACCGGCCAGAAGCCAGGATTCACCATTAACCGATCATGATGGCAATCCCAGTGACTATGAACTTTACCGCTCTTTAGAAATCAGGGGTAAATATTTCATCAATAGTAAACTCGAAATCAACGCCATTTTACCCTATGTTTCCAATAGTGAGCGCTATAACGGATATACCTCTTCTATCTCAAGTGTTGGTGATGTCAATTTATATGCGGGCTATCACCTTGTGCAGAAACTGGAAGATAATTTCAAACAACAATTAATTGCCGGTGCAGGAATAAAATTACCTACTGGTAAAAATGATCTCAAAAATACAGCGGGGATCCGCTATTCTTCGCTGATGCAGGCTGGAACGGGAAGTACTGATGGTTTTGTGTATCTGAATTATATGGTTGGATTGGGCAAATTTGGTGCAAGCCTGAACACATCATATAAGGTTAACGGAACCAATAGTCGCGATGAAGGCATTGCGAACAGTACGACCAGTTTCTTAAATATCTTTTACGTCCAAAGAATTGGTAAAGATGTTCAGATCATGCCATCTGCGCAGTTTTTTTACGAGTATTCTGGTGGCGAAAAGTATAAAGGCCAAAAAACAGGTGAACATGTAATGAATAACCTGATGGGGGGTGCAGGTATTGATGTTTTTTATAAAAATATGTCGTTAAATGCCGGATTACAAAAGAATATCTGGGAAGCAGAAACCGATCACCCGATGAGTGCTGGTAAAGTATACGTTGGAATTTCTTACAATTTTTAAATTAAAGAATATGAATAAATTAAATATTGCACTACTAGGTTTGCTAAACGTTTTGTTTATTTCATGCAAAACTGAACCAGACGCTAAAGCAGTTCGCCAGGAAGTATTAAATATCCATGATAAATTGATGATTGATGGCGAAAAGGTAATTAAGAATAAAATGAAGTTAGATACGCTTTTGGTTTCAGACCAGATTAAACTTTCGGCAGATTCGGCTATACTAAAACAAAAAATTGCAGACTTAATCACACAATTAAATGCTGCTGATGAAAAAATGATGGATTGGATGCATTTCTTTAAAGATGATTTTAAAGGAAAAACCGCACAGGAAGATCTTGACTATTATAAAGCAGAAATGGTGAAAATAAGAGCAGTTGAAGATAGTTATATCAAAGTAACCAAAGCATCTGATTCATTGCTAAGAATATATAATGTTAAATAAGTAGTTGGGGATCATGAAGTTATGAATTAGGATATATAAGATGTCCTAATTTCAATTTTTTGATCACAAACTTTAAGAAAATCGAAATGAAAAAATTAAATTTTATAATAATCCTAATTGGATTAATTACAATAGTAATCAAATCAAATGCTAATAACATAATCGACCAGCCAAAAACAAGCCTGATCGATTCAGCAAAAAAAGTAGTAACAGATCCTGTTTGCAAAATGAAGGTGAAGGCTGGTACATCAAAAAATGCGGTTTATAATAAAATTACATATGGTTTTTGTTCAGAAAGCTGTAAGCAAAAGTTTGTAGCGGAACCATCTAAATACATAAAAAAATAATTCTGAAGTCTAGTGTTTATCACTCTGAATTTATTATAAGGGTCTTTGATGCTAGATAGATGCTGAAATAAATTCAGTATGACGATGTCTCGACACAAAATTACCTTGTATATTTACACTTTAAAATAACATCATGAATAAAATCACTGCTTATTTAGCTACATCTCTACTAGCTGTTTCTATATTTACTGCATGCAAACAAGAAAGAAAACTTCCATTTTATGGGGAGCGCCATGCTGAAACCGTTAAAGATGCTGCAGGCGTAGAAAAAATTGATACGGTTTACCAAACCATTCCTGCTTGGTCTTTCTTAAACCAGGATAGTGTTGTAACAACCAATAAAGCAACAGATGGCAAAATTTATGTAGCCGATTTCTTCTTTACCTCATGTACAACCATCTGCCCTACCATGCACCGTAATTTAATGACAGTTTACAATGACTTTAAAACCAATCCAGATATCATGTTTGTATCACACACGATTGATTTTAAATATGATAAGCCTCATGTTTTGAAAAAATATGCTCAAAAACTAGGCGTAGATGGTCCGAAATGGCAGTTTCTTTACGGTACCAAAGATAGTGTATATACTTTGGCTGAAAAGAACTACTTGGTAGCTGTGGGTGAAGACAGCACTGCTAAAGATGGTTATATCCACCAGGGATATCTGGTTTTGATTGATAAAGACAGACGGATCCGCGGCGCTTATGATGGTACCAAGGAAGAACAGGTGGCGCAGTTGAAAAAAGATATTCCGGTTTTATTAGCGGAGTATAAAAAATAGATTTTTATTAGCATTATAAAACTTTGACAACTTTAATAGCAAATTTGCCATTAAAGTTGTCAAAGCTAATCTAACAAACCCATGCGCAAATATATCACCAGTTCATTTTTTTTACTTTCAATTATTGTTGTAATCATTTCCTGCCAAAATCAGGAAACCATCGATCTGCAAAATTATATGTCGAATGGAAAAGATATCTACAAAACTAAATGTCAGAATTGCCATGGTGAAAATGGTGAAGGTTTAGGTCAGCTGGCACCTCCGTTAACTGATTCTGTATTTTTAAAGGCAAACAAATCTCGTTTGGCCTGCTTCATCAAAAACGGTGCAAATGAAACTTTGATCATCCACGGTAAAGAATACAAGGAAAAAATGCCTGCTTTCCCCGAACTGGCAGATATAGATGTAGCACAGGTAATGGTTTTTGTAACCAATTCATTTGGCAACAGGCAGGGCTTTGTTCCTTATTCGCAGGTTTCAAAAGATTTGCAGAATTGTAAATAGCAAGGTTGATGATCAATTAGATATTCATCATCACGGTCGTCACCCTGAATTTATTTCAGGGTCTTATGTACAATAAAGATGCTGAAATAAATTCAGCATGACGATATCAAGAGATAAAATCTTATAGTTTCTTTATGTCTTTCTGATCAAAAAAAACCATCTTTGCACAAAATGCAGGTTGTTCTATCGCTGTTTCGAATAAATCGGAAGAGAGGAAAGTCCGGGCAACGCAGGGCATCCCGCTTTCTAACGGAAAGGGGTTCAGGAATGAAAACCTGAGCCACGGATTAGTGCAACAGAAAATATACCGTCCCGATTTTACATCGGGATAAGGGTGAAAACGTGCGGTAAGAGCGCACGAGCATTGCAGGCGACTGTAGTGGTTTGTAAACCCCGGGAGTTGAAAGACCAAATAGGCTAACGTACGTAGGGCTGCCCGTCCGATGTTAGTGGGTAGGTCGTTAGAGATAAACGGCAACGTTTATAGTAGATAAATGATAGAAATCCTGAGCAATCAGGAAACAGAACCCGGCTTATAGACCTGCATTTTTTTATTCGTCTAATAGAATACGTTTGGTTTCGCCAAGCTTAGCTTCCTCCTCCTCATCTAATACAGGAAATTTCAGATCAAGGCTTTTTAACTTATGTTCAATAATTTCGCTTATGGCGAGCCTTGTAAACCATTTTTTATCTGCAGGTATGATGTGCCAGGGAGATGCTGTTGTACTGGTTTCGTTAATTGCATCCTCATATGCATCCATATATTTATCCCACAAAGCTCTTTCTTTAATATCTCCCGAAGAAAATTTCCAGTTTTTAGTAGGATCATCAATACGTTCTAAAAAACGTTTTTTTTGTTCATCCCGGCTCACATTTAAAAAGAACTTTAAAATTACCGTTCCATTGTCTGTTAAATGTTCTTCAAAATTTTTGATACTCTTATAACGCTGTTGCCAAAAGCTTTTGTTGATCTTCTTAACATCTTGAAAACCCGGAATATTTTCGCTTAAAATATATTCGGGATGCACCTTGCAGACCAAAACGTTTTCATAATGAGAACGGTTATGGATCCCTATCCTACCGCGTTCAGGCAAGGCTTTATAATGTCTCCACAAAAAATCATGCTCGTATTCCTCTGATGTGGGCACTTTAAAAGTGTATACCTGGCATCCCTGAGGGTTTAGTCCGCTCATTACATGTTCAATGGCACTGTCTTTACCAGCGGCATCCATTGCCTGAAAAATAATCAGAACAGAATGTTTACCAGAAGCATATAATTTCTCCTGTAAGTGGTTCAGCTCTATTTTCGAATTCACCAATGCATCTTTAGCTTTTTCTTTATTATAACTGCCAGTAAAATCAGTTTTATGGTTTTTTAAAGAAAATTTCTTATCTCCTTGTATAATTAATCCTTTAAATTCGTTTTTCATCATTATATATTATTTTTAGCTAAATCGATGCGTCGATAATTTAAATATAGAACTAAAAAATAAGTAAATTAAATACGTTAATTTGCATATAGAGTTTTTTATATTTAACGCCACAGCTTTTACCTAAAGATTATCTTATCCAATATGTTTAAAGAGATAAAAAACAAGTACTTACGTTATTTTGCAATCGTTTTATTTTTTATAATAATTTTCTTTTCTGCCCTGCAATTAAACTTTTTATGGTTATTTGGTTATTCACCAAGTGTTCGTGATATAAAAGCACCTACCCTGCGTGTGGGTTCAGAGCTTTACACAGCCGATGGAAAACTGATTGGAAGATACTTTAAAGAAAACAGAACGCCTGTAAATTATAGTGATATTGCACCTAGCGTAATACATGCACTGGTTGCTACCGAAGATGTGCGTTTTTACAAACATTGGGGTATTGATGTTCAGGCCGTTGGCCGCGCTGTTATAGGTTTAGGAAAAGATGGCGGTGCGAGTACCATTACTCAGCAATTGGCCAAAAATCTTTACCGTACACGTTATAACAAATCGCAGGGCTTATTAATTAAAATCCCTTTGGTAAGAACATTAATTGTAAAGCTAAAGGAGTGGATGACAGCCGTAAAGTTAGAAGCTAACTACTCTAAAAATGATATCATTACCATGTATCTGAATACCGTATCTTTCGGTAACAATACTTATGGCATAAAAACCGCCAGCCGGATTTACTTTGATAAAGAAACAAAAGATTTGGCTACTACAGATGCGGCTATGCTGGTGGGCATGTTAAAGGGAACAACATTATATAATCCAACCAAAAATCCTGTAAAAGCCTTAGAAAGAAGAAATGTGGTGCTTGCGCAGATGAACAAGTACAATTACCTTAGCAAAGATAGCTTAACACAACTATCAAAGGAGCCTATTAAGCTAAAAGAAGGTAAAATGCAGGATGGTAGCGATGGCGATTCTTATTTAAGGGCAGCTGTGGCAAAATATTTGGAGAAATGGTGTACTGATAATGGTTATGATCTTTATGAGGATGGACTAAAAATTTACACCACCATCGATTCTAAGCTCCAAAAATATGCAGAAGAAGCCGTTGCAGATCAGATGAGAATTTTGCAGCGCAGGTTTTATAGCGTTTGGGGGAACGAAGATCCCTGGTACGATTCGGAAAAACAAAAAGTGGATTATCCGGACAGAGCGATGAAAAATCTGCCGATTTATACGCTTTTGCAAAAGAAGTTTCCTAATCATCCAGATTCTGTTGCCGCCTATTTCAATAAAAAGAAAAGGATGCAGATTTTTACCTATAAAGGCGATCGCGATACTTTATTCTCTACCTTAGATTCGATCCGTTATTACGGAAAAATCATGAATACCGGAATGATGACCATGGAGCCTGCAAGTGGTAAAATTAAAGTTTGGGTGGGTGGTATAGACCACAAATTTTTCAAGTACGATCACGTTAATCAATCTAAACGCCAGGCAGGTTCAACCTTTAAACCATTTGCTTATCTAACGGCTTTAGAACAAGGAATGAGTCCTTGCGATAAATTTACCGATAAACCAGTTAAAATAGCTTATCAGGATAAGGGTGAAACAAAATATTGGGAGCCTAAAAATGCCGATTACAGTGTTTCTTACCGCGAAATGAGTTTACGCTGGGCAATGGCAAAATCAGTAAATACCATTACTGCACAGGTAACCGAAAAGGTGGGCTGGGATAATGTAGTAAAGTATGCGCATGAATGTGGCATTGATAGCCATTTAGAGTCTGTACCATCTGTAAGTTTAGGCTCAAATGATGTTACTGTTTACGAAATGGTAAAAGCCTACGCTACCTTTATGAATAAGGGGATTAAAACAGACCCTATTTTAGTAGAAAAAATTACCGATCAGGACAATAATTTAATAGATGAATTTAAGCCTAAAACAAAAAGGGTTTTAACAGAAGAAATTGCCTGGTTAATGACTTATATGTTCCGTGGTGGTATGGAAGAGCCGGAAGGTACCTCACAAGCACTTTGGGAATGGCCGGATCTCTTTAGAAAAAACAATCAGATTGGTGGTAAAACAGGTACCTCATCTGATTATGTAGATGCCTGGTATATGGGGCTAACCAAAGATTTGGTAACCGGTGTTTGGGTAGGTTGCGATGAAAGGACGGCACACTTTAAAAATGGCGAACAAGGAGAAGGATCAAGAACGGCGCTACCTATTTTTGCTAAGTTTATGGAAAAAGTATACCTCGATCCAAATTCAGGGTATACTTATGGTCCATTTCCAAAAGCAACAGTTAATATTACCAGAACCTACAACTGCCCTAGCCCACGAATTATTAGAGATACGACATCAACCGATAGTGTAGCTGTTGATTCTACTGATTTTACTGTTCCCACCGAAATACCAGTTACTACTGAACCGGTAAACAATGAACCTGAAGTTAAAAAAGAGGAAAAGAAGGCAGAGCCTGCTCAAAGTCCCGTTACCCCTACGGTTCCACTTACCAGAAAAGAAGAACGAGAACTGAGAAGAAAACAACGTCAGGAAGAAAAGGAAAAAAAGAAAAACGAAGAAACCAATCAGCAATAGTTTTTTTGGATCGAAACAAGTAGAAATAGTTCGCTATATATGTGAATTAGATAATAGGATTTTAAAAAAGTGTTAAATTTTTAATACTCTTTTAAACAATTATTACTTTTATTTCCAGATTTATTACCATTTCATTTTTGTAAATTTTGAACAATTATTACTAAAAACACATATATGAAAATAGGCTCTACTTTATTAAGGCGATATTTTTCTTTATTGCTCCTGCTTATTCTTTCTTTTTCAGTTAAAGCCCAATACTTCGGACAAAATAAGGTAAGATATAAAAAACTAGACTTTAAGGTGTTGCAAACACCCCATTTTGAAATCTATTATTATATCAAAAATGATAAACTTTTAAAACGTTTTTCGCAAGATGCCGAAACCTGGTACAAAATGCATCAGGAAGTTTTTAGAGATACTTTTTTAAAGAAAAACCCTATAATCCTATATAATAACCACCCCGATTTTCAACAGACAACTGTGCTTAACGGCGAAATTGGAATTGGTACCGGTGGAGTAACCGAGGCATTAAAAAATCGGGTAATTATGCCTGTTATGGAGTTAAATAGCCAAACAAGGCACGTTTTAGGCCATGAGCTTGTTCATGCTTTTCAATACCATCTCCTACTCGAAAAAGATTCGATTAGTTTAGAAAACGTTGGACAAACACCACTATGGATGGTTGAAGGGATGGCCGAGTATTTATCAATCGGAAAGAAAGACGCATTTACTTCCATGTGGATGAGAGATGCCATGTTGAACCGTGATATTCCTTCATTAAAAGATTTAACCAATTCTAATAAATATTTTCCTTACCGTTATGGTCAGGCATTTTGGACTTACATCGGTTCGCAGTATGGCGATACGACCATTGTTCCGCTGTTTAAGAATACAGCAAAATATGGTTATGAAAATGCCATCAGGTACACTTTCGGTTATGATGATAAAACACTATCGGGCTTATGGAAAAATTCAATCGATGCACATTACAAGCCGATGCTGAAAGCAGATAGTTCGCAGATTAAAATTACAGGTACAAAAATTATCGACAATAAAAATGCAGGCAATATGAACGTTGCCCCTGCCCTAAGTCCGGACGGAAAATATTTAGCATTTATGTCGGAGAAAGACCTTTTTGGCATTGATTTATTTCTCGCAGATGCTAAAACCGGTAGGATTATCAGAAAACTCAGCAGCCAGATCTCCAATGGCCATATTGATGATTTCAACTTTATAGAATCAGCCGGTGCGTGGTCGCCGGATAGTAAACAATTTGCCTTTAGTATCTTCAGTCATGGTAAAAACCAGATGATGATCATCAATGTTTCAAACGGAACTACAGTTTCTCAAACAGCAATGGGTCAGGTACAACAATTTGGTAATTTAACTTGGTCGCCAAATGGAAAAGATATCGCTTTTTCTGGTATGGTTGAAGGACAGAGTGATATCTTCTCTTATAATCTGGATACCAAAGCCGTTACTCAGATTACTAATGATGTGTATTCTGATTATGCGCCAAATTACTCTCCAGATGGTAAAAAATTGGTGTTTTCATCAGATCGAGCAGCCATTCAGGCCAATGTTAATAATGCCGTATTGCCAATAAACCTCGCCGTTTATGATATTGCAGCTAAAACGGTAAGCAATTTGGACGTTTTTCCAGGAGCGAATAACTTAAATGCACAATTTTCTGCTAACAGTCAGAACATCTATTTCCTGTCTAACAGAGATGGCTTTAGAAATTTATACAAATACAACTTTGCAGATAACACTGTTGATCAATTAACGGATTATTTTACAGGAATTAGTGGAATTACCGAATTTTCGCCTGCAATTTCTGTCTCTGCAACAGATGATATTGTATACAGCTATTATCGCTACCAACGTTATACCTTGTATAATGCTAAGCTAAGCAGTTTCAAGGCAAAAAGGATTGGTAATCAGGAAGAAAATTTTGATGCGGCTATACTACCTCCAATGGAAAATATTGGTGTAAACATTATCAATTCCAATTTAAATAACTTTGACCGTTTCGAAAAAATAGTGGCCGATTCGATGAAAACTGTGCCTTACAAACCAAAATTTCGGTTAGATTATTTAGCGAATAGCGGTGTAGGTGTTTCAACCAGCCGTTTTGGAACTGGTGTTTCTGGTGGTATCGTAGGCATGTTCAGCGATATATTGGGTACGAACCAGATTATAGCTAATTTATCGGTAAATGGAGAAATCTACGATTTTGGCGGCTTGGTGGGTTATATTAATCAGAAAAGCAGAATAAACTGGGGTGCCGCCGTTTCGCATATTCCATACGTTTCTGGTTTCAGATCTTATGGTTATCAAAATATACCCACAGGCGATAATACGACTATTAATGCCCTGGCAGACAGAACCGACATTATTAGAACCTTCGAAGATCAGCTGCAGGTTTATGGGGCCTATCCCTTTAGTAAAATACACCGGTTTGAGTTGGGCGGTGCATTTTCTCATTATAGTTACAGGGTAGATCGATATAGTAATTTTTATAATTCGGCCGGTAACTACATTGGTTCAGACCGTAGCAGAATTTCTAACGATGTAGCTTCTAATGACTACGGTATTCCATTCAACTCGTTTACGCTATATCAATTAAATGCAGGCTTTGTAGGTGATAATTCAATATTTGGCCTTACCGGTCCATTAGATGGTTTCAGATATCGTGTAAGTGGTGAAAAATATTTTGGTACTTATAATTTTGCGGGTGTAACGGCAGATCTTCGTAAATATTGGAGGGCTAAGCCGGTAACATTTGCGGTAAGAAGCTATAATACCTTAAGAATCGGTAAAGATGCAGATAGGCTTTATCCCATGTATCTGGGTTATCCTTATCTGATAAGGGGTTATGAATCAAACTCCATTTACAAAAGCACTTCCGCTCGATCAACAGGATCTTTTGATATCAACCAGTTAACAGGAAGTAAAATAGCTGTATTTAATTTTGAAGTTCGTTTGCCATTTACAGGACCTAAAAAATTGGCTGCTATACCTTCTAAGTTTTTGTTCTCTGACCTGAATTTATTCTTCGATGCAGGATTGGCCTGGACCAACGATACTAAAGTGAAATTTAAAAGTGAGCCAACTTACACTACTGAACCTGTTTTAGATGCAAATAAACAACCCGTTGTTGATGACAAAGGAAACCCGGTTACCTATCAGGCTACAACAGAGCGGGTACCGGCAATGAGTGTTGGTATATCCTTAAGGGTGAATGTTTTTGGTTATTTTGTATTAGAACCTTATTATGCAATTCCTTTTCAAAGAAAAGATGTTAAAACCGGAGTATTTGGTTTAACTTTTGCACCAGGATGGTAAGAATTGAATCATGACTGATTAAATAAATAGATCATAAATATAATTACTGCTTGAATGATGAGGCTCAAAAATCCTTTTCATTCAAGCATTTTTTTAAACGCATATTTATAAATCATGATTTCTAATAAAATTCAATCTGTAAACATCAAAGCTTAAAACTGACTAAGACAGGCTTGTAAATGATAGCTTAACCTGATTATTGATATTCCGATGTAAAAGAATATTTTCGAAATCAAGGCCTATAGTTAAATCAATCCAATCTGGATTACACGATCTTACCAGGCGTTCCTTCTGCATGCGTGTAAACCGGCTAATTGACTTAAAGCGCACCAAAGCCTGTGCTTCTGTTTTAAATTCTTCAAAATAAACCAGGCGGGTTAACTGCTGCCCATTATCAAAAAATAAGTTTGGCATCTGTTTGTAGAAATCCAGGGTCTTTATTAAATCTGAGCTCATGCCCACGTGCATACTTGTACGATTTCTGTCGGTAACGATATAAACAAACTTTTTCATGATTTTATGTTTAAAATTTAAAACTAAACTATTTAGTATGTACTCTTGCAAATCAAAATAATATTACTAACTTTATGAGCATAAAATTACTAACTATTTTAGCAATTCCAAATTTATTTTAAAATTTATTTTTATGTCAAATATTTCAAATAATTTAAAGTACCTCAGAAAGAAAAAAGGCCATACACAGCAGAATTTCGCTGATATTATGGAAATCAAGAGATCGCTTATCGGGGCTTACGAGGAAGACCGTGCGGAACCTAAATATGATTTACTAAAAAAAATAGCCGAATACTTTGATCTTACCATTGATGAATTCATCAATGAAAAAATATCTGACAGCTGGAAACCCAAACCAAAAAGCCAGGGATCTAACCTAAGGGTGTTGAGTATTTCTGTTGATCAGAACGATCGCGAAAACATCGAACTGGTTCCGGTTAAAGCCAGTGCTGGTTATTTGAACGGTTTCTCAGATCCTCAATATATTAGCGATTTGCCTAAATTTCAACTGCCTTTGGCTGCATTAAGACAAGGCACTTTCAGGGCTTTCGAAATCATGGGCGATAGTATGTTACCAGTTCAGCCAGGGAGTGTAATTATCGGTGAGTATATGGATAACTGGAATGAAGTAAAAACTGGCGAAACTTATATTGTGATTAGTAAAAATGAAGGTGTAGTATATAAAAGAGCAGGCAATCGTTTCAGGGAAAATAAAGATTTGAAATTGATATCAGATAATAAAGTATACGATGCTTATACGATAGCTGCTGACGATATCCTCGAAATCTGGAAAGCTAAAGCCTATATATCGACATCATTACCTGAACCTACACCAGACCCAACTATGGAAACATTGACGCAAATGATGGCGCAGATGCAGAAATCAATTTCCCAATTGAATAAAAATTAACATTTTTTAACAAGTGCCGATTAAACCGTTTGTGTTTTTATCTATCTATTGATATAACAAACACATAAAAAACACATAACATGAAAAAGGCGATTTTAACAGTAGCAATTGCAGTAATGGGCTTAACCGCTGCATTTGCTCAAGACACAACAAAACATGCAAGAAGGGCAATGCCTAAAATGACTGCCGAGCAAAGAGCAGAAAAGGTAACTTCCAGAATGGAGAAACAACTTAGCTTAACTACTGATCAAAAAAGCAAGATTTACGCCATTGAGTTAGAAAATGCAAAGAAAATGGAAGCCTGGAGATCTGCTGATAAAGGCGATATGAAAGGCAAGATGAAAGAACGGAAAGCAGCAATGGATGAGCAAAAAGCTAAAATAGATGCTGTTTTAACTGCAGATCAAAAAACTAAAATGGACGCTTTCCGTGCCGAAGCCAAAGAGAGAGGTGAAAAAATGAGAAAAGGTATGGGTAACAGCGGTAGAAAAGACAAAGCACCGGTAGTGTCTAATCCTCCTGCGCAAGGATAAATAGTAAAACAGTAATTAATTATATTTTTGAAAGCGTTTCGATTATTCGGGACGCTTTTTTTACTTTTGAGCGATGTGTAAAATTGAACAGTTTATTGGCAGTAAGCTTCAGGAACGGAAAGATAAGCTTTCGATCAGGAATTTATCCACAAACACCCCTCCTGTTGATTTTTGTTCTAATGATTATTTAGGTTTTGCGAGATCTGGTGAATTAAAGCATTTGATTGACGCTACCCTGGCGTCAATGCCCGATTATCTGAATGGCGCTGGTGGTTCGAGGCTATTAAGCGGAAATACACATTTTACAGAAGAAACTGAACAGTTTATTGCCGATTTTCATATGGCTGAAAGTGGATTAATCTTTAACTCAGGTTATGATGCCAATGTTGGGCTCTTATCTAGCGTGCCGCAACGTGGCGACACCATTATTACTGATGAGTTGATTCATGCGAGTATTATAGATGGCTGTAGATTAAGCCATGCTACGCGTTTTAAATTTCACCATAACGATATAAACGATCTGGAGGATAAGCTTAAACTCGCCAAAGGGAACATATTTGTGGTGGTAGAAAGCGTTTATTCAATGGATGGAGATATAGCACCTTTATTAACGGTATCTGATCTTTGCGAGCGTTATTCTGCCAATTTGATTGTGGATGAAGCCCATGCTACAGGCATTTTTGGTGAAAACGGACGAGGATTAATCAATCAACTTAACTTAAATGATCGGGTATTTGCACGCATTGTAACTTTTGGAAAAGCCTTGGGCATGCATGGAGCTATTGTTTTGGGCAGTAGAAATCTGCGCCATTATCTTATTAATTTTGCCAGATCATTCATTTATACCACTGCGGCCCCGATTCATAATATTGTTGCAGTTAATTGTGCATATCAATACTTATATCAAGTTGACCAGCAGCTCATCCATCAAAAAATTGCATTATTCAGAAAAGCATTAAAAAAATATCAGATCAAGGCGCTTGACAGTGAAAGTACCATCCAGGGTATTTTGTTTTCATCAAACGAAGCAACCAAACAGGCTGCTGCCAACTTGCAAAGCAAAGGTTTTGATGTACGGGCAATATTAAGCCCAACAGTAGCACTAGGCAAAGAAAGGCTCAGAATCTGCCTTCACACTTTTAATACCAGCGAAGAAATGGTCTCATTGGTTAATCACCTTAAAGAATTAAATTAATGGATAAATATTTTATAACAGGCATAGGAACAGGTATCGGAAAAACATTGGTGAGCGCTATTTTAACCGAAAAGTTAAAGGCCGATTATTGGAAACCGATCCAATCAGGAGATTTAGATACCAGCGATAGTATCACAATAGGTAATTTAATTGGTAACACACAAACCGTTATTCATCCGGAAAGTTATAGGTTAACAAAACCCTTATCGCCGCATTTATCGGCCAGTTTAGATGGTGTTGACATTGATCTGGATAAAATCCAGATTCCCTTAACTGATAATAACTTAATTATTGAAGGCGCTGGCGGTTTGATGGTACCCTTAAACGAAAACGAACTAATTGTAGACCTGATCAAGAAACTGGAAGTAGAAGTGATATTAGTTTCACAAAATTATCTGGGCAGTATTAACCATACACTGTTATCGGTCAACCTGCTTAAACAGTACCAAATCCCGATTAAGGGTATCATTTTTAACGGCGATGAAAATACGGAGACCGAAAGATATATCCAGCAGTACAGCAAGGTAAAAACATTGGGCCATGTACCTCAATTAAGCCATCTTGATAAGGATCAGGTAACAATTGCTGGCGAGTATATTTCGCTTTAAAAACGCAAAAAATTAAAAGACTTCTCAGGTTTAAAACCTGAGAAATCTAAATTAACGTTCTGTTAAATATCCGCTTTTTTTAAGAAAATCAGCCCAAATCTGGTATCCGGCCGGAAGAAGATGTAAACCATCTTTAGTAAGCTCTGCTTTTAAATGTTTGTCCTCATCGGTAAAATTTGGGTATAAATCGATCACGGTTACATTTTTAGCTTCAAATTTTCTGATTTCATTATTCAACCAAAGAATGTGCTCATCTTTACCATAATGTTTTTTGAACTTTTCGAAAGCCGTATTAACAGGCAAAAGTGTATTAAAGTAAATTTTTGTTTTCTTCGATCCTTTTCTGATTCTGGCAATCATGGTTTTATAATTCCTTAAGATCACACTATCCGGAATGTTCCTGGATATGTCGTTAATACCGATTAAAATAAAAATTTTTGCTGGCTTACCATCAATCACATCTTGCAAACGCTCCAACACACCAAAAGTAATATCGCCAGAAATTCCCCTGTTTTTTGCCTGTGGAAGATCTAAAAGTTTAGCCCAGTCTCCTCCGGCAGTTATGCTGTTGCCTAAAAAAATAATGTCTTTTTTTGATTTTGTATCCGCTTTAAATTTAGCCACCAACTCAATATATTTTCCCGGACGATAGGTACTGTCCCATTTAACCACCTGGGCAGAAGCTGCTGTGAAAATAAAAATAAATAAAATATTGGTGATTAGTAATCTATTTAAAAGTGCTTTCATGTTGTGTTTCTATAAAGTCTAAATACTATTTTGCCTGAACTAAAATATCAGGATAATCGGAAATAATCCCATCTACATTTAAAGTTTTTAGTTTTTGAATGTCGGCTAAGGTATTAGCTGTCCATGGAATAACCTTTACACCATCGGCATGTGCCTTTTTAACCAGTTCTTCATTAACCATTTGCCAAACCGGGCTCAAAATAAATGGCTTAAAACCCAGATCAGCCATATTCTCTTCGTATGTTTTTTTATTGGCCACCAAAAAAGAAGTTTTCATTTCGGGGTATTTCTCATGGATAATCTGGATAGTCCTTTTATCGAAAGATTGGATCACCACAAAATCTGCAACCCTTTTCTTCAAAATTACATCCATCAAGAGTTTAACAAATTTTTCAGGTTTAGGATTGGTAATCCCGTCACCGCTTTCGCTGCATTTAGTTTCGATGTTATAGAAAAACTGCTTACGTTTATTTTTTTTTATATCGCGCTGTACGGCATCGATCAAATCAGCAAGTAAAGGTAAATGCGTTTTTACTTTTACTTGCTGAGGAAAAAGATCATAATATTTTGTTCCTAAATCAAATTGTTTAATTTCAGCATAATCCATTCCGAAAATCGGATATTTCTTAGCATCAGTTAAGGGAATATCCTTTCCATCAGGTGTAAGCATAAAAGCTGGACTCAGGTAATCATCATGGGTTACGACTACTTTACCATCTTTTGAAATATGTGTATCCATTTCCAAAGTGGTGATGCCATCAATTTTTATGGTATTTAACATGGCCTCAATACTATTCTCAGGCATTAAACCACGTCCGCCACGGTGTGCTTCTGCACTAAACGCAGGGAATTTAACTTCCTGACTTTGCGATTTTATCGCAAATGAAGCCAAAAGAATAATCACTGCTGTTTTTTTAAATTTCATATCAAAATAGGGATTTTATAAAAGTCTTTAGAAATCATAATGTCGGGTGTTGTCACCTTACTTTGTGACGTCAGGTGTTACCACCTGACGTTTAAAAGTATTTGTCTCATTTCGCTCACCGTCGGATAGTCACATCCAACAGCAGATAGTAAATTTTGTAATTACATTCTGTAACAGCATGTTACGTATTCATTTCCGCTTCAAATTTTTCTCCGAAACGATCAGTGGCTACAACTTTTACTTTTTTAACTGAAGGTTCAAAGTGTGCCAAAAATAAGTGATCTGTAGATTCAGGTTCAACAAATGACCTGGGGTTTGGCAATTTATCGCCTTTGTACAATTTTACTGCTAAAGGATCAAATCCATCTTGGATAGCCAAAGTGCCCATCGCTTTACCATCTAAAAAATATTCTACTTTCCATTTTGGATCATAATTCCAAACATTGGCGATCAATCTTTTCTGATTGGTTAGGGTATCTACATAAATGCTCAACTGTTTTTTCCGGTCTTCGCCAGTTGATTTATAATACCACTTTAAATCTGTTCCATTTACCTCGTAAACGCCATAACCGCGCGGGGTTCCGTCGCCGCAAATGGGACCTGTCCACCAACCACCACATACTGTACCATGGTTATGCTCATAAATGCCATTTTTAATCACGTTTTTATTAAAATGGGTATGGCCAGACATAATATGCACGTTTTTGAAATCTTTCAAAACAGCGTAGAAATCATCATTGTTTTTTACGGAATTATGTACAGGAATATGCAGGCAAATGATTAGCAGGGCATCTTTTGGTACCAGCTGTAAATCTTTGGCCAGCCATTCTAACTGTGTTGGCGTAATGTATCCGTCATAAGTACGCTCTACACCCAGGTAACGTACATCATCTAAAATTACATAATGTGCCTTACCCCTGTTGAAAGAATAATATGTTGGCCCATAATGTGCCTGAAAAGTACGATCAGAGGTATCATCGCCACCCATGCGGTAGTCCATATCGTGGTTGCCAAGGCATTGGAAAAAAGGAATTCCGATTTGCGCAATAGCTTCGTCATAAGCTGGAAAAAGTGCTAAGTTATCCCATACCAGATCACCCACACCAATGCCATGAACAGGTGTTTTGCCCATTCCTTTTATTACCTCACGCGTATCTGGCACTGAAGTTTTCATCATCTGTTGAACATCTTTTTTATTCTTCACCTGCGGGTCGGCCCAAATGATAAAGTTATGTTTATTGTCGTTCTGTTTTAATGGTTTAAGGTCGAAGTTCAGTTTACCTGCTGTATCCGGTTTATGATAGTGGCGCGCAATGCTGCTTTCAGTTTTGAACTCATAACCAGAAGGTGTACTGATCCAAACAAAACGGGCCATTTCGTTGAGTTTAATCTCATAATTCCCATTTTTATCAGTCTGTACTACGCTGTAGCCATCAGAAATGACAGCACCAGCCACGGCTTTGCCTTTGCTGGTTACGGTACCGCTTACCAGTCCATCAATAGAAAATAAGGATGAAGGAAAGGATTTTAAGCTAATAAATAAGGTAGAGGTTAATAAAGTTGATTTTTGTATAAAAGATCTTCTGTTCATGATTTTAATTGGGAGTCAATCATTGTGTTTAATTACGTGTCGAATCATGAAGACCGGTTTTAACCGGCCTTCATGTAGCTGTTCTATTTATCGATCAGGGTGGTTACACCTCCTGTTTCAATATCGCCGAGTACCGAAGTATTGGTTAACTGTACACTAGTCATGGTTCTTACCGCATCCCATCCGCCTTTGGTTGCTTTATAAATACCGCCGAGCTTTGCAAAACTTGTAGCTGTTGGAAAACCCGCAAAACGTTTGGAAATATCATTTGTTCCTTTTCCATAATATTCCTGTGGGATTTTTCCTGCGTATGTCGCAAATTTGTCGGTAATGGTAACCCTTAGTCCATACTCTGGAGGCCCTGCAGTATAAAAACTTCCACCAGCACCACCATAAAAAATTACATCCAAAGGTATGGTGTTCGGTGTAACGTTTGTGCCTTCAAATATGGCGATACCGGCAACGTTTCCGCTGTTGGCCAAGAGGTTACCGGTTACATCACCCACGCCGTTTGCGCCAGGTACTTTGGTATAATCTACAGGCGATATCCATTTCGATGCGGCTATAACTGTAGAAGCAGAACCATTAATGCGCCCACCGGCACCTCCTACATAGAAGAACTCGCCTCTTTTCACTGATCCGGAAGTAAGGTTGAATTTATAGGTTCTGAGTGCACCGGTATTCCAGCCTAATGTAGGAAAAGAAGTTGCACCTGCATTGTTGTTAGTGTAAACCGAAAAAGGTGTGGCTGCAAAATTGATATCTCTTGTGGCCAAAAACTGAATGTATTCGTAATTTCCGTCAGTACTATTGGGATCGACAAGGAACCCCGAGATAATTGCAGGAGACAGTTTGGGCATCGGAACATAGAAAAAGTCATCTGCTGCCCGCATCCTATATTCAATCTTTTTTGTATTTCCGCTACCGGTAACATATACAATTCCGGTAAAATTACCTGATGGTTGTATAGCCGTGTTGCTAAAAGTGGCATTGGCGCTGGTACGCAGGGTGGCCAAACCGAAACCGTCGTTCAGGATCTTATCTCCGGCATACACACTGCCAGCAGCAGGTTCTGGATCGTATACCGCGTTGTTGATGGCCACCAATGTGCTTTCGTAACGGTCTGGATTGGTTAAAATGGTATTGGTATTGGCGGCCTGCAATTTGATTATTCTTCCGGACGCAACTTTGGTTATGGATAAATCTGTTAAACCGGTAATCTGTAAAATTCCGTCAACCCTTTTTAATACACCGCCATTAAGCTTGATGTGCAACGAATCGCCGGGCACATAATTTGAAGCGGCAGTTCCGATATTGAAAGAGATTCCCCTGAGCGAATCTGCGGTACCGTTAATCCGGCTGTTCTGTAAAGCTATTAATCCGGGTATCGAATTGCCCGATCTAAAGTCTGACACTACTACTCCCCTGATGCTTGTGGCACCGCCGATAGCCTCCGGATTGAGTGCAAGCTCTCCTCCTTTATAGTATCTTCTCAAATCGAAGTTGGAAATGAAGCCACTTTCCGAAAATTTATAGCGATAGTCGTCATCCCGTTTGCAACTTGTGTAAATCGCTACAACAAGGGCAAACAAAAGAAAATATTTTAATTTAGTTTTCATCATCAATTTATTTAAGGTTTTTGCCACCACATTAATGTATTCACATCGTCTGGTCCCTGCGCTACCAGCACATTTTTATAATTTGTCGGGTTTGTTGACTGGGCAAGTATCGGATAGTACAAACGCACCGGCATTTTTCCACCGTTTAACAAACTTGATCCTTTTGGAAGTAAAGGGTGACCGGTTCTTCTGTACTCAAACCATTGCTGAAAATCGACCAAAAACAAAGCATAATATTTCTGCAGGTGAATCTGTTCCATTTTACTGTTGGCCCCTACAACTTTACTGTCCAAAGGCAATGCATTATTCCAGGCAAAATCGCCTTTCAATGCATAATCCCTTACTGCGGCATCATTACCGTTTGCGTACAAGCTTGGTATCCAGTAATTGATTCCATCTGCTATACCTTTATAATAATAATTTTCGCCTGTGCCGCTTATCCAGCCTCTGGCAGCTGCTTCTGCCAAGATAAAGTCGACTTCGGCCACATCCATCATCACACCTGTTGAAGCATCGGTCTGCAGGCTTGCCGGATTACCTGATTGTGCATCAGAATAAAAATATGCCTGTTTTATCGGTGCCCCACTTCCTATCGGATAAGCACTCTGTATGCCAACATATCCGGCCGGGCCAGCAGCAATACCCCATCTGTTTATCCCGTTCTTTCCATAAGCAGGATTGATACGTGGATCGCCCCAGCTAGTCAGGTTATTGATAAAAAAGTCGACAATGGCAGAGGCCCTGAAATCAGCCGGCCTAACGTTTACCATAAACGGCGATGAATATACCGCGGTACTGCTGTTTGTACCGTTCCAAAGAATGCGGGCGGTATGGCTGTTATCCATCATAATCGGATACTTGCCAGGGTTGGTATCAACGATTTCTTTGATTTTGGCAATTACCTGTGCACTTACCTCGGCCTTGCCAGAGATACGCAACAATAATCTTAAATACAACGAATTACCAAACCTGCGCCATTTATTGATATCACCATTATATACCGGATCGCTACTGGCTACAATATTTTTTCCGGAAGCTAACAAGGTATTTGCCTCTTCCAGTTTACTTAGCAGCGACATGTAAATGTCTTTCTGCTTATCAAAAGCGGGTTCAAGCACACCGAATTTACCCTGATTGGCCTGTGTGTAAGGCACGTCGCCGTAGGTATCGGTAAGCAATTGCATGGTCCAGGCTTCGGCAATTTTCGAAATTGCCCTGTAGGAAGCACTAACTGAATCGGTTCCGCTGGCCACGGTATTGATATCCTTGATATTGGTAAGCTCCGAATACCACGAATTCCACATCGCATCAGATAACTGACGTCTGATATCGTACCTGTAAATCCTGCCTTCCAGTACCTCATCCAATGTAGAAACGGTAACCTGCATCAGTTCGTTGTTAATGCTTCGGTTACGGATCAGGTTGGCTCCCAAAACGTTGGTTAAAGTAGGTGCCAGCAGCTTATCAGCTGTTACTTTGGGTACACCTATCGGATCCGTATTAATTTTATCGAAATCTTTCTTACAGGAGAAAAAAGAGGTCCCCAGTACCAGTAAGAAAGCGTAGCCTGTAATATTTTTAATCTTTTTCATTTTCTTATTAGTTTATACCCACTACTAAACGTGCACCAAAGGTTCTGGTTGATGGCAGCTGCCCTACTTCAAAACCGGTTACAATATCGCTACCGGATAGTGTACCAAATTCAGGATCGAAGGCTGGCCATGGCGACCAGGTATAGAGGTTACGTCCGTACACGCCGATGGTGATGCGGCTTAATCCTAAACTCGAAACCAATCTCTTAGAGAAGGTATAATTGATGTTGGCCTCTCTGAATTTCAGGTAATCGGTTCTGAAAGTACTTCCTTCGGCATTGTTTGAGCCGTACATGGCTTCGTAAAACGCACCGATATCAGTTGCTACTGTTTTATTTGGACTGTAGGTAACGCCATCAGGGTTCAATACTACACCCTCTCCAATGAGCCCTCCATATCTTCCCGGCAAGGTTAGCTTCAATTTACCCAAACCAGCCATCCTTGCAAATGTTAACGAGTGGGCTACAGCACCCAATTGTGCATCAAATAACACATTGGCAGCAAACCCTTTGTAAGTTACACCCGTGCCAAAGCTGAACCTGAATTTAGGCATGGTATTTCCAAGGTATTTTAACTGCGTTTGATCGGGAATAGCTTTACCGGTATTATCGAATATCACCTGTCCGTCAGGCGAACGTTTCAGTCCGAAACCGTACATGTCGCCCAAACTACCTCCAATATTTGCTACAATCTGCGTTCCGCCAATAGGACCAGTTCGCAATATAACAGCGCTATCCGCGAGTTCTTTAATGGTATTTCTATTTGCAGAAAAGGTTCCGTTAACGGTCCATTTGAATGAGCGGGTTTGTAAAGGTGTTGCGTTTACCGACATTTCCAAACCTTTATTATCTACACGGCCGGCGTTGAATATAGCAACCGAATAACCTGTGGCCCGATCTATCGACCGGCTTAATATCTGGTTTTTCGTACTTCCGGTATATGCAGCAAAGTCAAAATTTAACCTGCTTTTAAATAATCTTAATTCTGCACCTACCTCAATGGTGGTAGTAGATAACGGCTTTAAGTTATTGTTTGGAAGTATACCTGGGTTTGTCATTGCCCCACCCGGATAAATTCCGTTTGCAGCCAAAGTATAGTTATATGCTGTTCGGTATGGTGTTGTACCGCCGCTACCCACTTGAGCAATCGATCCGCGCAGTTTGAAATAACTGATGGCAGAAGGCATTTTCCAAAAATCGGAAGCAATAAAAGATAAACTTGCTGATGGATAGAAAAAGCCAACATTATCAGTACGCAACGGCGATGCCAAAGTACTGTTCCAATCCTGTCTGCCCGTTAAATCCAGATAAAGGTAGTTTTTTAACGATAGCGACATGGTGCCATACAAACTGTTGATGTTATAACGTGCAGTGTCAGGCACCGAGATCAGTGGATTCTGATTATTATCCAAGCTATAATATCCCGGAATAATCAATCCATCGGCACGTAACTCCGATTTATAATAACGGTTTCTTAACTGGCTACCGCCCACTG
Source organism: Pedobacter sp. PF22-3 (assembly GCF_026239555.1). GTDB lineage: Bacteria > Bacteroidota > Bacteroidia > Sphingobacteriales > Sphingobacteriaceae > Pedobacter. The sequence continues at coordinate 130,359 of NZ_JAPIVP010000001.1, read as the reverse complement.
TTGCAGAAAGTTTAAGGTCTCTGCTCAAGTCCTTGTTGTACCTTAATAGGAAATCGGCATTTACTTCGTACGAATTAATATACTGTACACGATAAGATCCCTGTGCAAATTTTGCGCCTGCGGCGTCCCAAGGGCGACTTGTTTCGCGGATATCGCGATTATAATCAATAGATGAACGTACCAGCAAAGTTAAATCATTGGTAAACTTATAAGTAGCCTGAATATTCCCAAGAATACCATTTCTTCTTTGTCCGTTCAGATATTGTTCAGAAATGGCATACGGGCCTTCGGGGAAGCTGGAAGTTAAGTCAAGAAATTTTCGTTGCTCCTGTCCGGCAACCCAATAGTTTTTAAACCAGTCGAGATTCATATTTGGATGTGCAAACATAAACCAGTACATCAACGACTGATTACCATAACCTGTGGCAGGTAAGTTATCACTATGCCTGTTATTATAACTGGCTTTAAAAACAATGCTCAGTTTTTTGGTTACATTGCTGTTGCCTGATAAAGAAACAGATGTGCGTTCCAAACTGGTATTCGGAACAATCCAGTCGTTGTTGCCGTGGCTTGCCATAAAACGTAAACCTACTTTTCCGGCGTTGCCATCCAGGCTTACCGAATTGGTGGTTTCAACACCTGTTTTAAAAAATGCGTCCAGTGCATTTGGGTAAGCAACCCAGGGGGTGCGTACAGTTCCTCCTTTTTGTGTAGTAGGATCATATTGAAAAAACATACTCGTACCATCAAACCTGGGCCCATAAGTAGAACTGGTTGCATGTGTATCTGCACCATCGGCATTTGTTCCGAAACTGTAATAACTTGCACCGCCAACACCTGCACCATACTCTTGCTGAATATCCGGTCCTCTGTTGATCTGTTCAAAAGCTGTATTGGAAGTATATGTGATGTTGAATTTTCTCTTTTTGCTACCGGCCGATTTAGTGGTTATTACAATGGCTCCGTTGGCACCACGCTGACCATAAAGGGCTGATGCTGCCGGGCCTTTCAATACCGTAACATTTTCAATATCCTCTGAATTTAAGTCGTTAAGTGCACTTCCAAAATCTGTCGGCAAAATATCTCCAGATGTTCCGTACACGCCACCACCTGTGCCTGCAGTACGTTTTGCACTACTGCTGGCCACAACACCATCAATAACAATTAAAGCTTCATTGTCGCCGGTTAAATTATTTTCTCCACGAAGGATGATTTTATTAGATCCGGCGAGGCCACTGTTACGAACCAGGTTCAAACCTGCAACTTTTCCTGATAATGCATCTGTCCAGTTGGTTGCAACTGCGTTGGTAAATGCAGAACTATCTAAAGAGGCAATGGCATAGCCCAAAGCGCGTTCCGAACGTTTAATCCCTAAAGCTGTAACCACAACATCATCTAACGAGTTATCAGATGACTTAAGTTTAATGGTTCCCACTTTGGTTATATTATTGTTGGTTACCAGTAAATTCTGAACCCTGTTAGTTTGGTAAGTAATAAAGCTTACTTCAATAGTGTATGTTCCAGGCACCACAGAAATGTTAAAATTACCCTCATTATCGGTTTGTGTAACGCGGCTTAACTCAACTATTTTTATGGTTGCTGCCGGAATCGGCTGGTTATTTTCATCTACCACCTTACCACTAAGTTTACCTGCATTAGTATTTTTTGCCGTAATCAGGATATTACCCGCTCCACTTAATTTATAGTTAAAAGGCAATCCTTTTAACAGCAGATCCAGTATCTCGCTAACCGATCGCTGTCCGCGCGGTACATATACTTTTCTCTGGTCGTTAAGCTGATTATTGTTATAGGCAATACTGTTTCCACTAAGCTTTTCCAAATTTTCGAAAGCTTTTTTAAGGGTAATGCCATCAGCTTCGAAGAGGATTTTCCTGTCGCTTTGTGCATAGGTATATAAGGAGAAAGAGAGCATATTCAACATAATTATGGTGATAAAAACCATAATTTTTGAGGGATACTGATGGAAATTTTTAATCCACCTGGTATTAATTTTCATAACTTTACTAAGTTTTACTTTGTCAAATGAGTATACAGTTTTCAAGGCTTGAAATGTGTCCAGCATTTCGAGCCATTTTTTCGGATTAGTAATTTTATATCATATCTATCTTTATAATTTATCGTTCATAAATGATTACTTTATTTTCATAGATTGTATATTTTGAGTTAGATAGCTTAGCAATTACATCCATAATCTGCTTTACCGAACATTTATCAAATTTTGCCGTAAGCTTAATACCTTTTAAAGCTTCGGTTTTAATTTCAATATCAAGATCATATTCACGGGCAATTACCTCGGCGATTTCACTTAAAGGTTTGTCATAGAAAAAAAGCTTATACTCCCTCCAACCGTTAAAATCGGTGGCATTTACCTGCATTTTGTTAAGCTTGCCACTGTTTTTATCGATGGTGAGCTGTTCATTCGGCAGTAAAAACCGCACTAGGCTGTTTTTACCGTTTTTTGAGAATATTACCCCAACTTTTCCGGTCTGTACCGTAACGGTAATATCTTTTAAAGATGGATAAGCATTAATATTAAATGACGTACCCAGCACGGTGGTGCTTACTTTTCCTGTATTTACTATAAAAGGCTGTTTGCTGCGGTGCTGCACATCAAAAAAAGCTTCTCCTGATAAATAAACAACACGTTTGCCTGTATTGAAATTTAGCGCGTAGCGGATTTTACTGTCGCCGTTTAAATAGATGTTAGAACCATCGGGCATGGTTACCAGTCTTTTCTGTCCACGCGGATTGTAAATTTCGTTATAAGCAATAACTTCTTTTGCTTTTGAATGAAAATTATTAAAGTAAAGTATTGGCAACAAAGCGATCACCATGATAGCAGCTGCTATTGTAAAATACCTGCGGTAATTGATTTTTTTTATAATTTGCGAGTGTTCAGCATTATTTTCAATATGCTGTTGAATGGCCGACCAGCTTTTTTGCTGATTAACAGGTTTATTAAAGGAATAATCTGCTGCTTCAAAAGCCTGTAAGGTTTCCCTGAAAATCTGCTGGTTCTCCTGGCTGCTGCCCACCCACATCAATAAATCAGTTAAATCTTCACTGCCTATGGTTTTCTTGCTGTAATCTTCTATTAGTTTGTAATAACGTTGGTCCATTTAGTCATGCTGTTCTGTGTGTAAGACAGATTATCGGATGCCGATACGTATCGAAAAAGATCAAGTTATTGTTAACAAATTGTTAAGCATAAAGAGCGACTTAAATAAATCAATAATATTGAAGCCTTGTTTCATTATGGAAAAATATAAATTCTTTTGATTTGGAAATGAAAGGCCAGTATTTCATAGGTACTACAGCCCCGGCACCCACTACATCCAGATTGAAAAAACCGGGATCCGCTCCTGTCAGGTATAGGTACAACAGCCTATAGCAAAATCAAATTATCCTGATTTCCGGTACAAATGAATTTAGGTTTCTGAGCACCTGCCTGGGTTAAATAAACCCGATCCTTCATCGGAACTCGTACCAAAAAGCGGGGTGAAAACACAGATGGAAAACTGAACCTGCCTTTCCAAAAACTAATGTAAGTAATATTTCGATAAATGATCTTCTCAAGGAAAATGAGAGTTAATTAAGTGTCCTTTCAAGCAAAAGAAGAAATTGAATTAGATTTCCAATCGGTCAGTTGTGAGCGATCTAAAGTTTTTCACCGCCTGATAGAGTAAAGTTTCTACCGTTCTTACCGAAATGCCCAATAAATCGGCAATAATGTTTTTCTCCAGCATATCGATGCGGCTCATTAAAAGCACTTCCCGCTGCCGATCGGGTAAAAGGTTTATGAGATCCATAATTTCAGCATAGGATTCCCTGCTGGTAAGCTGTTCTTGGGGATTTAAATAAGTATCCGGGTAATCAAGTGTATCTTCACGATCATTGATGCTTAAAATATGGAGTTTTACACGTTGAATTTCATTAAAGGCCAAGTTTTTAGCTGCAGTAAACAGGTATTTTTTGATCGATTTTATCTGAAGTTCGTTTCTTTTATCCCAAAGCTTCATAAAAAGATCAGCAATAAGTTCTTCAGACTTGTTATAATCTTTAATGTAAATAGAGGTAAATTTGCATAAAGCAGGATAATACCGGTTAAAAAGTGTTTCCAATGCCAGGCTGTCCCGATTTGCCACTAAAGACATTAAGTCTTCATCACTTTTACTTAAATATACATCCATCATCTTGCCAGCAAAAGTAGCCCGGCAACGTTACGGTAATATTAAATAATCTTTTCATTTAGGTTACCTATGTATTAATTGTGTTGGATTGGTAGTTTAAAACGTGTTTCTTATACAAGCTATTCAAAGAAAAGTTACGTTCGAGAATGATCAATCCTACAACAGGGAATATTAAAAATTCAATAATATTAAAACTATAGAAGAGGTAACCGAATACCAATATCAACCTGAAACATTCGAGGTAATAAATCCACTTGCGCTGCTCTAACAGGGCGCCGATATTGATCAGGGTAACCAGGATAAAAATCAATATCGCTACTTTATGTACTAAAGTTAACGATTCGTAAAACATGGTTGTGCCTGTAAGCATCGATACCACCATAATGAGCTGGATATTCAGATAAATTTTAAACCTGGGCTTAGGTTTCGCATCATGTTGTAATTTATTTTGATAATAACGTTCTTCTAAAATCGGCCTGATGTTTTGATCCATTAAAGCCGGACTCCCGAAAATAGCATCCCATTTGGCCTTAAATCCATTTGCGCGCCTATAGGCCTCTCCTATTTCTAAATAATAATGAAAGTGCTGCCAAAGGAAACTATAACTCTTAATAGGATGTGTTAAGCCATATTTAGGAGCCTCTTCTTCCGCCTGGAAAGTGCCGAATAATTTGTCCCAGAAAACAAAAACGTCACCATAGTTTTTATCGAGGTATTTCTCATCTGATGCATGATGGACCCCATGCAGCGAAGGCGTAATCAATATATTTTCGAGCCAGCCCAATTTGCCTATCAATTGCGTATGCGTAAAAAACGAATAAGCACCATGGGCCAAAAGGATGGTAATGATCATGTTGGGATGAAAACCTAGCAATGGTAGGGTACACCAGAAAACATTACGCAAAATAGCCTGAATAGTAGTAATCCGGGCTGCTGCTGATAAATTAAACTCTTCGCTCTGGTGATGCACAATATGTGCAGCCCACAAAAAATTGATTTCATGTCCTAGTCTATGGTACCAATACCAGACGAAATCGGTGGAGAGCAACAACAAGATCCAAACATACCATTGAGTAGAAATATCGAAAATAGCATAGTTGGCATATACCCAGTGGTACACCTGGTAAAAACTTGCCGCAATGAATAAATTGAGCAACCTTTCGGCAATACCTACACTAAAATTTGCAACTGTACTCTCATATTTAAAGATTTTAGCCTTCTTTTGGTGTTGGGCAATCTTAAATTCAATAAATACAAAAATAAAAAATGCTGGTATAGCAAATGCAAGGTAGTTTACCGTCATAACAATTTATATCTTTTTTAACTTTAACGGAACAAACTTAAATATATTCTACTAAATATATAGATTTTATAGAATATATTATTACACCTAAATTACTTCCATATTCATTTAATGTTTGTTGTTTTAATTTATTTGCAGAACTTCGGAATTATAAATACAGAATTATGGCTACAGAGAAAAAAGCTGAAAACAACAATATATTATCTATAGATATTGGCGGTACCAGTATTAAAACGGTTCTTTTAGATGAAAGCGGAAATATGATTACCGAATATTTAAAAAGCAAAACCCCGCCAGAAGCTACGCCAAAAGATATTGTAACAGGTATTGTAGAACTAATTAAGCCTTTTCCTGACAGTTATAATCGTATATCAATCGGATTTCCGGGTTACGTTAAAAATGGGATTGTAAAAACTGCTCCCAACCTGGCTAAAAATAAATGGGCCGATGTAGATCTTGCACAACGCGTGGCCAACGAGCTTGGTAAGCCTGTGCGTTTGGTAAATGATGCCGACCAGCAAGGCTTAGGGGTTGTTGATGGCAAGGGCTTCGAAATTGTTTTTACAGTGGGTACAGGCTTTGGTACAGCGCTATTGTTTGATGGAGAACTGCTTCCTCACCTGGAACTGGCGCATTTCCCAATCAATAAAGAGGAAGATTACGACGATTATATCGGTAACAAGGCATTCGAAAAAATTGGTACGGAACGCTGGAACAAAAGGTTAAGAAAGGTAATCGAAATTTATAAAACGGTTTTCAATTACGATACCTTATATATAGGTGGCGGAAATTCGAAACAGATCAATTTTAAGCTGGAAGACAATATTAAAATCGTAACCAACAGAGACGGGATTAAAGGCGGCGCAAAGCTTTGGAAACTGGCCGATAAGTATAATATTTTCACCGTTGAACCAAAAAATAATTGATCTTTTTATTACAATCATTTAACAACAATAACTCCAATATTAATTTGTAAACCCTAATTTTGGGTATATTCTAAAACATAAAAAATGGCAAATAACGATTCTGAAAAATATAAATTGGGAATGATCGGGTTAGGCACTATGGGCCGAAACCTTTTATTAAACATGGCTGATAAAGGCTTCTCGGTAACCGGTTACGATAAAGATACCAAAATGATTGCTAAGCTTGAAGAAGAAGGCAAAGCACATCATTTGGAAGGCTTTAACGATATTGAAAGCTTTATTTCCAGCTTACAAACTCCGCGTACCCTGATTTTATTGGTACCTGCAGGCCCGATTGTAGATAGCGTTATTGCCGAATTAAAGCCACTTTTAAGCAAAGGCGACATCATTATTGATAGCGGAAACTCTCATTTTACCGATACCAACCGCCGTGTTGACGAGTTAGAAAAAGATGGCCTACACTTCTTCGGAATGGGCATTTCTGGTGGCGAAGAAGGTGCACGTTTTGGTCCGAGTATGATGCCCGGTGGCGATAAACAAGCATACAATGTAGTAAAAGATGTTTTTGATGCTGTTGCTGCAAAAGTTGGAACAGATCCTTGTGTAACTTATATTGGTCCGGGTGCTTCTGGTCATTTTGTTAAAATGGTACACAATGGTATTGAATATGCTATTATGGAGCTTATTGCAGAGGTATATGGCATCCTAAAAAATGGCTTAGGTTATTCAAACGAAGAAATTTATAAAGTATTCAAAAAATGGAATGAAGGCAGGCTGCAATCATTCTTACTGGAGATTACTGCAGAAATCTTTTTATTTAAAGATACCGAAACACAAAACGATCTTTTAGATCAGATTAAAGATGAAGCGCGTTCAAAAGGTACCGGAAAATGGACTTCGGAAGTTTCAATGGAACTTCAGTTACCTATACCAACCATTAATGAAGCCGTTTCTAACCGCGATTTATCTAAATTTAAAGCCCTTAGGGTTTCACTAGAGGAAGCCTTTGGCAAAAAAGATGCTAAAATTGAGGTTACTATTGAGGAGCTGGAAGATGCATTTTACTTCTCGATGATCAGTGCTTATGCACAAGGAATGCATTTATTGGTTCAGGCATCAAAAGAATATCAATACGATTTACAGTTGCAGGAAATTGCCAAAATCTGGCGTGGTGGCTGTATCATCAGGGCTAAATTCTTAGAAGATATTTATCAGGCTTATGAAAAAAACAATGCTCTTGAGCATCTATTTGGTGATGCAGCTATTCAGAACATCATTAAAGGAACTTTAGCTGGCACGCGGAAAACCATTAGTGCCTGTATTACTTCAGGCTTAGGTATCCCTGCGTTTGCTTCTACCCTAACCTATTTCGATACGATTACTACCGGCAGAATGCCTTCTAATTTAATTCAGGCACAAAGAGACTTCTTTGGCGCACATACTTTTGAGCGTATTGATAAAGAAGGCGTGTTCCATGCCGATTGGAATAAATTATCTTAACCTATTACACTCACGAACAAAAACATAAAATGAAAGCCAAAACCGCATTAAACCCGACCATTTTTGTAATATTTGGTGGAACAGGCGATTTAAATAAAAGAAAATTAGCACCTGCGCTGTATAACCTGTTTATGGAGGGCTACATGCCTGATCAATTTGCCATTATAGGAACAGGAAGAACCGAATTTACCGATGATAGTTACAAAACGGCATTGGAAGAAGCGGTGAACGAGTTTTCGCGTACCGGAAAAGTTAAAAAAGATAAATGGGAAAATTTTGGAAATACAATTCACTACTGCCCTACTGATTTTGCACAGCCAAAAACTTTCGAAAACCTAAAAGCGGCTGTAGAAAAATATCAAAAAGAGTTTGGTGCAGGTACACAGGTGATTTTTTACCTTGCAGTAGCGCCTAATTTCTTTCCAATTATTGCAGAATGTTTGCAGAAATATAAATTGACGCAAGATGAAGACAATAGCCGTATTGTTATCGAAAAACCTTTTGGCCATGATTTAGAATCAGCAAAAGAACTGAATGCACTGTTGAGCACCATTTTTACCGAAAAGCAGATCTATCGTATTGATCATTACCTGGGTAAAGAAACGGTACAAAATATGATGGCTTTCCGTTTTGCCAATGCTTTGTTCGAGCCATTATGGAACAGGTCTTATATCGATCACGTTCAGATTTCGGTAACCGAACAATTAGGTGTGGGCGATCGCGGAGGTTATTATGAAGGTTCTGGTGCGCTAAGAGATATGATTCAGAATCACCTCTTGCAATTACTTTGTTTGGTGGGAATGGAAGCACCTATTAATTTTGATGCCGATGAAATCAGAAACCGTAAGGTGGAGGTTTTAAGAGCAATGCGTCCTTTTTCTGCAGAAGATATCCGTTTTCACACCGTTCGCGGCCAATATAGCAAAGGCTGGGTTGAAGGCAAAGAAGTTCCGGGATACCGCCAGGAAAAAGGTGTTGATCCTCACTCTAATACTGAAACTTTTGCAGCAGTTAAATTCCATATCGATAACTGGAGATGGCAGGGTATTCCTTTCTATTTAAGAACAGGAAAACGCTTGAACCAAACTTCATCGTTGATTACCATCCAGTTTAGAGATGTGCCACATCAGATTTTCTCCTCAGATGTAACTGAAAATTGGCAACAAAACAGGTTGGTTATCAGTATACAGCCAGAAATGAGTATCCGCATGCAGGTACAGGCCAAAAGACCTGGATTAGATATGGTATTAAACCCTGTGGATATGGTATTTGATTATAAAGGAACTTATGAGGGCGATACGCCAGAAGCTTATGAAACCTTATTATTGGATGCCATGATGGGTGATCAAACCTTATTTATGCGTGGCGATCAGGTAGAAGCAGCCTGGGAGTTGGTGATGCCTATTTTAAATACATGGGAAAGCAAAAAATCAATCAACTTCCCTAATTACCCTGCGGATAGCTGGGGACCAGAAGAAGCTGAAGCGCTTATTGCGAGAGATGGTTTCCACTGGTTTAACCTGCCGTTAAAGAATAAGGAATAAAATTTTTATCCAGTCGTCACCCTGAATTTATTTCAGGGTCTTATCAAAATAGATGCTGAAATAAATTCAGCATGACGAATTTTATTATTGACAGAATGAATCTACTCATATACAAAACATTAGAAGAACTAAACCAGGACCTGGCAGATTATGTAATTAAAATTGCAGAAATGTCTATTGAAGAAAACGATCGCTTTAATTTCGTGCTAACGGGCGGTAGTTCTCCTAAAGCACTTTACAACCTTCTGGCTACCGAAGGGCAGCACAGAATTGATTGGGAAAAAGTATACTTCTTTTTTGGCGATGAGCGTAATGTTCCGGCCGATGATGATAACTATAATGGATTAATGGCCAAGAAAACCATTTTAGATCCGTTAGGTGTTAAGGAAGATCATATCTTTTATGTAGATACAACCCTGGCACCAGAAAAAGCAGCTATTGAATATAAAAAAGCAATTGACAAACATTTTGATGGTGAAGACATTGTTTTCGATCTAATCCTGTTGGGCATGGGCGATGATGCACATACTGCTTCAATTTTTCCGCATACTACTTTGGTGAAGGATGAAGAAGCAAATGTAGCGGCTGTTTATGTTGAAAAACTAGATACGTATCGCATTAGTTTTACGGCACCATTAATTAACAAAGCAGATAATGTAGCCTTTTTGGTATTCGGTGAGAATAAAGCTGAAGCACTTAAACACGTAATTGGCGATACAGAAAAAAATCCTGATCTGTACCCTTCTCAGCTAATTGATCCTATTGAAGGTAAATTAACCTGGTTTACCGACGTAGCGGCAACGAAATTGCTTGAAGACTAAGAGATGATGTTGTCTGAAGAAAAATAATTATCAGACTTTTTAAATGAAAAAACGGAATATACCATAGTGTTATTCCGTTTTTTTATGGAGCAATTGATCGAAATCGGCGGAAATTAACTTCCATGCTACTAAATCGATGATGGCCATCGAATCTAAAATGCCCTTCGTATACATAACGCATTTCTAGACCAGAAAGATCCTGAAACAAGTTCAGGATGACGAGGCGGAGAGAATTTTCTTCAGGTGTTATCGTTCTACACCAAATTCGTCATTGCGAGAAGGCTTTTTCAGCCGACGAAGCAATCTTTACAGCAAAGATTATGTGATAGATTTATCTGCTACCGTCGAAATGACGGGTCTGATGGAGAAAATTGCCTTAGTCTAACTTCTCTTCTATCAATAATTTAATAATCCCATCAGCCATACCCACTTTAGGTACATAAATCTGCTTTATACCGGTCCACTTCATTAAGGTCAAATAAATCTCACAGGCAGGGATAATTACATCAGCACGATCGGGATTTAACCCCAACGTATTAATCCTTTCTTTTAATGAATAACTGGTTAATTTGTTATACATCGAGTTTAGCTTCTGCAAAGATAATGGCGCATTTTCCTTCTCGTCAGACATGCGGAATAATTTATTGATATTGCCGCCAGTACCTATGCCAGCCAAATGTTTATAGGCTTTCGTATGCTCTTTTACCCAATCTTTCATCTCTTCCCAGGTTTCTTCCTTATCCTGGTTATCAAGCATTCTGATAGTACCGATATTAAAAGATCTTGATGCTTCGGGCGTACCTTTTACAAAAACAGATAACTCCGTACTACCACCACCCACATCAATGTACAGGTAAGTTTTATTTTCATCTAATGCTTCTTCTATATGATTGGCATAAATAATATTGGCTTCGCGCTGCCCCTCAATAATTTCTAAGGTAATATCGGCTTCTTTTTTAATCAGTTTCACAATATCTTCTCCGTTTCGGGCCTCACGCATGGCAGATGTTGCACAAGCCAGATATTCAGAAACATGATAAACATCCATTAAATTTTTAAAAGCAGTCATGGTTTTTACCAGGTCTGCAGATTTTTTCTCGGAAATATATTGATCCAGGAATGCATCATCTCCCAATCGGAGCGGCACACGGATAAGGGTGTTTTTTTTGTATTTATATTTCCCGTCTTGTTTGCTAATATCAGCGATGAGTAACCTCACGGCATTCGAACCGATATCTATAGCTGCGTATCTTAACATTATAATTGATGCTTGGTTTTTAAATAGTTGTAGATGTCTACCTGCGCCCTTATCTTTTTACTTAATCTGTTTTTATGGTATTTGTTATTGTTTAAGGCATTAATTTGCCTCGATTTGGTGTTATCTTGTAGCTGTAGGTCGATAATGTCTTGGATCTCCTGTTTCACATCATGATCCAGCACTGGAAAACCAACTTCAACGCGGTGTTCGAAATTCCTGCTCATTAAATCTGCAGATGATAAATACATATCGTTTTTGCCATTGTTACCGAAGATATAAACCCGGGCATGCTCCAAAAACTTATCGATAATACTAATAGCCGTAATATTTTCACTAAATCCCTTTACACCAGGCACCAAACAGCAGATCCCGCGGATAATGAGTTGAATTTTAACTCCGGCATTGCTCGCATCATAAAGTTTGGAAATAATACCTTCATCAGCTAAACTGTTTACTTTTAACATGATATAAGCAAGTTTACCCTGCTTGGCATTTCTGATTTCGCGGTTAATAAAATTAACCAGTTTAGAGCGGCTCTCCAGTGGAGAAACGATCAGGTGCTTGAAGCCCTTGGTTACGGTACGCTTGCTCAACGCATCAAAAAGTTTAACCAGATCGTTAGTAATCTCTTTCTTTGCCGTGAAAATGCTATGATCGCAGTATAAACCTGCAGTTTTTTCATTAAAATTTCCTGTGGCCAGGTTTGCGTAGTATACAGGTTTATCTTTTTCGATCCGTTTAACCAGGCAAATTTTAGAATGCACTTTGTAATCCGTTAAACCATAATTTACTTTAACACCTTCTTCCATTAAGCGACTTGTCCAGTAAATGTTAGCCTGTTCATCAAAACGGGCTTTAAGTTCTAATAAAACAGAAACGGCTTTACCATTTTTGGCGGCGTTGATTAAGGCGTTGATTACCTTTGAGTTTTCTGCTAACCGATATAAAGTAATCTGTATTTCGGTTACTTTCGGATCAATTGCCGCCTCGCGCAAGAACAAAATAATGTAATCGTAAGATTGATACGGCAGATTTACCAAATAATCGCGCTTTGCAACTTTATTGAACATGCTTTGCGTCCTATGCAGATCATGAACCTTAAGCGGTATATTCGGCGCATATTCCAATTCCTTTTTACCCACATTTGGGAAGGCAATAAAATCGCCGAACTTGTGGTAGCGGTTTCCCGGAATTAAACTTTCAGCTTCCAGCTTGAGCTTATTTACCAGTACCGTAAGCATGTTCAGGGGCATGGCCGAATCGTAAAGCAAACGCATGGGTTTCCCTTTTTTGCGCTTTTCTAAACTGTTTTTTAAATCATCAATAAATTTATCATTGATGTTTTTATCAATATCCAGTTCTGCATCTCGAGTTAACTGAATGGAATAAGCCTCTAAATTATCGTAAGTAAAAACGTAAAATATATCGTCCAGGCAATACCTGATGATATCTTCTGCAAGAATAATAAACTTTAAGTCGTTTGTTTCGGGCAGCACCAAAAACCGTGGCAAATTTGGTGGGATTTCAATAAGCGCATATTTCTCTTTAACTTTTGTATCCTTTTTGGAAAGTTTAACAAAGAAGTAAAGATACCGGTCTTTCAATTCTGGAAAGGGTTTATCCATATCCAGCATAATAGGCACCAGGTTAGATAAAATCTTATCCCTGAAATGATTTTTTACGAATTCTCCCCTGCTTACATTCAGTTGAGTATCGTTTAAAATAAAAATCCTGTTTTGAGCGAGTTCGTTAATTAAAGTAGCCTGAAAAAGCTGATCGAACTTTCTTTCCTGTTTTACAACAATGTTTTTAATCTCATTAAGGATTTTTTTAGGATTAAAGCCCAAAAGTGCCTTCGCCTTATCATTCAGATTGGTTAACCGGGTTATGGTGGCTACTCTTACCCGATAAAACTCTTCTAAATTGGAAGAAAATATAGATAGAAATTTAATCCGTTCAATCAGTGGAACAGTTTCATCAGCCGCCTCTTGTAGTACACGTTCATTAAAGTAAAGCCAACTAATTTCACGGTTAAAAAATGGGGGTTTCTTACTGGTCATTTAAAAAAAATAAAAAATCCCTGCCAAAACAGGGATGTTCAAAACTGCACATTAATTTGTTAAATCGATGTTAATTCATTTACACGTTAACGTTAACAAATTTATTTTTTAGCCGGTGTTTTTACAATTTTCTTAACAGCAGGAGTTGCTTTTGCAACTGTTTTTTTAACAGTCTCAGTTGCTTTGTCTGGCGCCTTACTTATGGCTTTTTTAGTTGTTTTAGCTACCTGATTTACAGTTTCTTTTGCTATAGCCACCGGTTTTGCCAATACTTTCTCGGCTTTTTCTTCCGTTTCTATTGTTGCAACTTTAATACTCTGTACTACTGGTTTTGATTTTGCTAATGCTTTTTTAACGACTTTTTCAGCAGATTTTTCAGATTTACTTAACGCTTTGGCAACAGGTTTTTTTACTTCTTTTGCTTTCTCTTTAGATGCATGTAATAAATCGTCAATTTTCTGCCCCACATCAGCTTTTACAACGGTAAATTTTTTGGTTAATTTTTTAGCTACCCGCTTACTGGCTTTACCCACCTCTGTGCTAATTTCAGATACATCATGGCCTAAACTTTTAATTACATCTAAGAATTGAGTGGTAATTGACTGTTCAAGTTGTTTTTTAGCTTCTTTTTTTATGATCTTTTTTTCAGACTTGGGCTTAGTGGTTTTCATATTATTTTCGTTTTTTTGTGAGACTGGATTAATTTCTATTAAATCTACTTATTTTTTTACTTTAAAGCTAAAACCATGCCTTCTTTTGATATTGTAAGTAAAGTTGATGCGCAAACATTAGACAACGCCGTTAACAACGCTAAAAAAGAAATCCTTAACCGATTCGACTTTAACGGATCAAAAAGCACGATCGATCTGGATAAAAAAACAAATGTAATAACCATTGTTACTGAAGACGATATGCGTTTAAAAGCTATCGAAGGTTCTATCATTTCCCGGATGATGAAGCAGAACTTAGATCCGAAAAGTTTAAATTTTGGTGATGAGCATCAGGCCTCTGGCAACATGATCAGAAAAGAAATCAGCATTAAAGAAGGTTTGGATAAAGAAGCAGCGAAAAAAGTGGTGGCAAAAATCAAAGCCAGCGGCTTAAAAGTGCAGCCCGCTATTATGGATGATCAGGTTCGGGTTACTGCAAAGAAAATTGATGATTTACAAGCTGTGATCAGCCTTTGTAGAAATGAAGATTTCGATCAGCCGTTGCAGTTTATTAATATGCGTAACTAGAAAGGCTTAACTATCTGAACTGGTTAATCGGTTAACTGCGGAAGGGGCTTAGAAAACTTAGCTAATTCTTTAAATGAGTTTTGAAAGAATTCACTCATTTATCATTCAAAATTCAATCATTAATCAAAATGGAAATCAGCGAAAACGGTTTTATATTTTCTGACCAAAAAGCGCTTTTAGATATCGAAGCGATACATCATTATTTAAGCATCGAATCCTATTGGGCTAAAGGTATTCCTTTAACTACCGTAAAACGATCCATAGATAATTCACTTTGCTTTGGAATTTATAAAGATCAGGAGCAAATAGGTTTTGCGCGTTGGATAACCGATAAGGCAACTTTTGCCTGGCTTTGCGATGTTTACGTTAAAGAAAATTACCGCGGCTTGGGCTTATCTAAAAAAATGATGTCGTTTATGATTTTCCATCCAGACTTGCAAGGCTTGAGGCGTTATCAACTGGCCACTTTGGATGCTCATGGACTCTATGAGCAATTTGGTTTTTCAGCGATTGAAAATCCGGATAGACAAATGGGCATCGTGATTCAAAACGCATATGATCAGGCCGCAGAATAGATAAAAAAAACCTTTTTTAAACTCTCTTGTTTTCCTTACACATCAAAATATTGAGAAAACATGAAAAAGATATTTTTATTATCCACAGCTTTTGCATTAGCACTTTCATTTCAGGCTTGCCAAACTGCAGATAAAAAATCGGCAACTACTAAAGACAGCGTTTCTGGCGATACCACTATGGTAAACGGTAACCACGTTGCTGGATCAGAGAGTACTGAATCGGGTGTTGATGAGGCAGGTGCAACATTTTTAAGAAAAGCAGCTGTAGGCGGTATTATGGAAGTTGAAGCAGCTAAGATTGCAGCTCAAAATGCGAAAAGTGCAGAAGTGAAAGATTTCGCAGCCAAAATGCTTGCCGACCATGAGAAAGCCAATGCAGAATTAAAAACTTTGGCAGTAAATAAAAAGGTAATTACCCCTGATGCTTTACCAGCTGATGAGCAGATCCATTTGGATGGAATGAAAAAAATGACCGGTGCAGCATTTGATAAACATTATATGGATATGATGGTTACCGATCATGAAAAAACAGCGGCCTTATTTAAGAAAGGTAGTGAAAACCGCGACCAAAGTATCAAAGAATGGGCAACGAATACCTTAAAAGTTATTGAATCACATCACGAGATGGCCAAGAAAATTGTGGCTGGTTTAAAATAAATTAGTTTATTTTAAAATATCGGTCGTCATTTAGAACGAAGTACAATGAAGTTGAGAATGCTATCCAGATAGATTTCTTTGCTCAAAGCTGCTCAATTCTTAATGACGACTTTTTTATAGGATACCATTTAAAATACGGCAATAAAATGTTTGGAAAGAATTAAATTTGAATACAATTTCTTTCAATAAAAAATTAAAATTAACTTTCGCCGTTTAATACAAAAATACATAAATGAATAAGAGTAAAATTTTCAGCGCGCTTTTCGGTATTGCGCTTGCCAGTGTGGTACCAACTGTTGCCCATGCACAAAAAGCCAATTGGCAAAATCTTGACCTTAAAAGTGATAGTACATTCGGAATCAGTACCGAAAAAGCATATAAAGAACTTTTAAAAGGTAAAAAATCTGTTAAAGTTATCGTAGCCGTAAACGATGGTGGTGTAGAAGCTACTCACGAAGATTTGAAACGGATTATGTGGGTAAACACCAAAGAGGTAGCTGGAAATGGCAAGGATGATGACAAAAACGGTTATATCGACGATATTAATGGCTGGAATTTTATTGGAGGCCCTAAGGGATCTGTAAATTTCGAAACTTTGGAATTAACGCGTTTGGTTCGTCGTGATCAGGTACGTTTTGCTAATACTACAGATGCGAATGTAGCAGAAAAAGATAAAAAGGATTTCGAAGCTTTTAAAGCAGAAAGAGCCGAATTAGAAAAACAATTGGCAGAAGCAAAAGAAAATCTGGCAGGTATTACTGGTTTTAAAAATGCTTTAGACGGGGTAGTAAGGAAAATCGGCAAAGAAAATCCAACGGTAGAAGATTTTAAAAACTTCAAACCTACTACTGAAGTTGAAGGCAGAATCCAAAATGTACTAAGCCAACAATTAGAAAAAGGCAGTTTTAAAGATTTTTACGAAGATCAGATTGTAGAAGGATTCGATTATTATACACGCCAGGCCAAATATAACTTAAATATCGATTATGATCCACGTTCAATAGTTGGAGATGATCCAAACAATGAAAAAGAGCGGTTTTACGGCAATAATGATGTTGCTGGTCCTGATGCTATGCACGGTACACACGTAGCAGGTATTATTGCAGCAGATAGAACCAATAAACTTGGTATTTTTGGTGTGGCTGATAATGTTGCTATTATGGGTGTTCGTTGTACGCCAAATGGTGATGAAAGAGATAAAGATGTGGCCAATGGAATTCGTTATGCAGTTGATAATGGTGCCAAAGTAATTAACATGAGTTTCGGTAAAGCTTATAGCTGGGATAAAGCCATAGTTAATGAAGCAATGAAATATGCTGCATCTAAAGATGTACTGATTGTTCAGGCTGCAGGTAATGAAAACAAGAACATTGATGTTGAAAATAATTTTCCTAACCACAAAGATTTAGATGAGAAAACTATTGCATCATGGATAACAGTAGGTGCTTCAGGTCCAAAAGATGATGAAACCTTAAAAGCAAGTTTCTCTAACTTTGGTAAAGCACAGGTAGATGTTTTTGCCCCAGGTGTGCAAATTTACTCTACCGTACCGGGTTCTAAATACAAAAACTTAGATGGAACCAGTATGGCCTCTCCTGTTGTGGCCGGTTTAGCTGGTTTAATTCGTTCCTATTATCCAAAATTAACGGCAGCGCAGGTAAAAGAAATTATCGTTAAATCGGTTACAAAGGTAGATCACAACGTAGAGTATGCTAAAGGTGAAGGGCCAGATGCAGAGAAAGTTTCTGTACCTTTTTCTGACCTTTGTATTAGTGGCGGAATTGTGAATGCTTACAATGCATTAAAATTAGCAGCAACTTATTCAGGTAAGGCGGTTACTAAATAATTCTGTTGTTCTAAACGAGTTTAATTCTATTAAATAAAAAAATGCGTCCCATTTTAAAATTGGGACGCATTTTTTTATAGATTAAGACAAAATCCATTGAAGCGGTCGTCATCCTGAATTTATTTCAGGGACTTTCTGCAAAAGATGCTGAAATGAATGCAGCATGACGTATTGCCTTAGCTTGGTGCTTATAAAACAGCGTTCAGGTTTGAAAATTTGACTTCTTTATTGTAGAGCGAATGACTAAGCCAATATCTTGTCTGGCGTAATTGGTAGCGTCCTGATTCTTTTACCGGTGGCATTGAAAACAGCATTGGCTACTGCAGCAGAAAAACCGATCAGGGCAATTTCGCCCATACCTTTTGCCCCCATCGGGTTGATGTAAGGATCTGGTTTATTAATGAAATTAACATCGATTTCCGGTACATCGGCATTCACAGGAACGTGGTAATCAGCAAAGTTGTTATTGATGTATCTTCCATAACGGTGATCGATTATTGATTCTTCGGTTAAAGCCATCCCTATCCCGCCAACTGCACCGCCTACCATCTGGCTTCGGGCTGTCTTCGGACTTACAATAGTACCTGAATCGCCGACAGAAACAATTTTATTGATCTTTACTACTCCTGTTAAGCTATTTACCTTCACCTGTACAAAGTGAATGGAGAACGAATACATGGAGTAGCTATCTTTTTCTTTGCCGCTCTGGCTCTCTTTCGTGATTTCTATTTGGGGAAGATTATTCTTTTTTAACACATCAACAAAATTAGCTGTAGCATCCATATTTGAATTTGCTGCCAGTTCTGCGATTGTAGATTTTAATGCTACACAAACATCATTCACAGCAGAGCCTACCGTAGACAGTGTAGCCGAACCGCCCTGACTTGGTGCTGGTGGTAATGATGAATCGCCCAATTCGAACGTAATTTTATTGACGGGAATATTCATTAATTTATTGGCAATTAAAGTCATACCTGTTCCTGTGCCAGGACCAATATCGCTGGTTGCACTTTGTAAAAGCAGCGATCCATCGGCTTTCAAAATACCTTTCACGCTGGCCTTACCCCTGTTAGCATTAAATACGCCAACACTCACGCCATATCCGGTTTGCCATGGTCCTTCTACCAAACTGCCCGGTTTATTTTTCCGGTTGCGCCAGCCTATTTTATCTGCTCCAATTTTATAGGCCTCTTTGATATTTTTGCTGGAAAAAGGTTTGTTTTTTTGCTGATCGGTTTCAGGATCATTTTTGATTCTAAATTCCAAGGGATCCATATCCAAAGCATGCGCCATCTCGTCAATCGCACTTTCTAGCGCAAAAGCACCTGTGGCTTCACCTGGTCCGCGCATCCAGATCGGTACGCCCAAATCAACTGGTATAATGACATAGGAAGTATTTACATTATCGCACTGATACATAAATTTCGCCATATTTACTACACCTTCGGTAAAGTTCTCATAAGTGGATGTTTCGCCGTAAGCTCTATGCGTAATTCCTGTTAATTTACCATCTTTATTTGCACCTAAACCAATGGTTTGAATGGCCGCTGGCCGATTACCTACCATGGTAAACATTTGCATTCTGGTAATAACCACTTTCACAGGTTTGCCAATATGTTTAGAAGCCATTACCGTTGCAATTTCAAGCGGCCATGTACGCAAGGCCATGCCAAAGCCACCACCAACAAACTCCGAATTCACCTGGATATTTTCGATCGGAATTTTAAAAACGTTTGCAATAGTACCCTGCGTAGCTTTTACCCCTTGGGTTTTGGCGTAAACAGTGAGCTGGTTATTTGGTCGCCAATCTGCAATAATCCCATGTAATTCCATAGGATTATGTGTTTCAATTGGTAAAAAATATCTTTCTTCGAGCTTTACCTCTGCGGTTTTATAAGCATTTTCTTCACCACGCTTATAGTCGGCCTGCCCCTGAAACTTCTTAGCCTTTGGATCTTTAAGGGCTTTTTCGAAATCGGTATTAAAAGTTTCTTTAGCGTAGGTGGCTTTAACCAATGAGGCGGCATAAGTTGCCCTTTCAAAAGTGTTCGCCACAACGATGGCTATGGGTTGTCCGTTATAAAAAATCTTGTCGGTGTAAAAAATCTTCATCTGTGGGCCACCTTCCTGCTCGTAAGCAGCAGCTGAAGGCTTATTCAGATGTGAAATCACAGCTATAACTCCCGGAGCTTTTTCTGCAGCTTTGGTATCAAGCGAGGTTATCTTGCCTTTGGTAATGGTACTGGTTACCAAAACACCATAGGTTAAGCCTGGTAACTCATATTCAGCAAAATACTTGGCTTTCCCGGTAACTTTCAAGAATCCATCTACGCGATCGTTCTCATCTTTTAACATGTTCTTTTCCATAACTAGGCTTTTGATTTTGCAAGGTTCAACGCTTCAATAATCGTATTAGGTGCCAGTTTTAGTTTGAAGTCATTACCTCCAAAGCCTTTAGCATCTTTCATGGCCAATTGCGCAGCCTGCTCAAAATTGTTTAAGCTAGCTTCTTTTCCTCTTAAAAAAAGCTCAGATGCAGTTAAACGCCAGGGTTTATGTGCCACTCCGCCCATGGCTAACCGAACATCAATAATTTTATTATCTGCGATTTCAAAAGCTGCCGCTACCGATACCAGTGCAAAGGCATAAGAAGCCCTATCCCTAACTTTTAGATAATGGTAGTTTTTGGCCAGATTATTAATAGGGATTTCTAAACCGATAATCATTTCATCAGCCTTTAAGTTGTTGTCTAAGTGGGGTGTATCCCCAGCTAAGCGATGAAAATCTTTAAATAGCATTTTTCGTTCGCCTTTTGTGCTGGCTAATACCACTTCAGCATCTAAAGCAACTAAGGCGATGCACATATCGCTAGGATGAACAGCAATACATTGTTCTGATGTTCCAAAAATAGCATGCATTCGGTTAAAACCTTCCATTGCTCCACACCCTGTTCCGGATTGGCGCTTATTACATGGCATTTCGATATCATAAAAATATCCACAACGTGTACGCTGCATCATATTACCGCCAACAGTAGCTACATTTCTTAGTTGCGCTGATGCACCAGCCTGTAAGGCCCATGAAAGTAAAGGTAATTTTTCTTTGATCAAGACATGATCTGCAACCGCTGTATTGGAGGCCAGCGCACCAATGTGGATTTTATTCCCCACCTGCTTGATTTCTTTCAGAGGGACGTGGTTAATATCAATGAGTTTTTCTGGTGCGGTAACACCTCTTTTCATCAGATCGATTAAGTTGGTGCCACCTGCAAGAAATTTGGCGTTTTTATCTTTAACCAATAAAGCAATTGCCGATTTTGCTGTGGTTGTTCTGAGGTATTGAAAATTGATCATACGGTTTGACCTCCTTCCTTCACTTCAATAATTGCATCTACAATATTAGGGTAAGCGCCACATCTACAGATATTTCCACTCATGTATTCGCTGATCTCGGCCCTGGAGTTAGTATGGCCTTCACGCACACAGGCTACTGCAGACATGATCTGACCGGGCGTACAGTAACCACATTGAAAACCATCGTGTTTGATAAAGGCAGCTTGCATAGGATGTAGCGTATCGCCATTCGCCAAACCTTCAATAGTGGTGATTTTCTTTCCTTCATTCATTACTGCTAAGCTGAGGCAAGCGTTTATCCTTTGTCCATCTACATGAACAGTACATGCACCACATTGGCCATGGTCACATCCTTTTTTAGTACCTGTTAAGTGCAATTCTTCACGCAGATAATCTAAAAGTGTTACCCTTGGCTCAACTGTTGTTTGGTAAGCTTTATTGTTAACTGTAAGCTTTAATGGAATTTTCTCAAAAAGTTCAGCGAAACGTTCGTCAGCATTATTTTCTGCTGCTTTAATTGCAGCACCAGGTGTTAGCGCAACGGCTGTAATTACTGAACTTTTTTTAAGGAAATCGCGCCTGCTATCGCCTTGATTTGGTTTCTGATCAGAAGATTTCATAATTGGATATTTATAAATGGATGTATTCCCAGAATCTTCATTATTATAAATTTTTCGATAAAAATTACTTGGTTTTCCAGCATTTCCATCTTTAAATTTAATATAAAAAACTAAAGCTAACTTCCTTTAATTTGGTAGGTAAAAGAAAAGTTACGCCCAGGGGCTGACATCAACAATATAAGAACCAATTATGTCGCTTATTGTTCGAACTTGTGTACTATAATATTGCCTTCCTTATTCATCTCAATTAAAATTGAGTGCATTTTTGGTTTCAGGAGAAAAATTAAATCAAATTTAGCGTGGTCATGATTACGCATTTGGTTCGAATGATGATAGCTAATCTAAAATTGTTTTCCCTTAAGCACCTTAATTTCTGATCCTTCTGCTAAGAAGACAGAATCTGGTCGGGCATGATTTAAGAAAGCAAAATCATTACCATAATTTAGTCCAAAATCTACGTTTATTTCATAACTTTTCATGGGATAGGCTTGCCAGCGCGGATGTTCTACCCCATACTCGGATGTTTTGTTGTAACCAATGTTGGTATAACCCCAGTAATGCTCGGTGATAAATTCTTCTTCGCTGCCCAATGTAATTTCTTCTGCCTGAGCACGGGCAATAACCTGAAAATTATTCCATGTTTTATTTTTCCAAAGATAATCTACCTTAAGTTGGTTTTCCTGTTCTATCCAAACATGTTTCATGGGCAAAGTCTGGTAATTTTCCTTATAAATGGTATTCGCAACAAGTGTTATTGCAGGTAAAGGAACAATTTCTTTAACAAAAACAACTCCTCTCTTCCATTCTTTACCATCTTTATACCGAACGTAAAAGCGCAGGTTAACTTCCTCAAAATTAGTGTGGAATGGAATATTAAAACCTCGTAACTTGACATTAACAAACATAAAACCAACCAGGCTAACATAGTACTTTCCTTGCCAGGTATCCAGTTCGGTATGCGCAGGAAGATATTTTAAAAGAATTTGCTGATCAACAGCATATTGCGCAAGTGCTAACTTACGCCATTCTGCAGTTAAGAAAATCCCTTTGTTGGCCGCCATTAGATAACAGCTTGTCTTAAGCGAACTAGTTTGATTAAAGTTTCTTCGAGCAAATCTAAATGAAGCATATTGGCACCATCTGATTTCGCATTTGCAGGATCAGGATGTGTTTCGATAAATAAACCATCTGCACCAACTGCAATGGCTGCTTTGGCAATGGTAGAAATGAGTTCTGGTTTACCACCGGTAACACCGCTGCTTTGGTTAGGTTGTTGTAAGCTGTGTGTACAGTCCATTACCACCGGCACACCGAAACTTTGCATTTCTGGTAAACCCCGATAATCTACAATCAGATCCTGGTAACCGAAAGTATTGCCTCTATCCGTTAAGATGACTTTATTGTTGCCAGCTTCTTTTACTTTTTCGACAGCAAATTTCATTGAACCAGCCGATAAAAACTGGCCCTTTTTAACGTTAACGACTTTTCCGGTTTCGGCAGCTGCAATTAATAAATCAGTTTGGCGGCACAAAAAGGCAGGGATCTGCAATACATCAACATAAGCGGCAGCCATAGCTGCTTCACCGCTTTCGTGAATATCGGTAACGGTTGGCACACCAAATTCTCTACCAATTCTTTCCAAAATGCGTAAAGCTTTTTCATCGCCAATTCCGGTAAAAGAACTCCCTTTACTCCTGTTCGCCTTGCGGTAAGAACCCTTAAAAATATATGGAATTTGCAGTTTATCGGTAATCGTAATAATCTTATCAGCGATTCTCATGGCAATATCTTCGCCTTCAATAGCGCATGGACCAGCCATTAAAAAGAAATTTCCCGAATCTGTATTTTTTAATTTATCTAAATAGTTTAACATAGTTAAGGTGTGAGACATGAGATGTGAGACATGAGATGTGAGTTTATCTCAAATCTAACTTCTCATATCTCACGTCTAATTTTTAATTTCCTAGTTCTGACATGAATTTAATCCGCATCAGTTGAATTTCCTCTCGGGTATAATCGGTTTCGCCCAGTTCATTTAGCGCTTCATCTATAGAATCGCTTTCGGCTGCTCTGAAATAATCAAAAACTTCATCCTGCCTATCATCATCAATTACTTCATCGATGAAATAGTTCAGGTTAAGTTTAGTACCAGAGTTTACAATCGATTCTACTTCTTTCAGGATCTCTTCGTAAGTGATGCCTTTGGAATCAGCAATATCTTCCAAACCGATCTGTCTGTCGATATTTTGGATAATCGAAACTTTCATCTGCGATTTATTGGCCTGCGTTTTAATAATCAGATCAATAGGCCGTTCGATATCATTATCCTCCACATATTTTTTGATCAATTCGATAAAAGGTGTCCCAAATTTCATTGCCTTACCCGAACCTACACCAGAAATCTGGCGAAGCTCTTCCATCGTGATGGGATAATGCGTACACATTTCCTCTAAAGATGGATCCTGGAAAACCACAAATGGTGGCACGCTTTTCTGTTTCGCAATTTTTTTACGTAGCTCTTTCAGTAAAGACAGAAGATGAGTATCCAAAGCACCTGTACCTTGTTTTACATCGTCATCATCATCGTCAGTACCGTTTTCTATTGGTTCATTCAGTATAAATTTAAGACTGTAAGGATTAACAATGAAATCTCTTCCCTGCTTAGTTAACTTTAATAAACCGTAATTATCGATATCTTTAAAAAGGAAATTGTTTAAAACAGCCTGGCGGATAATTGATTTCCACATCAGCTCACCGTCTTCTTTACCAATTCCAAATTCAGGAACCTTACTATGTTCGTATGCGATGGTTTGTGCTGTTTCTAAGCCCAAGAAAACGTTTAACAAGTGTGCATCGTCAAATTTTTCTCCAGATTTCTCAATAAACTTTAATAAGGTAGATAACTGACTTTCGGCATCAAACTGCTTTTTAGGCTTTTTGCAGTTGTCGCACATGCAGTTACAGCCAGTTTCGTTAAAGTTTTCGCCAAAATAGTGAAGAATCTGCTTACGACGGCAAACGCCAGATTCGGCATAATCAATCACTTCCTTTAATATCTGCGTACCAATCTCTCTTTCAGAAACTGGTTTATCTTTCATAAACTTAGCCAGTTTATCTACATCTTTTTGAGAGTAGAAAGCAATACATACCCCTTCGCCACCATCACGTCCGGCCCTGCCCGTTTCCTGATAATAACCCTCCATGCTCTTCGGCACATCGTGGTGGATTACAAAGCGAACATCCGGTTTGTCGATTCCCATACCAAAGGCAATGGTTGCAACAATTACCTCTGCATCTTCCATCAAAAATTTATCCTGCGTTTCTGCCCTAACCTTTGGATCTAAACCTGCATGATAAGGTAATGCACTAATTCCATTAAGGTTTAAAGCTTCGGCCACTTCCTCTACCTTTTTACGGCTTAGGCAATAGATAATTCCTGATTTGCCAGGATTAGACTTGATGTATTTAATGATCTCTTTGGTAATATCTCTTTTAGGGCGGATTTCATAAAATAAGTTCGGCCGGTTAAATGAAGATTTAAACAATGTTGCTTCCGTCATACCCAGGTTTTTCATAATATCCTGTTGTACTTTTGGGGTAGCAGTAGCGGTTAATGCGATAATTGGGATATTATTTCCTAAACCGGCAATAACCTGTTTAATCTTGCGATATTCAGGCCTGAAATCATGTCCCCATTCAGAAATACAATGCGCTTCATCAACGGCAACAAAAGAGATTTTAATCAGGTTTAAAAAATCAATATTATCCTGTTTTGCCAAAGATTCTGGTGCAACATACAATAATTTAGTCTGGCCGCTTAAAAGGTCAGATTTAACTTGTGTAATTTCAGATTTGTTTAAGGATGAATTAAGAAAGTGAGCAATACTGTCATTTCCACCAAAAGCCCTTAATTGGTCTACCTGGTTTTTCATTAATGCAATCAATGGAGAAATCACAATTGCCGTTCCCTCGCTCATTAAAGCGGGCAACTGATAGCAAATAGACTTTCCTCCGCCTGTAGGCATAATAACAAAAGTATTATTGCCTTCTAAAATATTGGTAATGATCGACTCCTGATCACCCTTGAAATTATCAAACCCGAAGAAATTTTGTAGGTTATCAAATAACGACTTTTTCACGTCCATTTTGTGTAATAAAATATGCGATGCTATTTTTGTATCCAAAATAACATAATTTTACAAGAATTTCAAGTATTAACAAACAATTATTTTCTCTTTGAAAAGTAAAAAATCCATAATCCAATCAGCTATAGGCACTTTAGCGCTTGAAGCAGCAGCGATATTAAATGTTGCCAAGAATATTAACGACGATTTTGAAAAAGTTGTATCAAGCATTTTAAATGGCAGAGGTCGGGTAATTGTAACGGGCATAGGAAAAAGTGCCATCATTGCGCAAAAGATAGTGGCTACTTTTAACTCAACTGGTACACCTGCTATTTTTATGCATGCTGCAGATGCCATTCACGGCGATCTTGGGATGATCCAGGTGGATGATATCGTGATATGTCTTTCTAAGAGTGGAAATACGCCAGAAATTAAAGTGCTTACCCCCTTATTGAAAACATCGGGCAATCTCCTGATCGGGATGGTTGGAGAATTGAATTCTTTTTTAGCTGAACAGGCCGACCTGATTTTAAATACTTCTTTCGAAAAAGAAGCCTGTCCGCATAATTTGGCGCCAACAACCAGTACCACCGCGCAATTGGCATTGGGCGATGCCTTAGCCATTTGTTTGTTAGAGTGTAGAGAATTTAATGAATCAGATTTTGCAAAATATCATCCAGGCGGATCATTAGGTAAAAAACTTTATTTAAAAGCACGCGATTTAGCGCTGTCCAACGAAAAACCGGCTATACATCCATCCGCCTCGGTTAAAGATGTACTGATAGAAATTAGCAAAAACCGTTTGGGGGCTGTTGTTGTTGTAGATAGCGACGATAAGGTGCTTGGCATTATTACAGATGGTGATATTAGGCGGATGTTGGAAAATAACAGTAGTATTGCAGACTTAAAAGCAGAAGACATCATGGGCAGAACGCCAAAGAGCATACAATTTGACGCTTTAGCAGTTGATGCCTTGGATATTATTAGGCAAAACAATATAACCCAGCTGTTAGTTCTGGAACAAAATACTTACTTTGGCATCATCCATTTACACGATCTTTTAAATGAAGGGATTGTGTAATTTTTAAATTATAAAATGAATAAAGACTATTATGCACTAATTATGGCCGGTGGCGTTGGAAGTCGCTTTTGGCCAGTAAGCAGAACGGAGTATCCAAAACAGTTTATCGATTTTTTCGGTGTTGGAAAAACGCTCATTCAAAGTACTTACGAAAGATTCCTAAATATCTGTCCTCCTGAAAATATATTTATCGTTACCAACGAAATTTATTCTGATCTGATTAAAGCGCAATTACCGCTATTAACAGATAACCAGATTTTAGCTGAGCCGTTAATGCGAAATACAGCACCGTGTATTGCTTATGGAAGTTTAAAAATAGCAGAGTTAAATCCTAATGCCACCATTGTAGTTACACCTTCAGATCATACCATTGCCGATATTGATGGCTTTATCGCCTCTATCGAACAATCTTTAGAAGCTGCATCAAAAAACGATTGTTTAATTACATTGGGAATTAAGCCTAACCGTCCTGATACCGGTTATGGTTATATCCAGCATACTGATTACGTACTTAATACAGATACTGATCTGCATAAAGTTAAAACCTTTACTGAAAAGCCCAATTTAGAATTGGCAAAATCATTTTTGCAGAGCGGCGATTTCTTATGGAATGCGGGTATCTTTATTTGGTCGGCTAAAGCGATTTTAAGCGCTTTCGAAAAACACCTGCCAGATATGTATGAGATATTTAATGTGGGAAGATCTGAATTGAATAAAGTAAGTGAAAAAGAATTTATCAATAATGCTTATCTTCAATGTACCAATATTTCAATTGATTTCGGAATCATGGAGAAAGCAGATAACGTTTATGTGCTTCCATCCGATTTCGGCTGGTCTGACTTAGGAACCTGGGCCTCCATTTATGAAATGGCTGAGAAAGATTATGTAGGCAATGCCGTTATTCCTTCAGAACAGGTTCTGATGTTCGATTCATCAAATTGCATGGTAAATGTTCCAAAAGATAAATTGGTGATCTTACAAGGGCTGCATGATTACATTGTGGTTGAAAACAATAACATGCTCATGATCTGCCCAAGAAACGAAGAGCAAAAGGTGAAAGAGTTTGTTGCAGAAGTTAAATCCAGATTTGGAAACAAGTTTATATAAAGGTGGATGAAGTGAGATGTAAAATGGATGATGCAGCATAGTTGCCCGTCAACCATTTTACGTTTCTGTAATGCGCTTTATAGATCCTGAAACAAGTTCAGGATGACGAATTTTGATGAGTTGAAACAGATTCCATCATCCATTTTACCTTTTACATCTTACCGCTCTAAACCGTTCTCTGCCTAACTGCTTCGTATAAAATTACCCCGGCAGCTACCGAAACATTTAACGATTCGATTTTTCCTGCCATTGGTATTTTAGCTAAATGATCGGCCACCCTTAAAAGATCGTTAGATATTCCTTCATCCTCTGAGCCCATTACAATTGCTGTTGGCATGGTATAATCAGGGGCATAAATAAAATCATTGGTTTTTTCGGTACAGGCTACAACCTGCAGGCCACTTTCCTGCAGAAACAAGCAGGTTTTGTGCAGGTTGGCATGGCGGCAAATCGGAATACTGAATAATGCACCCGCAGACGTTTTAATTGCATCAGCATTTATCTGCGCCGCATTTTTTAATGGAACAACAATGGCATGAACGCCTACGCAAGCGGCAGTACGTGCGATGGCGCCCATATTTCTAACATCAGTTACGCTATCTAAAACCAGAATTAATGGCACTTCTCCTTTTTCGAAAACTGCAGGAACAATATCTTCAATATTTTGATAGGTAATTGGAGAAATTACTGCAATTACACCCTGATGGTTTTTCTGCGACATGCGGTTCAGTTTCTCTACCGGAACCGAGTTCAATGGTATTAAAGTATCTTTTAGAAGGGCTTTGAGTTCCAGGAAAAGTTCGCCCCCCAGACCGCGTTGCTGATAAATGGTTTCTATGTCTCTTCCTGCTTTAATGGCTTCTATTACGGCTCTGATGCCAAATACAAACTCATTATTCTCTTTTGCCCGTTGCGGTCTTCTAAAATTATCCATGTTTCGAAATTGTTAGGCAAAAGTATTCAAATAAAATGTTTTAGCCCTAAACAATGTACTCCTTATTAACATTTAATTGTTTAAAAATTTTTATGACACCATAAATCCAATAAAATTTAATCTGATTATGCTTCAATTTGTTAACAAACAGCTAGTAACTAATTCAAACAACCCCATCAAAATTTGATTACTTTTGTGGAATGAGTATCGATAACGAACAAGGCGGAAAGAACAGTATGACTGCTAGGAAAAGCAGGTTAAGTAATACAATAAGTTCACAGGGGAAAATTCCCCCTCAGGCATTGGATCTTGAGGAAGCCGTTCTTGGGGCATTAATGCTCGAAAAAGATGCACTTTCTGCTGTTATTGATGTTTTAAAACCAGAGGTTTTCTATAATATTGCCCACCAGAAAATTTTTGAGGCAATCCATATCCTGTTTCAGAAATCGAAGCCGGTAGATATTTTAACAGTAACTGCCGAGTTGCGTACTTTAGGTTCTCTGGAAATAGTTGGCGGTGCGTATTACATTACAAGCTTGACCAATCGCGTTGCTTCTGCAGCGAATATTGAGTTTCATGCCCGTATTATTTCTCAGAAATACATTCAGCGTGAGTTGATCAGAATTTCAACTGAAATCATTACAAATGCCTACGAAGATACTACTGATATTTTTGATCTCTTAGATCAGGCAGAAAAAGGACTTTTTGAAATCGCCCAAAATAACCTGCGTAGAGATACGCAAAAGATGGACGATATTATTAAACAATCGTTAGCTACGCTTGAAGAACTTCGTACTAAAACTGATGGTTTAACCGGTGTACCAACAGGTTTTACCGGATTAGATAGAATAACTGGTGGCTGGCAGAAGCAAGATTTAGTCATTATCGCTGCACGTCCGGCGATGGGAAAAACGGCGTTCGTATTAACCTGTGCGAGAAACGCCACCGTCGATTTTGCAAAACCAACCGTAGTATTCTCGCTAGAGATGTCGTCGGTTCAGCTGGTGAATCGTTTAATTTCCGGAGAAGCAGAAATTGAGCAGGAGAAAATCAGAAAAGGAAATCTACAGGAATGGGAATGGCAGCAGTTACACAGTAAAATTGGCCGTTTAACGGAAGCTCCCCTATTAATTGATGATACACCTGCACTAAATATTTTTGAATTCAGGGCAAAATGCCGAAGGTTAAAGTCACAATACGATATCCAACTGGTAATTGTCGATTACTTGCAGTTAATGCATGGTAAAGGTGAAGGAAAAGGCGGCGGTAACCGTGAGCAGGAAATCGGTAGTATTTCAAGGGCACTCAAATCAGTTGCTAAAGAACTTGATGTTCCTGTACTGGCACTTTCGCAGTTAAGTCGTGCAGTAGAGAGTAGACCTGGTTTACAGGGAAAGCGGCCAATGTTATCCGATTTACGTGAATCGGGCTCAATTGAGCAGGATGCGGATATGGTACTATTTTTATACCGCCCGGAGTATTATGGTATTACCGAAGATGAGCAAGGAAGATCACAGGCGGGTATTGGTGAGGTGATTATTGCTAAACACCGTAACGGTGAAACCGGAATTGTACCACTTAAATTTGTGGGTAAATTCGTGAAGTTCGTGGATCTGGAAGATGATTTTAATGCACCACCAAATTCATTCGCTGCAGATCCTTCCGCTGGAATGTATCCGTCGCAGGATTTTGAAAAACAAAGCAATGTCATTATTCGTCCTTCAAAAATGGATGATTATAATGATGACGATCCACCGTTTTAGGAAATTCCACACGATCTAAAATTCTCCGAAATCTTCTGTCATACATATGATTTTTGTGAGATAATTATTACTCTTTAGGCGACAGACTTCAATAGATTGATCGTCATTCCCGCGCAGGCGGGAATCTTAATCTTTAGGCTTATGGCATTAAGATTCCCAATCAAGTTGGGAATGACGACCCAAGTAATGTATTATTCATTTAAATTCCTCTGTCATTCATGTTCTTTTTATGCAATAAATTACATAAAGCATAACAAAACGTATTTCAGCTGCAATAAAAGGCTAAACTATCGGCACTGGCACGAAAAACTGAGCCAAGTAGCAGGGAACCAAATCAATCTAAACCTGATAAAACGAATGCTCCCGATTATTCATCGGAACAGCAGTGATAGCGGGACTACATTAACCTACGGTGTACCGTAATTGCTTTCCGAGTAACAGCTCCTTTTCTATTAGTCAGATCGCAATCTGTTGATTATTATGGCATTTAAAATAAATATCCAATCAATATACCAGCCAACACAATAACCGGTGGACTTATCTTGGTGAAATTAAGCAACAGAAATGTAGCGATCATAACCCCTAAAAATATCCAGTTAAAGCCCATTGGTATCAATAATAGTACAAAAGCAGCGATAATAAATCCAACACTAACAGCATTGATCCCCGAAAGGCTATGGCGGATTCTGGAGATCTTTTTTAAATCATCCCAGAAGGGTACAATAAATAAAACAAGGATAAGGCCAGGTAAATTAATCCCGATCACGCCAATTAATCCGCCTAAAATCTGGCCCCATAATCCATAACCAAAATTCTTCATGCTTAATGCACCTAAGTAGCTGGTAAAAGAAAATGTTGGACCAGGTAAGGCTTGCTGCAGTGCAAAACCCGATAAAAACCCTGATGAAGGCAGGTAATGTTTCATCTCTACAAACTCGGTAAACATTAAAGGAACTAGCACCTGCCCTCCTCCAAAAACCAATATTCCGTTACGGTAAAAGTTTTCGAGTAAACGGATAGGTAAACTGAAGGGAGAAGTTCTGTTTATAATTGCACCTACCAATGCGAATAAAAGCAAAGCACCAAGAAAATAGATCAGTTTTCGGGGATTGATGTTTGAAAAAAGTTTAACCCTTAATTCCGTTTCTTCTTTAGGTGTTTCAATAGCCGAAGAGATCATTCCGCCTATTAATATGGATAATGGAAATACATAGGCATTTCTTAAAACCAATGTGGCAATAACCGAGGCAATGGCCAAAAATATGGAGACCTGTGAGGATAAAACCTTTTTGCCAAGTTTCCATGCGCCATAAGCTACAATGCCCAGCGCAATCGGCTGAATATATTCTAAGATGTAAGTAAACTTTTGCTTTTGATCGAGTAAAGCATAACTGATCGCTGCAAATGTCATTATAGCTGCAGTGGGCAATATCCAGATCAGAAAAGTAATAATCGCCAGTTTAAGCTTTCCAACTTTCCAGGCTATTCCAACCAAGGTTTGTGTAGATGCTGGGCCAGGTAGTACCTGTGCCAATGCATTTAGCTCCAAAAGCTCTTCTTCTGAAATAAATTTGGTGCTATGAACAAAATATTTAAGCAATAAAGATAGGTGCGCCTGTGCGCCTCCAAAGGAGGTGAATGTAAAAAAAATAACATTCCGGATAAACAGCCACTGCTTTTTGGCAGCTATGGGTTTGGTTTGCATTAATTCAAGGCTGAAAACTGTTAACTGAAAACTGACAACTGGTAAATGGGTTAGTCATCCTCATAATCCAATCCGGCGGCTGTGTTATAAGCGCCCTGTAATTCTGAAAAAGCATGCATATCTCTTTTATTTCGAGCTACCTGCATCCCCTTTTGATAAATTTCGATTGCTTTCTCTTTTTGATCGTCTTTTTCCAATAACTTGCCTAAATGATAGTAAGTACCTACATAATCCGGATGTTTATCGGTTAACTGAAGGTAAAAAGAATAAGCTTTTTCTTTATCATTTTGTGTGTTATACTCTGTGGCTAAGGCATATAGTATAAATGGATCGTTAGGATCGCTTTCTAAAAATTCCAATAACTTACTTAAACGGGTAGATGACATTTTATTTCCTTGCTTTTTTAATTAAATTTGCAGAAAGACCTTATATAATAATCATATCGTATATGGACTGATCAATAGGTAAACAATTTTAGCCTGAGATCGTTCATAACAATAAAACCACTATTAACATATGAAAATATTAGTTTGTATCAGTAACGTGCCAGACACAACGACAAAAATAACTTTTACTAATGATAATACCGAATTCAATACGTCAGGAGTTCAATATATTGTTAATCCGTACGATGAAATCGCTTTGTCACGTGCAATTGAGTTAACCGAAGGTGGAAAAGGAACCGTAACTGTAATCAATGTTGGCGAAGCGGCTAACGATCCAACCATCAGAAAAGCACTGGCCATTGGTGCAGATGATGCAGTTAGGGTAAATGCAGCTCCCAGAGATGCTTATTTCGTGGCTAAACAAATTGCAGAATATGCAAGGGACAAAGATTTTAATCTTATTTTAACCGGTCGCGAATCAATTGATTATAACGGTAATCAGGTTGCTGCTATGGTTGGCGAATTCTTAGATATTCCTTCAGTATCTATTATCAAAAAATTAGATATTGATGGCAATAATGCAACTATAGAAAGAGAGATTGAGGGTGGTAAGGAAATTTTAACCGTTTCTGGTAAGTTTGTAGCCAGCTGTGCTGAAGGTGTTGCCGAACCGAAAATTCCAAATATGCGTGGTATTATGAGCGCCAGAACCAAACCATTGAATGTGGTAGATGCGGTTGATGCTGAAGCAGTAACCAAAGTAACCAAATATGAAACCCCTGCTCCGCGCGGAACGGTAAAATTAATTCCTGCAGATCAAACAGAATCATTAATTGACCTTTTGCATAGCGAAGCTAAAGTAATTTAATTGGCAGTTTGCAATTTTCAGTTGCCAGTTCGTAAAGAGATAATAAAAGAATAATTTCATTATAAAATAAAGTTCCTTTTTAGGGATAAAGGTAAATATATGTCAGTATTAGTATATGTAGAACAAGCTGAGGGAAAATTTAAGAAATCTGTTTTTGAAGCCGTATCTTATGCCAAAGCAATTGCCGATCAACAATCAACTAGTTTAACCGCAATTTCTATTGGCGATGTAGCCGACAGCGAATTAACGGAATTGGGTAAATACGGTGCATCAAAAGTATTAAATGTAAGTGCCGATCAATTAAAAACATTTGTAAATCAAGCTTATGCGAGTGTTATTGCTGCAGCGGCAGAAAAAGAAGGCGCAGATATCGTTGTGTTGTCTAACTCTTTCTCTGGTAAAGGTTTAGCCCCACGTATTGCAGTGAAACTTAAAGCAGGTTTAGCTGATGGTGCGGTAGAATTACCGAGTACTGATGGAAAATTTTCAGTTAAGAAAACAGCTTTCTCTGGTAAAGCATTTGCCATTACCGAGTTAACATCAGCTAATAAAGTAATTGCTTTAAATCCTAATGCATTTGGTGTTAAAGAAAACGCTACCGATGCAGTGATAGAAACCTTTTCAGCAGATGTTAAACAATCAGATTTAGGAACGGTTATTAAAGAGATTGTTAGGGCAACGGATAAGGTATCATTACCTGATGCAGAATTAGTGGTTTCAGCTGGTAGAGGTTTAAAAGGACCGGAAAACTGGGGAATGATTGAAGAATTAGCTGGTTTATTGGGTGCTGCTACTGCCTGCTCTAAACCGGTATCGGATGCAGACTGGAGACCACATTCAGAACACGTTGGTCAAACCGGTATTGCGATTAGTCCTAATCTTTATATTGCTATTGGTATCTCCGGCGCTATCCAACATTTGGCTGGTGTGAGTTCATCAAAAGTAATTGTAGTAATCAATAAAGATCCGGAAGCGCCTTTCTTCAAAGTGGCCGATTATGGTATAGTTGGTGATGCTTTTGAAGTAGTACCCAAATTAATTGAAGCATTAAAAGCACATAAGGGATAATATGTTATAGACCTTATAGGTTTTTAAACGGCGTAGCCCTCAATGAGGCCATTGAAAACGTAAATACTCCGAATTAAACCTATAAGGTCTTACTATAAATATGAAAAAAGTTAAATTAGATATTGTAGGGTTATCTTACAGCCAGACCCAATCTGGTGCTTATGCCTTAGTTTTAGGAGAAGTAAATGGACGCCGGCGCTTACCGATTATTATTGGTGCATTTGAAGCGCAGGCTATAGCAATAGAAATTGAGAAAATGACTCCTAGCAGGCCATTAACGCACGATTTATTCAAATCAATGGCTGATACTTTTCATATCAATATCAAGGAGATTATCATATACAATTTGGTTGATGGTGTTTTTTACGCAAAATTAATCTGTAGCGATGGTAAAAATACGCATGAAGTTGATGCCAGAACATCTGATGCTATTGCTTTGGCTGTTCGGTTTAATGCCTTGATTTACACTTACGAATTTATTTTGGCTTCTGCAGGAATCGTGATAGAGGGTAATGACTTTCTTTTCCTCGAAAATATGGATTCTATTGTAAAAGAACCCGAACCCGATAACTTACCAAGCTCAACAACCCAGCAACCGGGATTTGGTGATTTAACACTAGAAGAACTTCAACAAAAATTACAGGATGCCATTGCCGAAGAAGCTTATGAAAAGGCCGCAAGGTTAAGAGATGAATTGAATAAACGCAGTAAATCTTAATATCAGCGTATCTAAAATGTTTATCCTTTCAAATTCTCTCCTAATTTTTTTCTCAAATCACATTTGTAAAAGCTAAATTCTAAAATGAGCCATTTTATTTAAAATAATTTAGGTTCATTTTGGAATATCATTCAAAATAGTTCTATATTCAGCTTTTACTTTCAATCATTCAAACTAAAATATTATTATGAATGTTAAGTTTCGCTTAACGATAATGAGTTTCATGCAATTCTTTGTGTGGGCTGCCTGGTTAATTACAATAGCAAATTATTGGTTCGGAACCAAACAATGGGACGGAGCAGACTTTGGAATCATTTTCTCTACCATGGGTATTGCATCGCTATTTATGCCAACAATTACTGGTATTTTGGCCGATAAGTGGATCAATGCAGAAAAACTTTATGCCATTTTGCATCTTCTCTACGCGGCTACGATGTTTTACCTGCCCCAGGTGAATGATCCGCATACTTTTTTCTGGGTAATACTGGTAGCCATGTGTTTTTACATGCCAACCATAGCCTTAAGCAATTCGATAAGTTACACCACCTTAAAAAACGGTAATTTCGATGTGATCAAAGACTTTCCACCCATTAGGGTTTGGGGTACCATTGGTTTTATTGCTGCCATGTGGATTACCAATTTAACCGGTAATAAAGCCAGCGCCAACCAGTTCTATATTGCAGGTATAAGTGCCTTATTGTTGGGTGTATATTCTTTTTCTTTACCAGCTTGTAAGCCCTTAAACTTAATTAGTGATAAGAAAACATTTGCACAAAAACTTGGGCTTGAATCTTTTAAGCTTTTTGCCGATTACAAAATGGCTTTGTTTTTTATTTTCTCTATGTTTTTAGGTGCTGCATTACAGTTAACTAATGCTTATGGTGATGTTTTTCTGGATGAATTTAAATTATTTCCTGTTTTTGCAGAGTCATTTGTAATAAAATATTCTACTATCATTTTATCAATTTCGCAAGTTTCAGAAACGCTTTTTATTCTGGCCATTCCTTTCTTTTTGAAAAGATTTGGTATTAAATGGGTTATTGCCATTGCCATGTTTGCATGGGTACTTCGTTTTGGTTTATTTGCATACGGTGATCCATCAACCAATCTCTGGATGATCATCACATCATGTATCGTATATGGCATGGCATTCGATTTCTTTAACATCTCGGGATCGCTATTTGTAGAAACATCAACAGCGCCGAAAATCCGTTCCTCTGCACAGGGTTTATTTATGATGATGACTAATGGTTTTGGTGCCGTGTTTGGTAGCCTGGTTTCAGGCTGGATGATTAGCCGTTTCTTTACTACTTATTACCACACTATTGGTTCGCTCTCTAAATATGTTAAAAGTGACGCAGACAATGTACACCTGCTTAAATTTCTTAAAAATAAAGGAATTGATGTATTGCCCAACGGAGATCTGAGCAGGGCTTTGGATGTAAAAGACTGGCATAACATCTGGTTAACCTTTACCATTTATGTACTGGTTATTGCCATCGTTTTTGTAGTGATATTTAAACATAAACATACCCGGGCAGAAGTAGAAGCCATTAACCATTTATAATTTGCGATTAATCTCTTATGTCAGCTGGTAAATATAGAAAAGAACACAATTGTTTAAACTGCGGTGCTCATGTTGAGAAACATTATTGTAGCGATTGCGGTCAGCCAAATTTAGAATTAAAAGAAAGTTTCTGGGCTTTTATTAGCCATAGCATTGCTCATTATTTTCATTTCGACAATAAGTTTTTTCAAACGCTTGCCCCTCTCCTAACCAAACCTGGTCAAGTTACACTCGATTACTTGGCTGGTAAAAGAGCTAGGTATATTAATCCGGTGAGCATGTATATTTTTGTTTCCATCGTATATTTTTTGGTGGTATACTCACCAAAACATGTAGAAAAGGATCCAGATCACGGTCATATCGATATCGAAGAAAAAAAGGGTGCGAATGTGTCAGATAGTGTAAACAAAGCACTAAAACTTACCGGTATCTCCAAAGAAATTGCAAACAAAGCCACAAAATCGATTAATGAGGCAATCAAAAAGAAAGAATTTATAAAACTTGGTTTTGCAGACCAGGCGAAGGAATTAAACAGGCTTAATGCCGAAAATGCCAAACTTAAATCCGATTCCCTTACCGATATTATTAATGAGTATAATGATATTCATATTGAAAGGAATGATAGTACTTATGCAGCTTATCTTTCGAGACAGAAAAAACTCCCCGTTTCTGAGCAGGATAGCTGGTACGATAGATTGATTAAAAAGAGAGCCATTACGATTGGAGAAAAATCTGAAGTTATCCAGGAAACCCTTGAGCATAACCGCCCTAAGCAATATTTTTTATTGATGCCTTTACTGGCCTGGTTTATTATGCTCAATTTCAGAAAAAATCATATTTATTATCTTGATCACCTGATTTTTACCATCCATGGTATGATGGTTTATTTTATAGTTTCCATTATCACGCAGCCGATCATGAAACATGTTTTTGGTGAAGATTCTTTCGTCAGCAAAATTATTGAGGTGGGTGTTACCATATTTTTATTCTGGTACATGTTTAAGGCGCTAACTATTTTTTATCAACGCAAAACGTGGAGCACCATTTTTAAAATATTCTGGATCTTGATTTTATATGCTGTGGCGTTTAAGCTAACTGAAATGGTGATGATCAATTTAATTTATTACGTAGCGACTTAATACGTTACGTCATCTCGACTGAAGCGCAGTGAAACGGAGAGATCTAATCAGAAGTGTTATCAAGACAGATTTCTCGACTTCGTTGCACTTCGCTCGAGATTACGGTTAGTGTTTTTATAATAGCGTTTAGCTAATGGAAAAGGTGATGATTAATTTATTACTTAGCTACATAGCACTTGAGCATCATGCTGACCTTGTTTCACCATCTTTTAAGCAGTATAATACTTATTATAATAAGACCCTGAAATAAATTCAGGGTGACGACTCTTTAAGCGTTAATCCCATAAAAAAAACCACCCGAATTTCGAGTGGTTTTTTTTATGATTGTGAAATTACTTTCTGTCTTTAATCTCAACAAATTCTCGGTCGGTTTCGCCAACGTAAATCTGACGTGGACGACCAATCGGTTCTTTGTTTTCGTGCATTTCTTTCCATTGTGCTATCCATCCTGGTAAACGGCCCAAAGCAAATAGCACCGTAAACATTTCTGATGGGAAGCCCAATGCGCGGTAAATAATACCAGAATAAAAATCTACATTCGGATATAACTTACGCTCGATGAAGTATTGATCAGTTAACGCTGCTTCTTCTAATCTTTTAGCGATTTCTAAAATCGGATCATCAATGCCTAAGTTTTCTAAAATATCATCGCAAGCTTTTTTAATTATTTTAGCTCTTGGATCGAAGTTCTTGTAAACCCTATGTCCAAAGCCCATCATGCGGAATGGATCATTTTTATCTTTGGCTTTTGCAATCCATTTCTCTGTATCACCACCGTCAGCTTTAATCAATTCAAGCATATCAATCACAGCTTGATTAGCACCACCATGCAGCGGGCCCCAAAGTGCTGCAATACCAGCAGCAACTGAAGCATATAAATTACAATCAGAAGAACCTACAATTCGAACCGTAGATGCGGAACAGTTTTGCTCGTGGTCTGCATGCAGAATAAGCAATTTATTCATCGCATTCACAACGATTGGGTTCACATCATAATCTTCAGTACGTTGCCCAAATGTCATCCAAAGGAAATTGGTTACGTAGTCATATTTATTTTTTGGATAAATAAGTGGATGACCTAATGATTTTTTATAAACGAAAGAAACAATGGTTGGGAATTTAGCCAGTAGTTTAATAATGGTTAAGTTCTGCTCTTCTGCTGTTTGATTAGGCTTTAAGCATTCTGGATAGAATGTAGATAATGAGAAGATCAATGAACCTAGTTGCCCCATAGGATGAGATCTTGATGGATAACCATCAAAAAATTTCTTCATATCCTCATGGATCAGCGTATGTTTACTGATATCCGCCTGTAAATCTTCCAGTTGTTGCTGCGTTGGAAGATCACCGTAAATAATCAGATAAATCACTTCTAAAAAACTCGACTTCTCAGCAAGTTCTTCAATAGCATATCCCCTGTATTTTAAAATGCCTTTTTCACCATCTAAAAAAGTGATTTTACTTTTTGTAGAACCAGTATTTTTAAAACCAGTATCTAAAGTTACGAAGCCTGTTAAATCTCTTAATTTCGAAATATCAATGGCCTTTTCATCTTCTGTTCCTGTTATTACTGGCAATTCTACTGTCTTACCATCAACTTTTATCTCTGCAATATCTGACATATTATTGTATTGTGTTTATAGCTTTCTAAATTATATAAAATTAATATACATGCATAACAAATCTGTTAAATTAATATGAATAATTGGTCAAAATGAAGTAACAATCATGCTTAATTTAACTCATGTATAGCAGTTATTTTGCTTTAATTTCTTCGGCAACTCTACCGCATTCTAACATCTCGTTACCATAATATGGGTTCCTGATTTCCTTTTCTGTTGATAACCAGTCTCCTCCATCTCCTTTATTCGCCATTGGGCAATGTTGAACATAGATGGTGCCTTTTTCTATTTCCGCATTTTTTAGTAAAGCGATGATATCGGCACTTAAAACGGTGAAATCTTTACGTTGTACAACCAGATTATTGCTTGATGCAATTTTTTGAGCTATTTCTGCAGTTGGTTCACAACCCTCGTAAGCAGCTAAACTGTTTTTTAATACGGCAGCAGTTTTTTGCGCACTTGCAGCATCAGATTTTACCAGCGCATTTTTTAAATCTACATAATTTGTAAATATGGCTAATTTCTTTTCGTCCTTTATCGAAACCTCATTTTTAACCGATGCAGCATCGGTTTTGGTGGAGTCTTTAGTTTCAGTAGATTTTTTCTCTGCCTGGTTGCAGGCCATTAAAGTAGTAAGTATGGCTATCCCGAATATTTTTTTCATGGTATTTGGTTTTCGGTTCAAAATAGCAATTAAAATGGTAAATAAATAAAAAAGTCCCAATTTTCATCGGGACTTTAAGATTATATGATGTTTGAATTATAATTTAAAATTGTAAGCCAATCTTAATGCATATTGGCCTGTTTTTCTAAAATAGCTTGCTGATGAACTATCGTTTACATAACCTTCATATCTAACACCGGCATCGAAACCACCGAACTCATAACCGAAACCACCGGAATAGATAAAGTTCGTTTTGGCTCCATCTTTAATAGCGAAGCCTGCGCCAGCTTCTGTTGCCAGATACATTCTTTTAATCGGGAATACTTTAACACCACCTTTAGCCGGAATAAAATCAACATCAATAGCATTATTTTTTGCAATTAATTTAGTGTAACCACCTGAGGCAGTAAGGGCAACATATGGCGTTAGATCCCATTGCAATTTTAAATCAGCACCATAAGCATAATCCATTGGCGATTTATCGCGAAAGAGTCCACCATTAACACCAATCCCAATTTTAAAAGCCATTCCTTTCGGAGCTGGATTTGGATCAGTTTCTGTCATGGTTTGCGCTTTTAATGTAGTGGTGGCAAACAACGCAACCGCAGTAGCTGCTGTAGTGAAAATTTTAGTAATCGTTTTCATATTCGATAAAATTAAGTTAATACTAAGGTTTTGGTAGATATACGTAATATGATTCCATTCAGATTTACTAATTTTCATTTTTTTCAGAAATAATGATAAATAAAAAAAGCCCCAGCTAATGCTAGGGCTTTAAATGTGAAATAAGTGATCTTACAAACTAAATCCGTAAGCTAAACGAATACCTGCAAAACCTATGCTACCATTATTAGAGTAACCTTCATATTTTGCCGCTAAATCTAAACCGTTAGCCCAAGAATATCCAATTGCTGGTGAATAAACAAATGATGTACCAGAACCTTTTTCAGTTCCAAAACCAGCGCCAAGTTCTGCTAGTCCATAAGCACCAGAACCTGAATCATTAAAGAAATATTTAGCGCCAGCTTTTACAGGAATAATTCCGAAGCTACCAGCATCTTTAACTGAAAAATTGTTATAACCAGCGGTTACAGGGATAGACAATTGTTTATCAACATTAAATTGATATCTGATGTCACCACCAATAACCAGACCTAAACCCGTTGTCGTTCCTGCACCAACATTTAAACCTATACCTAAATTTCTTGGTGAACTTTGTGCATTTGCATTAGTTGAAAAAAATAGAGCCACGACAGCTGCTGAAGTAGCAATAATTTTTGTAATTGTTTTCATGTTTAAGATATTGTTATTGTGTTAAAATAATATGAATCAATAAACACAAAGGTTGTGCCAAAAGGGTACTTTAGATACAATTTAGGAGATAAATAAGCCAAAATGAGCTTATGATGTTAATTTTTTATTAACTGAAACTTTTTCAAGAATCTTCTGTTTTAATTGGTTTGTTGTTGCAGCGGCATCAAGCCAAATAATCTCCACATTGTCCTTTTCCATTTTTCTAAAAAAGGTATTTTGTCTTTTTGCGTACTGACAAATGGCGGTACCGAGTTTTATTTTTAATTCTTCAAAGGTCAATAATCCATCAAGGTAATTCACAATAAATTTGTATTCCAGTCCGTAGAAGATTAATATATCTTTGCTAATACCTTCTTTAATTAATTGTATTACCTCTTCTATTAAGCCTGCTCTGAATCTTTCGTCCAGTCTGTTTAGAATTTTAGCTCTGGTTACTTCAACTTCATTCTTCAATCCAAAAATAATCGGTTTAAGAACTGGTCGGTCTACAGCTTCCAATGTGTGATCTTTCAAATAATCTGCTATCTCTATTGCCCGGATCAATCTTTTTTTTGATGATAGATCAACATGATCGGTACTTTGGCTTTCATCAGTTTGCAACGTTAAAATCAACTCTTCTTTTGATAATAAATCTAATCGATCTCTTAAGGATTGATTGACCGGAACTGCGGTATAGTTTTGGCGCTGCAAAAGGCTGTGGATATACATGCCTGTTCCACCACAAAGAATTGGTATCCTGTTTTTTTGCGTTACGGATTCAAATGCCTGGTAAAAATCGTTTTTAAAAGCATCTACATGATAACGTTCACCGGGTGCTAAAATATCAATTAAATGATGTGGAATGGTATTGCCGTTGATATGATACTCTTGCAGATCTTTACCGGTACCAATATCCATTCTTTTAAATACCTGACGGCTATCGGCACTGATAATTTCTCCATTTAAAGCATCCGCTACGCTTACAGCCAGTTTGGTTTTCCCAGAAGCGGTGGCTCCTAAAATGATGATAAGATTATGCTGATCCATTAAAATTGAAGAATAAATTTTAAACTTCCTGTATTAAATACCTCATTTGCAAAAGCCTGGTCATCTTTTTTAAGCTGACGGTTCAGGTTTTCATCCAGTACATAAATCTGAGGTGCTAAAACGGCCGTTTGCTTAAAGCCCAGTTTAATATAGGCCGCTCCTGCAGACCAATCCCGATCTGCATAAGTCATTAAGTCATTAGGTTGATACGTTGTGGCAAAGTATGAAATTAGTTTACTTAATCCGCCGGTGATGGAATATTCTGCTTTAACTGCAAACCTGATCAGCTCTGCGGATTTATAATTTTCGGTATGGTTCATTTTGCGTAATGCCGAAAAAGTAGCAACAGCTACCAGTTGATCTTTTTCAAACAAACCAATTTTATAACGGCTGGTTACAGTTCCCTGCAAATGATTTTCATTTAAAAAAGAATCGGCAACTGGTTTGGTAATTTTTGCTATTTTGGTTTTTCTGCCATGAATGCGGCTATTTCTACCGAGCAAAGATTTTATTCTTGCTAATACCTGATCTGGTTTTGATAACCAGAGGTCTTCCCAAAGATGAATGAGTTTGATACCTTTTTGATCATGCCTTTCCTGTAGTATATTAAAATCTTCTGGAATAAAGCTGTTTTTTAAACTAACCAGATGGATAATGAGCTTATGGTCAATTTTCAATAACTGAAACCCATCTTCTGTAAAAAAAAAGCACCCAATTTTATGATCAGCAAGAGCCAAACTAAATTGATGGTGCCAGTTATTGTCAAAAGTTAAATTATTCAATCGGTAGAATGTTATTCAGAAAATATCTACTGCAAATTTAACCATCAGATTGTTAAATCCATTCTTTTTCTTTGAAGTTCGTATTAATAATCTCTATTAAAGTTTCTACTTCCTTTAACTTTTCATCATCAAGAGCCGAAATTCCTAAACCCGCCTTTTTATTGCCAAAATCGGATAAATCATGGTTTTCTGCAGAAAATTCATCTGTATTGATTTTAACTTCAACGGCATCTCCATTGATGTAAACACCTGCAAAAAAGCGCTCGGTTATTTTTTCCCCGTTTAGTTCAATATTTTTTTCACTGTACAGATCATATCCGTTTTCTGAATTTTCGTGTACCGTATATCCGCGAGTAGCATAGGGCTGTAATCCGGCTCTAATGGTCTGAAAAATTTCTACAAGATCAGTTTTCATAATTGTATTTGATTTTGGTATTAAACACCCCAGTACAATTATTGTTTAGTTTTTATTCTTTTAGCCACCAATTTTCCGTTGGTAAATATTCGTTTAAAATGATGGTTTCACCCAATTTCGGGGTAACTAATGGAAGTTTTTTCGCCGCTGCAGCTAAAACCAACCTTTTAACAGGCTCATTCCAGGGATGCATGGCCAAGCTGAATTTACCCCAATGCACCGGCATTAAAATTTTCGCTTTTAAATCGATTGCGGCCTGTACTGTCTCTTCCGGAAACATATGGATATATGGCCAGTAAGCATTGTACTGTCCACATTCTAGCAGAGCTAAATCAAAAGGACCGTGCTCCTCACCTATTTTGGCAAAGTGTGCATCATAACCAGAATCGCCGCCCAAAAAAAGTCGGAAATTATCCGTTTTCAATACGAAGGCCGACCAAAGCGTTTGATTCCTTTTAAACTTTCTCCCGGTAAAATGCCTGGCCGGAACTGCTGTTAATTGTAAACTGTTAAACAGTGTTATTGATTCGTTCCAGCTCAGTTCATTGATCTTTTCTTTATTAATTTTCCAACGTTCAAGATGTGAACCTACGCCAAGCGAAGTCACAATGCTTTTAACTTCTGGAGCGATTTTTAAAATGCTTTCATAATCCAGA
This sequence comes from Pedobacter sp. PF22-3, assembly GCF_026239555.1. Lineage (GTDB taxonomy): Bacteria > Bacteroidota > Bacteroidia > Sphingobacteriales > Sphingobacteriaceae > Pedobacter. The sequence goes on along the minus strand of NZ_JAPIVP010000001.1, from coordinate 85,508 downwards.
TGATCATAATGATCGTGGGTGATAATGAGGACATCTATATTTTTAAATTCTTCAGCCTTTACCATTTCGGTACCCAAAAAAGCCTTACTCCCGATAAATGAAAATGGTGAAGGCGTTTTGCTGAATATAGGATCAACCAGAATCCTTAAACCATTTATTTTAATCAGGTAAGATGAATGTCCAAACCAGATCATTTCAGGAGCATCGCCCTTAGGGCTACCGTTGATGTTAGGCAAAATGTATGGAAGTGCCTTACCTGGTGCCTTATTAGGATGTTTTTCGAAAAAGAATGCATTTAATATCTTAAAAAAACTTACGCCTTCTGGCTGCATTAATGTTAACGACTCGTTTTGCAGGGCACCATCACGATAGTTACTCAGGTTGCGGATTTTTTCTAGCCGTAATCCTTTGGGCAAACGCCCAAAAACAGGAAGGTTGGTTATAATGAGGAATGCAGTGACGATAAAAATTAAAATGTATATGATGATCATTTTTAAAATTGAAGAAGCCAAAATATGAATATGATTTTAAAAATGAATTCGGCGCTGTATATATGACGTATGGATTACAGGTTAAAGCACGATCACTTATCACTCTTTTTTAAATAAGACATTATGAAAGTAAGGAGAAAACAACGCAAACGTTTGATTAATTTTGTATTATTATATATTGAAGCAATTTTAATGTAGTAGTTTAGTAGGCAAGATGCAGTCGAAACCAACAACCATCAAAGAAATAGCCAGAATCTTAAACATTTCTCCATCCAGTGTTTCGAGGGGATTGCACGATCATCCGAGTATTGGGGCGGTTACGAGGGAAAAAATTAAGCAGCTGGCCAAGTCGCTAAACTACGAGCCTAACAAGGCTGCCATTCTTTTTCAAAAAGGAAAAACCTATACCATTGGCGTAATTTTACCAGAGTTATCAGAACATTTTTTTTCCATCGCAATTTCTGCAATTGAAGATGAGGCGATCAAGAAAAATTATACCGTAATTTTTGCACAGTCGCACGATCGTTATGAGCTGGAAGTAAAGCTTGTTGAAAAAATGAAAAATCAACGTGTTGATGGTTTATTGGTATCCATCAGTAAAGACACTTCTAATTTTGATCATTTCGAAAAACTTAATTCATTTAATATACCCATTGTATTTTTTGATCGGATACCACCATTCAAGAATGTACATTACGTTGCCTGTAGCTTAGAAACTGCAACTGTTAAAGCAGTGAACTATCTTTTAAGAAAAGGACACAGAAGCATTGGAATGATTAATGGACCCAATACTTTATATGCGAGTGCGGAGCGCAAAGATGGTTACAAACAGGCTATTACTTTTAACCGCTTAAAATTCGATCCATCATTGATCGTAAATTGCGATTTGACTGAACAGGGTACCATAGATGCTGTCGAAAAGTTTTTAAACCATAAAAGAAAACCAACAGCTATCGTAGCATTTAATGATTATGTAGCACTATTTCTGATTAAATACCTCAAAAAGCTGAATGTAGTTCACAATTTTGATATTGTGAGTTATGCAAATTTACCTATTATCAGTTATTTAGATCATTCACCTATCGCATCGGTAGAGCAATATCCATATTTGCAGGGTCAAAAGGCTATCAATATCCTATTAGATCTTATTCATAGCCCTAATGTTAAGCACCAGGCCTATTACAATACGATTGTAGATGCCGATCTGATTATAAATGACGTAAGCGCATAAACAAACGTTTGCGCTGCATTTTTAAGTTTTGTTTAAACTTCCGGGTAAAATATGATATTGCTTTTTAAAGGCGGTAATGAAATGTTGTGCATTTTTATAGCCCACCAAAAAAGAAACTTCATTTACAGTTTTCTTTTCCTTGGATAGCAGATGGTGGGCTTTTTCCATTCTGATTTTATACAGATACCCAAATACAGTATGTCCGGTTAGTTCTTTAAAACCTATTTTAAGTTTATAATCGTTAATGCCCACTTTACGCGATAACGCTGTTAAAGAATTCGGTTTTTGTAAATCGCACTCTACCAATTGTTTAGCTAACATAATTTTCTCTATGTCATCTTTTTTTATTACGCGTGTTTCTTTCTCTGGTAGTTGATTAAAATAAGCAATGATCAAGTCGAATATCCTGGCTTCCAGAAATAGGCGTTTTACCCTCCCCTCGTACTTGGGCTGAATAATTTGCTGCAATACCAGCCCAATTTCTGGGCTAATCGCTTTGTGGATTACCGTTTTAATATTGTAAATAGGTTCTTTGCCTGTTACCTGGCCAAAATACTGCTCTGTGAGCTGTATGTAAACGTATCTGGTTTTCTCTTTTACATTAAATATGATAGATTTAACCCGGCCTATGTTAAAATCCTGCTCATTTTTAACCAGCGATAAAAAATTAGCTTGTTGATTGCTATTACAATAACTCATAGCACCGTTCAAACAAAATAAAAAGCCAATATGATGTTGAGAACATTCAAGGCAAAAGCTTTCATCCTGTTGAGGGTTAATCTCCGCAATAGTAATGTGAATCCCGCTAAACCACTTTTGGATTATATTTAAACTGACTCGACCGATAGCCAAATCCATTACCGTATCTTCTACATCTTTAGCCGCATTAAAATTTTCAATGTATTTACATTCATAAATAACTGTTCGTTTCGGGTACGTTGAGAGTTTAATTTCCATATTCATTTAATCCGTTTCGCGGTATTAATTATCCGTTTAACGTTATCTGCCGTTTGTGATTATCTACAAATTTGCATAATTATTTATAATTAGTCTAAATAAATGAAAATATATTTATCAATTGCTTTATCGCTTTATGGATTTATTGCTGTCGCTCAGGAAACTAAAGTGGATACAACAAAGGCAAATGATTTAAAAGATGTAGTAATTACTGGGCAATATGGTCCACAGACCTTAAGAAATTCGGTATACAACGTGAGAACGATCAGTGCAGAACGGATTAGGCTAAGGGCAGCAAACAATGTACAACAGATTTTAAATACTGAACTCGGTTTTCGGTTTAGTAATGATTTAACCTTAGGCACAACTGATGTTTCTTTAATGGGGATGACAGGTAGAAATGTAAAAATACTTTTAGATGGTGTACCTATGGTTGATCGATCAGATACACGCGAAAGTTTGAATCAGATAGACATTAATACGGTTGAGCGGATTGAAATTGTAGAAGGCCCGATGTCTGTTGTGTATGGGGCTGATGCATTGGCCGGCGTGATTAATATTATAACCAAAAATCCTGGTAAACAGTCTTTAAATTTATCGGCCCGGGTTCAGGAAGAGACTGCAGGAAAAGAGTATGAAGCTTTATCAGGAAGAGGAAATCATCTACAGCACATCACTGCCAATTGGAAAAACAATAATTGGAGTGTACTGGCAGGCTTTACCCATAATGATTTTGGTGGCTGGAATGTAGCAGACAAAACGGCTACCATACAAGAAGTTGCCGCAGTTACGAATCGGTGGAAACCAAAAGAACAATATTTGGCTAATACCAAAATCGGCTACCAAAATCAGCACTTCAACATCTGGTATCGTTTGGATGGATTAAGGGAAGATATTGATGTGCGGGCTGGTTTAAACCCAAATAGTTTTAAAGGTTTGCTACAAACTTATACCACACACCGCTACACCCAACAGTTTCAATCGGCATATAAAATCAGCAATAAACTGCAGTTATCGGCTATTGCAGGTTTTACTAAGCTGGATCGTGCCACCAAAACCGTTATCCACGATTTTACCAATAATACAGCGGTATTATCAACCGGTGCAGGCGAACAGGATATTGCCAGGTTTAATTCTGCCATTTTTAGGGCAACAGCTGTTTATATCCTGAATAATTTGGTATCATTTCAACCAGGTTTCGAATATAATCGTGATGCTGCCAGCGGACAAAGAATAAGTGGTTCTCCTGTAATTAACGATTATGCCGCTTTTGTTACAGCTGAAATTAGATCAGGAGATGTGATAAACATCAGACCGGGATTGCGATTTATTAAAAATTCAGTTTACGGTGCACCTCCGGTAATTCCCTCACTAAATGCGAAATTGATCTTAACCAAGAACCTTGATCTGCGTTTGGCTTATGCCAAAGGTTTCCGATCTCCGGCGTTAAGGGAACTGTATTATGATTTTGTTGATGCCAGTCATAATATTTTGGGCAACCCTGATTTAAAGGCAGAAGAATCGAACAGTTTTAACGGCTCTTTGGTATGGACAGGCCTTCACGATCAGCATGTCGAATTCCGCACTACTTTAACTGGTTTTTACAATCTGGTTAAGAACAGAATTGATTTTGGCTTATCTCCTACTAATAATTCCGTAACCACTTTAATCAATGTGTCTAAGTACAAAACAGCAGGTGGCACTTTAGACAATGCGCTCACAATTAGAAAAAATTTGCAGGTTTCGCTTGGTGTATCCTACATCGGCAGATATAATGATTTAAGCGAGAATGGTAACCTACAAACGCCTGAATTTGCCTGGGCTACAGAAGTAAATTCGAACATTTCCTATACTTTTCCAAAAATTAGCGGAAGCATCAGCTTATTTTACAAATATACAGGTAGTTTACCGAGCTATCAGCTTACTACAGAAAACAATGCCTCTACAGCAAAACTGGTAAAAATTGGTTCTTTCCATACAGCTGATTTAATGTTCAACAAAAACCTGTTCAAATCCTTATCCATAAACGCAGGCGTTAAAAACCTGTTTAATGTAACCCAACTTAGCAATACTTCAACAGCTTCTGGCGGTGCACACAGTACGGGCGGTGCAGCAGTACCTTACAGTTATGGTCGCTCATATGTACTTGGACTAACTTATAACTGGAATAGAATTTAACATAAATTATATAATTAAGCAAAATGAATAAACTCAACTCAATGATCGCTGTCGCTTTGTTTGCGATAATTTTTACATCTTGTAAAAAGAATACAGATGAACCCATAATTGTTGTTCCGCCTTCTGATGGTAGCACCTTAACGCTCAATGGTTTAATCGGTGCAGAAGCAGGAAGTGCAGCCGGAAACAGCGTTTATGTAGATTTTAGCAAAGATAAGCAAACATCTGTAGCGAGAACATCATGGGATTTAGGCTTTTACAGCGGAGCTGATTTTAGAGTTATTTTGAATAATACCACTAGCGCAGGCGCCAAGGTAATTACTAAGGCAAATGCCAGTCTTGCAACTGTTGGAGAAGCTGATACTTTGGGATTAACGCTTGCTGTTAGTCAGGCTAGTCCACTACCTGCCCACTTTGCTTTTTTTGATGCCATTGATGCTAATCTTTCCAACACGGTGATTCCAGCTATCTCCGCTACAGCTACAGAAAATAAAGTGATTATTCTAAACCGTGGTACAGGTGGTGGTAGTGCAGTGAAATCATGGATAAAACTAAAAGTAACCAGAAATACGTCTGGAGGTTACACTTTGCAATATGGAAAAATCAAAGAAACCGCCAATTTTACGACTATTGATATACCAAAAGACGGAAATTTTAATTTCAAATTTGTATCACTTAATAATGGTGCTGTTGTAAGTGTGGAACCAGAAAAAGCAAACTGGGACCTGGTATGGACATATTCTGTTTACAAGACAACCTTTGGTAGCGATCTTGTTCCATATAATTTTTCTGATTTAGTATTCATTAATAAACTTGCTGGTGTTACTGCAACTGCCGTTGCTACAAGTACAAAATCTTATGCCACATTTGGAGAAGCTGATCTATCAGTCGTTACTTTTTCTTCTGCACGGGACGTAATTGGTTCAAATTGGAGACTTACACAACCAGTAACAGTTAATGGTATTACAACTCCAATAGGCGTTAAATCAGATACTTTTTTCCTTGTTAAAGACGGATCTGGAAACGTATACAAGCTTAAATTTAACAGCTTTATTTCTAATGATGGTGGTACACGTGGTAAACCGGTAATCGAATATAAATTGGTTAAAAAAGGATCAATTTAGGCTAAGGCCTGCAAAAATATGTTTTGTTAGTTGGATAGATGCTCTCCGCGATGGGGAGCTTTATCTTTATATATTAATTAGTAATTATAGGCGTCATGCTGAATTTAATTCAGCATCTATATTGTTAGCTCATTAAGATCCTGAAACAAGTTCAGGAAGACGATTGGTGGCTTCGTGAAACTTTGGAAGTCTAAATGGTACGGCTCTATCAGACTTCATAATTCAATTTTGTCATAAACGCAAAAAGGGCTCTGGCATACCAGAACCCTTTTTGTTTCATACTCGCGAAATATTATTTTCCAGAGTTTTTCTTGTCAGTTACTTCTGCACGGATTTCTTGTGCTAAAACTTTAAGATCTTGCATTGCTTTACGCACACGAGTACCAGCAGCTGCATTGCCAGCATTATAAAATTTTTCTACATCTGCTTCAATCGCAGCAACAGCAGCTTTAACTTTTGAGAATTTTTCCATCGCTAATTGATGTTTTAAGGTTTAAAAAATTTATTTTTTTCAATAATACATATTTACCTCGAATTAACAACAGAAAGCAAATATTTATTTAAAAGAAGTTTTGCACATTTTCACAATCAAAAAAATGCCCTGACACTTATTGCAGCCACATTTTTAATAATTTTAAGTTAAAACATGATGACTTATGCAATTTGTTCAGAGAGCCTGATCAGGTTATTGAAGGTTTGATTGGCACTATTGATACAGTGTTTGTAATCGGCTTCTTCCACTCGCTCATTTAATACGCTAACAAAATTTTTCCATTTTGTGCTAAGCTCCTCACCATAAACACCATAATAATTTAGGCCATCTTCTTGGTTTTTAAAATTCGGATTGGCCAGAATATGCCTTTTAATTACATTACCGCCTAATGTTGCCCCTTCCAGTACATATAACGCGCCTAAAACTTCTGCCGTATTTTTTTCGGGTATAAACAACTCAAAAGCTAATTCCGGCAAGGTTAAACTGTTTATATTCCAGTAATCTAAGTCTTTCGTTAAAGCATTCAGCTTCAGTCGATCTTTCATTTCCAATTGCTCCGCAATAACCGAGTCGAGCATGTTTGCTAATTCATTTTCTAATTTCTGGTGAATAATATAATTAATGGTTAACAGTTTTTTATACTGATCTATACTTAAAGAATTATTCATAATCTCGTTAACAAACATCAACGATTCTAATTTTTTATGGTTCTGTGCAGTTTCAGTTCTTAATAAATTGGCAATCATAAAAGGATTTTGTTTTGAAATAGAAAAGATCCGGACTTCATAGTCCGAATCTATCTATATAATTTTATTATATTTTAATTTAACCCTAAATGTTGATTAAACCAAAAATCGTGTACAGAATGCACACATTTAACCAGGTTCTCGTAACCATCTGGTTTATTAAGGTAGGCATTGGCCCCAAATTCTATTGATGCTTTTACATCGTCAGGATTATCGGATGTAGAAAATAAGATAACAGGTATCGTTTTCAGATAAGGAATATCCCTTATAAATTTTAATAAATCCAAACCAGATAAACCTGGTAAATTCAGATCAAGCAAAATTAATTTTGGTTTAGTTTTATTTTCTACGAAATGCTGAAGTTTTTTTAATGCTTCTACCCCATCTTCAACTATAGTTAGATTAAGTGTATCCTTAACTTCATGTACAGCACTTTGCATAAAAAATGCATAATCTATATCATCTTCTACATAAAATATATCTGGTGTTTTCATTTATCTGTTTTTAAAAGCTACAAAAAAGGTCGATCCTACATTTAACTTACTTTCAAACCAAACCCTACCATGATGTTTCTCTACGATCCTTTTTACTATAGCAAGTCCCACTCCAGAGCCATCAATATCCTTTACATTATCCATACGCTTAAAAAGCTCAAAAACTCTGTCGTAATAACGGTTATCAATTCCTATACCATTATCTTTAACAGCATAGATAATTTCCTTTCCTTCTATATACGCAGAAACCTCTACTGTAGGTTTATCAACCATAGCTGAATATTTGACAGCATTTCCGATTAAATTTGTGAAAACCTGAGTAATCATGGTTTTATCTCCTTTTATGTTAGGAAGTTGTCGTAAAGTTAAGGTAACGTGTTCTGCTTTATAGGCCGACCATACTTCATTCTTGATCTCTTTTAACAGCGATTCTATATGAACTGTTTCAAAGTTAATTTCAGAACGGCCGACCCTTGCTAAATTTAAAATCTCCTTGATTAACAAGTTCATTTTATCGGCGCCAACTAATATTCTGTTTAACATTTTTTTGCCTCCCTCATCTATGCTCTTATTTTTAAGCATCAGCTCTGCGTAGGTTTTAACAGAGGTAAGTGGTGTTCTTAAGTCATGAGATATGGTATAACTAAAGGTATCTAATTCTTCGTAAGCAGCCTGTAACTTCTCATTAAGTAATCTTATTTCGTTCGCTTTTTTATTTATATCTGAAATAATAATTTCGCGGATCCTCAATACGGATGTAATTTCTTCAGCCATCCATTTTTCAGAAGTATTATTAACTACTTCCGACCAGATTTCGAAAGATTTACGTGGAGATAGGCTCATCAAACCATTTTCAGATGAAACTACGGGTTTATCGGGATTTCCGGCCCAGTTTACATCGGTAATCATTTCGGGTTTAAACCAAATGATCATTTCGCCCATTTCCTTGTTTATGACACACGACAGAATGCCGGACGCTATTGCTTTATATTTCTTAGCAGGAGGAAATATTTCTGATAACCGATGTGTGTAATATATCGATTCATCGTTTGTAATTTTTAACCACTCTGCAAGTTCTCTTATATCTTCTTCTAATGGTACATTTCCGATGCTTTTGAGTTCGTTTTCAAAAATGATTGCTACTCCTGTAGCTTTTGTCGCATCTAAAATGGTTCTCTTGTGGGTGGTTATGGCTTCGATTAAATACTTGTCGCGGTTTAAATGCTCCGTAAGTGTATTGGCGGTACTTTTAAATTGTTCAATAACTTTTGCATCTTCTTCTTCCTGGCGATATTCAAGTGCTGAAGAAAGAATCTGTCCGATGAGTTTAGCACCTTCTCTTGCCTTATAATCTATAAATTTAGGGCTATAATTATGGCAGGCAATTAAACCCCAAAGCTCACCATGTGAAATTAAGGATATGCTAAAACTGGAATGAACACCCATGTTTTTCAAATATTGAATATGGATAGGTGATACCGCCCGTAAACCTCCGTTTGTTAAATCGAGCGATTCATTTTCCTTAAAGGTAATAATTTTAGAATCGGCTATATTAACATTAGCAATTAACCGGGTTAAATTTAGTTTGTACAGTTCCCTTGCCTGCTTCGGAATATCGGATGCGGGATAGTGTAAGCCAAAAAATGATTCTAAATCTGCTTCTTTTTCTTCTGCTACAACTTCGCCATGGCCATCTTCTAAAAATTTATAAACCATAATACGATCGTAATTGATCAACCGCTTTACTTCCTTGGCTGCGCCTTTTAACAAAGCGAAAATATTCTTTCCTTGAAGCATTGATGAGGCAGAACGGCCAACGGAACTTTGAATATCGAACTGTAATGTAACAGGTTCAAACTCCAACAACCAATCGTTTTTTGACGAGGAAATAATAAGGTAAAATGGATTTCCATTAATTTCAAGTGGGTGTGGACTAATGGCATCAAAACTTTTGCGGATGATACCGAGCTTAAGTAAGTCTTCAATATTGAAGGCTGAATCTTGTTGCTTAATCAAATCATTTAACTCAGCGAGCGGTTTATTCAGTAAACTTTGAGCTTCTTTTTTTAAAAAATCTCCTGTATTTTCACTGATATAGCTAATGGTATCGCTATTCTTATCAACAGCTATAAGAAAACCATGTGATTGAATTTTACCTGGTATATGGATCGGCTCTTGATCACAATTGGTTAGGTCTACAGAAAATTTAGTCATGTGTATGATGTTGCAGCATATTTAATCTTGCAAATTAACGAATATAAAGCCTAATTTTAGAATGTCTCTAATTTGACAAATTCGGATTTGAGATTTGTTTTTTATTATATATTTGTTTTGAATTTAAAAAAAAATCATTTAAACTTTGGCAAAGAAAAATATTTTGGTAATCGAAGATAACCATGCAATCCTTGATGTTATAACTCTTATTTTAGAAAGCGAAGCCTTCAATGTTGATGGATTAAACAAAGGCGCGGATTTTATTAATCATGTTCGGGAATTTAATCCAGACGTAATAATTATGGATATAATGCTTCCTGACGTTGATGGAAGGGTACTTTTAAAGGAACTTAAAGATGCTGAAGCAACGAGGGATATTCCGGTTTTAATGATTTCTGCCCGTTACAATGCAAGTAATTATACAGTTGATGGACTAGAGGCAGATGACTTTATGGCCAAGCCTTTTAATATTGATGAGTTGATGGATAAGATTTATGCTTTGTTAAAAAAATAATTTTTATTCTGTCATACCCGGTAATTTTACTCCTCCCAGTTTTAAGTTTTTCATTAGCGTTTCTAAAAAAGCAAGTTTAGTATCTGTAAAACCATGGGCATTTACCCAAACATTTAAATTTGCTTTAAAGCCGTTATCCTCTAAACTAGATACACCAATCCTCCGTTCGGGTGTTTTTAAACAGGCACTAAATTCATCGACTGTTTTACTAAAAATGGAAACAACCTGATCGTAGTCGATTCCGTAGCTAAATTTAATTTCTATATCCAATCTTCTAGTGCCTTCCCTACTGATATTGATAATCACTTCATTGGATAATTTACTATTAGGAATAACCACGGTTCTGTTATCAAATGTTTTAACAATGGTGTAAAATATTTGAACGGAAGCTACTGTTCCTTCCAGGCCTTGAGCAATGATATTATCTCCTACAACGAAAGGCTTCAGTAATAAAATCAACACGCCGCTCGCGAAATTCTGCAGTGTACCTGATAAAGCTAAACCTGCCGCAACACCAATACCACCAATAAGGACCGTTAGAAAAGTAAGCTGAATACCAATAACCTGCATTACTGTGAGCACGAGTGAAACACGTAAGGTGATGAGTATTAGACTAGTTAAAAAAGGTCTTAAAGATGGATTGATATCCCTGCGGTGCATGCCACCCTGCATCCATTTTCCCAACAGCTTAATGAGCCATAAGCCTAAAATGAGCAGCACTATACCTAAAATTACCGATGGACCTTTATCAATTACCCAATCGTAAGCTTTATCATAAAAACGGTTAGCATTACCGGCATCAATCTTCATAATGGTATTCACTGTATTGTATTATTTCTCTTTTTGTTTGGTTGACTTGCTTTTGGTTACATCTACTTTCTTGGCGTCTTTAGCTGATATGATTTTATTGTCAGCACCTTTAGCTTTTGAATTTTTCGGCGCAGTAGCCTTGCTACTTTCTGCCGACGTTTTAGAATCTTTCATATTTTTAAATTGTTAATCTTCAGCATTGAGCCATGCTTTGGCTTCTTCTATCTCTTCGGGTTTAAAACCTTTTGATTGTCCAGGAGTAGCTATGGTGAAAACATCAGTAAACCATTCTACTCCTTTTTCAGCGCTTACCACTGCAATTTTTTTCCATTTATTGAAGTTTTGTAAGCCTGCTTTAACATCTTGTACCCATGCTCCCGCAGTAAAATTTTTTACATCTGTTTCTAATACCAATAAATATCTAATTTCCTTAAACCGATCAGCGGTTCTTTTCAAGCCTGTTAATAAAACGCTTTTTATATCATCACTGGTAACTTCTCCGGTGGCTCTAACGCCAAAAATATGATCTGGCAATCCTGTAATTTCTGTTAGCATAATAATTCGTTTAGTTAACAACATATTAATCTGCAAAGAAGTTTGCGCTTTATATAAATTCTGAAAAGTTGTATGAATCATAGAAACACTTGTATCAATAATTATGTTATAATTCCGTATAAAAAATAAAATAATCCTATGAAAAATAACCTGTTAAAGCCGATTATTCTGGCTTGCGGAACGGCCTTCTTGCTTTCAGCCTGTACTGGAGGAACAAAAGACACCACAGCTACAGATTCTTCCATGACTGATTCTACGCAACTGGCATCATTAAAACCTGCTGGCCCTGCACCAGAATGGGGAAAAACCATAGAGCCTGAAATGCAGGTCGTAATAGAAAAATTAAGCAGTTATGGAGATAAACCGATAGAAACTTTGAGTGCTGCTGATGCGCGTAAAAATCATACACCAACCGATGCCGTAATGGATTTGGTAAAACAAAATAACGCTGTTATTCCGGCTGCTAAGGTAGATACCTCCGGTAGGGATATTGACGTTGAAGGAGGTAAAATCCATTTACGCATTTATACCCCCAAAGCAGGAAACGGACCTTATCCACTTATTGTTTATTATCATGGTGGTGGTTTCGTCATTGCTAATTTAGATGTGTATCATGCATCAGCGCAGGCTTTAGCTGAACAGGTTGGTGCAATTGTAGTTTCTGTAGCTTATCGTTTAGCTCCTGAAAACAAGTTTCCTACAGCCCATAACGATGCATTTACTGCTTATGAATGGGTAGTAAAACATGCAGTAGATTTGAAGGCCGATCCAGCGAAGATTGCTGTAGTGGGCGAAAGTGCAGGCGGAAATTTAGCTGCAAACGTATCTGTTATGGCGAGAAATAAACACATCATGCTCCCTGTACACGAAGTACTGATCTATCCTATTGCTCAGGCAGATATGAATACAAAATCTTATAAAATGTATGCAAATGCCAAGCCATTGAACAAAGCAATGATGAGCTGGTTTATGGAAAAATACCTGAATAGCACGATTGAAGCACAGGATTCCAGGATATCACTAATTAATGCGGATTTAAAAGGACTTCCTTCAACAACTATTATTACTGCCGAAATAGATCCTTTACATGATGACGGCGTAATGTTAGCCGATAAGCTGAAAGCGGCCGGGGTAAAAGTTGAGACTAAAAATTACGAAGGTGTAACACACGAGTTCTTTGGGATGTCGCTTATTGTACCCGAGGCGAAAGCCGCACAGACTTATGCTGCTGACCAATTAAAAGCTGCTTTTAAATAAATAAAAGCTGCATTGAAGTGTTTTTCACTTCAATGCAGCGCTGTATGGCACTGAGTGAAAAGCTTTAAAAACTCATAACTGATAACCGCAAACTGATTGCTGCTTAAGCTCCTTTTTTGGAACCTAAACTCTGCATCAACTGATCGTATAAATCATCACTTGAGGCTTTTTGAGGTTTCATCTTTTTAACTGTTGCTCGTTTTCCTTTGGCCTTTGCCTTAATAATTTTCAATAATTCATTGCTGTAATCATCTTTAAAAGTACTTAGGTCAAATTTTGAGCTATATTGTTTAATCAGCGCCAATCCCACATCCATTTCTTTTTTGGTAATGCTGATATCATCAACCTTATTGATTTCAGATAAGCTCCTTATTTCCTGATTAAATCTAATTTTTGTGATGACAATAACATCTTCCATGGGATGAATCACACAAAGATTTTCAGTATTCCTTAGCACAAACCTGGCCACACCGGCTTTGCCAGATTTTTGTAATGCTTTCAACAATAAACCATAAGCTTTTCTTCCCTGTTTTTCAGGTTCTGTATAATAAGAAGTTTCGTAATAGATAGGATTGATATCTTTTATATCAACAAAATTCTCCAACTCGATAATCTTAGTTTTCTCAGGTGCAGCCTCTTCAAAATCGTGCTTATCCAATATTACATACTTGTCTTTTAAAAAGTAGCCTTTCACAATTTTCTCATAAGGCACCTCTTTGTGCGTATTTTCATTCACCCTCAAAAATTTAATCTTGGCATGATCGCGTTCATCGAGCATATCTAGATCGAGGTTGCTGTTCTGGACACCGGAAAACAACTTAACCGGAATGTTGACCAAACCAAATCCAATCGAACCTTTCCATATTGATCTCATAGCTAAACATTTAAATATTTATCTATTAAACATGTCTCTAAAACTTATTGTTTTGAGTTTATTGACAGCAAAACGGCCAAATAACAAACTATTTAAATTATATAATGTTGTTTAATCATAACCTTATTGAAATACTTGTGAACCATCATGCTTTTTCAAAGTAATTGAGGGAAAAAAGAGATCATGATTGTAATTACAATTGAAAACATTTAAAAAGATGAAAATAGCCTATATTTCTACCTATCCGCCCCGTGAATGTGGCCTAGCTACCTTCAATCAAAATCTGGTTAATGCTTTAAGCTTAAATCCCACTTACGATGCCAACAAGAGTTTTGTAGTTGCGATGAATGAGTCGGATGATGTGAATGAACATCAATATCCAAATGAAGTAAAATTTGTTATCCGACAACAAAATCAGCAAGATTACCTTGAGGCAGCCGATTTTATCAATAACAGTGATGTAGATACTTGTATTATTGAACACGAATTTGGCATATATGGTGGTAATAGTGGTGTGTTTTTACTTTCACTAATTAACAGGTTAAAAAAGCCGTTCATTACTATTTTGCATACGGTTTTAAAAGAGCCGAATTTTATGCAGCAAACCATCATCAAGGAGATTGCATCTAAATCGGCGAAACTGGTGGTAATGAGCAAAAAAGCGGTAATGTTTTTAACCAGCATATATCAGATTCCCAAAGTATCTATTCAATTGATAGAACATGGTGTTCCGGATTTAGAACCTATCGTAAATAATCAAATTGCACAGAGTGAATTATTTAGGGGTAAAAAAGTACTGTTTACATTTGGTTTGATCAGTAGAAATAAAGGTTTAGAAACTGTAATCAAGGCTTTACCGGAAATTGTAGCTAAACATCCTGATGTTTTATATATGATTTTAGGCAATACCCATCCTGGCGTAGTAAAACATAATGGCGAAGAATATCGCGACAGTTTGAAAGCACTGGCAAAGGATTTGGGCGTGGAAAAAAATATTGTTTTTGTTAATAAATTCGTTTCGGAAGAAGAACTTCATCAGTATTTAACCGCATGTTGTTTATACATTACACCTTATTTAAATGAAGCCCAGATTACCAGCGGAACTTTATCATATGCTATTGGTGCCGGTGCGGCGGTAATTTCTACTCCATACTGGCATGCACAAGAGCTATTGGCCGATAATAGAGGTAAATTATTCGATTTTAAGGATCACCATAAACTTGCTGCAATTGTTAATGATCTTTTAAGTGACAACGATAAATACCAGGAACTGAAAAAAAATGCTTACGAATATGGATTAAATCTGCGTTGGCCAGCTATCGGAAGTATTTATCTTAATGTATTGAATGAGGCACTATCCGCTGAGGTTAAAGCACAAAGAACGATTCCGCCGATTATAGATGTGGAAGGAATGCCAGCATTAAATTTAAACCATATTGCCTTACTCACAGATGATACTGGGATAATTCAACATGCACGTTTTGGGATTCCAAATTTAAAAGAAGGCTATTGTATTGATGATAATGCAAGGGCATTAATTATGTCTTTAATGGCTGTTGAGCAGGATAAAAACAAAAGGGCTTTGGCTCTTATGCCAATATACCTCAGTTTTATCCAATACATGCAAACAGAAGATGGAAATTTCAGGAATTTCTTAAGTTTTAACCGGCAATACTTAGATGAAGTAGGCTCTGAAGACTCTTTCGGAAGAACCATCTGGGCATTGGGGTATTTAGTTTCAAGTGCCCCAAATAATTCCTACCGTGAGTTTGGGCGCGAATTGTTTTCTCATTGTATAAAACATTTTAAAGAACTTAAATATTTAAGAGGAAAGGCTAATACGATTATTGGTTTATCTTATTACTTAAATGCACATCCCGGAGATGAGTTAATCAGCCAGGAAATTAATATGCTTGCGGATGCATTAGTGGCTTCTTATAGAGAAAATAAAGATGGCGACTGGCACTGGTTTGAAGATATTTTGACCTATGATAATGCCATTTTGCCGCTGGCGTTGCTTCACCATTATGAAGCTACCGGAAACAAAGAATCGTACCAGGTTGCTATGGAGAGTATTGCGTTTTTAAATAGTTTTTCTTTTGAAAATGGATACCTGAATCCTGTTGGAAATGCTGGCTGGATGAAAAAGCATGGTGAAAATCCGATTTATGATCAACAAGCTTTAGAAACAATGGCCATGGTTCTACTGTATGCAAAAACCTTCGAGATTACGAAAGATGATCGATATCTGAATTTGATGCATATGAGCTACAAATGGTTCTTAGGCGAAAACAGCCTTCATATTCCTTTATACGATTATGAAACCAATGGTTGTGCGGATGGATTGCAGTTTAATAGTGTAAACAGGAACCAGGGTGCAGAAAGTACATTGGCCTATTTCATCTCGCATCTGGCTATTTTGAAAAGTGCCGAAATGGAATATGAAACGTTGTCCTCACCGTTACTGGAGGCAAATAAGATTAGCTAGGCTTAGACTATCTTTGAAATATTAAAGCTGATTCGATATAAATCAGCTTTTTTTGTGCATGAACTTTTTTGATCAGTAAAGGCAGAAGCCATCCCGTTAAATACCTTTGATATTGAATAAGATGACTTCAGGATTTAATTATAATGCAATCTACACTAAAGGATAGCACAATTGGTAAGCGCAGTATATAAAATCTAATTATTTTCTAATAGCCTGTTTAACAGCAATTCTAGATTTACAGTAGCAAATGATGAGCTATAATCTGATAAGCCATAAGGTATAATCAATTCACCATTACTAATAATTGATCCACAAGAATAAACCACATTTGGTACATAGCCCTCCCTTTCATCATTATTAGGGATAATTAAAGGCTCTTTTAAATGGCCTATTTCAATATTCGGGTTTTCCAGATCCAATAAACTTACCCCAATGCAATATCTTCTCATTGGTCCAACTCCGTGTGTAATTACAAGCCAACCTTTTTCGGTTTCTATAGGCGAACCACAATTGCCAATTTGCACCAGCTCCCAATCGTAACGGGGTTGCTTTAAAAGAATAGGATTTTCCCATACATTTACCTTATCAGAAAACATCAGGTAATTGTTCCATCCATCTATCCGGCTCATCATCACATATTTTCCATTAATTTTTCGAGGAAATAATGCCAGATTTTTGTTCTGTGCACCATCTCCATAAAGCGGGATTACTTTAAACTCATAAAAATCTTCGGTTTGGACGAGTTTAGGGATAATTAAAGAGCCGTCAAATGCAGTATAGGTAGCATAATATAATACTTTGCCATCATCTTTAATAAATTTCACGAAACGCGCATCTTCAATACCTTTACGTTCAAATTCTGAAATAGGGAAAATTACACGATCAGAAATATCCGTATCTTTTGAAAAAGTAATGGTATGGTAAGTATCTGATAACCAAAGTATTTTATCGTACTCCATTAGCCGAGATGGATTTTCTTTGTATAAACTTTTAGAGTCTTTAATGATATTGCTTAAACTGGTGTATTCAAATTTATCATCAAGTTTCGATTCAATTTCTTCTAAAACAGCAGGATCAATCTGTGCATAAGCCGCCTTTTTTAGGAATAATTTCTTTACATAAATAGCATTTTTTACAACCTCAGCCTCATCAACATAATTACCAACAGGTAAAACCTGGATATTATTATTTTTATCGATTAAAGCGCGGCGAAAGACGATTGAAGAAATGTGCCCCTCGCCTACAGCCCTGAAGCTGATAATTACTCTTTTTTCGCCTTCAACCAAATCAGTCTGATCAGGATCATCCACAATGCTCGGATTAAAAAATGCGGCTGATTCTATTGAATATTCATGTGTAAAGTAAGCACCAATCAACAACCTGGTGTATTCATCAATGTCTTCAAATGATGTGCCTAAGGCCGTAAATTGTTTTTTTAATTTTTTACAATGTCGGGTTAAGATTTTGGTGATATTCCGGTGTCTTTTAGAATATTCTTGTAAAATGGGCGATATCAACGAAAATACTTTTTCATCCGAAAATTCTAAAACTTTTCGGATTACCTCTAGTGCTCTCTCCTCTCCATTAAAAAAAAAACGGGCAATAACTCTCTTCGTATCTGGGTTTACCTTAACAGGTTTACGTTCTATGTATAATCTCATTGTTTATCTGTTTTTGATGGTAGTTTTGATGCTTTCTGCTTTATAATCTCCAATCTTATAATAACTAAATTTAACGCTTAATTGTTTATGGTATTGTACATAATTTCTACCTTTAGCTATTCATCTATCTATTAACTGTACCACAAATGCAATACGAAAAAGCAGAACAAGATATTTATTCAAACGAAGCCATGCGTTTGAAAAAGCTGTATAATTATGAGATTTTAAATACCCCTGCCGAAAATGCTTTTGACCAGATTTCGCAATTGGCTGCCGAAATATTTGATGTATCATTTGCCGGGATCTGCTTTGAAGGCAATGATTGTTTTTTCTTAAAATCAGAGATTGGTGGATCTGCTTTAGAAATTATTCAGGATCAGGACAGTGGCAGGTTTGCTTTTTTTGCTTCAGTGCCAATCGTATCGCCTGACGGTTATCAAGTTGGTCTGATTTACGTGGCTGATACGACAGCTAAGCCCATTGAAGACAGGCAGTTAAAAATGCTACAGCATTTAGCTGATATGGTAGCGGAAAAATTGGAGTCCAGAATGGCGATTAGAAGAACTTTAAGGGCTTATGATGATCGTTTACATGTGCTTGTTCATGATCTGAAAAATCCAATGACGACTATTACACTTCAATCTGAATTGCTGGGGCGCATTCCCGGTATTGACGACAAAACATCTTTAATTGCCGGAAAGATTAATGCGCAATCGAAAAAAATGATTGACAATCTGAATGGTATTTTGAGTGCTGCCCGGAAAGAAGCAACCTCATTTAAACCTAAAAAAGATAAAATAGATCTAAATCAGATACTGGAAGAGGTAAAAAAAGAATTTACACTATCGTTTGAACGCAAAAATCAGACAATTCTAATTGATATTCAGGAACCTGTTGAGGTTTTTGCTGATCCTGATAAAATCGCAATGGTTTTTAGTCAGTTGATAGATAATGCGATCAAGTTTTCGCCAATAGGAAATGAAACTATTATTACTAGTAAAATAACTGATAATGAGGTAACTGTTGCAATAAAAGACAATGGAGTGGGTTTAACTGAAGAAGATTTAGAAAAAGTTTTCTTGAAATTTGTCCCGCTAAGTTCGATAAGCACTAATCGTGAGAATAGCTATGGATTGGGATTAATTGCCGCCAATGCACTTGTTGAGATTCATAAAGGTAAGTTATGGGCAGAAAGCAATGGTAAAGATTTAGGCACTACTTTCTACGTCGCATTACCCATCAAATAGATTTAAATCTGATAAATCATTGATTTTCATTTCTTCCAATAAAATCCTTTCGGGTATGTTATTTTTATGGTATGACCATTTGATCAGTCTGATAAAACCATCAGCTATTTCGATACCCGTGATATCGCCATCACTAAAACAACAGCACCCACTGTTAAAATAACCTGGCTTGTATTTGCCGAAAAGTGGTGCTTTATCTCCTTCTTTTATACGTTTGTGAAGTTCGGCATTTAAAAAAGCAAGATCAGTGGCATTTTTCTCTTCCTTGGCTTTGTTTAGTTTTAGGTAAATCCTTTCAAGGTGTGTTAACGATGCAAAAACGGGTTGGTGCGTGTGCCCGGTAATTAAAGCGATATTTTTTTGGTTGATGACCCAATCGTACATCAATGTATTGTGCACTGTTTTAAGCTGATTGTCGTAAGCAGGTGTATTTAGGTTAATCTGAAGATACGACTGAAGTGGTGCCCATATGGTACTTACAAACCACTTACTAGACCAGTTTCCATCACTCTGTAAGTCGCCTTGGTGTCCGTGGGTGAGAAAAATATCCAGTTTGCCTTCTTTTACGGTCATTCTTAATATTGCTCCTTCATAAATACGAATGACTTCTCCATATATCCTTTTCAGGTTAAATTGTGATAAGGGATCGTTGTCCCAATACAAATCGTGATTGCCAAATATTTTAGTGAAATGATTTTTATCAATAAAAGCTTTCTCTGCTTCGAATGTTTCTTTGTTGTGTTTGATTACTGATTCGAGTAGATTCTCCCAAAGCTCCTCGCTATCACCCAAATTTATGTAATGGAAATCCTGTTGGCTATAATATTCGAGTGCCCTTAGGTAATTCTTTTCAGCTAAAGCGAAATCGTCAGCATCATCGCGGGCACCTTTATGTTGATCTGATAAAATGATGAATTTGTCAGTATCGGTAACTTCGAAAATCAGTCCCCGTTTTCCAGGGCTGAGGTTAATAGTCTCATAAAGTTTATTTAAAGCCTCATGGATGCGTTTACGGTTGGGGTTTGAGCCAAACTTATTCGACATGCGAATAATCCAGGCACTTAGTAAACTTTGTAAAAATTTTCGCATTAAATCTGGTGCTGCATTAAAGTTTAAACTTAACAAAATATAAATTCAAACGTTTCATCAGCGGCTAAACTATTCCATATATTTACCATAATGAAATTTTTAACCTTAATTTTTATATGCTATTTTACCGCAAGTCAGGCGCAAAAAATACCTGCTGATACTTCATTCAGCATCTATTCTACTTATGTTAAAGAAAAAAAGAAGCGCCCTTACATTACTATTGCCTACCCATTAGAAAAAGGTGATTTTAAAGTCAGCCGCAATATTGTTTATGCCAAATATCCAACAGGGAATTTATTGCTGGATGTAATTTATCCAAAGAAATCTAAAAAACTAACACCCGCAGTTTTATTTGTTTTTGGTGGTGGCTGGCGTTCTGGTAATCGTGCGCAGAACATTCCGATGGCTCAAAAAATGGCTCAAAACGGTTATGTGGCCGTTACTACTGATTATCGCTTATCTACCCACGCAAAATTCCCGGCAGCAGTTTATGATTTGAAAAATGCAATAAGATGGATAAAAGCAAATGCGGCACAATTTAATATAGATACCAATAAAATTTCGGTAGCCGGATTTTCTGCCGGCGGACAATTGGCTGCTTTAGTTGGCACAACTAACAATGATCCTCAGTTCGAGAAGGAAAAAATAAATAGCCATAGTAGTCATGTTCAGGCTGTAATTGACGTAGATGGTATACTGGCTTTCGATCATCCTGAATCTGCTGAGGTAAGTACAGATCCCAACCGGAAATCTGTTGCGGCGATTTGGCTTGGGGCAGATTTAAAAGAAAATCCGGCGGTATGGTATAATGCCTCAGCGTTAAATCATGCCGGACAAAATACCGTTCCAATGCTATTTATCAATAGTTCTACAACCCGATTTCATGCCGGTAGAGACGATTTAATTGCAAAAATTAAAGCTTTTGGCATCTATTCAGAAGTTCATACCCTGCCTGATACACCTCACCCCTTTTGGTTATTTAATCCCTGGTTTGAGGAGGTTTCCAAAATAATGATTAAATTTTTAGATCAGCAGTTTAAAAATTAAATTTAACCTGGTGCAAACTATCTTTCAATTTAATATTTTTTTTACTAAATTTGTTAGTATTGAAAAGATCAGGAAGCGCAGATTTACCCTTACATTATGGCCATGTACCACCTTGGTTGGCACAGCGTATGGCCGCACTTGGCCTGGCGATAACAGAAGCTATACTTTTGGAGTATGGTAAAGCAGAAGTGATACGTCGGTTAAGCAGTCCGTTTTGGTTTCAGAGCTTGGGTGCGGTAATGGGAATGGACTGGCATTCTTCAGGAATTACCACATCAGTAATGGGTGCGTTGAAGAAATCGATAAATCCCATATCTAAAGAGTTGGGAATCTACATTTGTGGAGGCAAAGGCAAGCACAGTAGGGAAACACCCAATGAACTTTTAAAAATTGCGGATAAAACAGGTTTAAATGGTACAGAATTGGTTCGGGCTAGTAAACTCAGTGCAAAAGTAGATAATACTGCCATTCAAGATGGATTTCAACTGTACCTCCATAGTTTTGTTTTAAGTAATGAAGGCGATTGGGCAGTAGTACAGCAAGGCATGAGCGATAGTAGCGCAACAGCGAGAAGATACCACTGGCATTCTGAAAATCTAAAATCTTTTGTAGAAGAGCCACATACAGGTATCTGTGGCATTAACCAAGGTCAAATCCTGAATTTAACGGCTAACAATGCTGACCAGACAAGGCAAAGTATGATGAGTATTACAGCTGAATCGCCCATACGGATGCTCGATGAAATACAAAAGTTGGTATTACCCAATCATCATGATGTGAAAGCAAAAGATGTAGATTTAAAACGTTTAGGAAGTATCTTGTGGCTGGCACAGGAAAAACAGCCAAAAGACTTTGAGGAACTGTTATTATTGGAAGGCATGGGTCCAAGAACTTTACAATCTATGGCTTTAGTGAGTGAGGTGATTTATGGCACACCTTCCCGCTTTACTGATCCTGCACGTTATTCTTTCGCGCATGGTGGTAAAGATGGTCACCCCTTTCCTGTTCCCGTAAACGTTTACGATGAAACAATAAGTGTTTTACAAAAGGCAATAGAAAAGGCGAAGATTGGCAATACCGATAAACAACAAGCGATAAAGTCACTTCATCAAATTACCCGCAATGCTGAAAAAGACTTTATACCGAATATGGATTTTGAAAAAGTGATTCAAAAAGAACGCGCTGAAAGCTGGAAATATGGTGGTAGAACAGTTTTTGGGAAAGAAAAGCCACTGAGAGATGAACAATTGAAGTTGTTTTAATTTTTGTTTATAACATATCGTTTATTCTTACCATCATTCCGTCCTGTCCGTAGAGTTCCGAAGGGCTCTACGGATTGTAGAATGAATAAGAGTCTCAGACTCGTGCTTGCTGAGTTTAAAACTCATCCCTATTCCCAATCCGTAGAGACACTGCGCTTAACTCTACGGACAGTATATGACAGCATATGTTCTCTTGAAGTGAAAACGATAGAGAATATTTTATTCTATAAAATCTATTTCTATTACTAGATAAGTTTCATAGTATAAAGCAAAAAAAAGGTCGTGGTTTTCACCACGACCCAAAAAATATAAATTTAAAACCTATTTAAGCATATGCTACTGCATCTTTAGATGCTAATTTAGTTGCGCCCATTAAGTATTCATCTACCTTGCGGGCAGCTTCTCTACCTTCTGAAATGGCCCAAACCACTAATGATTGTCCGCGGCGAACATCACCAGCAGCAAAAATCTTCGCAATATTAGTTTGGTATGTATGTTCAGATGCCTTCACGTTTCCACGATTATCTAACTCTACACCTAGTTTTTCAATTAAACCTTCTTTTTGAGGATGTAAAAATCCCATTGCCAGTAATACCAGTTCACATGGAAGATCCCTCTCGGTACCCGCAACTTCTTTGAATGTAATCGGACGCCCGTTCGCATCAATCTCCCACTCCACATCAATTACTTTTAATGCTTTAAGGTTGCCTTTTTCATCAGCAATAAAGTTTTTGGTATTAACGGACCATGCTCTTTGTGCACCTTCTTCATGAGAAGAAGTATTTTTTAACAACATTGGATAATTTGGCCAAGGCATATGCTCATTGCGTACCTGAGGAGGCATTGGCATAATCTCAAATTGTGTAACTGATTTCGCTCCATGACGGTTTGAAGTACCAATACAATCAGATCCGGTGTCACCACCACCAATTACAATTACATTTTTACCTGTAGCCATAATATCTTCCGTTTCAACAGCTCTGCTTGCTACCCGTTTATTTTGTTGTTTCAAAAAGTCCATTGCAAAATGCACACCTTTAGCCGAACGACCATCAATGGGTAGATCGCGTGGAATAGTTGAACCACCTGCCAATACAATCGCATTAAAGTCGCGCAACAAAGTACCTATTTCTACATTTCCGCCTACATTGGCATTGCATTTAAAAATGATGCCTTCTTCTTTCATCAAATCAATACGGCGATCTACTACATTTTTCTGTAGTTTAAAATCAGGAATACCATACCTTAATAATCCACCCGGGGCATCATCACGTTCGAAAACCGTAACTTCATGTCCAACTTTATTTAACTGAGCAGCAGCAGCTAAGCCTGCCGGACCTGAACCAATTACGGCAACTTTTTTACCCGTTCTGATTAAAGGTGCTTTAGCTTTGATAAATCCCTTTTCGAAAGCAATTTCAATGATGTGCTTTTCAATTTCTTCGATAGACACTGGTGGCCGGTTGATGCCTAATACACATGCTGATTCGCATGGGGCTGGACAAATCCTACCGGTAAATTCTGGAAAATTATTGGTGCTTAATAAAATATTGGTCGCTAGTTCCCATTTACCCTGATAAACGGCATCGTTAAATTCTGGTATCACATTACCCAATGGGCAACCTGATTGGCAAAAAGGTACGCCGCAATCCATACAACGGGCAGCTTGATTATTTAATTCTTGTGGAGGTAAATTATTTAAAAATTCACCGTAATGTTTTACACGTGTTGCAGCCTCTTCTCTGGTGGGTGCAACTCTATCGTATTCTTGAAATCCTGTTACTTTTCCCATGGCCTAGTGTGTTTTTACTTGTTGGTTACGTTTGCTTAATACTGCTTTATATTCTTTAGGGAATACTTTTACAAAATGAGCAGATTGTGTTTTCCAATCACTTAAGATAAACTCCGCTACTTTACTATCCGTTAAGCGGATATGCGTTTTAAGTAAAGCTAAAATACGCTCTTCATCTTCTGCCTGCAGTGGATCTAAATCAACCATTTCTTTATTGCATTTGCGTTCGAAAGATCCATTGGCATCATAAATCCATGCTACACCACCGCTCATCCCTGCAGCGAAATTACTGCCGGTATCACCAAGAATCAGTACTTCACCACCAGTCATGTATTCACAACCGTGATCGCCCACGCCTTCAACAACGGCTGTTGCGCCTGAGTTACGTACAGCAAAACGCTCACCTGCTTTACCACGGGCAAATAGCTCACCAGAAGTTGCTCCGTAAAGAGCCACATTACCGATAATAATATTCTGCTCAGGGATAAATGTTGAATTTGAGAAAGGATAAATAGCTAATCTGGCACCTGATAATCCTTTACCTACGTAATCGTTTGCTTCACCTTCTAATGATAACGTTACCCCACGGGTATTGAAAGCACCGAAACTTTGTCCGGCAGAGCCAACAAATTTAAAGTTGATTGTATCTGGCGGTAAACCAGCGCCTAAATGAACTTTAGATATTTCATTTGATAACATGGTACCCAATGCACGATCAGTATTTTTTACCTCAAAGCTGGCAAATACAGGTTCGTTATGATCAATAGCAGGTTGTGCAGCAGCAATTAACTGATGATCTAAAACCTGATCTAAACCATGGTCCTGACTTTCTGTGTTATATAGGGGCAAACCATTTTCCTCTGCTTTATATAATATGGCCGATAAATCAAGATGTTTCAATTTCCAGTCTTCAGTAGGCAGTTCGCGTACTTTTAAAATATCAGCCTGGCCGATCATTTCGTGGATGGTTCTAAAACCTAGTTCAGCCATAATTTCACGTAATTCTTCAGCAAGGAAATAAAATAAGTTTACCACATGATCTGCATCGCCGGTAAATAGTTTTCTTAATTCCGGATCTTGCGTAGCAACTCCAACCGGACAAGTATTTAAGTGGCATTTGCGCATCATGATACAGCCTGAAGTTACCAATGCTGCTGTAGCAACACCCCATTCTTCAGCACCTAATAATGCTGCAATCGCGATATCCCTGCCTGTTTTAAGCTGACCATCTGTTTGCAACACGATACGGTTACGCAATTTGTTTTTAACCAAAGTCTGGTGTGCTTCTGCTAAGCCAAGTTCCCAAGGCAAACCAGCGTGCTGGATAGAAGTTAACGGCGAAGCACCTGTACCACCATCAAAACCTGAAACTAGAATTACATCAGCATGTGCCTTGGCCACACCAGCTGCTATAGTACCTACGCCAGCTTTAGATACGAGTTTAACATTGATCCTGGCTGCGCGGTTGGCATTTTTAAGATCGTAAATTAACTGTGCTAAATCCTCGATCGAATAAATATCGTGGTGTGGAGGAGGCGAAATTAAACCTACACCCGGCGTAGAGTGACGAACTTTTGCAATCCAATCATCTACTTTGTGTCCAGGTAACTGGCCACCCTCTCCTGGTTTAGCGCCCTGAGCCATTTTAATCTGTAACTCATCAGCATTGGTTAAATAATAACTCGTTACACCAAAACGTGCAGAAGCAACTTGTTTAATTGCTGAACGCATGCTATCGCCATTTGGCAATTTGGTATAACGCATTTCATCTTCACCGCCTTCTCCGGTATTGCTCTTGCCGCCGATACGATTCATGGCAATTGCCAATGTAGAGTGCGCCTCGTGAGAGATTGAACCGAAAGACATGGCTCCTGTTGCAAATCTTTTTAAAATTGCCTCGGTTGATTCTACCTCATTTAAAGGTACTGACGGACGGCTATAGTTAAATTCGAATAATCCGCGGATGGTATAAGCCTGCTGTGTTTGCTCATTCACCAACTTAGAGTATTGTTTGAAGATATTATAATCGTTTTTGCGTGTTGCGTTTTGTAACAAGTGAATGGTTTGCGGATTAAACAAATGCGCTTCACCTTTACGACGGAATTTATAGGTTCCACCTGCTGGCAATAAGTTTTCGGTTTGTGTTAGCGGGCCAAAACTACGGTGGTGTTTAATTAAAGTTTCTTTTGCAATTTCATCCAGGCCTAAACCACCAATACGTGAAACTGCACCTGTGAAATAAGTATTCACAACTTGTTTATTTAAGCCTAAAATCTCAAAAATCTGTGCACCCTGGTATGATTGCAGGGTTGAGATACCCATTTTAGAGAAAATTTTAAGCAAACCGCTATTTACGGCGTAGATATAGTTTTTAGTAAGTCGTTCTGCTGATAAACCAGATTCTTGCTGAAAACCATTAATCGTTTCTAAAGCGAGATAAGGATTTATTGCCGTAACACCAAAGCCTAATAAAGTAGCGAAGTGATGTACTTCCCAAATATCGCCAGCTTCTATTACAATACCTACAGCACCACGGTATCCTTTACGGATTAAATGATGGTGTACTGCCGAAACGGCCAATAAAGAAGGCATTGCAGCATGTTCAGAATCGATAGCCCTATCGGTTAATACAATCACCTGGAAACCATCCTCAACCGCATCAACCGCATAACGGCATAAACGGTCTAAAGCTTTAGCCATAGCGCCTGGTTTACCATCGGCCCTGAAATAAGTTTGTAAAGTTTTGGCCTGGAAAACGCCAGTATCAATACTTCTTAATTTCTCTAATTCCTGGTTGGTTAAAATAGGATGTTTAATAGCCACACAGTGTGCCTGTTTTGGTGTTTCTTCCAGCAGGTTACCCATGCTGCCCATAAAACTGGCCAAACTCATCACCACTTTCTCCCTGATTGGGTCAATTGGTGGATTGGTTACCTGTGCGAATAACTGCTTAAAATAAGAAGATAAGTGTTGTGGACGTTTGGATAAAATAGCCAATGGTGTATCAGTACCCATCGAACCGATTGGCTCTTTGCCTTCAATAGCCATTGGTTTAAGCAAAAGATCTATATCTTCCCTGCTGTAACCAAAAACCTGCTGATATTTGAAAATAGATTCAGTTGATAGGCCGGTAAACATTACACGCGGCTCAGGTAATTCTTCTAAGCGGATCTGATATTGATTAATCCAATCGCCGTAAGGGCTTTTGCCACAAACTTCTTCTTTAATTTCGTTATCGCTGATAATCCTGCCCTGCTCCATATTTACTACGAACATTTTGCCAGGGGTTAAACGGCCTTTTTCGATTATCGTGCTCTGGTCGATGGCTAGTGCACCAGCTTCAGAACCCATAATTACACGGTCATCAGAAGTAATGGCATAACGCGAAGGACGGAGACCGTTACGGTCTAAAGTAGCGCCAATTAATTTACCATCAGTAAAAGCAATGGCCGCAGGTCCATCCCATGGCTCCATTAAAGTGGCGTGGAATTCGTAAAATGCCTTTTTTACAGGATCCATATCTTCGTTGCCATCCCATGCCTCTGGCACCAGCATCATTAATACATGAGGCAGGCTTCTTCCAGAGTGAAGTAATAATTCAATAACATTATCTAAACAGCCTGAATCTGAGTTGGTTTCATCAATTACAGGCAATAGCATATCCAATTCTTCTGGTGTAAAGTAAGCAGAAGCAAAAGATTTAACACCCGCCCTAAACCAGTTTAAGTTTCCTTGCAAGGTATTGATCTCACCATTGTGTGCAATAAAGCGGAATGGTTGAGCCAGTCTCCATGATGGGAAAGTATTGGTTGCAAAACGCGAGTGCACCAAACCTAAAGCAGAAACCATGCGCTTATCGGTAAGATCGGTAAAATAAGTACGTACCTGTAATGAAGTGAGCTGACCTTTATATATAATGGTTTGGGCAGAAAGCGAAACAATGTAAAAATCTTTACCGCCATGAACGGTATTTACGATCAGTTTGATCAGATAATTTTTAAAGATATAAAGTTTACGTTCGAAATCTGCACCTGGTGCTACCGCGTATGGACGGGCAATAAATACCTGCTCAATTTCTGGTTCAACAGAAAGAGCCATATTGCCGATATCTGTTGTGTTAACATCAACTTTTCTAAAACCTAAAATTTCCAGGCCCAGCTTTTCAGCTGCACGGTAAATCAGTTCCCTGCATTCTTCTCTGGATCTGATATCCTTAGGCATAAATAACATACCAACACCATAATTATTGGTTTCTGGTAGGCTAAAACCCGCTTTTAAACATTCGTCGTAAAAAAATTCGTGAGGAATCTGAATCATAATACCTGCGCCATCGCCTGTATTTGGTTCTGCTCCACATGCCCCTCTATGATCTAGATTCTCTAAAATAGTAAGTGCATCAGAGATGATTTGATGCGATTTCCGCCCTTTCACATGTGCAACGAACCCAATACCGCAGGCATCGTGTTCAAATTGCGCATCGTACAATCCACTGTTTGGTTCCATTCTTTGCTCGTTAGTTGTTAGTGTATAGGAAACACTAAGATATGAAAAAGATATTTTAAATTACAGAGTTGATAGGATTTTTGGAAAATTTTTAGTTCTTATGTAATTTAAAACGTTTAAATTGAAATAATGGTAATAATAATTATATAATTTTACAAAATGTATAATAGTAATATTTAGCTGTAAATTCACTTTTTTGCGCAAAAATTGAATATAAATCGTTTTAATTTTATCTTAAGATATGAATGGTTTATTTGTTTATTAATGTATAGTTTTAAACTTTCGGCAAAGCGCTTTTTTATGTGTAAGCTGAAAAATACACACTTTCATTTTATTGATTTACTAATCAGCCACATAGCTTAAAAGTGAAAAAAAATGCAAAAATGCATTTTGCGAAACAACTTCTTTTTCTACCTTTGTGGCCGGGCAAGTCTTTTACGACCAGCTCCCTTTGAACTCCCCCAGGGTGGGAACACAGCAAGGGTAGAAGGTTGTAGCGGTGCGATAGAAGGTGCTTGCCCTTTTTTTACCCCCTTAATCCCCTGAAGGGGGGATACTAAATTCTTCAGGGGTTCTAGCAGCAGAACCTAATAATCATTTTAAGAATTTATAAACATGAAATTTTTTATTGACACAGCAAATCTTGATCAAATCAAAGAAGCGCAAGATCTTGGCATTTTAGATGGCGTAACCACCAACCCTAGCTTAATGGCTAAAGAAGGTATTACCGGTGATGAAAATGTAATTAACCATTACAAAGCAATTTGCGATATTGTTGACGATAATGTAAGCGCAGAAGTGATTTCGACCACTTTTGATGAAATTATTAAAGAAGGTGAAGCACTAGCAGCTTTAAACCCGAAAATTGTAGTTAAAGTTCCAATGATCAAAGATGGTGTTAAAGCCATTAAATATTTCTCTTCAAAAGGAATTAAAACAAATTGTACTTTAATTTTCTCAGCCGGACAGGCTTTATTGGCAGCGAAAGCAGGAGCTACTTATGTTTCTCCATTTTTGGGTCGTTTAGATGATATTTCCAGCGATGGTTTAGTTTTAATTGAAGATATCAGAACAATTTTTGATAACTATGGATATGAAACTCAAATTCTAGCGGCATCAATCCGCGGACCATTGCACATTGTAAACTGTGCTAAACTAGGTGCTGATGTAATTACTGCACCATTAGCAGCTATTGTTGGTTTATTAAAACACCCATTAACCGATAGCGGTTTAGCTACATTCCTAGCCGATCACGCTAAAGCAGCGGGTAAATAGTTTTAAAAGTCGAAAGTCTTGAATCCTAAGTCTTGAGTCGGGTTTCCGGTTTAAGACTTGGGATTTTTTGTTTTATGGATAATGTAAGATGTATAATAGGCAAATAGCAGGCTACATCTCCAGTCTTCCCTGTTTCATTTTACATTCTTTCTGCTATTAAGAAGTTAAGTCAAGGCAATTAAGATTTTTATTGGCGCTTGCTATGGCAGGTTACATCATCCCTTTTCCCTCTTACATTTTCTATTTTTTCTACCATTAAGGAAGTTAAGACCATTAAGATTTATTGGCGCTTGCTATTGCCGATTACATCTTCCCTCTCCCATTTTACATGTTTTTTTTTGGAGAGCAGAACCAGTGCAAATCGGTTTCCTCAGTCCTGCTTTTCATTATATTCCGGTAGATTTTCAGTAAAGATAAATTGATCTGTTACCGGAATGCCATTTCAATCAGGTCTAGGTGGCCAGGGTACCTTAAGAAATCTCAAATGCCATGTGTAAGAAAGGATTTTATAAGGTTAGCAAGGCCAATCAAATTAGAAAGCCATGAGTTTTCGACTAACTAAGTCATTCATCCGCTCCTTCCCGTTCTAAACTTCGTGATTCATCACTTATGGTGGGTTAATGATGGCAACCGTACTCATTTTAATGGTCACACTGAAGAATAATCAATTTATAGGTCAAATAATGAATGATACGGGAATTTAATGGTGTGTATATCTCGGAAAAATCGTCATTGCGAGAAGGCTTTTTCAGCCGACGAAGCAATCTTTACAGGAAGAATTGCTAGCATGAAAGATTGCTTCGTCGTTCCTCCTCGCAATGACGATAAATCTATTGAAATCTGTAATGGTCGTTAAGGTGAAGCACCAATAAAGATATAATGTATACCCTAATTGGATGCCTGACTGATAATTAAAGTCTTAAGCGATTGCACGGAAATTTTAGACTAAAGACTCTCGACTAAGAACCTCTTTAACTTTCTCATAACTAATCTGCTCATCAGGTTCAATCAGAATACCCTTCACTCCTGCCCCATTTGCGGCTTCTACATCTCTTGGTTTATCACCGATCATAACAGATTGTGCCGGATCAATATCATACATATCAATTGCATCCAAAATCATTCCCGAAGCAGGTTTTCTACATTTACACTCCCCACCAACAGTTGGGTGATGCGGACAATAATAAAAACCTGCAATATCAGCGCCTTTAGCCAAAAAAGCATTGCGAAGCATCTGGTGCATAATAGCCAGTTCTTGTTCGGTGTAACGCTTTAAGGCAATACCGCCCTGGTTTGTAATTACAATCAGCAAATAACCCTCATCGAACAGTTTTTTTAGTACAGGGATTTGGTAATCTAAGATTTTAAAATCTTCAACGCGGCAGATATAATCGTATATTTCGTGGTTGAGTACACCATCGCGGTCGAGAAAAATAGCTTTGTTCATTCTTGAGATATGAGATATGATTTGAGAAATGAGATTTGAGACTCAGATCTCGTTTTATTATTTCGCCAAAATAACTGAAAATTAATCGCAAAAGAAAGCCCAATCTAATTAAAGAACGGGCTTAATCATCTAATTTATTTGGTTTTGGTTATTTCAGATTTAACCCTGCCTTGTGGCCTTTTATGGCGAAATATAGGATGTATAAGTAACATGGCAATACGGTTAAAAGATAGGCCAATTGAAAGTTAACATGTAATTTTTCATTCAAGAAAGCATATAACAATGGCATTAAAGCCCCACCTGCAATACCCATAATCATAATGGCTGAACCGATTTTAGTAAACTTACCCAGGTGACTAATACCGAGCGGGAAAATTGCCGGCCACATCAATGAATTGGCTAAACCCAACAAAGCCACAAAAATTACAGCAAACCAGCTAGAAATTACAAAAGATAAAATGGTAAATATGATACCTAAAATGGCACAGATTCTTAAAGCCTTTTGCTGAGAGATGTATTTTGGAATCGTTACGATACCAATAATATAACCGATTAACATACTAAAAAGCGTAATAGAAGTTAATTTCCCACTAATTTCAGCGTTAATACCTAACTCCCTTCCATAAATACCAATAATGTCGCCAGCCATAACCTCAGCACCTACATATACAAAAATACAAAGCGCACCTAAGAACAAATGTGGAAACTGGAAAATGCTTTTGTGTCTTAAAACTGCTCCTTTGCTTTCGTCGATTACATCCTCTCCAACTTCTACCTCCGGCAAATCGGTAAATTTAATTAGCACGGCAAAAAGGCAGAAGACGACTGCTAAAACGATGTACGGCATATTTACACGGCCTAATACATCATTTAACAGCTGCTCATGAACTGCGCCCGTAGCCGCTTTGATCTTTTTCTCTACTTCAGAAGCATTTTTTAAAAACAAACTGCCCATAATCAATGGCACAATCATACCGGCAAATTTATTACAGATGCCTGCAATACTAATGCGTTTGGCAGCGCTTTCTATGGGGCCTATAATGGTTAAATAAGGATTTGATGCCGTTTGTAACAAAGCTAATGCCGCGCCTTGAACAAATATACCGGCTAAGAAAAGGCCAAAAGTACGGGTTTGGGCTGCTGGAATAAAGATCAACGAACCAAGGCCCAAAATCACCAAACCTAAAACAATCCCATTTTTAAAGCCCACTTTCTTAAGTATCCACGATGATGGTAAAGCTAAAAAGAAATAAGCCATATACGAAGCAAAGGTTACAAAGAATGCCTGTAAATTTGATAAGCCAAAAGATAATTTAAAGAATGGAATCAGGGTTCCGTTTGCCCAGGTAACAAAGCCAAAAATAAAGAATAAGGCACAGATAATAATAAGCGGTTTTGGCCCCTGTGTTGGGACTGGTTTTGTTGTTTGTAGCATAAAGTTTGGTTCGGTTTAATTTGTTTGGGCCAAACTAAACAATAATTTTTAATAAAATATGGATCACCGCTTTTGTAATTTAAATTTTAACATTTCTCTTAGGCCTTTCTCACTTTGGGGATATGAATTTAAGTTAAGCATAGGAAAAATTATCAAATCTATTCGAAAATAGAAAGGCCGAATAATTAATTTGCCTATAAATCAATACACTACCGCATTTATCGATTTATTATTTGCATGAAAGAGTCTATACGCCTATATTTGCACCACTTTAAAGGAAACGATTAACGTTTATATAAAGTAGATTCCGTAGCTCAGCTGGTAGAGCATTACACTTTTAATGTAGTGGTCCTGGGTTCGAATCCCAGCGGGATCACACCAAAGACTATCAAAATGTATAAAACCCTGCAATCGCACGATTAGCAGGGTTTTTGCTTTTACGGAATTGCCAAAAATCACATGAATTCACAAAAATTAGTGAGTGATTCGGTGAGTAAGGCAAAACGGTTAACCAAAAAAAGGTCATCGGTTCCACTACTGTCAACAGCTGTCAAGATTGTTGATAGATAGTCCACCAACAAAGTTTGCCTCAATAAAGGCTTGCTTCTTCAGGTTCCCAGCAACCCAAAGATGAACGAATACCTGAAGGAAATTGCCGACCTGTGCGGAATTGAAAAGAAACTCACCTCACACATCGCCCGCCATACCTTTGCGACCACAGTCACCCTGTTGAACGGCGTATCTATCGAAAGCGTACCTGAAATGATGGGCATACCAATATCTGCACCACCCGACTCTATGCAAAAATGCTGGATGAAAAGTTGCCAGCGATATGGCACCATTAAGAAAAATGTTTGCTTTTCTTTTTTTGTGATTCTTATTTTTCAGTAAGCCTATATCCCGTCCTTAACCAATCAGCAAATTCTTTAAAAATATTTTAAAAATAAAATTTATTAAACTATTGTAATTTTATTAGATAAACAGTTAATTTATTAATAAAACGCTAATCTTAAAATATGCTCAAATTCATTCTCTTCCGGCCACGACTTGCATCTAAGTTATTAATAAAAATATCGGCGAGTTTACGAGAAAAATAAATTCTCGAAATCTTCAAGACCTTTAAGATCATTTCATGATCCCATGAATATTTAAAATATGATTTGAGTACGGAAATTTATTCCACTTGAAACAAACGTATCTATAAATTATTTTACTATGAAGCAATATGATTTCCTAATTGTAGGAGCAGGTTTGTATGGTGCAGTATTTGCCAGGGAAATGACCGATGCTGACAAGAGGTGCCTAGTTATTGATAAGAGAAATAATACTGGTGGAAATGTATATTGTGATAAAATAGAAGGAATAAATGTACATTCATATGGTCCCCATATTTTTCATACAAATGATAAGTCAATATGGGATTATGTAAACTCTTTTGTAGAATTCAATAATTTTAGGTACTCACCACTTGCGGATTATAAAGGCCATCTATATAATCTACCTTTCAATATGAATACTTTTTATCAGTTGTGGGGGGTGAAAACGCCATCGGAAGCGAACGAGAAAATTAGGGATCAAGTTAAGAAATCCGGAATCATTCATCCTAAAAACCTGGAGGAACAGGCAATAAGTATGGTGGGTATAGATATCTACAAAACACTTATAAAGGGCTATACTGAAAAACAATGGGGTCGTAAGGCTACTGAATTACCACAATTTATTATAAAACGACTACCCGTACGGTTTGCCTTTGATAATAACTACTTCAATGATAAATATCAAGGTATACCCATTGGTGGATATAATAATTTGATTGATGGGCTCTTGAAAAACATAGAAGTCAAGACTAATGTTGATTTTTTTAATTCTCGTGAAGAGTTATCTAAGCAAGCAGATTGTATAATCTATACTGGGAAACTTGATGAGTTTTACAACTATCAGTACGGTTATTTGGAATATAGAAGTTTGAGATTTGATCACAAAGTACTAGATATACCCAATTATCAGGGAGTAGCCGTAATTAATTCTACAGAAGTTGAAATTCCCCATACTCGCATCGTTGAACATAAACATTTTGAGTTTGGAGTTCAACCAACAACAATAATTACAAAGGAATATCCTGAAGAGTGGACGCCAGGTAAAGAGGCCTACTATCCTATAAATGATGAAAAGAATAATCGAAAATTAAAAAAGTATATGGAGTTGGTTAATCAAGAGAATAATGTTGTTTTTGGAGGAAGACTAGCAGAATATAGATATTATGATATGCATCAAGTAATTGGTTCAGCATTAAAAAAAACGAAATCCATGATAAAATAAAATCTGGTATGTTATTCGGCATCCAAAAAGAGATTAGCAGGGCTGCATCTTTCAGGGTTTTTTTAGGAAAAGATTTCTTTAAACTTTTTCTTCTAATTAATTGTAGATATCGAATCGAGGCAAGTCGTATTTACACTTGAAAACTTGCCATGCCCTTTCCTGATCTGCTAACATTCCTATGCATCCATTGGTAAGTTTAGTCAATAATATTGAGGAGAACATTCCGCTGGAAAAACTCCAAATTGCCCAGATCTTAAGTTTTCACAAGATATCCTATAAGATGAATTTACAGGGAAGGATCAAATATGGGCGGTATGATTACGATTTCGAACTTTAACGAGTATTGGGCTATTCCATCCTAGAATTAATTTTCATTAGTCACGCCAAATCACGTTTCGAATGGTTCTATTTTTGTACTAGGGATTTACAAAAAAAAAGATCAGTAAGTATATGAATCCCTGGATTGGTATTGATTATACTTTTGTGGTTTGTGAGAAAATTACATTTAATCACATAAAAATACATCACATTTTGTATGTCTTTATTTATAATATTAAAATTACTCATTTTTTGTTATAATAATACATAAATGTAATTTTAATAATCTTATAAATGTATTACTTTAATTTCATTTATATTTTTTTATGTTTAATTTCTTCTTTGAAGAATTAATTACAATGTACTAAAACCATCAGTTTGAAATAATTTAATTAGTCATTACTCAAGAAATTTATTCCGATTAAATATGATATGAATGCTTTGATTTTAGCATGGAATAATTTGATTTAATATTCTTATTTTTTTTATAAATAATTGATAATCATTTTTTTATTATATTTTATATAAAGTTTTTAGTATTGTAATTTCAGTTGTTTAGTTTTTTTTTCTTTGTGAAACTATTTACGGTGGCAATAGAATTAATCTACTGACTCAATATTTTTTCAAGTAAAAAGAACTGAGTTTATTTTGCATAGGCATAATGATGATTTTTTTAATAAGCTTTTTTTTATTGATTATCATTAAAAGCTTCGTATTCAGCTTATAGATAATTTAATTATTTGGATATTAAATATGTATGTATTATTTTTATTCATAATATGTGTTTTAATAATACAATCCATTTATATATTAATCACTAAATTTTTAACCATCTAAAAAACAATTCTATGTCAACCTCATCGACAGCAGTAGACGTGACAGTAAGTCCGTCGAGTCCGCTTTACATTACGGACACTAACAATCAGTTCGGAACAGTAACCGTTTTACCCGGTGGACAAATTTTTGTCCAGACAACCGGCAAAATTTCCATTGCTGCCCTAATCAAATCAACACCCAACAATGCAAAAGCATTAATGGCGCAGCAAGCTACCGGAGATATCAACATTCTTGGTGCCCCAGGTGCAGCAGGCACAAATGCCTCAGCAGGTGGAAACGGCCAGAACGGCGTTCCTGGTCAGAATGCAAGTTGCAACTGGGCTTCCGGATGTAACGACGGTTCCAACGGTACCAGCGGTGCCACTGGTGGTAATGGTGGTAATGCCGGTAATGGCGGCGACGGCGGTGATTCTCCTGCTACTACCATGTACATTGGTAAAGTTACCGGTACTTTCTCTGTTGTAGGTGGAGGTGGAAATGGTGGCGATGGCGGAGCCGGAGGTAACGGCGGAAGCGGTGGTAACGGTGGCAATGGTGGTAACGGCGATAGTTCAGGCGCTTATTCGCGTGGAGGTTATAGCGGCGGTAACGGCGGTAATGGCGGAGCCGGAGGTAACGGCGCTAATGGTGGCAATGGCGGCAATGGTAATGTGATCAATATCACTTACGGAAGTCTGGATGCTGGCTCTCAGCTTATTGGCCATCCTGTAGCTGGTCTTCCTGGTAATGGAGGCAACAGCGGTATTGGCGGCACAGGCGGCACAGCCGGTACTGGCGGCTCATCAGGCGGTGCAAACGGAACGCCGGGAAATACTGGTTCAAATGGCACATCTGGTTCTAGAGGCAGCAACACGGGGCAGGCTCCACAGATTAATATTCAACCAGGTAGTTAATTCATAATTACGTTTGTAACATTCTTTGTTTGCAATCACAATTTAAACTATTTAAACCCCGCGGCTGATGTTCAAATCGACCGTGGGGTTTATAAGCTCCTAAATCAAAATCTAATTTATCCTGTCCTCTCAATTTTAAAAAATTATATGATTCGTAGTGTACGCCTCGGCCAAAAAGTTCAACGGCTTATTTCGCTTGCTGAGCGCATCCAACCTACGGCTAACTCTTTAACAGATAGCTGTTACCAGCTTCTTGATTCTGATTTTGGCTCGGAAGATTTTATTATTGGTGCTTCATGCCTGAACAATGATGGTTCACCATTGCAACTTTGCATTACAACTTCTGGCAAGGGTACATCACTCAGGATTATCGTTGACCCGGGTTCCTTTCACACAACCATCGAATCGCGGTATCATTCATCTATCAAAACACTTCTGCAAGCTATTGATAGCAGTGGAAGCAGTGATTTAAAAGAGATTGCTGAAAAAACAATTGAAATGTTACTGCCAAAAAGCAAAGATGACCGTAACATTTACAAACAAGGATTTGCATGGATTGGCACAAGTCCGCAACAGCCTGGAATTGCTTTTTACCTGGAAATGGCACCTCTCAGCCAGGAAAAGGGATGGAATACGGTAACCACCTGGCTCAAAGAAATTCTGCCTTCTGCCAATGATGCGATGGCCATCATAAATAAATTAAAAAAACATTGTGTTGTTGCAAGTGCGGGATTAGAGGGAAGCACGCTTGAAAATTCAAGAGCTAAGATCTATTTCAGAATGCGCGAGACTACAGACTTCCAGCATTTAGGCATCGAGCTGTTTTCATCGCAAGAAATGAAAGACTTCCTGGCCATTGCAACAGAAAAATATAAAACAGATTTGAATGGGTTGGTGATGAGTGTGGGCTTTAATCTTCAAACTGGTGCGCATGCTGATGTAAAAGCCGACTTGTGCGGCCATTGCCTCAAATACAAACCTGAAGAATGGTCATCAATCATTAACAAATTAACAGCACACTTCTCGATTACACCTGTTGATACCAGCATCATGCTGGACAGTCAGGAATACCAAATAGCCTTCATTGGGTTTGGACTTACTTTTGATCAGAAACCAAGATTAAACTTATACATCAAGCATGATGTACAAAATGGCATGCCGGAATCAGACGAAATATGGGGAGCGCTCAAAGATTCGATGCGGTACCTGATATCCATACAGAACGAAAATGGCAGCTGGGATGATTATCACCTGCCGGTAGGGACTTCAGACCAATGGGTTACGGCATACGCCGCACATGCGCTGGCACAGTATGGTAAAAAAAGTGGCAACAATAGCGCTACTGATGCTGCAACAAAAGCCGCCTATTGGCTTTCAGA
Source organism: Pedobacter sp. PF22-3 (assembly GCF_026239555.1). Taxonomy (GTDB): domain Bacteria; phylum Bacteroidota; class Bacteroidia; order Sphingobacteriales; family Sphingobacteriaceae; genus Pedobacter. The sequence continues at coordinate 46,578 of NZ_JAPIVP010000001.1, read as the reverse complement.
TCAAAGGAGCTACAATTCTGGATGGGGATTTAATGCCATGACAGGGCCTGATGCGGACTCAACTGCGATGGCCGTTGCATTGTTTGATGAACTTGGCCTTCCTGTTGAAGCTACTGATCGTTTATTTTTTCAGGAACACTGGCGAGAAGATGATTGTATTGCTACCTATACCGAACCTGATGCATGGGCCACAGGTCATTGGGATGTTACTCCATGGGGTTATCACGGCATGTCGACTGAAGATAGGGCCACATTTTTTGATCCGTTTCAAAAAGCTTTACACACCCACCGGATGGACAACGGCTTTTGGCGTTCGTACTGGTGGCGAAACCCCTATTACAGTACATTCATTACATTGGAAGTACTGGATCGTTTGGGGCTGCAGGAGCCGCTGGATGCTTATGAATATGATGTATCTTCTATTCAGATTGACAACGCTTTTGATCTTGCCTGTTATATCGGCATTGAATGCATCAGAGGTTATGCTGATGAAAAAATAGGCGCCCATCTTCGCACCTTGCTCAACTGGCAGGCAGAGAATGGACAGTGGCATGGTTCTGCAAATCTGCGTGTAACAGATAACTTTTGTTACGAGCCCTGGAACAATCCTTCGGGAGCATACTACGAAGACAAGAAATCCATTATTACAACTGCAACCATCATGCGGGTACTTTCAAAAATTATTCCAACAAAAGCACCACATAACAGCAGCGTAATATATAACTGGATGTAATTTTCATTTTTTTAATCCAATAAACTATGGCACAAAACGTATTTATTGACCAGCAATATGATGCAATTTTCCAGGAGCAGGGATATCTGGTTATGAACCTTCTTACCGCAAAAGATCTAGTTGACTTAAAGTCGGTTTTTAAAGCTGTTGAAGTGCAACATACGTTTGATATTGTGGCTTCAGTGGTACTTCAGGATATTGAAATGCGACGTTTCATCCATCAAAACATCTTGCCCGTTTTTGAACGGCGCCTGCTTCCTGTATTAAATGAATATAAATTTGTTTTAGGAAGCTTCGTGGCCAAGCGGGCAGATTCGGAATATGGTAAGTTTCCGCTACATCAGGATCCGACTTTTGTAGAAGAAGAAAACCACATTGGGCTTAGTATATGGTGCCCGCTCGTTGACGTAGATGAAACCAATGGTTGCCTTGGCGTTTTGCCTGGAAGCCATCGCTTAAAAAATCTTTACCGTTCACCTATTATGCTACCTTATCCAGAATTGGTAGAAACTATTGAAGCCAGGCATATGCATTATATACCAATGAAGGCTGGACAAGTGTTATTCATGAATACAAAAGTAATTCATGGTTCACCACCCAATTTAAGCACGGCTATAAGACCCGTTGCTGCAGGTGTGGCTATACCAGCCCATTTACCGCTGCTTTGCTGCCATGTAGATGAAGAGGCAGACCCCGCTAAAACAAGTGTATTCCATGTTCCTGACGACTTCTACCTGAGGCATACAATGACAACTCTTCCCAAAGAAGGAACCTGTTTTAAAACCCTTCCACAACAAATAGAACAACTTTCCATAGAAAAAATAGAGAAACAGTTTACTGTTTTGAATTAAATAATAAGTCTACATTTTTTAGCCAAATAACGCATCTCCAACTTCAATCACTAAAAGTTCTCAATTAAAATCCATCCTGTTATGTCTACTAAACCATCAAATAATGGCAGCAGTGCTGCTCAATCTGAAGTGCCGGCTTTACACTCTTTTGAGTTTGATAAAACGGCAATAGGAAACATTAAGAGTAGTGTCAACAAATTTCGAGGCTGTGTATCTATGCCATTGGATCTGATGACTTTACCTGGGCTGGAAGGCCTTGATGTAAAATTATCTGTTCTTTATTCCAGTAATGTAAAAAACAATTTAAATACCTGGAATACAGAGGCCCCTACCGGAATTCTGGGTTTAGGCTGGCAAATGCCTATTGAAATGATTACGGTAGACAAAGGAGGAAGTGCATCTGTGACCTCTGATAAGTATTATCTGGTCTCTGGTGGAAGTGCCAATCCAATGGTAAAAACGGGGGAAACGTCTAATGGAAACTGGATATTTCAATTGCGGAATTTCCAGTTTTGGTCTGTACAGTATAACCCTGCACTAAAGATTTGGATCATCATAAAAGAAGATGGTTTTACATATACTTATGGTGCTGGAAATAATACGGCTTCAAATGGCACCCAATGGGGTATTAGCTGGGGAAACTGGATTGGCTCCAGCAATGTGGGCGCAACACAGGTGCTTTACCCTACTGCATGGAATCTCGTTTCCATTGTTACGCCAATGGGCAACTCGATTCATTATCAATATATCAGTGTCTTGCAGAAATTAATCTCCTCCGGGCTGGCATATACTCAGGCTTCTTACCTTGGCAAAGTAACTGACAGCTACGGACGTGTGATTACTTTGAATTATGGAAATAAATTTGGTATGCTTAATCCTGGTAGTGACAGTGACGGTACGCCGATTGTTGAATACCAGCCACTGCATACCCAGATAGCGCCCCCCTCTCCCAATGCTTACCAGGACAGATATGAAACCTATTTCTTAGATGCTGTTGACGTGGCGGATGCAGATGGTAATCCGCTTTCAGGCATGAAGTTCACTTACGAATTCATGAATAATGCTGCATCTTCTGACGGCAACTATTCATTGATGTACAAGCGGTGCCTTCAGTCAGTGTTTCAATACGCCAACCTGGGCGAAACGCTTCCAGCGATGAATTTTGAATATTTTCCTACAAATTCATCCAGTATCAATCCTGGTGCCCTAAGCGCTATTGTATATCCTGAAGGAGGCAAGGCGTCCTTTGAATATAAAACGCAGACCATAACATCAGCTAATTCATCTAAAAAAGTACAGCTACAAAATCCTGTTACTGGCAGTATTCCGCGCGTTTGGTTTGGATCTAATTACGTCGTATTCACCTACCAGAGCAACAACCAGGTACAGTTAAGGATGCAATCTTGGAATGGGCAGTGGGTAAGCCAAACTGTAAACATCAGTAAGACCGTAGCCACCGGTAGCCTGATGGTACAAACTACAGAAAATTTCTTTGCGCTTTCTCTCCGCAACAGCTCCACCGGTAACGACGAATTGTACCTATTCCGCAACGATGATGCAGGACAGGATTTAAAATTTGGAAACTGGGTCATGTATAATAATCAGCCCTTCATACTTACCGTAAAGGCCAATTCTAAAGCTGAGTCTGTTTTTGTTGCCGGTGATAGTTTTGTAATGGCCTATAATACCGATTATACCACTAACCGTGTACAGGGATTTTCGTATAACTGGCAGGATGGCATGTGGAATGGAAACGGATCTCCCCTGCTGCCCAATTCTTCAGATTGCGTACTGGCTTCAATTACTGCAGCGCAGAATTTTTATGCCGTGTCCTGTTATCTCCAAAGTTCACGTCAGCTCAAAAATTATCTGTTTTACCGTGCTTTAGATGGCACATGGAAAAATGGCAGCCAATGGACTTTAAGCAATATTGATGTGGTGGTAGATCAGCCAACCAATATGGCCTATCTCGCTATCAGCCCTACAGCAAGTTCATTGGTACTTACATTTGCAACAAGCACGACGAGTACTGCTATTAATTACAGCCTGAGATTATTTAATTGGGATGAAAATTTCTCCGTACTGAACCCATCATCTCCTGGCTCTGTTGATTTATCTTCCCCTATTGTAAGTGGAAATTCACTTTATCAAATATTCCAGACATCAATCGTTGGATCTACTGTAAATAACAACCTGGCGCTATTGCGCAATGCCGGCGGTGATCAGCATTACGGCTCTGTGTGGAATCAGAAAAGCTTTTCGTCTCCCGGCGCAACAATTGGGCTGAACATGGCTACTGGTGAGGATATATCCATTCTTTCTCCAGCTAGTGGTTCCGCGCCCAATCAATGGGCGGCATTTAATCCGAATGCCGGTAACTGGTCTATATTGTCAAATGTTCCATCCGGAAATAACCCGAGTATTTCGGGTAATTATATGACGGTTGGAAAAACCATCTATTTTAGGGGCACAGACGGCACATGGAGGTCATTATCAACTCAACTCGGTAGTTTCAATGATCCACAGAGTCTCCAAAACCGGGGGCCGAGGTTTATCAGCTACCAGGATGCTAGTGACAATACAGCGTCATCCTACGTAGCAGCTTTAAAAAACGGAACCGCGCAAGTACCGCAGAAACTAAATAATGTTAAATCATTCGTACCCAATGGTACGGCCGGAACGATGCTGGTTGCTGGCCGCTTCCTGGTTACCTACCCTTCATCTGCAGCCTCATTTGATGCCAGCCCAACAATGGATTTATGGAACCTCGATGAAGTTAATTTCAATCAGTCGGCAACAGATACCCCCGTGGCATATCTTGTAATTGAGGATCAATATGATGCCAAGCAGCGTTTTACGCAATCCTACTATTATGCCAACTCTCCCGAGTCGCAAATTGTTTACAATGCCTTGATGGGGGTGGCACAGTATCCGTTGGTGATGGTGGTTCCCGGTGTTAAAGAGAGCGCTGCTTTGCCAACATCCACACCAGAAGGAAGTAGTCAGTTTTATTATTCTAACGGACTTGCCCAGCAATCAACACTTTACCCCTCAGGTGGACTCCAGAATTTCCAGAACATCCTTAACGGCATTCAGCTTGGCCAAAAGGATTTTGCTAACGATGGTAGCCTCGTATCGTCGCAGCTAAATTACTGGACGGTTTATTCTAAAGACGTGACAGGCAAATACCTTTTAGGCGGATATGCACGTTGCGAAAAAACGGCCAACATGAAAGATGGCATTGTTCAATGGTCTACAGGCACTTATGACAAGACTACTGGTGTATTACTAGCACAAGAGAAATCTTATTATGATGCTGATGGGGTTCAAAAAAATATGCGCACAGAAACCTTATACGCTTACCAGGTTCCGGCATATGCTACTTCGTTCAACAAGCTGCACATATTCTCTACGGTGGCCATGACAACCCAGAGCGTAGCACCGGCAGATAATAGTTCAAGGAATTATGTCAAGAGTCAGGCCACTACTTTTCGCAACTGGGCAGATAGTACGGTAAACACCGATTGTAATAGTAGCGGTTCGTGCAAACTGGCCGCTTATCAGATTTTTGACTGGACAAAGCCAGGCACTGTAGCACCACAATTTCCTTCGGATACCCCTACAGATGAATGGCAATTGAAGACCAAAATCATTTCCAGATCGGGTACAGGTAACCTCATCACGGAGCAGGTAGATGGTAATCAGCTTATCTCCTCTTTCATTTACGATAAAAACCAACAGTCACTAGTTGCTAAATTTCCAAATGGCAGTTTGTCGGGAAATGAGGTGAGTTACTATGGCTTTGAAACTTATGAAACGCCAATCGGTTGGGTGATGGGGTCTGGAAGTACAATTATTCCAAATACTCAGAATACAGTAGTAGATGCGCATACTGGTACCAACAGCCTAAACATTGCAGCAGGCAGTACTGGTACGGCTGGCGTGCAAGGCTTATTTACCCCCATCCGTCAGGATCAGCAATATATATTTTCTGCTTGGGTAAAAAAGCCTTCGGTATTTAACAATAACGTGGGTAATGCTTCATGGAAAATATCTGTTTCTGGAGGCACGTCGTACGTGCTAAACTTCCCGGATACCGTTGGCCAGTGGATGTACGTATCCCAATTAATTGATCTTCCTAACCCTCAAGGTAATGCACAGATTGCCATTACTTGCGAAAATGAGAATACATCCTGCAATGTCCTTGTAGATAATCTGCGATTTACACCATTGGCTTGTATTATTGAGGCTTATGGTTATAAAAATACGTTAGAAGAACCTACGGCCGTAATTGGCGCCAATGGCGAAACAAAACGTAAGGTATTGGATAGTTTTCAGCAGGAAATTTTATCTACCAATGCGGCAGACAGAACATCAAAAATTCAAAATGGTTACCTGTCCCGTAGCGGAAATTTAGGGGTGTTTGTTGCGGCTGATCCCAATTCTTCGGTTACTATTACCGGGGCTGATGGTGGTGATCTCATTGAATTTACCCGTGGTTCGGAATGGTCATCTGTATGGCAGCAAGAAAGCGGCAATTGGGATGTCGCTGGTACTGTTCTTACGCAGCAGTCAGCAGGCACAGCAGGTTCGCTCACGCATTCCAACGATGATATGCAATCAGACTTTTCGCTGGATGTTGAATTCAATCTGCTCGAAACGCCTGTTACGCCATTGGGGATCAGTCTGGGATTGGCACTCACCGTTCAATGGAATCCGCAATTAACTTCCTGGCAGTTGCTGGATTCAGCCGGCGTAAATTTGCTCCCTCCGGTAGATACACGTGCGTTTAATCTTGCGCAGAATCCTTTTGAAAACCAGCTTGATACAGGTGTCTTGTCTGATGGTCTTTGCAATGAATTTAATAAGGCCGGCTTCCTGCTTCCTAAAACATCTACGATCAGCACAGGTGCTGCTACAGGCAAAGGCTGGACAATTACCAGTCCAGATAATGCTTATCGTTATGCGCTTAAATTAGATGGTACTAACATCGCAGTATATACCATGAATAAACAGTGGACCTTGCTTGTAGGCCAATCAACCGCTGTTTTCTGGGCAGATGGAAAAATGATCTTCAGCTATACGGCAGATGCTCATTTTGCTGGTGTGCCCACTATTTTCTTCGGCAACAAGGTAGCCATTTCACAAATCGCTACAGCGGTAATGCCAATGGCTGCTATCTCATTCGACGATGCAAATGGGATGAATATCCAGGCGCAGCAATATGCTGGCTCACAAATGGTGGTCGGTCAGTTAATATCCGATAATTTAGGCAGAATTGCTATAAGGACTAAGCAAGCATACATTTCTCCACAGCAAAATCCGATGTTTAGCTACTGCAGTGGTTTTGCTGCCATGAACTGGACTGCTGGAACCATGACAGGCTTGGTGAGTGCTGCTTATCCTACTGATAACGGTTATCCATTTGCAAGGCAAACATTTGAAACATCTCCACTTGCACGCATAGTTCAGGAAAGTGTACCTGGTGAAGATTTCAGGGTAAATGGCGGCAAATGTACCGTTACCAGCTATAGTGCAGTAACGGGTCAGACTGGAGCGATGATTTATGCTAAAAAAACAACAACAAATCCCAATGGCAACGTCTTTTATGAAGTAAGCACGTTATTGGATCAAGTGATCCAAAATGTATCTGCTACCGGTACTGAAATCAAAAATGAAACTAGCTTTGACGACGCTGGCAACCCGACGATTGTCCGCTCTCCAAACTATTTTAACCCACCGGCCAATTCCGTGCAAAATGATTGGGTAACACTACAGACTTTTGATTATTTAAATCAACTGCTCACGCTGAAGCAAGGTACGAATGCGCCTGCTATTTTTATATACGACCAGGCAGGGAATATCCGTTTCAAACAGGACCAACAGGGCGCAACAGATGGAAACTATGTTTATGTAAAATACGATCTCCTCTCCCGTCCCGTTGAAACTGGCTATATTGCAGGAGCCTGGAACCAGCAGCAGTTGCAACAATATGCCAATACCGATCCGCTTTGGCCGCAGAATAATCCGACCTGGAGACAAAAAAACATATATGATGGAGGTGTTGTTGGTTTAAATACCATCGGTAGAATTTCTGCTATGCAAGCCAATAATGGCAACGCCGGAATTGCAGATGTTACAGAAAGCCTGGCTTACGATATTTTTGGGAATACTATTTCCGACTCCCTTGCCGTAAACGCTTTTGATGGTGGTACCGAACGAATTGTTAATTATGAATACAATGATGTTGGCACAATTACTCAAATTCAATACCCGAATGAAACCTATGAATATGCTGTTTTTTACCAATTGAATTCATTGAACCAGATAATCGGAATTACAGATAAAATGTCTTCACAGATGCAGGGCGAATCGGGAACCAGTACGATCGGAAACTTTAGCTATGATGCGGCGGGTACACCATTGGAAAATCAGCTGGTGCTTACAAACGCGACTATTAAACAGACCTATGGTTTTAATGCACCAAACTGGCTGTTGAACATCAATAATCAGAACCAGGAAGGTTCAAGTATTTTCGAGGAGACGCTCACTTATACATCGGGGGGCTATGCCAACGCTGGGTATTTTGACGGCACCATTGCTTCTTCTGCCGCGCAGGTGAGTGGCCAGGCCAATAACGAGTACCAGTATGCCTACGACGCTATTGGGCAGCTACAAAACGCAAAGGTGCCTACAAACACACCTGCAAGCACATCAGCTGCACCTGATGTAAATTATGATAAAAATGGTAACATACAGAACTTTACTGGAAGCAACATCTCGTGTGCATACACCTATAATCAAGGCAACCAACAGGTAAATACCATTAGTGATATTAATAATTCTCAGGTAATCGCACAGTTTGCCTACAACCAAAACGGGAATGCTATTTCCATGAACATGGCTGATTCAAAGATCAGCAAACCATTTGCTTTGGGTTTTACTTACGATCCTGCTTCTATGTTAGCTGTAAGCATTGTAGACAATACTCAGAGTGGCAGTACGTTGAATTTTACTTATGGTTGCCGTAATGAACGATTGCTAAAAACCGTTACAGGAGGAGTTTCGCCGGCAGGAACAAAATTATACGTGCGGGGTACCAGTGCAATGCCATTGCAAGAAGTTTTTATTGATGCTGATGGAAAAACGAGGTCATCTGTGAACTATGTTTATGGCCCTGGTGGTCTCATTGCTATGCGAAAGCTCGACGGTTCCACTGCAACGCTGTATCATATCCTAAGTGATCATCTTGGCTCGGCAAGAGCGGTTATTGATCTTAGTGGAAATGTGGTTGCATCTTATGAATACCTCACATTTGGTGCTTTGTCAAACATCAATGAACCAAGCCCTGGATTTCTGCCTTACTTGTACACCGGTCAGGAGTTTGATTTGGAAATTGGGCTGTACAATTACAGGGCCCGTTTCTATAGTGCTTCGATAGGAAGGTTTATTGCAACCGATCCAGGCCGCCAGTACTTTAGTCCATATATTTATGCATCCAACAATCCGGTGTTGTTTATTGATCCAACCGGTATGTTCTCTATTGGTAGTTTCTTTAGTGCTATTGGAGGGATATTTATTGGTGCTGTAGAAATCCTGATCGGTGTTGTTATTGACGTGGTAGCTGCGGTTCTTGAGGTAGTTACTGGGGGATTAGGTACACCAGCAGCTATTGGGTTGGGAGCACTTTCCGGTGTCTTCTACGGAGCTGGGGTAAGTTCGATTACCTATTCTGCATTTCACTTCGATGATTTCAGCTGGAAAGAATACGGTATCCAAATGGGCATTGGTGCACTTACCGGTGCATTAAGCGGAGGTTTCGGAGCTGGTTTAGGTATTGCAGCCAAATCAGCTCAGGTAGCACTTACAGAATTTACGGCTACGGCGCGTGCTACTGCAGGGTTGTTAGAAGTTTTCGGCCAGCCTGGCGTGGCAACAGCTGTAAAAGCTGGTGCATGGGTTACCGAAAAGGGCGCAGCACTTGCAGGGTTGGCTACCAACGGACCTGTAGCTGCAGGATGGGGCGCTCTGGCCAAGGGGATTGGAACGGGTATTATTAAGAGTGAGGCTATTGGAGCTTCCATCAATACAGTTAAGAATATGGCACTCGGCAATAACTGGGATGCTGGCCTTAGTCAGGTTGTATTCAGCTCGGCACTCAGTGGATCAATAGGCGGATTGCAGGTTTCGAACCGGATCAAATATTGATAAAATGATTAAAAAACTGTATTATAAATGATTTAATATATGAAACACACTATTTCTTTCATCCTTGAACCAATGATTTAATCGGACAGTATGCCTGTAGAATATTTCTTTCCCAAAGCATTTTATTATAAGGACGATCTCATTAGTAATGAAGCGAACGAGCGGTTGGTTGAAGCCGCTCATTTACTGAAGCAGGAGGTTCCTTTGTCTACCCGTACTAATTTGTATACCACATACGGATCTGTCCCTGATATTTTTGCGCGCAGCGAATTCGGTATTTTGCACAGTGCACTAATTAATGAGATCGGCCAGTATTTGGATATCCTCGAAACCCGGCCTGGCAATAAGTACGCCATCTCAGATTCATGGATTAGTATTTCATCCCCCGGAAATTATGAACGCATGCACACACACGACGGCTCTTACATCAGCGGTGTTTATTATATCAGAACTGCCCCGGGCTGTGGTGACCTTTCATTTGAAGAGCTATCAGATAATTTATGGGCATCATCCCGTACAAGGCCCGAAAATTTTAATACGGTAAGGTATACACCGAAAGATCGGCGTCTCATTTTGTTTAACAGCAAAGTGCCGCACTCGGTAAGTCAGAATCTTTCATCCAATGAGCGCATTGCTTTAAGTTTTAACATTATTATTGTTTAGCGATTTCGCAAAATGTCCTATTGAGTAAAAGGTATTTGTTAACAGTAAAAACAAGTTCAATATCACTGTAAAAGATTGGAATGATTACCCTGGAAAACTCTGGGGCATTTGTTGCAGGAATTTTATAATGATTGTTTCTTTAAACTCGTTAGCAGGTAGGCAATAACCGAGTTTTCAAGCCCGTCGGCAAGATCTGTCAGTTGCATTGCATTGCGGAGATGATTGCAAAATCCCTTTATAGAAGAATTCTTGATATCGTTGCATTGGAGTAGCCGAAAGCCCGCTGCTATACATAGTTTGGTATAATCATTTATATCGGTAATCAGGTTCGCTGCTGGTACAGACCAGCTTCCAATCCATTCCGTATTGTTCAGTAACATATCAGAAAAAATAAGTTGACCGCCTGGACGGAGTTTTTGGTAGGCGCAATCAAGAAAATCTTTTCGGGTATCAAAATGAAATGCAGCTTCAATACTGATGATTAAATCGAAATGTTCGTCTGGGAACTCCATTCTTGTAGCATCCATCACCTGGAAATCAATACCAGCACGAGCCTCCTGTGCAAACGAAATCTGCTTTTCAGAAATATTGATCCCAACAACGTGCGCGTTGCCGAACCGTTGGGCAATAACGCCAGAACCCTTTCCTAGTCCGCATCCCGCATCCAATATCATAATGGGATCTTGCGGTATTGCTACCAGATCTAGATGTTTTATGACGAGTGCCTCGCACGCAGTTTCCAGGTTGGAAGGATTAGTGGTCCAATCGCCTACATTGTAAAAACCTGAATTACCATACATGGCCTTCATCGCATCAGACAGGATCATGTGATCGTACCGGTCAATAAAATCACTTCCAGTGGCTAATTTATCCTTCATGATTCCAGTTTATATCCAATAAAATAGAAGATGGTCCTCGTTGAACGCTGAAATTGCTCCAGCTTATATTTTCAGCAACAGTGTAAGCACTCAAATGTGCAAAAAAACGGTGCAGGCCAATACCGCCCTGAATTTGCGCAAGTCTTGCACCTATACACCTGAAAGCGCCCGCGCCAAAGCCCAGATGGTTTGGTTTTCTCCCCAATATTAATTGATCCGGGTTTTCAAATTTTGCAGGATCCCTGTTTGCCGCACCTATACTAATAAGCAATTGGTTGCCTGAAGGAATATTAATGCCATGAAGATTTATCGCTTCCTGGGTAATGAGTAAAACAGATTGCAGCGGAGAATCATAACGGATCAGTTCATCCACACCTGTTATGGCAGCGGAAAGGCTTTCGCGAAGCGTTGCCTGGTCTTCTACCCTGCCTTGAAGTGCAACCAAAGCATTTCCCATAAAATTCATCATATTCTGATGGCCAGCATAAAAAAGCAGAACCATCAATGAAATGATAAAAGAATCATCCCCGTCATCATCTGGTACAACGGCAAGGATAGCACTGCACAAATCTTTACCAGGCTTTTGCCGCTTCAATGCGATCAGTCCTCGCAACGTATCAATAAATATTTTTTTTGGTTCGTCCTCACCATTCGCCCATGATTTTTCATCAACAAAACTAAGGTATCCGCCTTTTAAGCCACCCACTATTTTAGAAAATGAGCTCACCTCCTCTTGCGGTACGCCCATCACCCGGCAAATTGTTCCGAATGTAAAAGGATGGGCATAATCATTCATAAATTCGATCCTAGAGGAAGGACGAAGCTCATCAAGAATTTCATCTGCCAGTTGTTTCATATCATCTTCATCAACCTGGAGTGTTCTGGCAGCAAGCTGATGCATAATCTGTTTACGAAATGAGGGTGTATTGCCGGGTGCCAGCGCATGTAATGTTTGCGCAATAGCTTTTTCAACCGGGCTTAAATATTGAAAAATTTGACTGTCCTGCCCCCAATGCGAACAACGGGGATCGCTTAATAACATCATTGCATCCTCATAGCCTGTAATCATCCACATGCCTTCGGGCGTTCTAAAAATGGGTTTTTCCTGTTGAACCCATTTGTACCATGGGTAAGGATCAGCTATTGAATATTGAGGTTCGTTTGCGTTAATTATCATTTTATTGGTAATGGAATAACTGGATGGCTTAATTTAGAAATCAGATATAAAAAAATATAAATAACCAATATACCATCTGTTCTCTTCGTAAATATAAGTAAATTTAATTAACCAGTCAGGTAAATTCTTAGCATAAGCTAAAGATTTTTAATGCGGATTAAAACACTTAAAATTTAAATTTTAAGAACAGCTAATGCTAAAAATAAGGTGGATCAAATTCTTTTCGCTGGAAGAATTACCGGTTATTTAAACTAAGACATGGAAACAGTAAAATGAATGATTTTACATCATCAATTTTCTCAGCCCGGTTGAAAATTGTATTTTTCCAAAAAAACATCTTATCACCACCCGTTATTCCTTAACATATGAATAAAACCCTATTAACTGTTATGCTAACTTTTTATGCGGCCGTAGTTTTCGGGCAAATGAACAGGCCAACAGATACAGTAAAGCGTAAACCTTTTGTTTTAGGCCTTATAGACGAAATCCAATCAAAAGCATTGGCGGAGAAAAGAATCCTGAACGTCTATCTTCCGGAAGGTTATCAACAGAGCGATACTACAAAATATCCGGTCATCTATTTACTTGATGGTTCTGCTGAGGAAGATTTTATTCATATCGTTGGGCTCGTGCAGTTTAACAGCTTCGAATGGGTAAATCGGGTGCCAAAATCAATTGTGGTAGGCATTGCAACTGTCGATCGTAAAAGGGATTTTACTTTTCCAACATCGATTGCGCGCGATCAAAAAAGCTATCCTACTACCGGCCACTCCGATAAATTTATTTCATTTATTGAAAAAGAACTTGAGCCTTATATCCAGTCAAAATATAAAACGAATAACAGCAAAACCATTATCGGTCAATCTTTAGGCGGTTTGCTGGCTGCTGAAATTTTAATTAAAAAACCTACACTTTTTAGTCAATATATTATTATTAGCCCTAGTTTATGGTGGGATAACGGTTCATTGTTAAACCAGGAATCAAAAATCAGTGAAAGCAATTTTAACCAGCATACTAACGTTTACATTGCGGTTGGAAAAGAAGGTTTAACACCAACCGAAATGCCCCGCGTAATGGAAGTGGATGCAAATTTGCTGACCGAAAAAATAAACGGTTTTAAAAATAACAATGTAAAAGTGTATTTCGATTTTTTACCACAAGAGAACCATGGAACAATTATGCATCAGGCGGTTTCCAATGCTTTTAAATTTCTTTATCCTATCAAAAAAGTGGATTAGTACTAGTTAAATGCCTAACGATTAAAATAGGCCATAAATCACATTTCGGCTACAAGAAAGTGCTTTTTGGCTACAGGGGTTAAGAAACCAAATCTGAACTTTGCTTCATTAAATGATATCAAATGAAAGTATTTGTTACAGGTGCTACAGGTTTCGTAGGAACGGCCGTAGTACAGGAGTTATTGGCTCATGGGCACCAGGTTTTGGGATTGGCCCGCTCGGAAGAATCAGTAAAAAAATTGCTTGCAGCCGGGGCAGAAGCACTGCGCGGAGATCTAAACGATTTTGATAGTTTAAAATCAGGAGCTATGGCCTCGGATGCAGTGATTCATTTAGGATTTGTTCACGATTTTACAAAATTTGAGGAAATGTGTAAACTGGATGGAAAAGTGATTGAAGCTATAGGTGAAGCTTTATTGGGAACAGACAAACCGTTTCTCATCACTTCAGGAACTGCACTTTTTTCAAAAGACGGAATCACAACCGAAAAAGATTTTTCAGCAAACAATCCGCATCCCAGAATCGCAACGGAAAATGCAGCGGATGCTGTAGCCGCAAAAGGCGTAAAAGTTGCCGTTGTAAGACTCTCACCATCTGTTCACGGTAAAGGAGATGTAATTGGTTTTGTTCCAACCTCGATTAATATTGCAAAAGAGAAAGGAAAAGCTGCGATGATTAATGATGGTAGTAATTTCTGGCCTGCTGTTCACGTATTAGATGCAGCCAAATTATACCGCTTAGCTTTGGAAAAACCGTTTATTAGCGGAACGAGGTACCATGCAGTTGCAGAACAGGGAATTCCTTTTAAAGACATTGCAACCTTTATTGCCGAAAAATTGCAGCTTCCACTTGTTTCCTTAACAAAAGATGAAGCAGCGGCGCATTTCGGCTGGTTTGCACATTTTGCCAAACTTAATAATTTAACTTCAAGTGAAGCAACCCGGGTAACCTTAGGCTGGGATCCTCAACACCCTACTTTGATCGAAGATTTGCAAAATGACATTTATTTCCAGGAGATAAAATAGCCTGTAATTTAAATTCATTAAATTTGATTAAATATTAAACTGATGTCTGATTCGCCGATAAGAATAAAAACCATCTCTCAGTTCCACACTTTACGAGGCTTGCCAAAGCCAAAACATCCGCTCATCAGTGTGATTAATTTTGAAGATATGGCGCCGGCGAGGGAAAGTGTAAAGCAGCGTTTGATATTTGATTTTTATATGATTTCTGTCAAAAGAGATATGGATCATAAATATCGGTACGGACAGCAGGATTACGATTTTGATGAAGGCGTGATGTTCTGTATGGCACCACATCAGATTTTGAGCATTATACGGGAAGAGAATGGCAAAAATCCGTCCGGATGGATGATGATGATTCATCCGGATTTTCTTTGGAATACACCCTTGGCTAGCACAATCAAGAAATATGAATTCTTTGATTATTCCGTTAATGAAGCCTTATTTTTATCTGAAGATGAAGAGATAAAAATCCAGCAGATCACTGATAACATCAAGCAGGAATATCAAACCAATATTGACAAATTCAGTCAGAACATTATAATTTCACAGCTGGAAACGCTTTTAAATTATTCAGAGCGATTTTATCAGCGACAGTTTATTACGCGTCGCAAATCGCATCATCAATTTTTAGAACGATTGGAAATTCTGCTCAAAGATTATTTTGAAGGTAATAATCTCAAAGAACATGGTTTGCCTAGTGTTCGGTTTCTCTCAGAAAAATTCAATATGTCGCAATACTATATGCGGAATCTGTTGAGAACTTTAACCGGACAAACCACACAACAGCACATCCACGAAAAGCTCATTGAAAAAGCCAAAGAAAGACTCTCCACAACTGAACTTTCGGTGAGTGAAATTGCCTATGAATTGGGATTTGAGCATTCTCAATCTTTTAGTAAGCTATTTAAAGCTAAAACTGATATTTCGCCGCTGGAATTCAGGAAGTCCTTAAATTAAAACGATGCGAATTCATCAGGTTTTTTCGCAGGAGTGAAGGATTAGAAATTTTTTACCAAAAAATGTTTGGATATCCCCTATCAGAGGTAAATAGTAGTAGTCCAATTTACATAAAATTGATGTTTTCAATCAAAAGAATAATTAAATTTTTTAATTCAAATAAATAAACGTTAATTAGACATTTATTTATTGTTATGAGCAAAGCAAACTATGTAATTGGAGTAGATTACGGGACTGATTCTGTCCGGTCTGTTCTAGTCGATACCGCAGATGGGAAAGAAATTTCGGCCTCTGTTTTTCTTTACCCGAGATGGCAGAAAGGTTTATATTGTAAACCTGCTATTAACCAGTTCCGCCAGCATCCATTAGATTATGTTGAAGGTTTAGAACATACCATAAAAGATTGTTTAGCCAAAGCTGGCGGTGCAGAAATTGCGTCTTTAGTAAGAGGTATTTCAGTTGATACAACCGGTTCTAGTCCGGTTGCTGTTGATGCCACAGGCACTCCCCTGGCCTTAACACCTGGTTTTGAAGAAAACCCGAATGCCATGTTTGTGCTCTGGAAAGACCATACATCAGTTAAAGAAGCAGCAGAAATTAACGAGCATGCTACCCAGTTCAAAACCAATTATTTAAAGTATGTGGGCGGAATTTATTCGTCTGAATGGTTTTGGGCAAAGCTATTGCGTACCTTAAGGGTCGATCAGTCTATTCGGAATAGTGTGCAATCTTGGGTAGAACATTGTGATTGGGTACCGTTTTTACTTTGTGGTGGTAAGGATGTGAATGCGATGAAAAGAAGTCGTTGCGCTGCCGGACATAAAGCGTTATGGGCAGAAGAATTTAACGGCCTACCACCAGAAGATTTCTTTAGCAGTCTGGATCCGCTTTTGGCTGGTTTCAGAGATAAATTATTTAATGATACAGATACTTCTGATGTTCCTGCAGGGACCTTATGCGAAGAGTGGGCAAACAAACTAGGCTTAAGTACCGATGTAGTAATTGGTGTAGGCGCTTTTGATGCACACATGGGCGCAGTTGGCGGACAAATAGAACCTTATTATTTAAGTAAGGTAATGGGTACCAGTACCTGCGATATTTTAGTGGCGCCTAATCAGGATTTAGATGGTAAATTGATTAACGGGATCTGTGGACAGGTTAATGGTTCTGTAATTCCGGGTATGGCAGGTTTAGAGGCAGGTCAATCTGCCTTTGGAGATGTATACGCCTGGTTTAAGAATTTAATCAGCTGGCCACTAAACCATTTGTTAACGGAATCTACATTGATTGATGAAGCTACGGCAATTGCGCTAAAAGAAGAGCTGGAAGCTAAAATTATTGCCAATTTAAGTAAACAGGCTGAAGCTTTAGACGATGAAGACTATGCAGAACTGGCTGTAGATTGGTTAAACGGCAGAAGAACACCAGATGCCAACCAGGAACTTAAAGGTGCTATTACCGGTTTGGGTTTAGGTACCGATGCTCCGCGGTTTTTCCGCGCATTGGCAGCAGCAACCTGTTTTGGAGCCAAAGCTATTGTAGATCGTTTTAAAGAACAAGGCGTACCTGTAAAAGGAATTATTGGTATTGGCGGTGTGGCTAAAAAATCAGCTTACATAATGCAAATGATGGCCGATGTGCTAGAAATGCCTATCAGGATTCACCGATTTGAGCATACCTGCGCTTTAGGTGCAGCCATGTTTGCCACAGTAGCAGCCGGCATTTACCCAAATATTGAAGCCGCTATGCAAGCCATGGGTACCGGTTTTGAAAAAGAATACAAACCTAACGTGAAAAAGCAAAAGCTTTACCGCCAGCATTACCAGCAATATTTAGGCCTTGGCCGTTATTTAGAGAAATACAGCAAAAAAGACGTTAAACCTTATTTATCATGAGCAACTATCAGGATATAAAGCAACAAGCTTACGAAGCCAATATGCAGCTGCCCAAATTAGGCCTGGTACTGTTTACATTCGGTAATGTAAGTGCTGCAGACCGCTCAAAAGGCGTATTTGCGATTAAGCCCAGTGGTGTACCTTATGAGGATTTAACACCTGAAAAAATGGTCATTGTAGATTTTGATGGGAACACGGTTGAAGGCACACTTCGCCCCTCTTCAGATACAAAGACCCATGCTGTTTTGTACAAACACTGGGAAGATATTGGCGGCGTAGTGCATACCCACTCTACTTACGGTACCGCATGGGCACAGGCACAAAAAGCCATCCCAATTTTTGGTACCACCCATGCCGACCACTTAACGGTAGATATTCCATGTGCGCCACCAATGGACGACGCCATGATTAAGGGCAATTATGAATATGAAACTGGTTTCCAGATTATGAACCACTTTGAAAGCCTGGGCTTAAGCTATAAGGAAGTAGAAATGATTTTAGTGGGTAACCATGCACCTTTTACCTGGGGTAAAACAGCCGAGAAAGCGGTTTACAATAGTGCGGTACTCGAAGCAGTAGCACAAATGGCTTTGTTAACGCAACAGATTAATCCGCAGGCACCGAAGTTGAAAGATTCGTTAATTGAGAAACACTATGAGCGAAAGCACGGCGCCGGAGCTTATTATGGACAGAAATAAGTTGTGAGGTTTTGTCATGCTGAGGTACAGCATGACAGCGAATGATTCCATGGTAGATGGCTCACTAAACAATTTTATAAATTACAGCGATAAATTAAATATTTAGTAATTTGATTTGGAAAGCAATAGCAGCATCATTTAGGTTACAACAGTCCCGCCCCCGCTTCTGCCGATTGAAAAAAATCGGCATCTCGCTACGGTCGGGTTTAGGTGGCAACAATTGTGTTACTATCTGAGAATAAAACAAAAAGCAGGACTTTGCTAACCGATGAAATACGGAACTTTGCTTTTCAAAAAGAATATAGATAATGTTCTGTGAGAACACAGAACACGGAAGAGAAAATAAAAGTGCATTTCGGTCTGTGAGGACACAGACCGGGGAGAATTGAATAAATTAAAAACAACATAAATAGTAATGATTGATTTAAAAAAATTACAAGTTTGGTTTATTACCGGTACACAACACCTGTACGGTGAAGAAACCTTAAAACAAGTAGCAGAACATGCACAGCAAGTTGCTGATTCTTTGAACCAAAACCAAAACATATCTGTTTCGGTAGTGTACAAGCCGATTGTAAAAACAACTGAAGAGATTTTTGAAACTTTGCAGCAAGCCAATATTGACGAAAATTGTATTGGAGTAATGACCTGGATGCATACCTTTTCGCCTGCCAAAATGTGGATCAGGGGCTTAAATGTATTGCAAAAACCTTTGCTACACTTGCATACCCAATTCAACCGCGATATTCCATGGAATACCATTGATATGGATTTTATGAACCTGAACCAGAGTGCACATGGCGACCGTGAATTTGGTTTTATGGTTTCGCGTATGCGTAAAGACCGCAAAGTGGTGGTTGGGCATTGGCAAGATGAAGAGGTAGCGAAACAGATTGATACCTGGTGCAGGGCTGCTGCCGGATGGAACGATTGGCAGGGCGCTAAATTTGTACGTTTTGGCGATAACATGCGCTTTGTAGCTGTTACTGATGGCGATAAGGTGGAAGCGGAAATGAAATTCGGTTTTTCTGTAAATACTTATGGTATTGGCGATTTAGTAGCTGTAATTAATGGAATTGATGAGGAAGCTATTCAGGCTTTGTTAAAAGAATACGAAGCTACTTACGAAATGGCTGATGATTTGAAAGCTGGTGGTGCCAGACAGCAATCGGTTTACGATGCAGCTAAAATTGAATTGGGATTACGTAAGTTTTTGGTTGATGGCGGCTTTAAAGGTTTCTCTGATACTTTTGAAGATTTACATGGAATGATTCAGTTGCCGGGTATTGCAGCACAACGCTTGATGGCTGATGGTTACGGTTTTGCCGGTGAAGGCGACTGGAAAACAGCAGCTTTGGTGCGTGCATGTAAGGTAATGGGCGCTGGCTTACCGGGTGGCAATGCATTTATGGAAGATTATACCTATCATTTCGATCCGGCAAATGCAATGGTATTAGGTTCGCACATGCTGGAGGTTGATGCCAGTTTAGCTTCAGGAAAAGCAAGTTTAGAGGTACACCCACTTGGCATTGGTGGTAAGGCCGATCCGGCACGTTTGGTATTTAACGTAGGCGGTGGCGATGCGCTTAATGCTTCTTTAATTGATATGGGTAACCGTTTCCGTTTACTGGTAAATGAAGTAAAAGCAGTTGAAGCTGAAAATGACCTTCCTAACCTACCAGTTGCACGTGTGCTCTGGAAACCACTTCCGGATATGAAAACAGGTTGTGCAGCATGGATTTATGCTGGCGGAGCACACCATACAGCTTATAGTCAGAATTTAACTACCGAGCACTTATCTGATTTTGCCAATATTGCCGGTTTAGAATATATTAACATTGGCGCCGATACCAAAATCAATCAGTTCAGAAATGAATTGCATTGGAATGAGGTATTTTATAAAGGTTAAGCTAAAAACAACTTAAATTATAAATAAGCCGATAATGATCTAAATTATCGGCTTTTTTGTTCAATTATACTTTGAATTTGTTTGCTGCGATAAAATCGCTTTTCTCGTCCATCCGCGTTACAAACGCTGACAATGGTTTTGTAATTTTTGATGGGATACAGCTTTTGCGATATATCTATTTATCCGCATTAGACGAATTTATTATTTTTATGCAGTCTTCACCCTGAACTTGTTTCAGGGTCTTTCTTGAAGTATAGATGCTGAAATTAAATCCGATGGATCAGATCAGCAAAACGTCTTAGGTTAAATTATGGCTAAAATTTAATTTTCCATACTCGCCAGTTGTCAAAATATTTATTTTTAGACGAGTGTTCATCGATTAAAATTGGAGTACAAGCTCATAGCTCCGTTTCATGATGCTGATATTCAATATCACGCTTGTATAAGAAAAAATTTTATCCATTCATTTAATATTTACCTGAATTCCATAACAACATTCTTTTTTAAGTTGCCCTTCCGATTTGAGTATTGAACACGACGTATGACAATATTTGTTAATATTTAGGCAAGAAGATAAAATTTTTAACTAAGAATATTTATTTTATTTGTAATCAATTATAATTTATCATAGACATGTTTTCACTCAAAAATAAAAAAGCAGTAGTTACAGGTGGTGGAAGTGGAATTGGCAGGGCTATAGCGACTATCCTGGCTAAGCAAGATGCCGAAGTACACATCATTGAACTGGGTATTGCGCAAGCACAAGATACGCTCGATGAAATTAAAGCAGCCGGTAAACAGGCTTTTAGTTATGCATGCGATGTTTCAGATCATCAGGCGGTCAAAACTATTTTTGAACAAATTGGAAGCATCAATATTTTAGTCAATAATGCAGGTATTGCACACATTGGCAAAGCCGATACTACAGAAGAAAGTGATTTCGACCGGGTAATGCGCGTAAATGTTAAAGGGGTTTACAATTGTTTGTTCGCTGCTATTCCGCAAATCCGCTTGGCTGGCGGAGGTGTAATCATCAATATGGCCTCTATAGCAGCCTTGGTAGGTTTGCCAGACCGTTTTGCTTACAGTACGGCGAAAGGTGCGGTAAAAGCCATGACCATGAGTGTAGCCAAAGATTACATCGGCGAAAACATCAGGTGTAATTCTATTTCTCCTGCAAGAGTACATACGCCCTTTGTAGATGGCTTTTTGCAGAAAAACTATCCGGATAATATTCCTGAAATGTTCGAGAAATTATCTAAAACCCAACCGATTGGCCGTATGGCTAAACCTGAAGAAATCGGTGCGCTTGCCTTATATTTATGTAGCGATGAAGCTGCGTTTATTACCGGTTGTGATTACCCGATTGACGGTGGATTTACAACCTTAAACAATTAACATTATTTTTAAATACAAAATATAAACTTTTAATATGAGATTAATACGATTTGGCGAGGCAGGAGCAGAAAAACCGGGCGTAATTATAGGTGATCATTACTATGATGTATCTGCATTGGTTAGCGATTATAACGAAGCTTTTTTTGGTGGAGATGGCTTAGAAAAGCTAAAATCAGCTATCGCATCTGCGGATTTACCACAGGTTGATAAGGGTGTGCGCCTAGGCCCTGCTTTGGCACGCCCGTCAAAAATTATCTGTGTAGGCTTAAACTACAAAGATCACGCGGCTGAAACCAATGCCCCTATTCCAACCGAGCCAATTTTATTTTTCAAGGCTACTTCAGCAATAGTTGGTCCAAATGATGACTTGATTATTCCTAAAAATAGCAAAAAAACAGATTGGGAAGTAGAATTGGCCATTGTTGTGGGTAAAAAAGCGAGTTATGTTTCTGAAGAAAATGCTTTGGATCACATCGCAGGTTATGTGCTACATAATGATTACAGCGAACGTGAATTTCAGATCGAAAGAAACGGCCAATGGGTAAAAGGAAAAAGCTGCGATACTTTCGCGCCGATCGGGCCATTTATTGCTACGCAGGATGAAATTGCCGATGTACACAACCTGCGTCTGTGGTTAACCGTTAACGGCAAGACCTTACAGGATGGCAATACCTCAAACCTGATTTTTAATGTTCCTTTTATGATTTCATACATCAGCCAGTTTATGACACTTTTACCTGGAGATGTAATTACCACAGGAACACCTGCAGGTGTAGGTCTGGGCCAGAAACCGGAACCATGGTATTTAAAACCTGGCGATGTTGTAGAGTTGGGTATTGACGGTTTAGGTACCAGTAAACAAACGGTTAAAGCTTACAGCGGAAATTAACATGAAAAGATACTGCCTGGCACTCGATCTCGTAAATGATGATAAACTGATAGAAGAATATAAGCGGTACCATCAATCGGTTTGGCCGGAGATTAAAGAAAGCATCAGTTCTTCAGGCATCGAAAACCTGGAAATATATCTCCTTGGTAACCGGTTATTTATGATTATGGAGGTTAACGATAGCTTCTCTTTTGATGAAAAAGCAAAAGCTGATTTAGCCAATCCAAAAGTGCAGGAATGGGAAACTTTAATGTGGAAATTCCAACAAGCATTGCCAGGTGCAAAACCAGGCGAAAAATGGATTTTAATGGATCAGATATTTAAACTCTAAACGCTTTTTTATGATTGATACTCACGTGCATTTTTGGAATTTTGATCCGGTTAGAGATAGCTGGATTAACGACGATATGAAAATCATCCGCAAGGATTTTGCTCCGGAAAATCTTTTGGATATTTATAGCGAGTTAAATATTAAAGGTTGTATTGCGGTACAGGCAAGCCAGTCGGAAAAAGAAAACCATTTTCTCCTTAAACTGGCCGGGCAGAATGAAGTTATAAAAGGCATTGTGGGCTGGATTGATTTGCTTAATCCGAATTTGAATGAGCGTTTAAGCTATTGGCAAAATCATAAAACCATTAAAGGCTGGCGACATGTACTGCAGGCCGAGAGCAGAGATTTTATACTGAATCCTGCTTTTATTACTGGCGTTAAACAGTTAAAAAAATACAATTATACTTATGATTTATTGTGTTATCACAATCAATTGGAGGCCATTATAAAAATGGTTGATCAAATTCCCGATCAGCCATTTGTATTAGACCATTGCGGCAAGCCAGATGTAAAAAGTCAGGATTTGAAGGAGTGGACAGAAAACATCAATACTTTGGCAAAAAATCCGCATGTACAGTGTAAAGTATCAGGCCTTTTAGCCGAAGCCGATTGGCAAAACTGGAAAGAGAAAGAACTATTTAACTGCTTTGATGTAATTTTTGAAGCATTTGGTCCTGAGCGTGTTATGTATGGTAGCGATTGGCCGGTAATGCTGATTAGCAGGCCTTATCAGGATTGGTTTAACCTGGTAAATAAATACGCAGAAAGATTTACTGAAAATGAAAGGAAATTAATTTTCACCGATAATGCGAAAGCTTTTTATGGGGTTTAACAACATATCTTCTCCTCATTTGTCATCCTGAATGCAATGAAGGATCTTTTTGATGTTGCTTTATTTGCAAAGGATTCTTCACTTCGTTCAGAATGACAGATCGGACCTGCGCAAACAATATTTTTCTACATTCTCCTTAACTAAAATTAAAAATAGCAGATAGTGCAGGATGGAAAATATAATAGAAAATATTAGTTTTCGCTTTTTATAATAGAATCTGACCAATACAACCTTTTAAATAATGAGCAAAAAGATTACATTCCCTTACAACCCGCAATTTCCATCTGTTGCCGACTTAAGAAAAAAGGCACAATCAAGGATTCCTAAATTTGCCTTTGACTACCTGGAGGGGGGCTGTAACGAAGGGCTAAATCTTATTCGTAACGAAACAGATTTCGATAATATATACTTAAAACCAAATTATTTACGTGTTGGTGGAGATATCGATATGTCTGTTGAGCTTTTTGGACGTAAGTACAGTGCGCCTTTTGGCATTTCTCCTATTGGTTTACAAGGCTTAATGTGGCCCAATGCGCCTGAAATTCTGGCCAGGGCGGCAGCCAAACACGATATCCCCTACACGCTGAGTACGGTATCTACGAGTAGTATCGAGCGCATTGCTGAAGTTTCAGAAGGAAAAGCCTGGTTTCAGCTTTATCATCCTACCGAGAATAAACTGAGAGACGATATTTTATCACGTTTAAAAGCGGTTGAGTGTCCGGTTTTAGTTGTACTGGTAGATGTTCCTGCTTTCGGATTAAGGTATAAAGAAATTAAAAGTGGTCTTTCTATACCGCCAAAAATGTCGGTTAGCAATATTTTACAGGCATTTGCCAGGCCATTATGGGGCATCAAAACGTTACAGCATGGTATCCCCTCTTTTGCCACCTTAAAACCATACATGGAAAAAGGAATGGACATGTCGCAGCTGGGGCAATTTATGAACCGAACGTTTACGGGGAAAGTCGACATCGATAAGGTTTCGGCCATCCGCGAAATCTGGAAAGGACCATTGGTATTAAAAGGCATAGCCACAGATGAAGATATGCAGGCAGCCATACAAATTGGAGTTGATGGGGTTATTGTTTCGAATCACGGTGGACGACAGATTGATGCAGGTGAATCATCGATCAACTCTTTAATTAAACTTGCCGGAAATGATGCCTATAAATCAAAATTGAAGATCATGATGGATGGCGGAATCCGTTCGGGTGTTGATTTGGCCAGGGCACATGCCGTAGGTTCTGAGTTTAATTTTATGGGTCGTCCGTTTATGTATGGTGTTGGCGCACTGGGCAATGAAGGTGGAGATCATACGATCAATATGTTTAAAACCCATTTGTACCAGATTATGCAACAGCTTACGATAGAAAAGATTTCGCAATTTTCTGAAAGGTTGTTGGAAGTATAAAAAAGGCTGTATCATAAGCCCTGGTTTCTCTAGAAGTTTGTTACGTTGAGCCTTTCGAAAACACCCACATAATATCATGGCTGTTTTATACAGGCTACTATTTAATAGAATCCAATACAAAAATCGTTATTGCAAGGAACGAAGCAATCTTAATGATCACACTAGTAGCGGTCGTTATAAGATTGCTTCGTCGGCTGAAGAAGCCTTCTCGCAATGACGATTCTTCATAGTCTACAGTTCGTTAAAAATTCTCCTGTCATCTATATTGATTTTTATAAATAAATCACTTCTACCATTGACAGAATTCAATAGCGACGTCGTCATTCCCGCGCATGCGGGAATCTTAATGCAACCTAACAACCCTACCAAGGCATTACGATTCCCAATCGAGTTGGGAATGACGATTCCACGCAATATATTAATTCATTAAAATCCCCTGTCACTCATATTGATTTATAAAATAAATCAACCCTAAGGATAACAATTCAATATTTATGATACAGCCTTAACGTTATTTCGAAAACTTGTACGTTGTACTCGTTTTATATGTTTCGCCCGGTTTAAGTACTGTTGAAGCAAAATTAGGGTGGTTTGGTGCATCAGGAAAATGTTGTGTTTCCAGGCAGAAAGCCGAACGGTGTGGGTAAGATTTACCACCTTTACCATCTTTATCAGCACCGGTTAAGAAATTACCGCTGTAAAACTGCAAGCCAGGCTCGGTAGTGATAACCGATAAAACAATTCCTGTTTTTGGGCTTTTAACTACAGCAACTGGTGTTTTACCATCATGGTGGGTTAAAGCAAAATTATGGTCGTAACCTTTACCAAATTTTAACTGCTCATCGTTATCACCAATCTGTTTGCCAATCAATTTTGCTTTATTAAAATCGAAAGCAGTACCTGCAACAGGTTGTAATTTTCCGGTTGGGATCAATGTCGAATCAACCGGTGTATAAGTATTTGCATCAATCATCAGTTCGTGATCCAAAATCGTACTATCACCTTCGCCGTTTAAGTTAAAATAAGCGTGATTGGTTAGATTTATAATAGTCGTTTTATCTGTAGTAGCCTCATAATCAATTTGCAGCGAATTATCGTCGGTTAAAGTATAAGTCACTTTCACATCCAGTTTACCAGGATAGCCTGCTTCACCATCTTTAGAAACATAGCTCAACTCCAGTTTTGTACTATCCAGTTGTTTCGCATCCCATACTTTGCCGAAAAAGCCATCAGTACCGCCGTGCAAGGTATTTACGCCATCGTTAAGCTGTAACTGGTATTCTTTTCCATCTAAAGTAAATTTACCTTTACCAATGCGGTTTCCGTATCGGCCAATCAAGGCGCCAAAAAACGGTTCACCTTTTTTACGGTAAGCACCCACGCTATCGTAGCCCAGTACTACATCGGTTAGTTTGTTGTTTTTATCTGGCACCAGCAACGAAACTACCCTGCCGCCAAAATTGCTAATCGATACCGAAGCACCTTGTTTATTTTTCAACGTGTAAAGTTTAACCGCTTTACCATCAATGGTAGCGCTATATTTTAACGAATCTTGTTGTGTACTGCTTGTTGCACCTTTATCGGCTTTAGGGTTGCATGCGCTAAAAGCAAGGGCTAAACACAAGGTAGCTAGTGGTAATGCCTTAAGAAATGGTTTTTTCATCAGTTATTATTTTTTAAGTTGATGAAGCGATCGTGGTTTTCACATAGCAAAACTCCTGATGCTTGCATATAGATTTATTTTTGGTTACAGCTAAAGTAGTAAAAATAATTAACGTCAGGTTAACGATTATAATATTATTTCTGTTAATATTGGCGATCATTCCGTACATCAAAAAAAATCATATAATTTAGCAGGTATATGCGAGAGTTAAATTTTAAACCTAAAGCTTTTCTGTTTGATTTAAACGGTACCATGATTAACGATATGGAGTATCATACCCTGGCCTGGTACAGTATCATGACCGAAGATTTAGGTGCAGACCTAGATTACGCAAATGTAAAAAAAGAAATGTATGGTAAAAACCACGAAGTGCTGGAGCGCGTTTTTGGAAAGGATAAATTTAGTCCTGAAGAGATAGAACGCCTTTCGGTAGATAAAGAAAAGCGCTACCAGGCAGGTTATTTACCGCATTTGGCTTTGATTGTTGGTTTAGACAACTTTTTGGAGCGTGCAAAGGCTGCACAAATTCCGATGGCCATTGGCTCAGCAGCTATTCCTTTCAATATTGATTTTGTGGTAGATGGTTTAAACATCCGCCATTATCTGGATGCGATTGTAAGTGCAGACGATGTGCAAATGAGCAAACCCGATCCGGAAACCTTTCTAAAAGCTGCAGCTGCTCTTGGCGTTGCACCTGCCGATTGTCTTGTTTTTGAGGATGCGCCTAAGGGTGTAGAATCAGCCCTGAATGCAGGTATGCAATGCTTTGTATTAACCACTACACACACCGTTGAAGAATTTGACGGTTATCCAAATATTTTGGGTTATATTACCGATTACAACGATACTAAATTAAATCTGCTTTTTTAAAACATGGGAAAATATTTAAATCAAAAACCTGTATTGGTTGCTGTAGACTGCATTATTTTTGGTTATGACGGCGAACAACTGAAACTTTTGGTTATTAAAAGGGCCATTGAGCCCATAAAAGATCAATGGAGTTTAATGGGCGGTTTTATCGGAGAAAACGAAAACCTGGACGGCGCTGCAAAACGGATCCTCCTGGAGCTTACCGGCCTGCATGATGTATATTTAGAGCAGTTGCATGCTTACGGTAGTCCTGACCGTGATCCAATTGAACGAACGGTATCTGTAGTGTATTTTGCACTGATTGATATTAATAAATATAGCAAACAGATTAATGATCAGTACCATGCAGAATGGTTTAAGGTGAAGGAAGTACCGGAACTGATTTTCGATCACAACGTTATGGTTAAAGCAGCGATGGATAAAATCCGTTATCAGGCCGCCCTCCACCCTGTTTTATTTGAATTATTACCAAAACGTTTTACCATACCACAATTGCAGGCTTTATATGAACAGGTTTACGATGCACCAATTGATAATCGAAACTTTATCCGTAAAATAACGGCCAGTGGTTTGCTCATTAAACAAAATGAGAAAGATAAATCGAGCTCCAGACGCGGTGCTTTTTACTTTAAGCTCGATAAAAATAAACATAAAGCGCAGTTTCAATCCTTTCTTAACTTTATACCTAAAGGTGCTAAATAAGAAATTTCGATTTTATTTAACCACCGTTTCACTATCGGTTAATTTATGTTTTAGAAAAAGATAAAAAATATTTTCTGGCTTAGCAATTTTAAAATCAAGGGATTACAAACAGATAACCTAATTTTAACGCTAAAGACCAAAAACATTTTATAAAAACATTTGCAAAGCAAGGATTAATCTCTATATTTGCACCTCCTTAAACAAAAGGAAATGATTCCGTAGCTCAGCTGGTAGAGCATTACACTTTTAATGTAGTGGTCCTGGGTTCGAATCCCAGCGGGATCACAAGAAACCTCACAGAAATGTGAGGTTTTTTTGTTTTAGATCGGTTAAAATTTGCATAAAAATCTTTAATGCGTGGCCGAATCTTATTTTTTCCGTTAAGAAAAAACATCTGGCTTGATCTGCAACTTCAAGTTAATTACCTCTTTATCAACTCAAAAAGCAAATCTATTCCTTGTCTACTTATATTGCCCCTAATATATTATACATTCTAGTGCTTACAAGCAATAATATCAAAAGCAGTTCAACCTTCATTCATAACTACTGCATTAGCGTAAATAAAATTAACAATACCAACATATAGGTATTCTCAATCCACACAACATATTGTAAATTAGAAACTTAAAAATTAACAGATTAATTTTAAGTAATTCACAATAAAATACTACACCACCTGGGTTAAAATTTTTTAAAGCGTATTACCTTATTTAAAATACATTGTGAGATATCAAAAATTAATGCCTGGTTTCTAGAATTTATCTTAACAAATTAATTGCAATTATTTTATAAATACCTTATGCATAAATAGTTAAATTTATTTAATCACTCTAAACAACCCTTAAAATGTCAAATACTTACAACATTGGTACAAGTAATGGCCAAGTCAGTCTATCAGTAGACATCACAACTGTTGGCCTTGCCGCTAGCAGAGCAAGCGTTTTAATAGTGTCTGATGATAGTCCCGGAGTTCCCGTGGCCCATTCAGTAGATGCAACTGGCGATATTGCCAATCAAGCCATAGGTAAAGGTACTTTCTTAAAAGGAAAACGACTTACAGCATTTACCTTGGTAAATCTGACCGGTACCGACCCCGAAAGTCGTGCAACCGAAGCAGTAGCAATAAGAGGCAGCTACACACTTTCAGGAGGTGATGATGGTGCCAAAACCTTTAATAGCCCGTTAAAATCCTATCAAGACCCTAGCGTTTATGTTATTTTTATTATCGACCTTGTATGAAAAAGTTCGTGTTCACTCTGGCATTAGCAGCGGTATGCTTTAATGCCACAGCGCAAAGTTCTTCAGAAACTTCAAGCAAATCCAGTACGCTTAAAAGTTTAAGTGTACCGGTTTCGCCGGCATTTTCACTTACCGATATCACACCTACCTTGGTCCAAAACCCAACCACCCCTAAATCGTTTGCATTAGGTATAGTGCAATCCGTTGCAAACGGTGGCTCATACTTTCCGGATAATTTTTCAGCGCAATTTGCGCCTGTTTGGTGGGTTGATCCCGAAGGGATTAGCATATATTCTTATTTAGGTTTAACGCGGCCAGAATCCGGCAAAGTTTTAGACGACACCAGGCAGAATATTTTCTCCGGATTGAAATTCACTTCCCTTTCGGTTGGTTTTATAAATAAAGACCTTATCCATGACAATATAGAAAAATCACAAAAAATTTTCTCCATAGGTGCTCATACAACCTTATTAAGGGCATATCATAAAGAGCACACCAAAGCACTTAATAACGCAATTAACAGCTGGCATGAGCATGCCCTGGAAGACATCTCAAGCAATCAGGATCTAATTGATGCTATATCCAGGCTCAATGCCAGCGATAAAAACTACCAGGATCAGATAAATGCATTAACAGAGAAAATGAGGATCAAGCTTTCAGCTCCCGATCTTAAGACAATAAATGATCTTATTATACAAAAACCTGTATTTGCATGGGACGTTTCTGTTGCTACTGCCGGATATGGTATCAGCAGTGATGCGATAAAAATAGGCCGTTCGGGTGTATGGACCGGTTTATCGCTTAATTTGAAACTGGATAAAAAAGCAACTAACTATTTTTCTATAAATGCATTAGGCCGCTATCTGTACGATCGTTATCAGGTAAATGACGAAAATGTCATCGGGAAAGCCCATAATCTTGATGCAGGGGGTAATTTAGGGTTTGAACTCAACAGATTAAATATTGCTGTTGAATCATTATACAGATTTACAAATGGCGTTTCTGATTCAAAAAACAGGACTGTAGGTATTATTAGTGTGAAGGTATCGGATAATATATTTATCAATGGAACTTTCGGAAAAGATTTTTCAGGGCCGAATAAGCTTATCTCCCTTTTTGGAATTAACTGGGGCTTTGGCAAAGAGAAAGTTGCCTTACCCGAATAGATAAACGGGCGCGTATCAAATGCCCGCTCGTTTATTGATTAAATTTAAAATAAAGAAATCTATCTTTTTTTGTTTAAAGTAGACGGTACCATGCATCATGATTAATACTCTATTATCATTCAAAAGAATTTCTTACATTTCGACTTTAAGTAATCTAAAATTAACCTGTATGAAACGAACCATCTCAACAATCTCCTTAGGCATAATTGGAATTCTAATGCTAGCATCCTTTAATATATCAAAAACACCAGAGTATGACATTGCAGATTTATATCAATCTACCGACTTAAATGCTAATACAAAAGCCCTCACCGAAGACGGCGTGAAAGAAGTGAGTGTATTGTTAACTCCTATCAAATTAGATGTTGGAAAATATGTGGTCTCTCTAACAAAAAAAGGCAAAGACCTTTATAAAATTGATGGTAAAAACATCTACATAGAAACAAAGTACTGTTATGAATATGCTACAGGCGAAGAAGTTGTTTTGAAAATAGAGTCTACTTATGGTTACTCAAAGGGCAAAGTAATTTTTTGATAAAGTGATGTCCATACCTGTCCGTAGAGTTCCGCAGGGCTCTACGGATTAGTAAATAGAAAAGAGTCTATGGCTCGCTTTTATTAGAGTTTATAAGTTCTCTAATATCCGTAGAGACGCTATGCTTAACTCTACGGACAGAAGGGGAAACGAATTGGATATAAACCCAATGATCTTTAAGCATTCACCTTAAATTTTAAGGTCTAAAATTGGTTCTAAGATTCTATTTTATGTATAAGATTTTAAGAGATCAAGTTGAAATATCCTTTCTCTAACAACATCTGGATAGTTCTCCAGTTCTTCATTTGTCAAATTTGCATTAGCTTCACCCAATTTGAAATCTATTGTATCAATCATATAAGTACTGATATTAAAAATATGACTTTTATCTTTATCTGATATATACTCAAGCAATTCGTAAACGGCACAAGATGCATTTAAGGCGTAGCTGCTATCAAAATCACCAAAGTCATCCATATCAGGGATATTTGGATCTAGTTTATCAAGATAAAATTTAATATCGGAATGATTTACCATAGTTCCTTTACCGACACGACAAAATTCTATACACGCTGTAAGTAAATCAGGATCACCCCAATTGTGATTTTTCGAAAACGATATATATTCTGTAGTAAGCGGTCGCAAATATCTAGACTAAAATCTACAAGCACATCCAGACTGGTCAAGTTAATTTTGCTTTTAATTAACGTTATGAATTCTAAGTAGGTCATGATTATTCAACGGTCAAACCTGTAAGTGAGAAGTCGATATCTTCTCCAATTTTTATTTTCTGCATAAGAATATCAGTATCGTTCCTATTTGCGCTATTTATCTTTACTCTAAAAAATACATTCGATGGCGCATTGATGTTATACTTTTTTTCAATAGTACCTTTAATCAAAAGGTCAGTTTGTGGATCAAATTTCCAGTATACATTTGGGCAGCTGAGAACTACAGCATTTCTCGAACCATCAGTATTATCTATGTGCATATAGATTGAAATATGATCTCCTTCCTTAAACCGATTATAGTTTTTTAACGGCCATGAGTGCAGCTTTTTCTTCGCATTTCCTTATAGGTTTCCAATATGCTTTGTATTCTTCAACCTGTTCATTCACATCGATTTTTTTGTTATTTAATCTTATGTGCAAAGATGAAAGGATGATCGAGGACATATCGTCGGGATGGTTGATGCCCAGTGATCTAAAAAATTTGGTTAAAGGAACATTTCTGTCGCCTCTTATCCAATTATTTCTGATCCAAAGTCCAGCTCCAAAGTGAGCCTCAGCAACGGCTTTTTTTTTCGGCTTATTTTTAAACGAATTCAATTCGGAGGAAGTCCATTCATTTTTGAGGTATGAGATTGACTCCTCTAGGTTTTTCGGCATTGCCTGTGTTTTCGGAGAAGAGGGTGAAGAACAACCAAGGCAAGAAATAAGTAACAGAATATTGACCAGTGTTTTCATTAGAGAGCGAATAATTTTTAAATCTACAAAAACGCTATTGAATTAGTCGTACAACTCCCTCCTTTCAATCCTTCTGCTTCAAATCAGCGAAATCAAACAAGTCTTTAGGACCAATTTTCAAAAACTTAGCATATATCGATACATGGCTGATGAACTCTTTGTAGCTATCACCAGTAATAATTGGAAATTAAAATTGTTTTCATTGCTTATGGAGCTCCCAATTGAGGATTTAAAGCGGGAGGATTAATATAAAACGATGTTAAAATCAACTTTAGAAAAAAAAATCTATTTCTTTTTACTAATCCCTTCTATCAATAATTTAAGTTCTTTTTGTCCTGCTTCTAAAGCAGAAATCTTATTGTTCTGTGCATTTAACTGATTGTCTTTTTCAATCAGGTATAGCGTAAGTTCTTCAATTTTTTTTAATAGTTGTTTGTTCATTTCTCCCAGGGCAATACCCTCTTTCTCCATTTCTATTGCGGAAGGGATTTCGGGAAGATGGCGGTTTAAGCTGATGTAAGTACTTAAATCTTTAAGTGACCTCAATGAATATTTTTGATCAAAAACATAATCGGGCCAGTTAGCGGTTTCTACCTTAATTTCATGTGCACGGATTTTTCCATTAACAGAAAGTTTTTCCTTTGGTGTAAGTGTCCCTATTCCTACGTCGCCCTGCGAATTCCAAATGCCATTTGGTAAACCGATATTTGCACTTCCCCAACCACCGTCGTAACCCAACTGAATAGTTCCATTTCCCGCCCTGATAAAATCAACCCTGAGCCCTGAATCATGAAAGGCTAAAGTGCTGTAATCCTTTGCATTGAGTAGTAGAGTGGAATTTGGAACCCAGTCTGCCTGTGTCGGATTAGCATCTTCAGTAATACTTCCAAGACTAATATGCCCATCAGCATTTGTGACTACCGAATTGGTGCCTACAACTATAGCCCCACCATTAACTTGTAATTTTGATTTTGGTAGTGAGGTACCAATACCAACATTTCCATCTCCCTGCACCACCATCCTGTCATACCATTGGTTATCTCCGGCGTAATTAACTCCAATGGTAAATTTATCTTCGGGTTGAAAATCATCACCAATACAGAAACGGAATTCAGTTTGGTTTGCACCTGAATTAAAATGACCAATAAAGCAATCATCTGAATTTCCCAGAAAATAAATCCGAGAGCCATACCCCAGTGTATTATGGAAACCCGATCCGATATTCAGGTTTCCATTGATAGTTTGATCTTGTGCAGTTGCACGGTTTGCATGCACAAGTAAAAGGCAAGCTGTAGCTGATGCCAAAATTTTGTAAAAGTTTTTTTTCATGAAAATAGTTTGTTTGAAAGTTCCAGAATCAACCGGTATAGTAAACGATTTAATAAAATTAAATGAATGTTTTGTTATTGAAAAATCTTCCCGATGAATGCGTGTTTTGAGTTGATATTATGGGCTTTCGGAATAACGAACTCATTTAGCAACTCAAAAAAGCAATGTTTAAATTTAAGTTAAAAATCGGGCTAACCAATTAACCCTGATTTTTAATAATAAAAATTTAGGTTCAAAAAAGTAAATAATTTATTCTTTAGCAGAAGATTTTTCCTGCAGTACTTTAATCAGTTTTCCTTGCTCATTAAGTTGTTTTTGCTGTTCGATTAAATGTAGTGTAAGTTCTTCTACTTTCTTTAATAACAACTTATTCATTTCGCCCAAGGCAACCCCATTAACCTCAACTTCTTTGGCCGTAGGCATTTCTGGCAGGTGTTTATTTATTTTAATATAATTTTCAAGTTCTTTCAAGGTACCTGCATCATACCCCTCTTCAAAAACATAATCGGGCCAATTGGCGGCTTCTACTTTAATTTCATGTGCCCGAATTTTCCCGTTAACAGATAAACGCTCTCTAGGGGTTAAAGTTCCAATACCTATATTTCCATTAGAATTAATCGCCATAGCGGTTAACTTACTGTCTGCTATCGCAACATCGCCATGTACATTGAAATTAAGCCCCATGTTTCGTATCCCCGGATAGCCTGTAGTGGCAGGGAAGCCACCACAACAAATCCAATCTGGCGTTGATTCAATTGAAGCACCAAAATAATTGGGCAGCACATCACGAAATCCGGGAAAATATATTCCTTTCGTATCGTTGGAATTATTATACTCTCCAAGCGTAATTCTTTCATCTCCTCCTGCAATATGTAAACGACTAAGGGGATTTGATGTACCAAGGCTCAGGTTCCCTCCAATATCCATAAGCATTCGAGGCTGCCCTTCAGCAAAAAATCTTATTCCAGAATACCCCGAAAAATAGGCCATTGGTGGTGTATTTGGCATTTCGTTATACCATCCTAAGCCATAAAATGCTACTGTTTTGCCCTTGAAATTAAAGGCGTCTGGGGCATCAAAAGCTAATCCATACTGGTTTAAATTAGCAGCTGTTTGGCTAAAGGTTTTCACTGTGGTAATGGCAAGAATCAAACATATTGCAAGAAAAATGTTTGCCAGATTTTTAATAAGAATTTTCATTAGCGTATTAAGTTGGTGTGAAATTATTTTTTTACTGATTTTTTTAAGTTTTTTATTATTTTATCCTGTTCGTCGATATGCTTTTTCTGTTTTAGATCAGCTTCTTCCAACCGGATGAGATGTAAAGTAAGTTCTTCAACTTTTTTCAAAAGTTTAGCCTGGATTTCGCCCAGGTTCTGACCTTCTTTGGCAACAACTTTAGCAGACGGCATATCGGGAAGATGGCCATGTTGTTCGATATAGCACTTTGTCTCCTTAAGTGTCGGTAGAATATATTCTTTCTCGAAAACATAATCAGGCCAATTTGCGGCCTCAACTTTAATTTCCCTTGCACGGATGTTACCGTTAACGGAAAGCATTTCCTGTGGGTTAATGGTTCCTATACCTACCCTTGCGGCATTAAATATTAGGGGTTGATTGCCACCGCCTGTTTTAAAAACAATAGGGTAATCATTGTTCATAAAGTTCATGGAGGTTAATTCGTTATCTACAGACAAACATCTTGCATCTCCTGTACCTACTCTGCTCGGATAAAAATGCGACTTTCCATAAACGGTTAATGGCACTTCAGGATCGAATGTTCCGATTCCAAGATTGCCATCAGTAGAAAGAAACAACCTGTCAAAGGCACTAAAACTTCCATTGTTTGCAATACGGAATCCATTGCCAATACGTGTACCACCCGTAAAATCACCTCCATAGTTTAAGCTAAAAACATTGTCCGTATCATGTACCAATGCTCTACCTCCAGCACCCCGAGGGGGAAAGCGAAAAATAACATCTGCTGCACCATTGAAATAGAATTCTGGCGTTTGTGCATAATTGATTTGAGATAGCAACAGGAAAAGTGCCAGCGACAGTAAGCGTTTTAGACGTTTCATTTTTGTTGGTTTATAATTTATTTAAATAAAATATTCGAATCATCATAAATAAAAATAAAGAAATAATTTACCTCTCTTATGACTGATCAATAAGTTATAATAAAACTATCATATCTCTTCAAAAAAAAAGAATCTTTTTGACGAACAATACTTTTCAGGTGATATAATGGTGTTTTCGCGTGATGAAATGATTTTAGGATATTTGAAAAAATTAACAAGAGTAAGAGTTTTCTTTCGCTAAGTTAGCAGCCAGCGTGTGTTTTTTCTGATACCGGCATTGTCCGGGTTAAGACTTTTAATATTGCCTATTGCCGCATAACTGTGTTCTCGCCCAGGTTATTACCAGCTGTAGCGTTTGGATCAAGCGGCTCATCCTTTCTTAGCTCTAGCTGAAGGTAATGGCATTAACTGAAGAACTAAAAGCCTGGCACCAAGGCCAGGCTAAGAATAAAATTATTTTAAGCACAAGTCACCTATTAGCTCCAAGTACAATAACAAATACTTGCTAGCAAGGGAAGGCCGCAAAACAGGTTTTGACAAACAGACCCTAAAGCTTATTGACGAAATAGAGGAACTCGAACCATCCATTAAAGATAAACTTCTTTTCCTGGCCAACGCAATTATACGCGATGCCAAAACCGGTAAAGCCTATGCAGGATAACAATCGACACCTAGAGATTATCCAGGCTTTGGCCGCCTGGTATCGCCCCCGTAACCAGAGAAGTATTCCCCGCAGACAGCCCATACAACCAGGCCGAGGTCATCCGGGCACTCTTCTTCGCCCTTAACAAACTAGAAGCCCTCGCCGAAAAAGGAAACCAGGGTTTAGCATGGACTGAAGAAGATGATGAATTGCTTGCAGAACGCTTTACGAAGGAACCAAGATTACCCAACTCGCCAAACTACACTCACGTACCTATGGAGCAATTAAAGCAAGGCTAATTAAACTCCAGCTCCTACAGAAATAACAAAGCCCAACATTTCTGCTAGGCTTTGCTACAATTATATTCATCTCCCACACGCGACACGCCTGCGAGGGAATTAGATTTTTTACTTTACAAAATAAAGTTTTCCAGCTTCTTCAAGTTCAGTATCTACCTCATCATCAAATTTGAATTTATAAATTCTCCATTTATCTTTTGCTTTATAGAAAATAAAAATAAATCTTATTGGCTGGATATCATGTTTTACCAAATAACTATAATAAACTAAACTTTTCCCAATGCGTTGTTGAGTAATTGATTCATAGCCTTCGAAATTCCCTGCCACTAATGCTAACTTTGCTAATCTGTCTTTTAACTCATTTAACTGTTCAGGAGTTGCGCCTGAATCAGAACCAAATATAAAATCTACTGCTTTTGCAGATCCAGTCTCCTTATATATTTTAAAAAAAGAATCTAAAGTTAAATGTAGGACTTCTTCACTTTTAGGATAGTCATTCACATCATTAGCTTTTTTATCCTTGACATCATTTGATGAACAGCCAGCAATCAAGAAAAATATCAAAGAAAGATATATTATTTTATTTTTCATTTTTTTTACATTAAAAACTTTTGGAGAAAGAACAGCAAACCTACAAATCCTGCTATTGCAATAATAAAATCTAAAAAAGCGGTAGTTTTACTAATAATAACTAAATTTTCTGGGTCATTGACATCATATATGATTGGTATTTTTTCATTGACCTTATAAACCTTAAAGGGCATACTATCGCTATGTTTAACTTCAATCTGCTTACTATCGCTATCTATATAACTTATTGTAGGCACAAAACTTACTTTATTTTTAATAATTACTCTTTCTATATGAATAATGTGACCGTCGGTCCGTATCCCGTTCTTATTAAGCTTCCACCTTTCATTAATTCTTAGCAGTCCAACACACAGAACTATAACACTTATACCTATTGCCCATATCATTTCGAAATTACTCATTATCAATTTTTATTAGTTGCATCTTTATAATAATTCTTAATCATTTCTTTAGCGCCAGTTTCCCATGCACTTATAGTTTCTGCAGCTTTCTCAAAGTTAACCATAACTTCTGCAGAAACCACGCCAAAAGTTCCTCCAATTGAATATCCACCATCACTATCCATGGAAGCGGAGTGCTCATTGCCACTCTTCCTCTCAATTGAAAATCCCGCTGATAGAGAAATTGGATTTTCCACATCCATTGCCTTATACTTGATGTTTTCAAAGTGGCGATCTTGTTTGCAATTGACAAACTCGAAGCCCTCACCAAAAAAGGTAACCAGGGTTTAGCCTGGAATGAAGAAGAAGATGTATTGCTCACACAACGTTTCATTCAAGGCACTAAGATTACCCAGCTTGCCAAACTCCATTCTCGTACCTATGGAGCAATCAAAGCAAGGCTAATCAAACTCGAATTCCTACAGAAATAACAAAGCCCGGCATTTTGAAAACTGTCAGGCTTTAGTATATTTTTCTACTCTGCTAATATTACGGACAAAGTCCTTGAGTTTACATAAAAGTTTTAAGAGTCCACTGAAAAAGTAAACTCTTAAACAAGAGGGACAATAGTTTTTTTCTATCGATCATTTAATCCAAGACTGTCAGAGCTAAATATATTTCATATCAGGCTTTTGGATAACTTCATCTAGTAACCTCAATGTGTTTTTAGATATTTCTCTCAACTCATTCCATTCAGTACTAGAAAAATCATCTAGATCTAGATTCCTTAGAGACCATTGCATCTTATTATATATCCTTAGAATCGAAGCTATTGATTTAAAAGAGAATCTTTCTTCCTCAATGAGGCTCGGGATCAATAGGAATACAGTCTCAAAACTTGATATCACTTCATCAGGAACATCAGCAAAATCTGGAAAACACCTTACCTGATCTTCATATGAGGATGACAAAAGCCTCAGGGTTTCTATCGTTTTAACATAGTTTTCTGCCATTTTCATTTATTTAAGGTTGTTGCGGGACTCTAACAGTTCCACCAGGTCCTGTGGAAACTTTCCAGTATGGCTGTCCTCCAAAATGCCTTGGCGTACCAGGGTGGTATTGTATCATCCTACCAGTAGGATCAGTTCCTGCTGGATTCATCTCCCGTAGAACCCATCCTTCAGCACGCGTACTTTCTTCTCATTACATCATTCACCCATCCTTCTGTTTTTCCTAACGCGTTTTGAACCTGACTGAGTGGTTTTCCCTGCACTAAGTTTCGCAGCCGTAGAAACTGATACTGATGCTCCAACCTGATATGCACCAGCCATCCAATCTCCTCTGATTTCAGTTCGCGCATCAGCAATCATTTGATTATTGTATGCGCCTAACCCATCTCTATCTAAAACATCCAAAGCATTTGCCTGACGACTATACGCCCCTCCAGAAAAGACATCATATAGAAATTTAGCGAATCCCCCTGTATTGTCTTTGGCTACTATACTCGTCAATCCACTAGTGGATGATGTAACTTCCTTACCTGTCGCTCTGTTAGTAGCTGTTCCATCCGCATTTAAGTTAACAACACCACCATCACTTGATGTTACAGTACCTACTTCTCCAACATGCCTTTATCCATCCTGTTCCCCATTACCATCAAACCACTTAACAGTTCCCGTTACATTTGATTGATACCAATCATATGAAGCCATCCCATCAGGGTCAACAAACCTTATCGGGCTATTAAAACCATAATTGTATGGCAAATGTCTCCGCATATTCTCTGCTAGTGGATCTATGACATTCCACCTCCCAATCACAGGGTCATAGAACCTGGTGCCGTAGTCATGTCGTACTTTTACTAAAGGAATTAATCGACCAACATAGTTATCCTTCCACAAAGGTATTTAGATCCATTTGATATATTAAAGTTGTCGGGTGTAAATACTTTTAAAACTTTGTTATCCCCAAAATCTTTAACATTTTTTTTCATGATGCAAAACCCGTCTTTAAAGTCTTTATCAATAGAACTGCTCACATCATTACATACATCAAAAACGTACAAAGTATCTTGTGTGTCTATAATCCTACATACATATAGACTTGCACTTTCAATTTTCCCAGTACATTTATTCTTTATTGGAAAAATTTGAAGCACATCAACTGATGTGCAATCATTTTCTTTTAAAATTATTTTTTTAAACCTTTCTAAAGAAATTTCTTTTTCTCTCACTTCTGTATCTTTACATGATAAAAAACAAGATAAGAAGAAAACTATTTGGGCATAAGTTATTTTATTCATGATTGGGCTGATTATTTGAATTATTTAATTTACCACTTCTATATAACATATAAATTCTATACATCTGATCTTTGGTAGGCCCAGTTGGTGTCTTTTGTGATTTCGACCCTTGATTCATAAAATTTAAGCCACCTTCCAAATGAGCAGTTGAAACAGCCAAAAACTTATATTTTCCAACTTTAAATTTATAGTCTTCAGCAGGATGTTTTAATCCACCTGTATGCCCTATCTCATGTCAAAGTGTTTTATTATTCTTGCCATTGATTAACTAACATATCTACATGTTCTTCATTTAAAGAAATAACCTTTCCATTCATTGCTCGTCCCACAACACCACCACCTTCTACATTGAAATCTTCATCTGTTCTATCTTTGATATTAAACAAAGTTTCTTTATATCCTACAGACTTAGCATCATCATATACGTTAATTTCCGCTTTAGCAGTAACTACAAAACCAGTACCTCCATTCTCATCTTTATCAACATTTTTATTAAATAGCGCCTCGAATTGGGTTTTAATTGCCTTAGCTACTTTATCAGCTTGACCATTATGCTTAGACGTATTGTCAACTACTGCGCCAGTGAATAAGATATTATAATGAGTTCTACTATCTTTATCAACATTAATAGTAATTGACCAGTCTTTACCAGTAGGGTCGTTAAGCATTATTGGATTATTTGCCACATAATTGTACGGTGAAAGTAAATCAAATTTTTCAGACATTGAGTCTATCGAGTTAAAACGCCCAACCACCGGATCATAGAACCTAACCCCATAATCATACTGGCCCAACTCTTCCTGCAACTCCTTGCCGTTATAAAGATACTTGTTCAGCCCCGCTTTTGCAACCGGTTCCTTTCTTAAACCGAAAGCAAAATAATCATCGCGCTGTATTACCTCTAAGGAGTATGGAGTTATTGGACTCTGTTTAAAAGTTACCCTAACGTTGCCCAGATTATCGCTCAGGTTATATTCGTAGCTATAGTTTCCGCCAGGTATATTTCTTGCTATCACTTCTTCAGTGTGGATAATATCGATTGTTGTGCCATCTGGTTTGTATTCAACACCATTAATATAATTTCTAACCGTGCCACTGCTGTTTCTAGCCAGTTTGTTGCCCGCAGCATCATAAGTATACGCCAGATTAACTGCCGTACCAGTTACCCTTGTGGCGGTTGCCGGTAAGTTCAGATAGTTGTAAGTATTTTAAGTATCAGTCCTAATCGCGTTCAACATTGATGAATCCGTGGTCTCCTTACGCTCAATCTATAGCTCAAGACTACGGACAGATGGCAACCAGGGTTTGGCATGGAATGAACAAGAAGATGAATTGCTTGCAGAACGCTTTACCGAGGGCACCAAGATTACCCAACTCGCCAAACTACATTCTCGGACCTACGGAGCAATTAAAGCCAGGCTAATCAAACTTGGACTCATACAGAAATAAAAAAGTCCGGCAACTTTTAAACTGCCGGACTTTATATGTAAGTTACATTTTGGTCTTAGCGAGACGCCAAGACCAGAAGGGGCAAATGCAAAGCTCAATATTGCTACCAGACTTTATTTCAATATTAGCTATCTTCATTTTTCATAAGATTCTGCAGATGAATATACTGTATCGAATTCTTGATAAGGGAAATTATACTAGTTTGGTTCAATGGGAGTACGTTATGTTCTTCGTCTAAAAGCAGTAATGCATGTAGTCCGCAGAATTCTATTATCTCACTTAACAGTTTTGAATAGTCTTCCCTAAAATCAATTCGAATCACAACCTCCGATATTTTATCATCTTCAATTAAGAACTTTATACAGGTTTTTTCCTCATTTCCATAAAGAACTATGTCATTACTCCACGATTTACCCTTTGATAAGAGTCCCGTTAGTGTATCGAAATACCCCACTTCGTAATCTCCGTTTCTCCAAAACCTAATATTATTATAGTCTACCTCACCTTTATAATTGCCACGGCCAATGATCTCTAAATCATCTTTAGGTATCAACTCAAATGTATATTGCCAAATCGCCATTAATGCCTTGAGTATATTAAATCGTTCGCTGATTTATAACCTTTGTAAGGAAGTTGAACCTTTTCGGCAGGTACTGTTTTAATCCCTAGCTCTTTCGCTATCCTTAGGCGATGATGACCATCAACGACACTATTGGAACCATTGTTTTCAACATATTTAATAGACTCTTTCATTCCATTTGACTTAATATCTTCTTTTAATAAACTGAACTCTTTTTTGGATTTCGTTAATCCTTGAGTAGGCTGTAAATCAAATGGGTTTTTACTTTCTAAAACCTTGGTACCATCTTGCATTGCCCCACTGAATGACTTACTGAGTGCTTTGTTAGCTGAACTCAAAACACGACCTGCTCCCTCTGTCGCCAATACAACAACTCCTTCTGCAGCTTTACTACCAATAGCATTACCCAAAACGGTCAAATCTCCTTTTGATGCAGCAGAAGTTATTTCTAATCCTTCTTTTACTGCACCGTATCCACCCATTGTCGCGGTGTTGAGAAAGTTATCCTTTAGCGCCTCGGGAGTAAACTGGCTCTTTACGGTCTCTACAGGATTTAGAACCGCTTGTTTTATCCCACCAAAATATCCTGTAAAGCCCTGTTTTATCCCTTTCCAAACATCATCGCCGGGTCCATCGGGAAACCTTCCATCGGGATCAGTTAACAGGATCGGGTTATTTAGAACATAGATGTATGGAGAAGTACTTTCCTGATAGAGCTCCACAAGCGGATC
Organism: Pedobacter sp. PF22-3; assembly: GCF_026239555.1. Taxonomy (GTDB): domain Bacteria; phylum Bacteroidota; class Bacteroidia; order Sphingobacteriales; family Sphingobacteriaceae; genus Pedobacter. The sequence goes on along the minus strand of NZ_JAPIVP010000001.1, from coordinate 3,459 downwards.
AATCACATTCCACCTTCCAATAACCGGATCATAGAACCTTGCCCCGTAATCATATTGCCCCAACTCTTCCTGCAACTCCTTGCCATTATAAAGGTATTTATTAGTTCCATCACTTGCAACTTTTCTCAGGCCAAACGCATAGTAATCGTCACGCTGCAACACTTCCAATAGGTTGGTATTAGGATTTTTATAAAAAGTAGCCCTCACATTGCCTAAATGGTCGCTTAAATTGTATTCATAACTGTATGTGCCATTACTATTCCTAGCAATACCTTCTTCTGTATGGATAATATCGATTGTTGTACCATCTGGTTTGTATTCAATACCATCAATATAGTTTCTCAACGTGCTACCTGCTTGTTTCTGCAACTTTTCACCAGCAGCATTATAAGTATAGTTAACATTCGGACCTGCAATAGAAACAGGCAGATTCAAATAATTATAATCAATGTTGGTAATGCCTCTGGCTGTATTGGTTTTCTGGTTGCCGTTAACATCATAGCTATAAGTACCGTTGGTAAAACCACTGATTGCTGTTAATTTGTTTCCATCGTAACCGGTATAATTGTTCATTCCAAAATTACCACGGGCCAAGGTGGTAATATTGCCCATTACATCGTAACTAATGGTTTCGCCCAGGTTATCGCCAGCAGCAGCATTGGTCAGCCTGTTTAACTTGTCGTAACTATAAGTAAAGGCATTTGCAGTACCATTGGTATAATTCTGGCCAGAGATATTGCCATTGAACTGTGGCAAGATACCATCGTTATATTTCAGCTCCATGCTGAACTGATCGGAGGTACTGTTCTTCATCCAGCCACGCTCGTTGTAGGCAAAGGTTGTAGCCTGGCTATCGTTGTGCAGGTTCTTTTTGCTCAACTGGCCGATCTCGTTGTATTCCAGGTGGTTCAGCGCAACATCTCCCTGGTTGTTGATGTTTTCAAAAGTAGCGATCTTGCGTCCTACATGATCGTACTCGTAGCGGTTGGCAATGGTGGTCACCGTACTGCCTACCGTGTGGGTACGGGTGCTGGCTTTCAGGCTGCCATCAAAGTTCCAGGTATTGTCTACCACATCGGTACCGTTTAGGTGGTTACTGCTTTTGCTTTGTATAATGCGTCCTTCCAGATCGTAATAATTGGTGGTGAGTAGAAAAGTGCCGCTGCCCAGGTTCTTTACCTTGGTGCCCGTAAGCAGGCTTTTAGTACGTGCCGCAGGGGCCTTGGCTGCCTGTAGGCGGGCCAAAGGACTAAACCTTCTACTAGTTTCGCTAGAGGATGGGAGGAGCAAAAATTAGAAGCCCAACATTTGCTGCTGGACTTCAATTTATTATATATCTAGGCACAAGTCCTCCACTACATTGCCCAACACACTAAGACTTGCGCCAGTTTAGGGGAAGCTAATTTATTTAAAGACCCGGCAATGCTCAGGCGCTTCCAGGATATTTCCATACTGCCCGAAAAAGAAAGGGAATGCCTCCTCACAACTGTAGACTACTTCATCAAATCCGCCAAGATAGGCGCAATGTAAAACAACAAGCAACCTTTTTGGGGTGGCTTTCTGCTAAAATCCTTTTCTTCTTATGTAGTATAATTCTTGGCTATCGGAGCAGTAAAGTAAAAAATACTACTCCAAATCATTAAAGTGAATAAAACTGTAATAGTTTTTCGGGTTTAATATTTCTTTGTTAAAAGAGCTAAAACATTTCACATCGTCAAGATTGTTGGAGGTTAATGTAAACTTATACAGTTTCATTGTTTGATAATCAAGAGGGCAATTCTTCCATTTACCAACAATCGTCTCATTGCTAACTTCTGTGTTCTCCCATTCCGTAAGCTTTGGGAAATCATTATCTATTACCCCTCCCTTTATGTTATATCTGTATATCTCGAACAATTCTCCTTTAGAACTCCTACCAAGAAAGTCCTTGCTACAAGATTTATCAAAACTTCCGCTGTATCCTTTAAACAACTTTTGTAAATCACATTCTTTTAAAGTATTAAACGATAATTCACTGTAAACCAAGCATTAAGCTATTATTGCTACTATGAACAAAACACCTAATAACACCTTCTTCTTCATAATCATTATTTTTTTACCGGTACTTTCGATTGCCCATATCCATATATAAAGAAGGTTATTATTTACAATTCATATTGTCGGTCTCTAACTCATTATTTATCGACACATCGCTTTTTAATCTCTTATTTTCCCGAATTTCATAACTTAAATCGTCACTTAAGCGGCAAAGATTATTGAGGCTATTTGGGGGTAAGTAAGGCTTCTTTATTCTATTATATTCTCGGCTTTCATAATGTTTGTAATAAATCTTATTTGTCTTTAAATTTTTATAAGATCCCCCGCCATCATTTAGCATTTCAACGCTTCCATCTTTATGAAAAATTAGGGATGCTTGCAAAAAATCGTCAAATTGCCAATCTACCATTACGGACGCTTTTTGGGTTATATTTACCACACTATTACAATACCCATAATAAAAATAACTTTTTTTTCCTTCATCATAACGGCTTACAACTATACCGTTCAAACGATAATGTGTTATAAATTTTTTCTCAAACATACAACAGCAATTGGAGAATAATAGAAGAAGAATTGTAAATTTTCTCATAGTAAAATTATTTATATATATTCTTCCCAACATTGATACCAGCTCTTGTCAGTTTATCTTCACCTGTAAACACTGTTGTTAGAATCTTTGGGATCGTGGCTTGCGGAACAATACTTAAATTTATTAAGTCCCGAATCCCTCTAATACCCGATAATAACTTATTATTTCCCGATTCATTATAAAGGCCAAAGCCATAGTCGATAATAATTGTTGGGATATTCGATGATTTCGCGACTATTCCAGCTGCAATATTTCCAGCATCTCTGGCTGAAGCATACTTATCCCATAGCAATGACCCATAGTAGGCATTCCCATTTGGAGTATGGGTTTTAATGTCCCAATCCCCTTTTGTACCTGCTTTTTTTGCATATTCGTAAGCTGATGGATTAGCTTTGACAATCTCTCGAACTGATTGAGTGGCAAAGTTCGAATCAAAATCAATTTTGGCACCCTCAGCAACTTTGACTTGATTTTTATTGTTTACACCATTCTTTTCGTAATCACCAAAATCTGCGAAACCGAAAGGAGTCCAAGTTTCTCCCATTTTTTCGCCCCCCCCTGAAGTTGATATACTATTTTGATAAAGGTTGTCAACCTCTGCATTTGTGGTTGCATTTTTGTGTTTATATACTCCGTTGTCACCATCAGCATAAATAGCTAAGACGTTACCAAGAGCATCGGTATGAGTAGATTTAGTTTCCATTCCATTTGGATCAATCATGAGAACAGGATTATTTAATCCATAATTGTACGGCGAGGCATAACCAAAGGCTTCCGCCAACGGATCCACAACATTCCACCTCCCAATCACCGGGTCATAGAACCTTGCG